>NZ_JAJAGH010000014.1:0-101073 GCF_020734085.1 Hominibacterium faecale
GGACCCCTCTTGGAGGGGTAGTCTGAGATAATAATGCAGTTGGCAGACCTTTTTCAATGCATCTTGAGATGCTCGCAGGCAGGGGTGCCTTTCAGGCACAGTGCAAACCACCCGTTCACACGGGTGGTGCTGATTTGCAACCTCAGAGCTGAAAGCGACCTCTTTTTCAGTGGCATCCATATCGCATTCACTACTCATTAGATACGATATGCTCTTTTTTTGTTGAAATCATGCTGCCAATCAGATAGATTGACAGTGTGCGTCCATCGTCTCTACATCATAGACGCATGCCGAAAGTAAACGAAAAAATACAAATAAACAAAATGTAGTCAATTTAAATATCACTACGGACGAACTGCTAACGGCTGATAAGGAGCCCGTGTCAGCGGACAATCTGAGCTTTATGGGCAGCATCTTTGATGAGAAAACGCTTGAAAAGATTGATCTGATCCGCACAGCCATTGATGAGATTCATATGTTGGAGGAACTGCTTTATGTATAGGGCATTAAACATCCTCGGGCTCTATGCGAGAGTGATCTTCTATCCTTTAGGGAAGGATGCGCCGTGGGGATTTACCAGGATAAGCGGTTCTCAGAATGATTCTAACGTGGAAAAGCCGTTTGTAGCGGTCAATGCTTTTGAATCTTATCTTGTAACATATGAGAAGCTTGAAGATCTCTTGGAATTATGTGGTCTGAAGCCGGATGATCTTGGCATCAGCCCCCCTTTTTTTCCAAATGCTTCTGCCGACTCGCAATATGCCCCGGTCAGGCAACAGCAATAGCAATTCCAATGGCAGCCAGGCACAGAATGATCACCGGAAGGGGACTCCTTCTTTTTTCTTCCAACAGCTTTAAAAGGACAGAGACAATTAGCGACCCGCCGAGGAAAATCGAGATCGACGCTGCCAGAGGCAGTTCAGGCAGAAACTGCTTCATCGCGCTGATGACCGTCCAGTGTGTCAGATACAAGTAAAGGCTAAGTTTGCCAAGATAGATGAAAGAGCCCGTGCCGTGAGAATTGAAAAACCTGGATACCGGCGTCCGATTGAGGAAAGCCAAAAGAATAATTCCCGCAAAAACAAGGATAAAAAACAAGCTGTCCTGCTTATTAAGATGATCCCGCAAAACGAAGAATCCTGCCAGGGAGATATAACAGGTGATCTCTGCCGTCAGGGCAAAACCCCTGTGGATTTCCACCAGCCCTGAATCCTTCAGCTTGTCAAAGGCCGCATAACTCAGCGCGCCTGCGCACGTACCGGCGAATCCCCGGGGAATAGCCGACAGAATGAAGCCAAAGTATTCATTTCCAATATTCAGCGTCCCCAGAGTCTGGATGATATAGCTATAAATGACGATAATTGAAACCGGGCAGATGACCCATATAAAAGCCTTTTTAAAATAACGTGCCAGTGGATAAGCGATAATCAAAGATAACAGCATTGCCGACAGATACCATGCCTGTCCCAGCAGGTAGTCCGCACCAAACTGAGGGTCCTGGATAAATCCGGCGCCCTGCAGCAGCAAAAATTCCCACTTAAAATGAAAGAGGCTTTCCAGCACCTTGGTGATGGTCGACAAATGGTTTGAAAGCACGAAAAAAATAAATTGAAAGCTGAATACAATGGTATAAGTTCCATAAAAGGACTTTGCTTTATGCAAGGTATAAGCAAAAGAATTCATCGGTTCATCTTTTGTCATAAGGTATTTCATCATGAAAAAACCGGATAGCAAAAAGAAGAAATCCACGAAAACAAAAGCCAGCGGTATATAATTATGTTTGTCCAGCTCCAGATACATGGAACTGAAATGATACAGCATAATAGATACAGCGGCAATAAACCGAATGAATTCTATAGAAGTAGTCCTTGTTGATTTTGATGGAATTTCCATATACGTATCCTTACCCTTTTATTACTTTGTTTCGAGTCTATGAAATGTCCGTACATGCTCCATTGTAGCATAAGAACTTCAGCAGCAGCTGGACTCTGGCAAATTTTCATGAAAATTTGTCATTTTTTACACAAAGCAGTGGGTTTGCGGGAACTGCTGTCCCTCCTTACCAGATAGGCAAAGAAAGTTCTATGCGGAATGTTTCACCCTGCTGGCCATACTCAAAGGTTCCCTTATGTTCGTCCATAATTTTTTCACAGGTCTTAAGGCCAATGTTGCTGCTTTTCTTATCGGAGTGGTTACGGCTGATTCGATTCTCAAAACGGATCAGCAGTCGGTCTGACTGCTGTTGGTACTCCACCCGGATGGGCATGGATGGATCGGCATATTTAAGCAGGTTGGAGAAGATGTTGCCGAATACCCTGCGGATGGAATCCACATCGATGGAAAGACTGCAGTTGATTTCATTGGAGCTGCGGATAATGGTAAAGCCCTTGCTTTCAAGATCAAAGAGGCTTTCTTCCACAACCTGTCCGATGAACTCCGCAGCTCCGGCTGTCTGCATCTCCAAATCATTGGAATCTTTTCCGAACACAATGAAGTATTCAAAGAGCTTGTCGGACATATCTTTGATCTGATAAGCTTTTTTTCTAAGAGCTTCAAAATATTGCTGTTGTTTTTTCGGATCTTGGTACTTCCCCATGTAAAGAATGTCAATATAGCCGATCAGTGCTGTCAAGGGTGTTCTCAGGTCGTGGGACATGGCAGTGACCAGTTCTCGGCTCGACTGCTGATATGTTTCTTCTGCTTCCTGCCGTTCCTTAATAGCACAGCGCATAGCATTAATTTCATGGGCCAAGGAAGCCAGTTCATCGGTCCCCTGTTCGGTAACGAAATAATCCAGATCTCCGCCCTTGAGAATTTTCAATTCGCTTTCCAGCAGAGCAATATATTTCATTTTATGGCGGATAAAGAGAAATAGGATCGCCATGAACACTCCAAAGGAAATCAGGCCGGCGCATACATCGGCAATGATATAATAACGATTCTCAAACATATAAGTCATAGTAGCTTCTGCTTTGCCGTCTTTAAATTGCAGCATGTATTCTCTGGACCCGCTGATGATATCGCCTTCCATCGCATAGTCATTAAAATCGGACGGTGAAACGACGATATTTTCGTCGCTGCTGAAGACAGCCTTGTTATCCCGGTATATGGTCAAAATCAAACTGCGCTGACTGGATACCCATTCTTTCAATTTGTCGGTGTCTTCTAAGGTAAGGCCATTGCTATCGATATAGGATTGCAGTCTGGAAACACACTTTTTTTCCTGTTTGGCAACCATCTGCGGATTGACGAGAACATAATCCAGAACCTTCCATGCAGCTGTATGCAGAAGAAAGAGCAGGAGGAGCGCTAATACAGCGCTGGCAGCTGTCAGTATGGTCAGCTCAATGCTCAGGCGCCGCCGATATGGTTTTTTACTCAATGCGATACCCCTTTCCCCACACATTGGTAATGTACTTTGGATTTTGCGGATCGTCTTCCAGCTTTTTTCGAAGATTTCGTATATGAACCATGACCGTATTATTGGAGTTATAAAAATAGGGCTCCTGCCAGACACGTTCATAAATATTTTGTATAGTAAAAATCCGCTTTCGGTTGCTGGCCAGTAAATAAAGTATGCGATACTCCAGATCGGTCAGGGAAATCTTTTCTCCATTCTTGCGGACTTCGTTGGTTTTCGTATTGATACGCAGATCCTTGACGATCAGATAATCCTCTTCATCAGAAGCTTTTTTTCCGCAATAGATATAATATCTTCGGAGCAGGGCCTTTACGCGTGCGATCAATTCCGAATAGGAAAAAGGCTTTGCGAGATAATCGTCTCCGCCGGCAGAAAAGCCCGCTGTCTTATCCGAATCTTGAGTTTTTGCTGTCAGAAACAGGATCGGTACTGTGGATTTTTTACGGATTTGCGAGCAAGCTGATACCCCAGAGCATCCGGGCATCATTACGTCGAGGATGACCAAATCGATGCTGTCATCAATCATTGATATTGCTTGGCTACCATTGGTCGCCTCCGCTACCGCATAGCCTTCGCTTTCCAACAGAATGCGGACAACTTCACGGATTTCCGGGTCATCATCTGCAAATAAAATTTTTTTCTTATCAAAATCCATATGCTTCACCTCGACGCTTATTATATACTAGCTTTTTCAAAGAAACTACTGCAAACAGAAATTTTAAGTTTTCTTTAGAGATACTAGAGGCGGCGATTTTTACTGCTTTAGCTGCATAAGAATCCTGTAAATTGTGGTAGAATAGGATTTAAATAATTGGTTTGATCGTACAAGGAGGACATACAAATGAAGAGAAAAGGAAAAGGCTTTATCGGTGAATTTAAAGAATTTGTAATGCGTGGAAATGTGATGGATTTGGCGGTCGGTGTCATTATCGGCGGCGCGTTCCAGTCCATTGTCAGTTCGCTGGTTAGCGATGTGATTATGCCGGTGGTCACCCTGGTTACAGGCGGCATCCATTTTGAAAATTGGTTTTTGGCGATGGATGGAAACCATTATGCCACATACGAGGAGGCAAAGGCAGCGGGCGCTGCGGTGATCGGATATGGCACCTTTCTCACCGCTGTCATCAATTTTCTGATTATGGCCTTTGTCATTTTCTTGCTTGTTAAAGGTATGAACAAACTGTCGGAGGCCAATCCGCTGGCTAAAAAGGGCGGTGAGGAAGAATCTGCTCCTAAGACCAAGACTTGCCCGTTCTGCAAGAGCGAAATTCCCGTCGACGCAACGAAGTGCGCCCACTGCACTGCTGACATGCCGGAGGATGAGACCGCATAAACTGCCAGCATAAAACGGCAATTAGGGGCAGCAATTACTTTCATCGCCCCGTTAAATTCAGATAAAGAGTGAAAAAAGAGCTGCAGCGCCCACGGTCATCAGTCCGGCCACAGCGATAGCCAGTCCACTCATGGCGCCTTCCACCTGGCCCAATTCCACAGCCCGCGAAGTGCCGATCACATGGGCCGCGGTTCCGATAGCTGCGCCTTTTGCCACTGGATGGGTGATCCGGAATACTTTAAAAATGGCATCTGCCAGGATATTGCCGATAATCCCGGTAACAATAATGGTCATGACGGTAATGGTAACAATACCGCCCAGCTCCTGGGAAACGCCGATCCCCATGGCGGTGGTAATGGACTTTGGCAGCAGCGTAACATAGAGCTGGTGATCGAATTTGAAAAGCAGAGCGAATCCCAAAATGCAGAGCAAGCTGGTCAAAACCCCGGAAAAGATGCCGGCGAGGATGGCCAGCGCGTTTTTTTTCAGCACCTCGATCTGCTCATAAAGCGGCACTGCCAGACATATAGTCGCCGGCGTCAAAAGATAGGAAATATATTTCGCACCTTCTTCATAAACGCCATAGTCGATATCCAAAAGCAATAAAGAGGGTATAATGACAGCCGCTGCGATCAGCACCGGATTGAAAAGGGACCATTTCAGCTTCCTCTTCAAAAAAACACCCAGTTGGTAGGCGGCGATAGTAATCAAAACCCCTGCGACCGCGGAATTGAGAAACAATTGGTTCATCCTTTGCTCCTTCCTGTTTTCCCCGCCAGGGCCTGAATGACCAGACCGGTAACGGCCATCACGAAAATGGTAGAGATTACTAGAACCGCCAGGATGGGAAGCAGTTTTCCCGATAGAACACCCCAGCTTTCCATCAGTCCTACAGCGGGCGGAACGAACATGAGGGGCATGACCGCAATGAGAAAGTCGCTGGTTTCCTTGATGTGACCGACCTTCACGATGCCGGTCAGCAGTAGAACCAGTAGAATGACCAGTCCGTAGATGCTGGCGGGTATAGGTGCTGGGATGAAGCGGTTCAAAAGTTCCCCTGCGAACGTGACCGCCAGAATGATTCCAAATTGAGCCAGATATTTCATTGAAACGTCTCCTTGATTTGATATGCTGCTCCCTGGGGGTATTCTTTTAAAAAATGGGCCGCAGGAAACATTGCAATTATACACCTTTTTTCGGAAAAACTCAAAGTAAACAGCGGCCCGATGCCTGGCATTCGGGGGTCTGGTCTGTCCCCCCAAAAAAACGTGCCGCATTTCCATCACCAGCTCATCTGACCAGATTGGTACGGCGCTGCCGAGAGTGATATCGAAAATTGTCGAATAAGATAATTGGTTTAAAAATGTATTCATTTTAGCTCATTGCTGAGATTTTACCAGCGTCTGCAGACTGCAATTCCTGACAAAGGCATTGGTATAGAAGGTAATTTCCACAAGCCTGTGTTTTGGATCAACAATTGAGTTGTTTTCCTCAATTGTTGGGTCAAACTGTCAAACTCTTAATTTTCGCCTTACGGCAACGCCGCACTCAGTGGAGAATATCGTATACTTTTAAAATCAATTAGAGTATAATACCCATATATATGCCTCGCGAGAATGCGGCAGCCTTAGCCGGCTCTTTATGAAAGGAGAATGATGATGTACATTTTAGAATTTAAACTAGACAAGAAACAGATTTTTGCAGAAAGCCTGGAAGAATTGAAAGACAATGTGAAACATGTTCTTGAAATAAGCCCGGAATTAAGAAATCAAGACTTTATTCTTTTAAAAGATGGAAAAGCGGCAAATGCATATGATCGAACCCAAATTTCTAAGGCGATGCTGTTCGGTTGTATGTTTTGGAATTTAAACTAGACAAGAGAAAATTCGTGCAGAACGCCGGGGGATCGCAAAAGAGAGAAAGCACCCTCGGTAGCAGGTTAACTGCAGATCAAGAATAAGGGACTAGGAACAAAGAGGGGGAAATCGTGAAAAAGCAGCCAATTTATATAGTCGGACATAAAAATCCCGATACGGATTCCATTTCATCGGCAATTGCCTATGCGGACATTAAGAACCGGACAGAGGAACAAACCTATGTGGCGGCGCGGGCCGGACAGATCAATGAAGAAACCGAGTATGTGCTGAAGCGGTTTGGCATGGAAGCGCCGATCTATCTGTCGGATGTGGGTACCCAGGTAAAAGATATGGAGATTCGCAGAACGCCGGGGGTTGATCGGGAAACGTCCATCCGTGATGCCTGGCGCATTATGACTGAATCGGAAGCTGTTACCCTGCCGGTCACCGGAGATGACGGACATCTGGAAGGTCTGGTCACAAAGGGCGATATCGCCAAATCCTATATTGACGGAAGAGACAGCCGCTTTCTGTCCAAAGCCCGGACCCGCTTTTCCAGCATCGCCCAGACCGTGGAAGGTACTGTGCTTGTGGGAGATGAAAACCGAGTTTTCTCAAAAGGCAAGGTAATCATCGGCGCCGCCCATCCGGACACCATGGAAACGTACTTGGAGCCGGGAGATCTGATCCTGCTGGGCAATCGTTATGAAGACCATCTGCGGGCAGCAGAGCAGGGCGCTGGTTGTATGATCGTCTGCGTCAACGCAAAGGTGGGTTACAGCATCCGCAAAATCGCCCAAAAGACAGGATGCATCATAATCAGTACTCCGCTGGATACCTTTACGGTAGCCAGACTGATCGACCAAAGCATCCCGGTCAGCTACATCATGAACAAAGGGCAGCTTATAACGTTCCATACGGAGGACTATACGGACGATATTAAGGAAATTATGGCCAATACCAGACACAGAGCGTTTCCCGTGCTGGACAAAAATGGCGCCTACGTGGGGACCATTTCCAGACGTAATTTTCTGGGCATGCAGAAAAAACAACTGATTCTAGTGGATCATAATGAAAAGAGCCAGACCGTGGATAATGTGGAAGCAGCTCATGTTCTGGAAATCATTGACCATCACCGGCTGGGATCGCTGGAAACCATTGAACCGATTTATTTCAGAAATCAGCCGGTAGGGTGTACGGCGACGATTCTTTATCAGATTTACGGCGAAAAGGGACTGGATATTCAGCCGCAGATCGCAGGTCTTTTGTGCGCCTCCATCCTGTCTGATACGCTGATGTTCCGTTCGCCCACTTGTACGCCTGCAGATCAGGCGGCTGCGGAATCGCTTGCCAGGATTGCCAATATCCACATCGAAGCATTTGCCAGAGAAATGTTCCATGCGGGAAGCAATCTCTTGGATAAATCGCCGGAAGAAGTCTTTTTCCAGGATTTTAAAAAGTTCATCGCTGGTGACGAAAGCTTTGGCGTGGGGCAGATCAGTTCCTTTGACGAAGAGGAACTGGAGCTTTTGAGGGAGCGGCTTGCGCCTTTTATGAAAACCCAGTGCGGAAAAAATGGCATGACCATGGTCTTTTACATGCTGACCGACATTCTCAAAGAAAGCACCCGGCTCCTTTGCTTCGGGGAGGGCAGCCGCAGGCTGGTGGAAGAATCCTTTGGCATCACCGGCGACCAGGACAGCTATATGCTGCAAGGCGTCGTTTCCCGAAAAAAACAATTGATTCCGGCCTTTATGAGTACGCTGCAGGAAAACGAATAGTTCAGCCCGATCCTTTTATACTAATAACAAGAAGGTTATTATACAAAAGGAGAAGGGTGTTATGAAAAGATTTACTTTACCAAGAGATATTTATTACGGAGAAAATTCTCTGGAAGCATTAAAAACCATCAGCGGCAAGAAAGCCATGCTGGTGCTGGGCGGCGGTACGATGAAGCGCCTGGGATTTGTCGATAAAGCCCTCGGCTATTTAAAGGAAGCCGGTCTGGAAACGAGCATATTTGAAGGCGTGGAACCGGATCCATCGGTGGAGACGGTGATGAAGGGGGCCAAGGCCATGGAGGAATTCAAGCCCGATTGGATCATTTCCATGGGAGGCGGCTCGCCCATCGACGCCGCCAAAGCCATGTGGGTATTCTATGAGTATCCCCAAATGTCATTTGAGGATTTGCTGGTTCCTTTCAGCTTTCCCCAGCTGAGAAAAAAGGCCAGGTTCGTAGCCATTGCCTCCACTTCGGGAACCGCCACAGAGGTGACGGCTTTTTCAGTGATTACAGATTATGAGAAGGGAATCAAATATCCTCTGGCGGATTTTAATATTACGCCTGATCTGGCAATCGTAGATCCGTCCCTGGCCGAAACCATGCCCAAGGATCTGACGGCTTACACGGGTATGGATGCTCTTACTCACGCTGTGGAAGCCTATGTTTCTACTGCCCATTCCCTCTTTACCGATCCGCTGGCGCTGAAGGCGATCGATGTGATCAACACCAGCTTGATCAAGTCCTATGACGGAGATATGAAAGAGCGGGAAGAAATTCACTATGCTCAGTGCCTGGCAGGGATGGCTTTTTCCAACGCGCTGCTGGGAATTGTCCATTCCATGGCCCACAAAACGGGGGCGGCCTTTTCTCAAGGGCACATTACCCACGGTATGGCAAATGCGATGTACCTGCCCTATGTGATCCGCTACAACGCCAGAGTGGAAGAAGCTTTTGAGCGCTATGTGGACATTGCCAGAATCATGGGCATTGAGGGCACGAGAAAAGACAGCATTGAAAAGCTGTGCGGCCGTATTGCCGAGATGAATCGGTATATGGGGATACCGGCTGCTCTGAAAGATCTGGGAATTGATGAGAAGGAGTTCAAGGAAAAACTGCCTGAAGTGGCTAAAAACGCGGTGGAGGATGCCTGCACCGGCTCCAATCCGAGGGCCATTGACGCGCCGTCCATGGAAAAGCTTTTGACGTGTGTGTACTATGGACAGGATGTGGATTTTTAAAGGATCGTCAAGGGGACCAGTGCGGAATCGCGGGGCAGTGCGGCTGCATTGCTCCGGCTCCGCCGGTCCGTTTTTTGTTTTTTGGCCGGGGCCGATCCTGGCCTTAGTGGATGCCGGTTCTTGCTTCCGTGCAGGCATCATGGATAAAGCCGGGTTGGTTGCAGCAGCGGGTTTGGCAGGGGCATAAAAGATGAGCGGATCCGATCACCGGCGCGTTTTTGCAAACTGTCGTATAATTAATTTCTCGCACCGGATTCTGATACTTTTTAGGCAAATTTCAGCCCGAGAGCGGGAAATCCCGCCCAAGAATATCGGAAAATAAAACGTTCACAGCTAATTTTGATATTTTTGAAAGCCGGCCACCAAAAAAGTGTCAGAACCCAGTCGGTTTTGAAGAGCTTTTGATAGTCCGGGCTTTCAATCGGCCCCTCAACTAAGGCGGGGATATTTCCATGTGTATACCGTGTGAAAACCAAAGCAGACAGTTGCCCGGCGCGCAGTAGTTGTGGTATAATGGTTCCACCGTTTATATGCGGCGTTGCCGAAAGGTAGGAACCATTGAATCACGCTGCAACGCGGCTTGCGTGGTATAATGAACGCATCGCTTAGATAGCGGCGTTGCCGAAAGGAAGCGTTCATTGAATCGCGCGTCGACGCGGCTTGCGCGGTACAATGGCCGCATCGCTCAGATAGCGGCGGATTACTTAAGAAGAACATAGAGGAGACACGTATGGAATCAAAATACAAGAGAGTCCTTTTGAAGATCAGCGGAGAGGCCCTGGCAGGAGAAGATAAATTTGGACTGAACGAAGAAATGCTGAAAAAAGTAGCTCTTCAGGTTAAAGAAGTCCACGACATGGGCGTGCAAGTGGCCGTTGTAGTGGGCGGCGGCAACTTCTGGAGAGGAAGGACCAGCAAAAATATGGACCGGGCTACAGCCGACTATATCGGAATGCTGGCAACCGTCATGAACGCCATGGCCCTGCAGGACGCCTGTGAAGCGGAAGGACTGCCCACCAGAGTCCAGACAGCCATCGAGATGCGGGAAGTGGCAGAGCCCTATGTAAGGCGGAAAGCCATGAGCCACCTGGAAAAAGGCAGAGTGGTCATTTTCGGAGCAGGTACGGGAAACCCGTTCTTCTCCACGGATACCACAGCAGCTCTGCGGGCGGCCGAGATTGACGCCGAAGTCATTCTGCTGGCAAAGAAGGTCGATGCCGTATATTCAGCGGATCCGGAAATCGATCCCGGCGCTGTCAAATACGATCAGCTGACCCATCAGGAAGTCCTGGAAAAAGGCTTGGGCGTTATGGATTCCACAGCCGCGTCGCTGTGCAGAGATAACCATATTGACATCCACGTATTCGGAATTGCGCAGGAAGGTAATGTAATGCGAGCCGTATGCGGTGAAAAAATAGGAACGATAATCAAATAAGAAACAGGAGGAGAGAACATGATTAATGTACAGGAAAATCTGGGAACGAAAATCGCAAAAAGTCTATCCCTTTTAAAAGAAGAATTAGCTACAGTTCGAGCAGGAAAGGCCAACGCAGCCCTGGTAGACCGGGTAATGGTGGATTATTATGGGACCGCAACGCCGCTGAAAAGCCTGGCAAACATCTCGGTGCCAGATCCGAGAACACTGATGATCGCCCCCTTCGATCCCAAATCCATTCCGGAGATCGAAAAGGGGATCAATATTGCCGATATCGGCATCACGCCCGCCAATGACGGAAAAGTGATCCGCCTGACCATTCCGCAGGTAACTGAAGAAAGAAGAAAAGAGCTGACCAAAACCGTTAAGAAAATTGGCGAAGAGACAAAAGTCGCGGTCAGAAATCTGAGAAGAGAAGCCAACGACGAACTGAAAAAAGAGCAGAAGAACGGAGAACTGACTGAAGACGACCTGAAGAATGAAATGGACGACGTTCAGAAAGCCGTAGACAAGGCGATCAAAGACATTGACGGATTGGTAGCGGATAAAGAAAAAGAAATCATGGAAGTTTAATCGTAAAACCCTGTGATTCTTACATGAAAAATCATCAGATGTGGTTCATTGTAACCACATCTGTTTCTTAGAGTAAAAAAGCCAGGCGGCTATATTTGCATTGGATGAAAGTGCAGAAGCGCCGCAGCTGAAAGCAGAACTACCATATAGAAAAAATAGAGGATATTTATGTTAAATAAAGAGCGTATGCCGGTTCATGTGGCCATCATCATGGATGGAAACGGAAGATGGGCAAAACAAAAAAACCTGCCCCGGGTAATGGGTCATAATGCCGGAATGAAGGCCATGAAAAAGATCGTGGACCACTCTGACAAGCTGGGGATCAAGTATCTGACTGTTTACGCTTTTTCCACGGAAAACTGGAAACGGTCTCTGGCCGAAGTAACAGGAATCTTCAAACTGCTGGTCGCTTATGTGAACAGTGATTTGAAAGGACTGATCGACAACAACGTAAGAGTAAAGGTGCTGGGCGATTATTCCCAAATACCCGAAGATGCAAAAAAGAGTTTGGAAAAAACACTGGAGGCGACCAAAGACAACACGGGACTCCAGTTCAACATAGCCTTGAATTATGGGGGAAGAGATGAGATCAGGCGCGCTGTCTGCGCCATCGGAGAAGAGATTAAAGAGGGCCTCTTAGAGCCGCAAGACATTACGGAAGAAATCATCGCCGACCATCTGTTCACAGGAAGCGACGGCGCCGATGCGCCGGATCCAGAACTGGTGATCCGCACCAGCGGCGAACTGCGCCTATCCAATTATCTGCTGTGGCAGACGGCTTACAGCGAGCTGGTGTTTACCGACGTATTGTGGCCGGAATTCACCCCGGAGGAGTACGAAAAGGCAATCGAAGAATATCAGAGCCGCCACAGGCGGTTCGGCGGGAGGTAAGTTATGAAAACAAGAATTTTATCCGGGCTGATCATGGTGCCGCTTTTAGCGGTGCTGTATTTTGGCGGATATGTTCTGATGCTGGCCTGTTTCCTCATTGGAGTCATGGCTGTACGGGAATTCTATCACGGATTTGAAGCCATGGGCGTCAAACCGTGCTACAATGCTGCCTATGCGGCGATTCTGGGGCTTTATGCCATCAATATGTTCACAAAGGACTACCACTGGTACATGGTATGGTTTTTCGGCTGCGTGCTGATCAGTCTGCTGTATCTTTTCAAAATCGAGGAAAGAAAGCTGGAGGACGGCATGGCTACGGTAACCGGAATCTTTTATATCGTCTTTTTCTCCTATCACGTGCTTTTGGTAGATCAGACGGGAGAATATTCCATCTTGGTATGGCTCATTGTCCTTACTGCTTTTGGAACTGATGTCATGGCCTACTTCACCGGCGTATTGTTAGGCAGACATAAGCTTTGCCCAAAGATCAGCCCAAAGAAGACCATCGAAGGGTCCATCGGCGGAATTTTAGGAAGCGTGATTCTGTGCGGACTGTTCAGCTGGTTCTTTATACCGAGGCTGCTGATTCACTGCCTGATGATCGGGCTTTTGGGAGGAATCATATCTCAGTTCGGAGATTTGACAGCTTCCATTTTCAAGAGAAAGATGGGAATCAAAGATTACGGCAATCTGATCCCCGGCCACGGCGGTATTTTGGATCGGTTCGACAGCGTGCTGTTTACAGCGCCAATGGTATATTATTACATTATATTGATATTGGGGTAAGAGATGAAAAAAATTGCAATCGCGGCTGGCCTGCTCATCTGCGCGGCGCTGGTTCTTTCAGCCTGCGGCGATAAAAGCGCAGACAAAGAAGCGGAAGAAGAAAACACACCTGTCCAAGTGGTGAAACAATATTTTGCGTATTGGGCCAATAAGGATCAGACTTCCATGGACAGGCTGGTCATCGATGACCAGAAAACGGAAGGGGATGATCCGGATATCACATTGGTCACCTCTCTGACGCTGAACAGCTGCATGGAAGTGGCCGATGAGCTGAAAGAAGAATGGGATCCGGAGCTGTTCGCCGACCCATATGATTTTGCATATGTGGATACGGATTTTGACATTGCCTTTGAAGGCGGAGAAAGCCCCGGGTACGCGGATGGAAACTATCAGGAGCGTTTTTACCTGGTCAAAGAAACGAAAGATTCCCAATGGAAAATCGTATCGAGAGGTTTAGGTTAAATGAAAAAAATCGCAATTTTAGGAAGCACCGGCTCTATCGGTACTCAGGCGCTGGATGTCATCGCTCATCATCCCGACCGGTTTTGTGTGACCGTCCTTTCCTGCAGCAGAAAAATCGATCGCCTCTGCCAGCAGATCGAGGAGTTCCATCCCCAGATGGTGGTTGTTGAGCAGGAAAAAGATGCGCTCGATTTGGCGAAAAAATATCCGGATATCCAGGTGGAATTCGGAGAGAAGGGACTGATCGGGGCCGCCTGCGGCGACTGGGATATGGTGCTCAATTCCTTGATGGGAATTCGGGGAATGATCCCCACTTACTACGGACTAAAGGCCGGAAACGATATTGCCTTTGCCAATAAAGAAACTTTGGTGGCAGGCGGTGAGCTGATTATGAATACCGCAGCAGAAACCGGCCAAAAGCTGCTGCCGGTGGACAGCGAACACAGCGCTATTTTTCAGTGCCTTCAGGGAAATCCGCAAAAAGCGCTGCGAAGAATTTTGCTGACCGCATCCGGCGGACCCTTTCGCGGATTTACCTTGAAACAGCTTGCCCAGGTAACGCTTGCACAGGCGCTGAAACATCCCAAATGGAACATGGGAAGCAAGATCACCATCGATTCTGCAACCATGATGAATAAGGGGCTGGAAGTCATTGAGGCCAAGTGGCTGTTCGATGTCAGCCTGGATCAAATCCAGGTGGTAGTCCATCCCCAGAGCATCGTCCACTCAGCCGTGGAATATTGGGACGGATCAGTCATCGCCCAGATGGGAAAGCCGGATATGCGCATTCCCATCAGCTACGCCTTCAGTTATCCCAAACGGCTTGCCAATGATTACGAGCCTTTGGATCTGTTTACGGAAGGTGCCGCGCTGACCTTTGAAAAGCCGGATATGGAAGTGTTCAAAAACATCAAGCTGGCCTTTGAAGCTTCACGCATGGGCGGCAGCTATCCTGCCGCGCTCAACGGGGCCAACGAAATACTGGTCCAGTTGTTTTTAGAAGGGAAAATTCGGTTTATTGATATTCAGAATACCATTGAGCGGGTATTAAATGACCATAAACCGCAATATAATTTAGATTTAGAGGGAATATTAGAAGCGGACAGACAGGCGCGGGAGTCTGCGCTGACGTTTCTGTAAAGGGAGGAAGAGACCATTATGACGATTGTATATGCCATCATCATGTTTTGTCTGCTCATCTTTATCCATGAACTTGGACATTTTATGGCAGCAAAAGCATGCGGCGTAAAAGTAAATGAATTTGCTCTGGGCATGGGCCCGGCGCTTTTCAAGAAACAAAAGGGAGAGACTCTTTATGCGCTCAGGGCCATTCCAATCGGAGGATACTGCGCCATGGAGGGGGAAGACGAGGAATCGGACGACGCCCGGGCTTTCAATAACAAACCGGCCTGGCAAAAAGCCATTATCGTCGTTGCGGGGGCGGCGATGAACCTGCTTTTGTGCATCATCGTTCTTATCATCATCGCCCTTTACACCGGGACAGTGACCACCACCATCGATCAGGTAACAGACGGCGGGCCTGCAGCAAAAGCCGGCATAAAGTCAGGGGATGAGATCGTGGCAATCGATGATAAACCGGTGAAAGAGTGGACCGACATTATTGAGGGAATCGGCGGAGCCAAGGGCCAGGTAATCATTCAAGTCAACCGTCAGGGCGAGGAACTGTCTCTGACTTCGGAATTGAGCAAATCCGACGACGGAACCGGCCGCCAGGTGATCGGTATTGTGCCAATGCGGGAGCATAACGTCATAACCGCAGTGGTAAGCGGTACCGCCAACACATGGAATATGACCAAGATGATGGGAAAAACCATCAAACAGCTCTTTACAGGAGAGGTTTCAACAAAGGAACTGACCGGTCCGGTGGGCATTGTCTATGCGGTCAATGACACGGCTAAATACGGATTCGTCTATCTGCTTTATCTGACGGCGCTGATCAGTCTCAACCTGGCTATCGTCAATATGCTGCCGCTCCCGGCTTTGGACGGAGGCAGACTGATTTTCATCATTGTCCGTAAAATTACCGGCAGGGCCATAACCGATGAAATGGAGGGAAAGATTCATTTCGTGGGCATTATGCTGCTCTTTGCTTTGATGATCTATGTGACCTGGAACGATATAGTCCGGTTCATTGTGCCGATTTTCAACTAGGAGGCCAGTTATGACAAAACAAGTAAACTGCGGCGGTGTGAAGATAGGCGGGGGTGCGCCCCTTTCCATCCAATCCATGACCAATGTCAATACAGCAGACATCCCTGCAGCGGCAGCACAAATTCGCCGGCTTACAGACGCAGGCTGCCAGATCGTCCGTCTGGCGGTACCGGACATGGACGCTGCCCGGGCTTTGAAAGAACTGAAAAAACAAGCCGATGTCCCACTAGTAGCCGATATTCATTTTGATTATCGGCTGGCTCTTGCCGCCATTGAATCGGGCGTTGACAAGATCCGCATCAATCCCGGCAACATCGGAGAAAAAGATAAAATTCGTCAGGTGGCCGACGCGGCCAAAGCGGCCGGCATACCCATCCGGGTAGGTGTCAACTCGGGATCCCTGGAAGCGGATATTCTGGAAAAAAACGGCGGACCCACGGCCGAAGGACTGGCTGAAAGCGCACTGCGCAATGTGGAGATTTTGGAGGATATGAATTTTCACGATATCGTCATTTCCCTCAAATCCTCCAATGTAAAGATGAATTACCAGGCTTACAAGATCGTGGCTTCTCAGTCCGATCATCCCCTGCATATAGGAGTTACGGAAGCTGGAACCGTTTCACGGGGAAAAATCAAATCCGCCGCTGGAATCGGGGCGCTGCTTTTAGAAGGTATGGGAGATACGATGCGGGTTTCGCTGACTGCGGATCCAGTAGAAGAGGTGCTCTTTGCCAAAGAGCTGCTTTCCGCCCTTGGAATCAGAAAGCAGGGGATTGATCTGGTTTCCTGTCCAACCTGCGGCAGAACGAAAGTGGATTTGGAATCTATTGCGCTTCAGGTAGAGCGGGGGCTTGCATCCATCGAAGATACAATCACAAAAAAGAATATAAAGGTTGCCGTCATGGGCTGTGCGGTCAACGGCCCTGGAGAGGCCAAAGACGCTGATCTGGGCGTGGCCTGCGGCGACGGAAAAGGCGTGATCTTTGCCAAAGGCGCGATTATTAAAACAGTGCCGGAGGAAGAAATCGCCGCCGAATTGATAAGGCTGGTGCAAACTCTATGAAACGCCATACATATGGTAAGAATGAAAGACTTGAATCACCACCAGGATTTTTTAGGTAGAATATGAAAGAATTAATCGAAAACAGCATTACATGGACCAAGCTGGGAAAACATCCCAAAACCGAATACAACTACACCATTGAGCGGGCCGTATTGGGCAAATACAACCAGATTTTGACCATACAGATTCGGCTCAATTTTGTGATGCCCTTTCCCGACGTGGAAAAGATACAGGCCATTGCCAAGAGTGAAGTGGAAGGCCTTTCCGGTGTAGAACTGACCTTTGCTTATGAGGATATGATTCAGACACCGGAGGAGATCATCGCCCTCTTCATCGAGCATATGATTCATATTGTCAACGGCAGCTACGCCCCCATTACTAAGACCATCTTCCCTGAAAAATTTCAATTTAAAGATGGCAGGCTGACCATTTTTGCATTGGGAGAAACCTCCGTTTCTCTGCTCAATGAGCAGGTTGCCAGTAAATTTGAACGGCTTCTTCATCAAAATTTTGGAATTGAGGCGGTCGTTGAATTTGAAAATCATCAAGAAATCTACGAAAAAGCCCACCAAGAGATTAAGGAACGGGAGAAGAAGGACGCAGAGGAAAACAAAAAGCGGCAGATGCAGGCCCAGAGCCGTCCAAAGCGGGAACAGGCAGAAAGCGGCGGAAACGGCGGGACACCATGGGGCGAGAAAAAAACCTGGGGAAAGAAAAAAGACCAGTACGAGCCTGTTTCGGGAAACCGGATCATGGGAAAGCCGATTTTCGGCGACCCTACGCCGTTGGGACAAGTTACCGTAGAAAGCGGAAAAGTGGTGATCGAAGGAATCCTTTTCAAAAAGGCAGAGAGGACGATCAAGAGCGGTTCCAAGTTGATCACACTGCTGATTACAGATAAAAAGACTTCCCTCTGTGTCAAGTTTTTCGCACCTGAACAAAAGTGGCAGGATGTGGACGAGCATCTGAAAAGCGGCGACGTAGTAAAAATTGCCGGTGATGCGGAATGGGATATGTTTGATAATGTTCTCACCGTAAAGGCTAGGAGCATTGAAAAGGGCGAAAAACAGTTCCGGCAGGACAACAGCGAAGAGAAAAGAGTGGAGCTGCATGTACATACGAAAATGAGTGCCATGGATGGACTCAATGATGTCAAGCATTTGGTCAAAACAGCTGAAAGCTGGGGCCATAAAGCGATCGCCATCACGGACCATGGGGTTGTTCAGGCATTTCCTGATGCTTCCCACGCAGGGAAGGATATCAAGATTCTTTACGGAGTGGAAGGCTATTTGCTGGAAGATCGGGATTGCATCCGGGAAGACGGAACCATCGAATACAAGAAAAAGGGTACCAACCATGTAATCATCTTGGCGAAGAACAGGGTGGGGCTGAAGAACTTATACAAGCTGGTTTCTTATTCCCATTTAAACTATTTTTATAAAAGGCCGAGAATGCCCAAATCCGTAGTGACTGCCCACAGGGAAGGCTTGATTATCGGTTCGGCTTGTGAGGCTGGAGAGATTTACCGGGCTGTTCTTCAAAAAGAGAGCCCGGAAGAGATCGAGCGGCTGGTGAATTTTTACGATTATCTGGAGATTCAGCCTCTGATCAACAATCAGTTCCTCATCAACAACGGCACAGTGAGGGATAAGAAGCAGCTGATGGACATCAACCGAGAGATCATCGCCCTGGGAGAAAAATATGGCAAACCAGTAGTTGCCACCTGTGATTCCCACTATTTTGATGAAGAAGAAGCGCTGTACCGTCGGATTTTGATGGCTGGTCAGGGATTCAAAGATGTGGAGGGAGACAAAGGTCTATATTTTCGGACTACTGAGGAAATGCTGGAAGAGTTCTCCTATTTGGGGGCAGAGACGGCTCGCAGAGTTGTCATCGAAGCGCCCAACGCCATTGCGGATCAGATTGAGCGTATGATGCCAGTGCCGGAGGGGAAATTCCCCCCCAAGATCGATCGCTCGGATGAGATTCTGCGGGAAAAATGCGAAGAGCGAGTTGTCGCCATGTACGGCGATCCTGTGCCTGCCGAGATTCGGGCACGATTGGACAAAGAGTTGAATTCCATCATTAATAATGGTTATTCGGTTATGTATATGGCAGCGGAAATGCTGGTGAACAAATCCATGAGCGACGGCTACCTGGTCGGATCCCGAGGCTCTGTTGGGTCTTCTTTTGTTGCTACCATGTCTGGGATCACCGAGGTAAATCCGCTGGAACCCCATTATCTGTGCCCCAACTGCAAGCACTTGGAATGGGGCGATAAAGAAAAGTATGACTGCGGCGTGGATATGCCGGAGAAAAACTGTCCGGTCTGCGGTACCAAATACGATCAGGAGGGCTTTTCCATTCCATTTGAAACCTTCCTCGGTTTTGAAGCAGATAAAGAACCGGATATCGATCTGAACTTTGCTGGTGAATATCAGGGAACCGCCCACAAATACGTCGATGAAATCTTCGGCGCTGAAAATGTATATAAAGCCGGTACCATCGGTACGATCCAGGGAAAGACCGCCTATGGATACGTGATGAAATATTTTGAAGAGCGGCAGCAGCCCATCAACAAATTCGAGGCTGACCGCCTCACCAGCTGCTGTGAAGGTGTCAGAAGAACGTCTGGACAGCATCCGGGCGGTATCATCATCGTGCCCCGCGGCCATGAGATTTTTGAGTTCTGCCCGGTTCAGCATCCGGCCAATGACGTGAATTCGGATATTGTCACCACCCATTTTGACTATCACTCCATTGACCAGAACCTGCTGAAGCTGGATATCCTGGGACACGATGTGCCGTCCATGATCCGTCAGCTCCAGGATATGACTGGAGTCGACCCTTTGAAGGTACCCCTGAAAGATGAAAAAGTAAACAGTATCTTTATCGGGACCGACGGACTGGACATCAAAGACCCGGACTACAAATTTACCCACGGCAGCTACGGAATTCCCGAATTCGGCACGTCGTTTACCCGTAAAATGCTGGACGATACTCAGCCCACCAGATTTGCCGATCTGGTGCGCATTTCAGGGTTTTCCCACGGGACCGACGTGTGGCTCAATAATGCTCAGGATCTGATTGTCAAAGGGATTGCCACCATGAAGGATGCCATCTCTACTCGAGACGATATTATGAACTATCTGCGGCTGAAAGGCCTGCCCAACAAAGATGCTTTTACCATCATGGAAAAGGTGAGGAAGGGGAAAGGGCTGACTCCGGAGCAGGAAAAACTCATGCGGGAGCATCAGGTACCAGAGTGGTATATTGACTCATGTAAAAAAATCAAATACATGTTCCCCAGAGCCCATGCGGTCGCCTATGTAATGATGTCCTACCGGATCGCATATTACAAGGTTTATTATCCGCCGCAGTTTTATGCGGTCTACTTTACCACCAAAGCCGCTGACTTTAACGAAAAGGTCATCTTAAAGGGCGCTGTTTCTATCCAGGAAAAAATGGAGGAAATCATCAATAAGGGCAACAATGCTTCCAAAAAGGAAGAAGCGGAAATGACCGTCTATGAGGTTGCCTATGAAATGTATGCCAGAGGATACGAATTTCTTCCGGCGCGGCTGGGCCGTTCGGACGGAACTAAGTTCGGAACAGAGGACGGCAAAGTGACGCTGCCCTTTGTAGCAGTCACCGGTGTAGGTGAAAACGCTGCCAAATCTTTGGCGGAAGAATACAAAAACCGTCCCTACGAAACGGTGGATGAGATTCGCGACCGGGCCAAGATCAACAAAACGGCCATTGAAGAGTTGCGTGAACACGGCGTTCTGGAAGGACTGCCGGAAACAGACCAGCTCAGCTTGTTTTAATTCAATCAAGCCCAGCTTTATACAGCCGCCAGGCGTTTAGAACTGCACTAATTTTGAAGCTTCGATCAAAATTAGTGCAGTTTTTTAAGCTTGTAGAGGTTGAATTTTGCTAAATCACTTAAAAGGTTAAATCTCTAAAATTTTGCGCCCGAAAACTTACAAAATTTACACAAATTTCACCATCTGCCACATTCCAGCTGCGGTGCCGTTTTATGTATGTTACAAATATATAACAACATTATATATTTGTAATTATTATCATATTTATTTGTTTTTGCGTAAATTATAATCAAATAACAGGAAGGTGATGAATAAATATGAGCAAAATGATTGAAGTCCCAAAGCGTAAACTTAAGGGCGAAGACGGATATCACACTTTTTCAATTCGAGTGCCGGATGATTTGTATCTTGAACTGGAATGTTTTACAAAAAAAACGGAACTTTCCCGGAACCAAGTGATTATCATTCTTTTGAAAGAAGCGCTGAAGATTGCCCAGATTAAAGAAGATGTGTAAACGGCTGCAAGCAGAAAAGGATTACGAGTTTTGAAAAAAGCCGCAAATTGCGTCCTCTGCAGATTTGGCCGCAGTCTTGTCATAATTCTTTGAGCCCTTATCCATAAAGCCATGCCCAGCGGAAAATTTGAGCACATTTGTACAAGGCTTCTTTTTGAGAAGGGCGCTTACCTGGCCCACATCAAAAGAGGCTTCCTGTGAAAACAGTAACAAGGTGGGACAGACCGGGTTCAGGCTAAGATAATCCCGAATTCGAGAACCATAGCAGGCGGCAATTCCATCACAGGCTGTGTTTTCGCAGCATCTAAAGGCCACCGTCGCACCTATGCTAAAACCGACAAGAAACACCTTTCGGTAACGCTCTTTTAGCTGTTTGATCGATGCGTCAACCTGTTTATATACATCAAACCCTATGTGTTCCATAAAATAGTTGTATGCTTGTTGTGATTCTTCATAGGAGAAGGATGGGCGGCGGATCAGATTGGGGCAAAAAACATCGAATCCGGCAGCCGTGAACTTTCGGCGCTGATACTGCATGAACTCGTTTACACCATAGATCTCATGAAGAAGAATAATTGCTTGCTTGTGCATGTTTCCTGTTACCTCATATTATAGAAAGATAATTATAAGGTAACATACCTATTAGAGAATCGCAAACAAGAATTTTTATAGTTGCGAATTACGACATTTTTACAGTAATAGTGACAAAAAGAGACAATTTTTTTAAGAAAAAACTGAAAATATGGCTCTTAAATCTACATTGCACATTTGGATCATTATAATCTCATCTAAATGAACATATAATATCTTTATCATAATGACGGAGATTGTGTATGCATATTAACTATAAAGATTTAGGACAGAGGATCAAGAACGCACGTAAAAAGGCAAATCTGACTCAGGCGCAGCTGGCAGAAAGAATTGGCGTTGGAAATACACATATAAGCCATATTGAGACAAATGCTACCATCCCAAGCTTAAAAGTGATCATCGATATCATGAATGAATTGGACTTGTCCCCCAACGAACTGTTCTGCGATTACGTGGAGTCAGCCGGGCCGGTGCTCAAAGAAGAGCTGGCCCAAGCTACCGGCGACTGTGATCTACGGGAATTGAGGATGATTGTGAAATCAGTTCATTTTATGAAAGGCCTTTTAAGAGATGATGGAGGATCGGATTTGTAGCTCTGGGATTATTTGAAACCAGGAGGCGGAAACCAAGAGTGTGATAAAAGAACTGCAAAAATAGGTTCATGGACATACGTATATTATAGACTGAAAAAGATTGTCAAATTAGGCTAAAATATGGGTATAGAAATGAGGTTAGCAGAACGTGAATTACACACTTGAAAAAATCGAAACGATTCGTAAGAAAAAGGGGATCTCTAGATATCGGCTGGCCAGTGATGCCAAAATCCCTCAGACGACGTTATCGAATATGCTCAAAAACAATACAATGCCTACTTTGAGCACACTGCAGAAAATTTGCGAGGGCCTGGGTATTACAATGGCACAGTTTTTTGTAGAGGAGGGCACAAGGATTGATTTGACTGATCAGCAGAAAGAACTGTTATCTTTGTGGGATTCGCTTCCTTTAAATATGCAGGCGCGCGTAATCGGATATTTAGAAGGATTAAAAGAAAATAACAAATGAACGGCTGTTAACCGTTCATACGCAAAGCATCCTGTCTTTTCAGCTGATCAAGCCGAGCCAGTTCTTCGGCTCGTTCTACCAGTCTTCCCTTTGAGAAATCAGATAATGAGTTATAAAGCGCAAGCAGCTTCGTTTCCTCTCGGGTATATTCCTGATAGAGAAAATACTCCTGCAGCACGGTCTGAACATCGCAGTTCAGAATGGTATCCATGTTGACATGGTAGAATTTACAGAGCGTGTATAATGTGTTTACGTCAGGAAGCCGCTCTCCCTGTTCATATTGACAATAGGTGGATCTGCAAATTGAAATTTTTGCGGATAGAGCACTTTGACTCAGCTTTGTGTTTTGACGCAGGATGGCCAGGTTATGTGCGACTCGCTGTTGAAGTTCCATTTTCATAATAACATGTCTCCTTGATTCCAGGCAAAAACAACTTCTGATTTTATAGAGGCTTTTTTGACCAGAAAAGACGCAAAAATTCACGAAAATTATCAGTTTTTGCTTAAAACCCCCTTAAAGATATAGAGGCGACGTCTTTTAGGGTTTATCCGCTGCTATCGAAAACGAAATGAAGAAATCATCATTGAACAAAAAAACGGTTGTGTAGAAAGGAAACAAGCGTTGGATACCAAAGAAAAAGAAGCACTGCTGTGCGGCAAATATAATAGTATAAACAGACTGCTTGCAATGCAGAATGTTGAACGTCAAGATCGAGAAGACCTTCTTCATGAAATTTTTATGAAAGCCTTCCGTAAGTTGGGCCAGCTCCGAGATCCGGAAAAGATGGATGCTTGGCTGTGGACGATTACGAGAAATGAAGTGAATCGGTACTGGCGCCGTATTATGAACGGCCGCGAAATGGAAAAGTCCCTGGACGCAGAGACAACTCCGGTGCTATCGGCTGAAGTCAGCGATGCGTATTACCGTGGTCTTGCGGAGGAGCTGGAGCGCTTTTGCGAACATGACGAACTGGCAGCGGCTCTGCATAAACTGAACGAAAAAACCTTAATTCTTTTCCGGCTTCATTATTTTGGCGGATACAAGCTGAAAGAAATCGCACAGATCACAGGCGATTCGGAAAGCACCATCAAAAGTCGGCACAAACGAGGGTTGATACGATTGCGGGAAATTCTCACTGAAATGCGTGAAAAAGATAAAGAACTGGAAGAAAGAGAAGAAACATCCACATTTCCCCTTGAAGTAAAGGAAGAACTGTGGTAATATAATAACATGTTATAAAACTAGACGGTAAGTAGTAAGAGTGGGCAAAACCCACTCTTTCGTTTTGTGTTAGGGGAGAGTAAATGGCAAAACAAAAAATTAAAGATATCGTAGCACAAGAATTAGAATCTTTTTTAGCCGAAAACGGCTATGAACTATATAATGTAGAGTTCGTAAAAGAGGGAAAGGACTGGTTCCTGCGGGTATACGCCGACATGGCCCAGGACAGGCAGGAGGAATTCATCAGTACCGATGATTGTGAGAAGATCAGCCGCTTCCTTAGTGAAAGGCTGGATGCGATGGATCCGATCCAGCAGAACTACTATTTGGAGGTTTCCTCTCCGGGCATGGACCGGGAGCTTCTGACAGAAGCACACTATCTGAGGTTCACCGGAAGAACGGTAGAAGTAAAACTTTATCAACCTGTCTGCGGACGGAAACAAATCGACGGCGTCTTGGAAGGGTTAACAGATGGGACGGTGATCATAACCGATGAAAACAACCAAAGGTGGGAGCTGCCGCTTGATCAGATTGCAAAGACAAAACTGGCAGTGGTTTTCTAGAATAAGTAGGAGGATTATAGAAAAATGAACAGAGAATTTATCGAAGCCATCGATGCGCTGGAGAAGGAAAAGGATATTTCCAAAGACATTTTAATCGAGGCTATCGAATCAGCGCTGGTATCAGCATATAAAAAGAATTATGGAACATCCCAGAACGTTCGAGTTAATATTGACCGAGACGAAGGGGATATCGATGTTTTCATGAGAAAAGACGTAGTCGAGGAAGTGGAAGACGATATGGTCGAAATATCCCTTGAGGAAGCCCTGGAGATCGATCCCAGATATGAAGTCGGTGATGTGGTGGAATATCAGGTCACGCCAAGAGATTTTGGAAGAATTGCAGCACAAACAGCCAAGCAGGTTGTGGTGCAGAGGATCCGCGAAGCGGAAAGAGGTATGATTTTTGATGATTATATCACAAGACAGGGAGAGATCATCACCGGAACCGTGCAAAGAATCAGTAACGAAACCATCTTTGTCAATATGGGCAAGGCTGAAGGAATCCTAGCTGCTACTGAACGGGTTCCCGGAGAGAAATATGACATCAATGACCGAATCAAGGTCTATATCATGGATGTAAAAAAAACCACCAAAGGACCGCAGGTATTCCTGTCCAGATCCCATCCTGGTCTGGTGAAAAGGCTGTTTGAGCTGGAAGTGCCGGAGATTGAGGACGGCATCGTAGAGATCAAAAGTATTGCCAGAGAAGCGGGATCACGAACAAAGATCGCTGTTTACACAGAGGAAGATAACGTGGATCCGGTAGGAGCATGCGTCGGCACCAGGGGCAGCAGAGTACAGAGCATTGTAGATGAATTGTTCGGAGAAAAGATTGATATCATCACATGGAGCGATGATCCGGAGATTCTTATCAGCAATGTACTGAGCCCGGCCAAGGTGGAAAAAGTTATCATCGACGAGGACGAAAAAGCAGCAACAGTAATTGTGCCCGATTATCAGTTGTCGCTGGCCATCGGCAAGGAAGGTCAGAATGTAAGGCTGGCCGCCAAACTTTGCGGATGGAAGATCGATATTAAGAGCCATACCCAGTATTTCGGAAACGAAATTGAAGAGCCGGCCGAATATCCAGTCGATGAGGAAGAGGAGATCGTGGAATTTGAAGAATAATGCACCAAAACCTGCTAAAAGGGTGCCGATGAGAAGATGCGTGGGCTGCATGGAATCGAAACCCAAAAAGGAGCTGATTCGGATCGCCGGATATGAGGGGGCCGTGACCCTGGATCCGACGGGAAAAGCCAAAGGCAGGGGCGTATACTTGTGTCCCAGCAGCGAATGTCTTGAAAAGGCCAAGAAGAAAAAAGCCCTGGCCAGGAGCCTGGGAATTGAGCTATCCCAGGAACAGCTGTCACAGCTTTTCAGAGATTTGGAAGCTTATGAGAAGTAAACTTCAAAGCTATATAGGCTTCGCGAAAAAATCGGGGAATTTACAGACAGGATACAATACCTGCGTTTTCGCCATGAAAAAGGGCAAGATCAAGCTGCTGATCATTGCGGAGGACATTTCGGAAAACACTGGGAAAAAGATAGAGAAGGAAGCAAAGAAATATCAGGTCGCCTGCAGAGTGTACGGGAAAAGCGATGAGCTGTCGCAGATGGCAGGGACCGAAGGAAGATCCATCTTTGGGATCACGGATCAAAACTTTGCGGAAGTTATATCAAAGGAAATCGACAAGGATGGATGAACAGAAAAGGAGGAGTTCAAATATGAAAATACATGAACTAGCCAAAGAACTTGATATGGATACAAAGGCGGTCCTGGAAAAAGCCAGGTCCATGGGAATTGAAGTAAAGGATAAAAACAGCACCCTGGAGGATATTGACGCCACTGCGGTGAAAAATACCATACAGAGGAGTAAGAGCGGTGCTGAGACGAAGATTGTCAAGGCAAAGCCCAAGAAAGCAGAAAAAGCTGTGGGAAAAAAAGCAGAGATTGATGAGCCCAAGGTTACGGTCAAAGCGGCTAAGATCGCTATTCCGGTGCAGCCAAAAACAGCCAAACATCATCAGGCGAAAACGCAGGAACGAACAGTGACTCAGAAGCCGCCTGTAGGAAAACCGGTTGTGCCTAAGGATTTGGAAAAGCGGCCGAAACCTCCTGTCGGTAAGCCGGTTGTACCAAAAGAGCTGGAAGAACGGGGAAAAAATGCGCCTGCTCCGGCTGCAAAGCCTGAAAAAACGGAGACAACGGAAGTGAAAAAGCCGGAAACAGCAAAACCAGTCGAAAAGAAGGAAAAAACAAAGGACGCCCAGCCTGCAGCAGCGGCTAAAAAGGAGCCCAAACCAGTCATTCGTCAGGAGAGGCTGAAGATCATTAAAAAAGCTTCTGAAGTTCACGAAGAGGAACGGATCGCCCGCGAGAAGAAAGAAAAAGCTGCTGCTGAGCGAAAAGCCGTTGAAAAAGAAAAAAAAGCCGCATCCGATCGTAATAAGGAACGGAATCAGAAAAGAGACGGAAACAAGGGCCAAAGACGCGACGGAGCAAGACCTCCAAAACGGGACGGCAGCGACAGCCGTGACCGTCGTGACCGCGATAACGCCCAAAACCAGGGAGGAAACCGGCCTGTCAGAAAAGATAAGAAGGTTGACACGGTACTGGAAAAGCCGTCTTCACATAAGAAAAGCGATAAGACAAAAGAAAAGAAGGAGAAAGAACGGGATAAATTCGCCAAGCTGGAAAGAGGCGGAAAGAAAGGCGGAAAGCCGCAGCCAACCCGTTCTCTGGAAAAGAAAGTGCGTCCCAAAAAGCAGAACAAACCAAAACCTGCTCCTGAACCCGAAGCTGAGGTGGCTGAAATTCCAGTAGGTACGACTGTGATCAATGTACCGATTACTGTAGCCGGGCTGGCGGAGCAGATCCAGGTATCCGTTTCCCAAATCATTATGACGCTGATGAAAATGGGGATTATGGCGAATGTTAATCAGAATTTAGATGAGGACACAGTCGTGCTGTTAGCAGAAGAGCTGGGCGCCAGTGTTGTGATTGGTAAAGTGCAGGAAGAGGAAGAAGAAGAGGGCCTGGAGGTCTTTGAAGATAAAGATGAAGATCTGCGCCCGAGAGCTCCGATTATTACGGTAATGGGTCATGTAGACCACGGTAAGACCTCCCTTTTAGATGCGATCCGTAAGACAAACGTGACTGCCTCCGAATCCGGCGGAATTACCCAGCATATCGGTGCGTCCGAGGTTGAAATCAACGGCCAGAAGATCGTATTTTTGGATACGCCGGGACATGAGGCATTTACTGCGATGAGAGCCAGAGGAGCCCATACGACGGATATTGCTGTTCTGGTGGTCGCGGCTGATGATAGTGTAAAACCGCAGACCATTGAATCCATCAGCCATGCCAAGGCTGCCGGCGTGCCCATTATTGTTGCCATCAACAAGATGGATAAACCTGGCGCCAACCCGGATATTGTAAAGAAAGATCTGGCTGAACAGGGTGTTCTGGTTGAAGACTGGGGCGGCGATGTGATCAGCGTTCCTGTTTCCGCAAAGTCCGGTGACGGGATTGTTAATCTGTTGGAAATGATCTTGCTGCAGGCAGAAGTTCTTGAATTAAAAGCTAATCCGAACCGTCTTGCCATGGGTTCTGTACTGGAAGCACGGCTGGATAAGGCCAAGGGTCCTGTAGCAAGCCTCTTAGTGCTCAACGGTACCCTGAAAGCAGGCATGAGCGTTGTCGCTGGAACTTGTTCCGGAAAGATTCGTCTCATGACAAACCATAAGGGTGAGAAAATCCGCCAGGCAGGACCAGCTACAGCGGTTGAGATTCTGGGATTGACGGAAGTACCTCATGCCGGTGATGAGTTTAATGCCGTCAAGGAAGACCGGATCGCAAGAGAGATTGCCGAACACAGAAAAGAAAAGAAGAGAGAAGAAGTCCTGGCTAGAAATTCCAGTACTACGCTGGAAGAATTGTTCTCCCAGATACAAGAAGGTGAAATCAAAGAACTAAACCTGATCGTAAAAGGCGATGTGCAGGGTTCAGTGGGCGCGATCGTATCGTCTTTAGAAAAATTATCTGCAGAAAATGTAAGAGTCAAGATTGTACACACCGGCGTCGGCGCTGTGACTGAATCCGATGTCATGCTGGCAGGAACTTCCGATGCGATCATTATCGGCTTTAATGTCAGACCTAGTACAGCGGTTTCTGCCATGGCAGAGCGGGATAATATTCAGATTCGGACCTACAGGGTTATCTACGATATCATCGATGATGTAGAAAATGCCATGAAGGGTATGCTGGATCCTGAATTTAAAGAAGTGGTTCTGGGAACAGTAGAAATAAGAAATACCTTCAAGGTGCCGGGAGTTGGCATTGTAGGGGGAGCCTACGTTACTGACGGCAAGGTAGTCCGTAATGCGCAGATCAGACTGGTGCGTGACGGTATCGTGATTCACGAAGGAAAGATTGCATCCCTGAAACGATTCAAAGACGATGCAAAAGAAGTGGCACAGGGATACGAATGCGGTATTGGCGTGGAAAGCTACAACGACATCAAAGAAGGAGACATTATCGAATGCTTCCAGATGGAAGAGATCAAGCGAGATTAGGAGATAAATATGGGAAAAGGACACAGACAGGGCAGGCTCGGTGAGGAAATTCGAAGGATCATCAGCGACCTGCTCTTAAGAGAGCTGAAGGATCCCAGGCTAAAATCAGGAATGGTGAGCGTTTCTGCCGTAGAGGTAACCTCAGACGGCAGTTACGCTACCGTATATATCACGGTTTTGGGTTTGGATTTAAAGCACGAGGACAGCAAAAAAATTCAGGAAGATGCGCTGGCAGCACTGAGCAGCGCCAAGGGGGTGATCAAGCGGGAAATCGGCAGACAGATCAAACTGCGTCATATTCCGGATTTGATCTTCAAAATGGATACTTCCCTGGAATATGGGCGTCATATTGAAGAAATCATTCAAGGATTGGATAAATCGTGAACAGCATGAAAGTAGAAAATAACACATTGAAGCAGATCGGAGAAAAACTTGCAAAAGCGGACTCCGTACTGCTTTTTCCACATATACAGATGGATGGTGATGCGCTCGGTTCTTCGGCGGCTCTTTGCCGGGCCATGCGCAATGCGGGGAAAGAGGCTTTCATCCTCATCGAAGATGATGTGCCTGAATACCTCAGCTTTTTGGATAATGGATATTGTACGAAGGATCAGGACTGCATCCGGGAGCCGGATATCTGCATCTGCATAGACTGCGGTGAGGTGTCTCGTTTTCCTGAGCGCCAGCAGACATTTTTTCGTGGAAAAACGACGATTTGCGTGGATCACCACACCACCTCGCAGCCTTTTGCAGATTACAATTATATTGATGGCGGCATTGCGGCTACTGCAGAAATAATCTATGCTATCCTGGCAGCCATGGATATTCCTATCGACAAAGAAATCGGGGAGGCAATCTTTACTGGGATTAGTACGGATACTGGTAACTTCCAGTATTCCAACGCCACAAAGGAGAGCCACTTGATTACAGCTTCACTCTATGATGCAGGCATCGATCATGCTCATATTGCAGTGGAGCTATACCAAAACACCAGATTGGAAAAAATTCGCATTACATCCAAAATTCTCGATACACTGGAGGTTTTTGCCGATGGTAAGGCTGCAATTGCCTATGTTACACAGGATATGCTCGCGCAGGTGGGTGCCAAACTGGAAGAGACAGAAGGCGTTGTCGAGACGCTGCGCAATATTAAGGGCGTAGAAATCGCCGCCTTTGTCAAGGAACGAGAGGAAACGTTGATTAAGGTCAGCATGCGGGCTAAAACTTCCGGAAATGTGGCGGAAATTGCTGCCCAGTTCGGCGGCGGCGGCCATGTCAAAGCAGCCGGATGCACTTTTCGAAAGGAGCTTGAAGATGCCTGCTTACAATTGAAAGAGGCAATCAAAAAAAGTCTGGAGAAAGCAGAAGCATGAATGTAACTGGTATCATAAATGTGAATAAACCGGCTGAATGGACTTCTCACGATTGTGTGGCCGTGATGAGAAGGGTGCTGGGCATAAAGAGAGTAGGCCATACCGGGACTTTGGATCCGATGGCTACCGGCGTTCTGCCGATCTGTGCAGGAAGCGCTACCAGGATCATGGAATACTTGGATTTGGATTTTAAGACTTACCGCTGCGAAATGCAGTTGGGACTCACTTCCGATACTCTAGATATCTGGGGCCGGATTACAGGCGAGGCGGATGCATCCTCTGTTACGATTGAGGAAATCCACCGGGCACTTGCCCCTTTTCGGGGAAATATCTCCCAGATCCCGCCCAAGTATTCAGCCATCAAAGTGGACGGAAAGAAATTGTATCAGTACGCCAGAGCCGGCGAAGAGGTTGAGATCAAACCAAGGCAGGTCTATATACGCGAGCTGCTGGTGGAAAAGATCGATCTGGAAGAAAAGAAGATCCTTTGGCAGGTGACTTGTTCCAAGGGAACATACATAAGAAGCATCTGCAGGGATGTGGGTGAAGCATTGGGATGCGGAGCCGTCATGACAGGGCTGGTGCGAACGGCCAGCGGTGCATTTTTGCTGGAAGATGCAGTGGATATGGAGAAACTGCGTGATATGGATCAGGAACAGGCCCGGGCGCTGCTGGTGCCGCCGGATTTTCCTCTGATTCATTTCGGCAAAGCGCTTTTGGGCAGGGAGCAGGCTGCATATTTTTGCAATGGGGGGCATGTCTCCCTGAAAGATGTCCTGATTGAGCGGGAACCGGCATATAAGGAAAGAGAACCGCACATTCCCCTTCGCCCGGAATATCGCTGCGCATACAACCTTTATTTAAAGGAAGGCGGGCAGGAGACGTTTTTAGGGGTGGCCTTTTATAGCAGCAAATATAAAAAATTAGTAGCAGACAAAGTATTTTTTAGAGGTTAACGTATGAAAATATTTAATTCGCTGGATGAAATCGAAAATATAGAGGAAACGGTGGTAGCTCTGGGGAACTTCGACGGCGTTCATAAGGGACATCAGCAGATAATTTCGCGTACGGTCAAGAGCGCGGAAGCCGCAGGATTTAAGAGCGCTGTATTTACCTTTTCTAACCATCCCAAGAATTTGATGGCCGATGAAATTGTGGTAAAGAATATTCTCTATGCGGATGAAAAAGCGGCGATTATTGAGAGCCTGGGTGTAGACTATTTGTTTAACATTCCCTTTGATAGAACGATTTTGACCATGGATCCCATCGATTTTATCGATGATCTTTTGATCGGCAAATTCAATATGCGCCAGGCTTACTGCGGATTTAATTACCGATTCGGCTATAAAGCGGCGGGAAATGCGGAGATTCTGATGAAAGAGGGGATGAAAAAGGGCTTTGGCATTCATATTCAGGAGCCCTTTACCATCGACGGAAATTTGGTGAGCAGCACCTTTATCCGCGCCCTGATCCAGGAGGGAAAAGTGGACCAGTGCCTCAAGTACATGGGCCGTCTCTATTCCATCGACGGCGAGGTGGTCGTGGGAAATAAGCTGGGCAGAACGATCGGCTTTCCAACGTCCAACATTATGATCGACGAAACTATGGTGACCCCGCCTAACGGAGTATATGTAACTTACTGCACGTATAACGGCGTTCGTTATCCCAGCGTGACCAACGTGGGCGTCAAACCGACCATCGGAACTTACCATAAAAATGTGGAAACCCATATTTTTAATTTTGACAAAGAGCTTTACGGCAAAACCATCCGCGTGGAATTCCTGGAAAAGACCAGGGACGAACGAAAGTTTGAAAGCGTGGAGGCTCTCTCCAAGCAGATTACGGACGACTGCATCACGGCCAGGTCTTATCATCGAAGAAAGACGGAAGGCCATTTTGTATAAATGATTAAAAGGACGAAAGGCCGCGTTGGGGAAGCGCGGTCTTTTTTTGTTTGCGTGCCGGGCCTGTGGGCCTTTGGCAGGATTGCGGAAAATTTTGATAAAATTTTAAACTTTTTACGCAAAGCTGTGGGTTTGCGGGGCTTCATCTTGAGAAAAAGCCCGCGGGCTCGCTCCAACCTGAATCTAAGCAGCCGCAGCCGTTACAAACGGCGAAAATTTCGAAAGAAATTTTCAGTTTTTTCCCGGACATACCTCTTCCCGCACCTTCCCGCATATCCCTTCCTTCCCCACCTATCAACAACCCGCCCAACTCCACCCTTCCTGGCCCTTCAACACCCACCCCGCATCCTCTCCCAAAACCCTAAACTTAACTCTAAAAATAGACGTAAGTATAATTTTACTTGCAATTCTGAAAAACTTGGAGTATGCTATGAATAACAGGAGAAATGAGGTGAGTATATGGCAGAGTCCCGGCGGGCCGCAAACAAAATAAAATGCCGCACAAAGATTCTCAAAGCATCCAGGCGTCTTTTCAAGGCCAATGGTTTCGAAAACACCATGATCGAGGATGTGGCAGCAAAAGCAGAGGTTTCCAAAGCGACCTTATACAATTATTTCCCCAACAAAGAAAGTCTGCTTGTTGGAACGGCGGAGGACGAAACGGAAGTATTCTTCACATATGTTGAAAAAGAGCTGGCAAATGAAGATGCAGATAGCAAAATCCGAAAAGCGCTGGTATTTCTGGTTTCCGACAGCATTCCCTTCATTGGAGTGAGCCGAAGGATTCTATATCTTAATTCCTGCAAAACCAGTCCCCTTTACAAAAAGGGCGAACCTGTGCGGCAGCTTTTTTTGCAGATGATACGGCAGGCCCAGCAGGAGGAGATATTTCGTCAAGAGGTTGAAGCTGAGGACATTCTTGATCTTTTCATGGGTGTCTATCTCAATTCCCAATTCCAATGGGAACGCATGGAATCTTATTCAAAAGAGAGGTGCGAAGAAAAAATAAACCATATTTTAGACCTGGCTTTAACAGGGATATATCGATAGAGAGGTAAAAGAAAAATGGAAGATCAATATGCAATTACGAACTACTTAGATGCGGAGGAAGTTACAAAAAAACTGGATGCCCTGATTGAAAAGCCCATCTATTCCATCAAACCTTCAGTCTTGAAAACTTACGAAGAGGAATATTTCGGAAAAAAGTGCCGGACTTCAAAAGCGATGATTGACGAAGCGATAAATATCATACCCGGAGGCGTTCAGCACAACTTGGCTTTTAACCATCCTTTTCCACTGGCGTTCAACAAGGCAGAGGGCGCATATTTATACGATGTGGACGGCAATCAGTATTACGACTTTCTCCAGGCGGGCGGGCCTACCGTACTGGGGAGCAATCCGCCATCTGTTCGAAAGAAAGTGATCCAGCTGCTGGAAACCTGCGGACCGTCTACAGGTTTGTTCCACGAATACGAGTACAAATTGGCAAAGAAAATTTGTGACAGCATAGAATCAGTAGAAATGTTTCGTATGATGGGATCGGGAACAGAGGCTTGCATGGGCGCCATCCGCGTCGCCAGACTGGCCACGAAAAACAAACGGATTTTGAAGATGGGAGGCGCCTATCACGGATGGAGCGACCAGCTGGCCTACGGAATACGAATTCCGGGTTCAAAATGGACCCAGGCCAAAGGCGTGCCGAGAAAAATGTTCAAATACACCGACGAGTTTTTCCCCAATGATTTGAATGACCTGGAGAAAAAGCTGCGGCGTAATAAGATGAAAGGGGGCACGGCTGCGGTTATGCTGGAGCCGGTGGGACCGGAGAGCGGTACCAGGCCGGTGGATTATGACTTTTGCCGAGGCGTTGAAAAACTGTGCAGGCAGTACGGAGCCCTTTTGATCTGTGATGAAGTGGTATGCGGCTTTCGAATCGGCATGAGCGGGGCACAGGGTTATTTTGGAATTTCTCCCGATCTGACCATCTTCGGTAAAGTCATCGCAGGCGGATATCCGGGAGCAGGCGGCCTGGGCGGCAAGAAAGAATATATGAAATACTTGTCTTCCGGCATTGGCGGCGAAGCAAAGCATCCGAAAGCTCTGGTGGGCGGAACCATGGCAGCTGCTCCCATCAGCTGTGTGGCGGGCTACTATACCCTTTGCGAAATTGAAGAATCAGGAGCCATACCAAGGGCCGGTAAATTCGCCGACCGGCTGACAGACGGACTGAATCAGCTGATCGACAAGTATAAACTGCCCTTTGTCGCTTTTAACCAGGGGTCCATCTGTCACTTGGATACAACAGGAGCCATGCATTATGCCATCAACTGGCATAAACCATGGCAGATACCGGAGGTGCTGAAAGCGACTTCTGCCAGGAAGCAGGAAATGGAACATATGGGGGCCGCCTATATGGCTGAAGGTATCGTAACGCTGGCAGGAAGCAGGCTTTATACCAGTGCCGCTTACGAGGAATCTATGCTGCCTGACATTCTAAATCGTTTTGATCGAGTACTATCCAATGTTGAGGAGTTAGGATAATGGAGAAAAGAGAAGCAAAAAAACAAGTGATTCAGGCTGGAAAAGAGCTGTCCAAGTCGGGGCTGATCGCCAGGACTTGGGGGAATGTCAGCTGCAGGGTCGATGATGAAACCTTTGTCATCACGGCCAGCGGCCGCAATTACCTTACGCTGACCGAAGAGGAAGTGGTTGAAGTCAAAATGAGCGATCTCAGTTACGAAGGCGACATCAAACCCTCCTCGGAAAAACGGATTCATCGGGCTATCTATCAATTGAAAGACGATGCCCAATTTGTCATTCATACCCATCAGGAAAATGCGTCGGCCATCTCGGCGATGGGAGTATCGGAAATAGAACTGAATCAGGCCTGCGAAGGAATCGGAGAACGGGTCATCTGCGCGGAATACGGCCTGCCGGGAACGGAAACCCTCTGTGCCAATACGGTCAAAGCCGTTTCCGCCTCTGATGGCAAAGCTGTCATCTTGAAACACCACGGAGCGGTGATCTATGGCAGCAGCTATGAAGAGGCTTTCCGCACTGCCCATAACCTGGAGCAGGCATGCGGCCAATATCTGGATCAGCTCCACCCGGACATCACCCGCCATCCGGCGAGTAAAGAATTCATCCAAAATCAACATGAAAAGGCGGTCATTTGGAACTGCAGCCCAGTAGTAAAAGCCTTTTTGAAGGAAGAAATCCGCCTCAAACCTTATTTAGACGATTTTGCGCAGATGGCGGGAATGAGTATGAAGTTCGCAGGACCGGAGGCGATTGAATCTGCGGTTAGAGCGGGAAAATCTATGTTGGTCAGGGGGCGCGGTGCTCTTTGTGTAGGCAAAAACGTCAGCGATGCAGAAGCTCTGTCTATGCTGGTGGAAAAAAATTGTAAAGCCTATTTCGCAGCGAAAGAAAGCGGCGGGACCCCCATCAAATTCTTTGATCGTTTTCTGATGAGGCAAATCTATCTGAGGAAGTACTCAAAGTTAGGAGAGTGAGCCTATGTACGTGATTGCTTACGATGTGGGAACGACAGGCGTAAAATGCTGTCTGTTTTCATTATCGATGGAAACAGGCATCGAATTTATCGCCGGCGAGTTGGTGGATTATGATCTTTATGTCCTGGAAAATGGGGGCGTAGAGCAAGATCCGCAGCAATGGTGGCGGGCAATGTGCGATACCACAAACCAGCTTTTGCATAAGGCCGGGGTCGCCAAGGAAGCAATCAAAGGGATTTCCTTTTGTGCGCAGATGCAGGCCGTCGTTTTAGTTGATCAAGAAGGGCAGCCGGTTAGAAACGCCATGAGCTATATGGATAATCGGGGAAAAAAGCAGATGGAACAGGGGCTTCAAAGGGGCTTTAAAATCATGGGTATGAACGCCCGCAAGCTGCTGCGATCCATCATGATCAGCGGAGCCGTTTCCGCCAGCGTCAAGGACCCTCTTTGGAAATACAAGTGGGTGCAAGATGAGGAGCCGGAAATCTTCTCCAAAGTACATAAATGGCTGGATGTGAAAGATTATCTGGTCTGCCGGGCAACGGGAAATTTCATCATGTCCAGGGACAGTGCTTTTGCCACATTGCTTTATGACACCAGAAAGGGCAAAGAAGGCTTTAGCAGGGAACTTTGCTCCATGATGGATGTGAACATGGAACATCTTCCCCAAATCTGCGAATGCCGGGACCAGGTAGGAACCATTACCGGGCAGGCGGCAGTAGAATTGGGTCTGGCCAAAGGCACTCCTGTTTTTTCCGGAGGCGGTGATGCTTCCCTCATAGGCGTGGGAGCAGGAGCAGTGGAAACAGGGGCAACCCATATCTATATGGGGACATCCGGATGGGTTTCGACGGTGGTGGAAAAACAGAGGCTGGACATAGGATCGATGATCGCTTCCATCGTTGGCGCAGACCCGAATCGATTCAATTGCTTTGCCGAGCTGGAGACTGCGGGCAAATGTCTGGAATGGGCCAGGGACCATATCGGTTTGGATGAGCTGGGCCTATTTAAGGAAAAAAAGTTTGCCTATGAAGATTTGGAAAGCAAGCACAAAAATCTCTACGGGTATATTATGGATAAGATCAGTCAAATACCCGCCGGAAGCAACGGTGTTCTCTTTACGCCTTGGCTTCACGGAAATCGATGCCCGTTTGAAGATCCAGATGCAAGAGGTCTGTTTTTCAATCTGGGAATCGAAACCACCGCTTCCGATATGATTCATGCCGTGATCGAAGGAGTTTGTCTTCATTTGAAGTGGCAGCTGAGGGCGATGGAAAAACAGACCAAAACGTCGCAGACCATTCGCTTTGCCGGGGGAGGGGCCTTGGCGCCGCTGACGTGTCAAATCCTGGCCGATGTGCTGGGAAGGCGGATAGAAACGGTTAAAAATCCGCAGAACGCAGGGGCTGTAGGATCTGCTGCTCTTATGGCTTTAGGGCTTAAGGTCATCGAATCCATCGATGAAATAAAAACACTGATTTCCGTAGATCACGTTTATGAACCGCAGCCTGCCAATACTGCCGTTTACGAGAACTTATTCCAAATTTTTAGAAGCTTATATAAAACAAACCGGAAAAACTTTGGCATGCTGAATAGGAGGAGTTTGTAAAATGAAAACGAAAAATATATCTCCTTATCGGTGGGTGATTCTCTTTACAACGATCCCCGCGATTATAGCTACAGAAATGATGTGGCTCACTTTTTCGCCCATCTCTAGTATTGCCGAAACCTTTTACAGCACCAGTTCTATGGCGATTACTATGCTGGCTACCAGTTATATGATTATGTTTATCGTATTTTGCATTCCGGCGGCATATGTGATCGACCGCTTTGGCTTTCGGACGTCTCTTTGGATCGGCGCCCTTTTGACCGGAATCTTCGGCTTGACCAGAGGATTGTTTGCGGAAAGCTTTACCATGGTCATCATTTCTCAATTCCTGATCGCAGCCGGGCAGCCGTTTTTGCTCAATATCACGACCAAAGTCGCCGCCAATTGGTTTCCCTTTGATGAGCGGGCGACTGCCGCCGGACTTCTGACCATGGCGCAATACCTGGGGTTTGCGCTGCCCATGGTTTTATCGCCAATGCTTTCGGAGCAGTATGGACTTCCGGGCGTGCTGAAAACATTTGCTGTGGTCGGCGTTGCCGCATCCCTGCTGGCGATTGTTTTTTCCAGGGAAAAACCGCCTGTGGCGCCGCCGGGACCTGAGGCGGAAAAAGAGGATTTCAGTCTGGCTACTTTGAAGGTGCTTCTCCGCAATAAATCCTACCTTCTTGCCATGATCATCGCTTTTATTTCAATGGGAATTTTCAACACGCTGCTGACTTTGATCGAAAGCATCCTGATGCCCAGGGGCATTACTTCCGCTCAGGCGGGTATCATCGGCGCTGCTTTTGTGCTGGCCGGCGTTTTGGGCGCGATTATTCTGCCCATGATCTCAGATCGGGCGGGAAAGCGAATTCCGTTTTTGATTACGGCGATCATTCTGCTGGTGCCGCTGTATTTGGGGATGACCATGCTCAAAGGCTTTGGTATGCTTGTTTTTGCCGCAGCAGTGGCGGGCTTTGCCATTATGGGCGTGGCGCCGATCCTCTTTCAGCATGGATCGGAGGTTGCTTATCCGGTGCAGGAGGGAACTTCGCTGGGCATGATCCTGCTCATGGGACAAATTTCCGGTGTCCTCTTTGTGTTTCTGTTTGAAGCAGCAGAAGGAGCCTTCGGCGGTGTAACGGTTCCGATGCTGGGCGTGGTGATTCTTACAGCTTTGGAAATCCCATTGGTGGCAAAAATGAAAGAATCCGCTTTAACAAAAAAGTAACGGCGCATGTATAGAATGACGATTGGGCGGACAGAATCATTTATATGAAAAACCCGGAAATAACTTGCATAACACATACACAATATGGTATTATAAATCGTTAGCAAAATTACCTTTTGCTGAGTTTTACGACGCTCCGGCGGAGGCCCGGCTGAAGGTGGATACAGAAAAGGAGAAAAACAATGATTAATCAAGCGAAAAAAGCGGAAATTATCAAAGAGTATCAGTTAAAAGAAGGGGATACAGGTTCCCCGGAAGTACAGGTTGCGATTCTGACTTACAGAATTAACGACCTCAACGAGCACCTGCAGGTGCACAAGAAAGACCACCACTCCAGAAGAGGACTTCTGAAGATGGTCGGTCAGAGAAGGAACCTTCTTAATTACCTGAAGGAAAAGGATCTGGAACGTTACAGAACTCTGATTTCCCGTCTGGGGTTAAGAAAATAATCGAGAAAGAATGCAAGCGGGAGATCTGCTCCCGCTTGATTTTTTATAGCATAGGAATATTGAATGCGTAGCATTGCCTATGCTTCAAAAAAGTTTGCCTTGTGAAAGTGAGCGCGAAGTGCGAACAACGTTTCCAAAGGAAACTTTTTTATAACGCAGGAAATATCGATGCAATCGATATTGACGGAGTTTCAAAGAACGTACCTTGCGAAGCGTCGCTGCTTGTCAGCGACATGTGTGCATAGGAAGCTTTGATTCCGTCATGCACGCGTTTTTTATGCGGAAAACCCGCGAATTTTTAGTTTTTGAGGAGAAGAAATTAACAGGAGGTAGTTGTTAATGAAATTCACTGATTACAGAACGTTTAAAACTGCTGTCGGAGGCAAACTTTTAGAGCTTGAAATCGGAAAAGTCTGCGAGATGGCAAATGGTCAGGTTATGGTAAAATACGGGGATACGGTTGTAAATGTTACAGCTGTCATGTCCAAAGAGCCCAGACCGGACATTGACTTTTTCCCGTTGAGCTGCGACTATGAAGAAAAGATGTACGCGGCAGGAAAAATTCCAGGGGGATTTATCAAGAGAGAAGGCAGACCCAGCGAAAAAGCGATCCTGAATTGCAGATTGATGGACAGGCCGCTTCGTCCGCTGTTTCCGAAAGGATTTTTCAATGATGTACAGGTCGTTGCTACGGTTATGTGCATGGATAACGATGCTCCGTCTGAAATCGCGGCGATGATCGGATCCTCCGTAGCTCTGGCTATTTCTGATATTCCGTGGGACGGCCCTACAGGATCGGTTCTGATCGGCAGAGTGGACGGCCAGTTTGTCGTCAATCCCAGCCTGGAGCAGAGAGAAAACAGCGACATGCATCTGGTTGTTTCCGGAACAAAAGAAGCTATCATGATGGTGGAAGCGGGAGCCGACGAGGTGCCGGAAGAAGACATTCTGGATGCGATCATGTTCGCTCATGAAGAGATCAAAAAGATTGTTGCCTTTATTGAAGATATTGTAGCTGAAGTAGGCAAGCCGAAAAAGGAACTGGATCTCTATCAGGTGCCTGAGGAAATCAATACGGCTGTCAGAGCTTACGCGGAAGATAAAATGCGTGCTGCGATTCAGACTTACGACAAGATGGAAAGACTGGACAACATGGACGCTGTGGAAGCAGAGACCAAAGAGCACTTTGAAGAAATCTATCCGGAAAATGCAAAAGATATCGATAATGTTCTCTATGCTATCACCAAAGAGCAGGTGAGAAGTCTGATCCTGGATGACGGCATCCGCCCGGATAACCGCAAGCTGGATGAAATTCGTCCAATTTGGGTAGACACTGGCGTTCTCCCGAGAACCCATGGTTCCGGCCTCTTTAAGAGAGGACAGACGCAGGCTCTGTCTGTTGCCACTCTGGGTGCTATGGGCGATGCGCAGACCATCGACGGCATTACGGAGCAGACGGAAAAACGTTATATGCACCACTACAACTTCCCGCCTTATTCCGTAGGCGAAGCAAGACCAATGAGAAGTCCGGGAAGAAGAGAGATCGGACATGGAGCTCTGGCAGAACGGGCGCTGATTCCTGTGCTGCCCAGTGTGGAAGATTTCCCATATGCCATTCGCGTGGTATCGGAAATTTTATCTTCAAACGGTTCTACTTCACAGGCATCTGTGTGCGGCAGCTGTCTGGCCCTGATGGATGCGGGTGTGCCCATTAAGGCGCCGGTTGCCGGTATCGCGATGGGACTGATTGAACGGGTTGAAGACGACGGCACCAGCAAAATGGCTATTCTATCCGACATTCAGGGAATGGAAGACTTCCTGGGCGACATGGACTTTAAGGTTGCGGGAACGGAAAAGGGTGTAACAGCCATTCAGATGGATATCAAAGTCCACGGTCTTTCCAAGCAGGTTCTGCAGGATGCGCTGGCTCAGGCTTACGAAGGCCGTATGCATATCATGAAGGAAATGCTGGATGAGCTTCCGGAGCCGAGAAAAGAGTTGTCTCCTTATGCACCAAGAATCATTTCGCTGCAGATCGATCCGGACAAAATCAGAACCGTCATCGGGCCGGGAGGAAAGACGATCAACAAGATCATCGGCGACACGGGCGTCAAGATCGACATCGACGATACCGGACTTGTTTATATCGCTGCGCCTGATATGGACAGCGCCCATGCAGCCCTCCATGAGGTGGAAATGCTGACCAAGGACGTTGAAGTGGGTGAAATCTATGAAGGAACTGTAACCAGACTGATGAATTTCGGGGCCTTTATTGAAATCCTGCCTGGCAAGGAAGGACTCCTCCACATCTCCAAGATGGCCAAACATCGTGTAGAAAAAGTGGAAGATGTGATGAACGTCGGCGATAAGGTTAAGGTCAAGGTTACGGAAATCGACAGCCAGAACAGAATCAATCTTTCCAGAAAAGAATTACTGTAAATATAAAAGGTATGTATGACAGGAGCGAAGCCTCCTATGTACATGCAGTACGCGAGGGGCGGCGCATGAACAGAGTATCTTGATTTATTTGCCAGCCCGGCGTCTATACCTGCACCATTTTTGTGATTTTACGAAAATGGTGCTTTTTTCATAGCTTGACTGTACAGTCGATGCAGCCGGTTACACTAATTTTACACCGCTGTTGATAACGAACCAGCCGCTAGTAGCTTTTTTGTAAGACTATACCACATCTTGTTATATTGGCCCAGAGCCAGCTGGATTACATGGTAAACATTGAAATTTCAAGCTTCTGACGGAAAAAGTTTTGGCCGATAGCGTTGTCCTTTTTTGTAAAAAAAGTTATAATCGTAGGAAAGTGAAGGATTGCAATAGTAAGAAAGTTGGAAAGTCTTACAATAAGAAGGACAGTGTGTATGATTGTTGAATTCAGGCAAAAGGGCCAGATAACCATACCCCGCGATATCGTAAGAAAGCTGGGGATCAAAGAAGGCGATAAGCTGGAAGTGACTGAAGAAAACGGCGCCATCAAGCTGGTACCAGTGGTGGTTTGCCCTGCCTGCTCAATCCAGGCTTTGCAAAAGGAACTGAGCGAGATCAAAATCGGCCTCCAGGGAGGAAACGAATCTCAGCTGGACCGGCTGGAAACGGTCATTCAATCCATGGAAATCATTACCAAATAAACATGTTTGACAAAAAATAACAAAAAATGATACAATAGACAAAGATTTTATGTAAACAAAGGAGAGGCAATTATGAAGCGAAGATTCCTGTCAGTGCTGCTCATACTGTTCCTGGTAGTGTCGCTGCTGGCGCCTATGGGTGCAAAACCAGAGGAAGCGTCAGCTGCCAGTTTTACCATTCGGACAAGCATGCCCAAGCTGAACGATCCCAGCGCCAGATTTTATTATTCGGATTTAAACCGCTTTTGGAAGGCGGGGAGGCTGGCTCCGGACTTCAAATACTATAAAGGTATCATGGACGATGGAAGAACAGGTGGTTATGTCTGGGGCAACTGTACCTGGTGGGCTTACAGCAGAGCCAGCGAAGTTTTAGGAGAACCTCTCAACCCCAATCTGCGCGGCAATGCGGGAGACTGGTGGGACTGCAATAAAAAAGGAAAATATTATGCATACGGTTCCACACCTAAAGCTGGCGCACTGGTGGTTTACAGAACGCATGTCGCCTTTGTGGAGAAAGTGGTCAACGGTCAGATTTATGTTTCAGAATCAGGATGGCAGACCAAAACTTACGGCCCCAGTTCCACCGATGATTTCTTCTTTCATTATGGTAAACCATGGAGCAGCAATGGTACGCCTAAAGGATACATATATGTAACTGATAAAAAACCCGCTAATCAAGGAACGGTATCGGCAAGCTACAGCGTGAGAGTCGATGTATCGGATCTGCGTATGCGAAGCGGTCCAGGAACCGGATATTCCAACATGGGTAAAATCGCCAAGGGGACTTACCAGCTGAAGGCAGTCAGCTCCGACGGAGAATGGGGACAGCTGCAAAGCAACGGCTATTGGATCAGCCTGGAATACACCACAAGAGTGACGGATTCTGCTAATTCCAATAATAACCTGAAAGCCCTCAGTGTCAGCGGCCATTCCATATCACCGGCCTTTCATGCAGGGACGACTTCCTACTCCCTTAGTGTACCCAGCAATGTATCTTCGGTGACCATCAAAGCCACCAAGGCAAACTCCAAAGCCAGTATTTCCGGCACAGGAAAAGTTAGCCTTGCAACAGGCACCAACACCAAGAATATAAAGGTAACCGCGCAGAACGGAGGCCAAAAGACCTACACAATCAAAATAAACAGAGCGAAAGAGACGAAAGTAAAAGTGGCTGTAACTCAGTTGAACATGCGAAGCGGTCCGGGAACAAACTATAAGAGCAAAGGCAGGCTCAAAAAAGGAACCTATGTCGTTGTACAGACCAAAAATGGATGGGGTAAGCTGAAGAAAAACGGCTACTGGATCAGTCTTGCATATACCAAAGCCGGCTCCTCATCCGGCAGCTCAGCTTCAAAGGGAAGCTATAAAGTGAAAGTGAAGGTTTCCAGCCTGAATATGCGAAGCGGTCCGGGGACCAAGTACAAGAGCAAAGGCAGGATCAAGAAGGGAACCTATGTGATCAAACAGAAGAAAAACGGATGGGGCAAGCTGAAAACCAACGGTTATTGGATCAAGCTGTCCTATACCTCCAAAGTAAAATAGCAAGAGGTATGAGGAGTTTAATAGGTTTAAATATTGGATAAACTATGATAAAATGGAAAGAACGTAAAACAGAATTCCCTATTTGGAGAAAAACTGAATAGGGAATTTTGCAGTTTAAAAGGAGAGCAGTGTGTTTTTACCGGTTTCAAAAAAAGATATGGAAGAGAGGGGATGGCAGCAGGCGGATTTTGTCTTGGTGACAGGAGATGCCTATGTGGATCACCCGTCCTTTGGCACAGCGATCATCAGTAGATTGCTGGAACGGTTCGGCTATAAAGTGGCGGTCCTTGCTCAGCCCGACTGGCGTTCGGTGAAGGACTTTACCCGATTTGGAAAGCCGCGGCTGGGATTTTTAATCAACAGCGGAAATGTGGATTCCATGGTCAATCATTTTTCCGTGTTCAAGCACAGGCGGAAAACCGACCATTATTCCCCCGGCGGCAAAGCCGGCCTGCGCCCCGACCGGGCCGTGATCGTCTACAGCAACAAAGCGCGGGAAGCTTACAAAGATACACCCATTATCATCGGCGGACTGGAAGCCAGCCTGCGCAGATTGGGCCACTACGATTACTGGGACGACAAGGTACGCCGCTCCATTTTGCTTGATGCAAAAGCCGATATCCTCATATATGGAATGGGGGAACGGGCGGTGATCCAAATCGCCGAAGCCCTTGATTCAGGCCTTGAAGCCAAAGATGTGGGGTGGATCGGGGGAACCTGCGTCAAAGGCAGCCTGAAGGACGCTGACGACCAAACCATTGTGCTCCCATCCTTTGAAGAAATTCAAAGCAGCAAGAGGCGATACGGCGACAGTTTCGCTCTCCAATACCGAAACAACGATGCGATCGCAGGAAAACAGATGATGGAACCTTACGGCGATGATCTGTGTGTGGTTCAGAACATTCCCCAGCCACCTCTTGAGCGGGAAGAGCTGGATCAGATTTATGAACTGCCATATGAAGGAGAAGCCCACCCCATGTACGAAAAGGAGGGGGGCGTTCCCGCCCTGAAAGAAGTCCGGTTCAGCCTGACCAGCAGCAGAGGCTGCTTCGGCGGGTGCAGTTTTTGCGCCCTCACCTATCATCAGGGAAGGGCCCTGCGCAGCCGGAGCATCGATTCCCTGTTAAAAGAAGCAGAGTCCATGACCCGCAGCAAGGATTTCAAAGGGTACATCCACGATGTGGGTGGTCCTACGGCCAACTTCCGTTATCCGGCGTGCAAAAAACAATTGGAGGCAGGTGTGTGCAAGGAGAAAGACTGCCTCTATCCCAAACCTTGCCCGCAGATGAACGTCGACCACAGCGAATACCGCAGACTTCTCAAGGAACTGCGCAGCCTGCCGGGGGTAAAGAAAGTGTTTATCCGTTCAGGAATCCGCTACGATTATGTGATGGCGGACAAAGACGAGTCCTTCCTTTGGGAACTGTGCCGCCATCATATCAGCGGAACCCTCAAGGTAGCGCCGGAGCACATATCGCCCCAAGTGCTCAAATACATGCGTAAACCTGGTAAAGAAATCTTTCAGGCCTTCACCAGCCGCTATAAAACAATCAACAAAGAGTTGGGGAAAAAGCAGTATTTGATTCCTTACTTGATCTCCTCCCACCCGGGCAGCAGACTGGAAGATGCCATAGAACTGGCGCTCTTTCTCAAGGAAAACCATTTTATTCCCGACCAGGTGCAGGACTTTTACCCGACGCCGGGGACCTTGTCCACATGTATGTACTATACGGAGCAGGACCCATTTACCGGGGAAGCGGTTTATGTGGCCAAAGATCTGAAAGACAAAAAAATGCAGCGGGCTCTGATCCATTTTCATAAGCCGGAAAACCGCCGGCTGGTGAAGCTTGCCCTGGAAAAAGCAAAGAGAAAGGATCTGATCCCAGTGCTGCTGGAACAGAATAAAAGCAAGAAAGGCAGAAAACGATGAGCTTGATCTATTTACTTCCTTCCATTCTGGAGGAGAGCCGCAGCGAATACCAGGAGATAAAAAATTCCATACCAGGAGGCAGGAGTTTCTGCCCGGTGGAAAGGATCAATCATACAGAGGAAGAGAGCGCCAGCCTTCTGGCCCGGGGAGATAACCTGGAATTCATCCAGTACTTGATCCGGGAAAAAGAGCTGGAAGGCAAGATTCAGCTGATTTATATGGACCCTCCCTTTTATTCCAAGGCCAGCTACGATGCGGTCATCAAACTAAAGTCGCCCCTTGTGGACGATTCGCCGGCTATAAAGCCGACTGCTTACGATGATCTGTGGAAGACCGGTATGGAAGAATACTTGCGCATGCTCTGCGTCCGCTTTTTTTTCATTCGCGACCTGCTGGCGGAAGAGGGATGCTTTTGGGTACACTTGGACTGGCACGTGGTTCATTATGTGAAAATTCTATTGGATGAAATCTTCGGCGAAGATCGCTTTGTCAATGAAATCATCTGGAACTACAAGTCCGGCGGAACGGGCAAACGAAACTTTTCCAGAAAACATGATACGCTATTGTTTTATGGAAAGAGCAAGAAGTATTATTTTCAGCCTCTTCAGGAAAAGTCCTATAATCGGGGCTACAAACCTTACCGATTTAAGGGCGTCAAAGAGTATAAGGATGAACTGGGCTGGTATACGATGGTCAATATGAAAGATGTGTGGCAGGTGGATATGGTAGGGAGAACCTCTGCTGAACGGACCGGTTATGCTACCCAAAAACCGGAACAGCTCCTTTCCCGGATCGTGGAAAGCTGCAGCAGGCCGGGCGATCTATGTGCAGACTTTTTCGGAGGGTCGGGAACCTTGGCGGCGACCGCGGAAAAACTGGGCAGACAGTGGATTTCCTGCGATGTGGGAGGCATCGCCACAGCCAGCAGTCTGAAACGTATGTCCGTAAAAAAGAGTACATTTACATTGCTGGAAACGGAAGCAGACGAACAAAGTGAAGAATTGAAGGTTAGTCTGGAAACCGAGCCTATCGAATTTACGGATAAAAAGCTGGTGACCGTGACGCTCAAGGGCTATGATCTGGACTTGCGGCATATTCCCTTGGAAGGGAAGGACCGGGAAGTGATCAAAAAATTCCGTAAAAAAGATCCGCTTCAGCTGCTGGAGTACTGGAGTGTGGATTTCCAATACGATGGAAAAATCCATAATCCCCAATTTTCCTTTCCCAAGGAAAAAGACCGAATTGAGAAAGTTTGCCGGCAGATCGGATACAATATTAATAAGATCAGTATTCGTGCCGTGGATGTGTTCGGCAACAGCACACTGACAATTTTACAAGCGGGAGTATAATGGATGAGCAAAATCAAAGAGCCAAAATTGGTCAAAGAACAAGTTAAGGCCGCTGCTGTCGATCTCTTTTTCATGCTGGCGGCCTGCTGTGTGGGCGCTTTTTCCACAGTAGGCGTGATGATCCCCAACGGCCTCACCAGCGGCGGACTGACCGGCATTGTGCGGATCGTTCAAAATTACGTGCCTTTGGATTTTTCGCTGCTTTATTACGGCGGCTCGATTTTGATCCTGATCATTGCTGTGATTTTTCTGGGACTGAGGGAATTTCGAAAAATCCTGCTGCTGACCATCGTTTATCCGGCGGTGATGTTTCTCTTTGAAAAACTGGATCTCCAGCTGCTGGAGGACAAGGATGTGCTGCTGGCAGCGGTATTCTGCGGCGTTTTTTCCGGCATCTGCGTGGGCCTGGTCTTTTGGCGGGGATACTCCTTCAGCGGCACCGAGGCCATTGCCAAAATCCTGAAAAAGAAGCTCTTTCCTTATTACAGTCTCAGCAAGATTCTGCTGGCCATCGACGGGGTGATTATTGTCGTATCAGCTTTTATCTTCGGCCGCAACATTGCTCTCTATGCTCTGATAACCCAGGTGATCATCAGCAGAATGGTGGATATCGTCATGTACGGCTTTGAAACGAAGATCGTTCGCTTGGAGATCATCACTTCGCAGGATCAGGCGGTGAGCCGGTATATCATCGAGGATATTCAGAGGGGCGTTTCCAGTGTGAAGATAACAGGCGAATACACAAAAAACCAGTATACCCAGCTCAGCGTCATGTGTTCGCCAAGAGAAAGCATACTGGTAAAGCGCAAGGTCGCAGATCTGGATAAGAAGGCTCTGGTGACCGTTCTTCCTGTGGAAACCGTCTGGGGCACGGGAGAAGGGTTTAATGATCTTGAAAAGGATCAGTGAGGATTCTGGGGAAAGCAGACTGTGATCCGGGTGCCGATTTCTTCACGGCTGAGGACTTGGAAATATCCGCCGTGGCGGTCGACAATCCATTTGGCGATGGAAAGTCCCAGCCCGGTTCCGCCGCTGTCTCTGCCCCGGGCCGGATCGGCGCGGAAAAACCGCTCAAATACGTGGGAAACATCGCCGGCCGCAATGCCGATTCCTTCGTCCTGAACCACAAAGCATGGGTGGTTTTTTTCGTTTTTTTTGACTTGAAGCACGATGTCGGCGCCGGCGGGCGTGTATTTTGCCGCGTTGTCCACCAGAATACGGGCGGCCTGCTTTACCATAGCCGCATCCCCTGTAATTTTCAGGTCTTCCGACTCTTTCAAATGGTAATGATGGTCGGAATCGATCATTACCGATTCATCGAAGACCTCTTTGATGGTTTCCCTCAAAGAAAATTCTTCCATGGTAAGTTTGGTCCTGCCGCTGTCGCCCCTTGCCAAAAACAGCAGTTGTTCCACCAGCTTTTTCATATGATCTGATTCGCTCTTTATGGCATCGATGGATTCGGCAAGAATTTTTTCATCCTCTTTTCCCCATCGGTCCAGCATGTTGGCGTAGCCCTGAATGACGGCGATGGGCGTTCTCAGCTCATGGGAAGCATCGGACACAAAACGGGCTTGCTGCTGGTAGGATTGGCGCATACGGTCCAGCAGACTGTTGACGGCCTGTTCCAGCCCCTCCAGTTCCGTGTCTCCGGTTTGCAGCCTGGCGTCAGGCCCGGTGGGGCTGATCTGGCTGATGGCATCCTCCAAATCGTGGAACTTGCTTTCATCAAAAGCAGCAGCGTCGGTCAGTTCCTTTGCCTTTTGGGTCATTTCATAGAGCGGGGCCAGCTGCCTGCGGGCCTTGCGGGATCCGGTCAGCATATCAGAGAGCAGACTCAGCAGCTGAATGAGGATGATCAATGCCAGGCATCGCCAGGAGAAGACCAGAAACTTTCCCGCATAGACGGTCTGTTTTTTGCCGCTGGAATCCTCATAAACATATTGGGCGCGGATCATGGTATCCTGAAAAGGTATCAGAATCCAGCGTTTGCTCCTCTGCGCATAGCCCTGGTGTTCTTCCGGTATTTGATCAGCATCGATGGTTTCAAAGTGCCGGGGCGTTTTAAGGCTGAATTCTGCGCCGGTTTTCGTTTCCTGAAAATAACACCAGCCGCCGATGGTCAATCCCGCCGCCAGAATGTCGAAAAGAAGAAAGGCGGCAAAAAGGCCTGCCACCCAGCTTCGGTTGATGTTTCTGGCGATGGATCTCATTTTTTTCGTTTCGTTCATAGTTTATTTATCCTTTATCACATATCCGATTCCTCTGACTGTGTGAATGATTTTTTCGCCGAACACGTCATCTATTTTACTTCTTAAATAATACACATATACATCCACTACGTTCGTCTCCCCCATATAGTCATAACCCCATACTCGTTCCAGCAGCGTATCTCTGCTCATGACGATGGACTTGTTTTCCAGTAAAGTCCGCAGCAGCAAAAATTCCCGTTTGGTCAAATCAATGGCCGTATCCCCATAGGTCACGGTGTGGCGGGCGGTGTCCATAGACAGCTGCCCGTAGACTAAACGATTTTCCTGATCTGATCGGGCAGGCGCGTCGGTTTTTACCGCTTTTTTCAGCGCCACCCGGATGCGGGCCAAAAGCTCTTCGATGGCAAAAGGTTTGGTGATATAATCGTCGGCGCCCATGTCCAGACCCGATACTTTATCCATCACCGCGTCCCTGGCCGTCAGCATGATTACCGGTACCTGGGAGGTCTTTCTCAGTCGGCGCAAAACCTCCATGCCAGAAAGCTCCGGCAGCATGATATCCAAAAGGATCAAATCGTAAGCACCGCTTTCGGCCATCGAAAGACCCGTTCGGCCGTCGGCCGCCTTTTCCACCTCATAACCCTCATGCACCAGCTCCAGCTCGGTGAATCTGGCGATTTTCTCTTCATCCTCGATGAGAAGAATTTTTACTGACATGCTGCTCGCTCCTTATTTATCGTCTTTGTTGATCTCTGATTTAAAATTATTGACCGCCTCGGTTGCAGAATCCATGGCCCGGTTGACCTGTTCTTTTCCCAAATCCGCTCCCTTAAAATTGTAGCTGAAGTCAAAGAAGAGGCTGATAACCATAATCGGTACAACGACCCAGAAGAAGAGGATCAGCAGAATGATAAATGCGATCACCGGCAAATCCATCAGAGGCTGGCCGTGCTGTTTGATAACCAGACTGTTTTCGCAGCCTTTTTTCACCAGATATTTAATGGCTCTGCCCAGCTTGGTGAAAAAGTTGCTTTGTTGTTTTTCGCCGCCCTGCTTACCGGAACCGTTCTGATGTTCGTCCTGCTGGGATCCGCAGACCGTCAGCGCCTGAGCTGGTTCTGTGGCCTGTGCGCCGTCTGTGCTGCTTGCCGTCTGTTTTGCTGTTTCCTTGACTTTTCCCTGGGACTCCAGCATGACGATTGCGTCCAGCATATCCCAATTGCAATCTTCCAGCGCTTTTTTCGCTTCTTCATAGCTGACGTTTGCGCGCTGTCTTAATTTTTCCACTTTTTCTAAATGATCCATGATATTACCTCCGTGATTTTCCTGGTTGATTTTTGTTTACAGCCTTATCATACAAAAGGTTTCTTAGACTGTAATTTAAGAAAAATTAGAATATCATTAGAAAATCACTATAAAACTATTGTAACACAAAAGAATGGCGAAAAACAGAATATTGACGAGCCGCAGGGGAAAGTCACTTGTTGCCTGGCGCCGTCATTTCGCATATAATATGGGCATGAATAATTTTTACAGAGAAGAAGATTTTTATATAATAAGCCGGCCCGATGGGCAAGCGGAGGAACTGGCGATTTTCCCTCAAGGAGCAGCCTATGAGGAAAGGAATTTTGTGTGGAGGCTCAGTGTCTCTGTTTTCGAACAGGAAGGAGCGGCACTGGATCAGCTGGGAGAATATGACCGGGTGCTGCTGGCTTTGGATGGCGATACGGTGCTGATCCACCAGGGGCAGCGGGTGATCCGTCTCAAAGCGCTGGAGCAGGATCGCTTTGACGGCTGTTTTTCAACCAAGAGCTTTGGCAGGATCCTCGGGTATAACTTGATGGTTCGCAAGGGGGCGGCCGGCTACCTGGACGTGCTGGAGCTGGCGGAAGACGGGCAGAGTCTTGAATGGGAAGATTCTGAAGGCCGGGACTATGCCTGCTATGGATTTTATTTCCATCAGGGCCATGGAGTAGTCAACTGGGGCGGGCAGCGTCAAACAGTCCGTTCCGGCGAGCAGCTGGTAATTTTCTGTGATGGAAAAGAAGCGTTCCGGGCGGGCGTTATGGGACAGGGCGTTCTCATTCGGTCGCAAATTTTCTACGATGAAGCGGATTTGAAAAAAGCTGCTGCCGGCCGCCAAAAAGGATATGGTGCTAGGCTGAAAGGAATTTTTAGAAAATTGTTTCGTGCAAACAAAAAAATATAAGAAATATATTGACAACCAACAAAAATGATGGTATTTTAATAAAAACAAAAAAGTAAAAGGCGTTGATGAAGACAAGTACCCCAATAGACCGTGCATAGTGAGTCGGAGACAGTGGAAACCCGGCCATAGGAATTGGGTGAATAACACTTCGGAGCTGTGAACTGAAATTTTATGGAGCGGACAGGGCTGTGCAGAAAGAGCCGGGGAGGCCCCCCGGTCGATAAAAGAGTAGGGGATTCGGGATCAGCCCGTTACAGCTGATACAACTGTTTGGTTGGAAAAGGGGGATCGGGATCGATTCAACATAGGTGGCACCGCGGATATGTGGCTTATTCGTCCTATAACTAATAGGATGAAGGGCCACTTTTTAATTGCTGCTTACCGGGGACAAGGGCTTGCAGAAGAGAGTGCAGCCAACGCCCTGCAGGAGATTAGGAGGGAAAAACGATGTGTTCAATTATGGGATATACAGGAAAAGATATAAAAATGAAAGATTTTATGGAAGGGTTTGGTCAAACTCTTTCACGCGGGCCGGACATGTCCAGGGTCATCGAAACCAAGTCGGGCATTCTGGCTTTTCACAGGCTGGCGATCATGGATTTGGAGGAGGCGGGCATGCAGCCTTTTCAGATGGAGCAGGATTATGCCATCTGCAACGGCGAGCTTTATGGATTCCGCCCTTTGAAAAGACAGCTGGAAGCAAAAGGCTATTCCTTTGTTTCGGACAGCGACTGTGAAATCATCCTGCCTCTCTACCGGGAATACGGCGTCGAGATGTTCGCCATGCTGGACGCCGAATTCGCCATGGTCATTTACGATGGAGAAAAAGATACTTACATAGCGGCCAGAGATCCCATCGGCATCCGCCCGCTGTTCTATGGCTTTACCGGGTCGGGTAAAATTATTTTTGCCAGTGAAGCCAAGAACCTGATCGGGTTAACAGAGAAGATCATGCCCTTCCCGCCGGGACATTATTACAAAGACGGACGTTTTATCTGCTACCGGGATGTGACGGCGGTATCGCAGTTTTGTCAGGCTTCTCTGGATCAGCTTTGCCAGCAAATTCATGACAAGCTGGTAAAAGGCATCGAAAAACGATTGGATGCCGACGCGCCGATTGGTTTTCTGCTCAGCGGGGGTCTGGACAGTTCGCTGGTATGCGCCGTCGCCCAGAGGCTGATGCCGGAAAAAACTATCCGGACATTTGCCATCGGCATGAAGGAGGATGCCATTGATTTGAAATATGCCCGGGAGGCAGCGGACTATATCGGCAGCGATCACCAGGAAATCATCATCACAAAAGAGGATGTTCTCTCTTCCCTGGAAGAGGTGATTCGCATCCTGGGGACTTTCGATATTACCACCATCCGCGCCAGCATGGGCATGTATCTGATCTGTAAGGCGATCCGGGAAACGACGGACGTGCGGGTCCTGCTGACCGGTGAAATTTCGGACGAACTGTTCGGGTATAAGTATACGGATTTTGCCCCAAGTCCGGAGGCTTTTCAGCAGGAAGCGGAAAAACGTCTGCGGGAGCTGTATATGTACGACGTGCTGCGAGCGGACCGGTGCATCAGCGCCAACTCCATGGAAGGCAGAGTTCCCTTCGGCGACCTTGATTTTGTAAAATATGTGATGTCCATTGATCCCAAGATGAAAATGAACACCTATGGAAAGGGTAAATATCTGCTGAGAAAGGCATTTGAAAAGGGCGGCTATCTGCCTAAGGAACTCCTTTACCGGGAAAAAGCCGCTTTCAGCGATGCGGTAGGACATTCCTTGGTGGATGATCTGAAAGAATACGCAGAAACGAAATACACCGATGAAGCTTTTGCCGCTGGCTGCGAAAAATACGCTTATCACAGCAAGCCCTTTACAAAAGAGTCCCTCCTCTATAGGGAACTCTTCGAAAAGGCGTATCCGGGGCAGGCGGAGATGGTCGCCGGCTTCTGGATGCCCAACAAAGCATGGGAAGGGTGCGATGTGGACGATCCCAGCGCCCGGGTGCTGAAAAACTATGGGGCCAGCGGCATGTAATGGGTGACGGGCGGCTGCTTGCAGTTTTACAGATACCGCAAAAACTCCATGACTTCTTCCTCGTCCGTTCCCCAGGAAGTAACCAGCCGTATGACGGAGGCCCGGTCGCCTGCCGCCTGCCAGTCCTCGAAAGCGACTTGCTGGCGCAGGTGATCGACGACCATGTTGGGAAGGATGGGGAAAAGCTGATTGGTGGGAGAATCCACCAGGAATTCGTATCCACCTCCCATCAGGCCGTTTTTAAGAAGCACGGCCGTGCCGTTGGCGTGGCGGGCCAGATCGAAGTAGAGATTGTCCCGGAACAACTCGCCAAACTGGATGCCCAGCAGCCGTCCTTTGGCCATCATTCCGCCCCTCTGTTTGATATGGTAACGAAAATCTTCCATTAATTCCGGACGCGTGATGACCAGAGCTTCTCCGAACAAAGCGCCGTTTTTGGTGCCGCCGATGTAAAAGGCGTCGGTCAGCTGTGCCATATCCTCCAAGGTGAGGGAGCAGCCGGGCGCTGTCAGGGCACATCCCAGACGTGCGCCGTCGGCATACAGATAAAGGCCGTATTTGTCGCACATGCTGCGCAGAGCCTGCAGTTCGTCCTTGTTATAAACGGTGCCTACTTCCGTGGTATTGGAGATATAGACCAGCTTGGGCTTTACCATATGTTCGTCTTTATGCAGAAGATAGGCTTCCTCAATTTGGCTGGGCTGGATTTTGCCGTCCGGGGAAGGACAGCTGATGACCTTGTGGCCGGTAGCTTCGATAGCCCCTGTTTCGTGGACGCAGATGTGGGCGCTGTCAGCGGCGATAATCGCGTGGTGGGGGCGCAGAAAAGCAGACATGGCTGTCAAATTCACCTGGGTGCCGCCCATCAAAAAGTGAATGTCAACATCACTTCTCCCAAGGCGGGCCTTGATGAGCTCCTTTGCCTCGTCGCAGTAGGGGTCCTTCCCATAGCCGGCAGAGTGGATCAGGTTGGTATCGGATAAAGCCTTCATAATCTGCGGGTGAGCGCCCAGGCTGTAGTCGTTGATCAGATAAATCATGGTGTTTTTCCTTTCTGTTTGTCAGCTGTTTTCAAAGCGGTTATCGCTGTGTTTTCCATTCCAAATTTCCTTATATTATACTATTTTTTTATTGCCTGTGCAAAAGCTGTTTGGGGTAAAAAGGGAGCATATTACAGTCATCATTCATTTGTTGTAGTCGATATCGCCGGGAGCAAGCAGCTTGCTGTCGATCACTCCATTGTACAGCCAGACTTAAACCAGAGCAAAAAAAATACTGGCATTTTTCATAAATTCGTAGTATAATTTTTCAGTAATAATTATTAAAATAAGTGCACGAAAATAGGAAAACATAAGGTAAGACGGCAGAAACGGGGTCTTGGTTACCCTTCTCACTCAAAAATGCCGCATAGCCTTATTTTTTTATTTTGCGGGCACTTTTTTGATGAGCGGCCTTTGCCGGATGACAAGGGTACATCACTGGGGCAGAGGATCACACTGGATGGATTAAGAGACAAATGAAAGGAAGTGAAAGCATGAAAAAGTACATTTTTGTTACAGGCGGCGTTGTGTCAGGACTGGGAAAGGGAATCACGGCAGCATCTCTGGGAAGGCTGCTGAAAGCCAGGGGAATAAAGGTAGCGGCGCAGAAACTGGATCCATATATCAACGTGGACCCGGGAACTATGAGCCCTTATCAGCATGGGGAGGTATACGTGACCGAGGACGGGGCGGAAACGGATCTGGATCTGGGACACTATGAACGTTTTATCGACGAAAATCTCAACAAATTCTCCAACCTGACCACCGGCAAGGTTTACTGGAATGTCTTAAGCAAGGAGCGTCAGGGAGAATATCTGGGGAGCACGGTGCAGGTGATTCCCCATATCACCAATGAGATCAAAGACTTCATCTATCAAGTGGGAAAGACCAGCAATGCCCAAGTCATCATAACCGAAATCGGCGGAACTGCAGGCGATATTGAAAGCCAGCCTTTTCTGGAAGCCATCCGGCAGGTTTCGCTGGAACAGGGAGCGGAAAACTGCCTCTTCATTCACGTGACCTTGGTGCCATACCTGAAAAGCTCCGGGGAGCACAAATCCAAGCCAACCCAGCACTCTGTGAAGGAGCTTCAGGGCATGGGCATATCGCCGGATATAATTGTCATGCGGTCCGACGAGCCGATCGACGAGGCCATCCGCCAAAAAATTTCTATGTTCTGCAATGTCAAGCCGGACTGTGTCATTGAGAATGTGACTCTGCCGGTTTTGTATGAAGCGCCGCTGATGCTGGAGAAAGAAAATTTTTCCTGGATCGTGTGCAGGGAGCTGGGAATCAACGCTGGTCCTTGTGAAATACGGGAATGGGAAGAAATGGTCCATCGGATCAAGAGCCGGGATAAACAGGTGACCATCGCCATCGTCGGCAAGTATGTCAAGCTGCACGATGCGTATCTGTCAGTGGCCGAAGCGCTGCGCCACGGCGGCTATGAAAATCAGTGCTGTGTGGATATCAAATGGGTGGAAGCCGAAGAGGTCAGCGAGGAAACGGCAGGACGCCTTTTAGGAGATGTGCAGGGAATTCTGGTGCCGGGAGGCTTCGGCGACCGGGGGATCGAAGGAAAAATTGCTGCCATTCAATTTGCAAGAGAACGGGATGTACCTTTTTTCGGCATTTGCCTTGGTATGCAGACGGCAGTCATTGAGTTTGCTCGCAATGTGCTGGGAATTAAAGACGCTGATTCAGGAGAATTTAACGAACAATCGGAAAATAAGGTGATTGATTTTATGCCCGATCAGTCGGGAGACATCCCCAAGGGCGGGACCATGCGGCTGGGCGCATACCCGTGCGTGATCAAGGAAGATACGATTTTGAAGCGGGCCTACGGGACTGAAGAAATCACAGAGCGTCACAGACATCGGTACGAGTTCAATAACACATACAGACAGCGTTTTGAAGAAGCGGGCATGGTGATCACAGGCACTTCGCCGGACGGCAGGCTGGCGGAAGCAGTGGAAATTCCGGCAAATCGCTATTTTACAGCTGTTCAGTATCATCCAGAGTTCAAAAGCCGTCCCAATAAAGCGCATCCCCTGTTCCGGGAATTCATCCGGGCGGCGCTGGAAAGGGAGCCGCATCGTCAATAGAATAAAAAAGCAGGAGCGAGATCATGGAGCCGTTATTTCCGGAGCCATGGTCTTTTTCTTTTTCATTTCCTGGGTCAGCAGTTCCAGATTGTGAATGGTTTCCCGATTCAGAAAATGTTCGATTTTTTCCACCTGCTCCAGCTCCTCCTGCGAGCCATTGAGCAGGCAGAGGAAGGTGTGAAGTACTTCATGGCGATAGAGCAGGTAGCCGCCTTGTGCGAGGCCCTTTTCCGTCATCTGGATGTATCCGTATTTTTCAAAGGCAACCAGCCCCAGCTCATGCAGCTGGCGCACCATTTTTGATGCTGACGAAGATGCCACATGGAGCATTTTTGCCAGCTCCCCGATTCGCACCACTTTCCGTTCACAGAGAATGCGATAAATCATTTCCAGATAATCCTCCATGGCCGGGGTCAGCGAAACGGTTTCGTTGAGCTGATAACCTTTTAACGTATAGAACTGTCGTTTTTGATCCATTTCATCTACCTTTCAGGTATTTTTCAATCCCATGTAACCAATTTAACGCAGGGCGAATAGTATGCACTAGGAAAAAAAGTTTCCTTAACCTAAATATATTTCATGGAGGCTATCAATATGAATAACATAAATTATTTGCCCGGACTGAAGCCGGGAGAAAAAGCGACTGTAAAAGAACTGCGTACCAGCGGAAGTATGCGCAGGCGTCTGCTGGATATTGGTTTGATTGAGGATACGCAGGTTGAGTGCGTGGGCAGAAGCCCCGGCGGCGACCCGTCGGCCTTTCTAATTCGCGGCGCTGTGATTGCCATTCGTTCGGAAGATTGCGCCGATGTTCTGGTCAGCACCTGCTAGAGGAAAGGAGATTAATATGGAAGCAACGACGGAAACACTGGGAGTTTGTGAAGGGGGAGTAGGTCTGGAAATGCGGAGAACTTCCCCCGAAGATAAAGTAGTGGCTCTGGCCGGCAACCCCAATGTGGGAAAAAGTACCGTGTTCAACAGCTTGACGGGTATGAATCAGCATACGGGAAACTGGCCGGGAAAGACGGTTACCAATGCGCAGGGCGTTTGTCAGAGTGATGCCCATACATTAATCTTAGTGGATATACCTGGGACCTATTCGCTTATGGCCCATTCGGCGGAGGAAGAAGTGGCGAGGAATTTCCTCTGCTTTGGGGAGCCGGATGCGGTAACGGTGGTCTGCGATGCTACCTGTCTGGAGCGAAATCTCAATCTGGTGCTGCAAATCCTTGAAATTACCCCGAAAGTAGTGGTTTGCGTCAATCTAATGGATGAGGCCAAGCGAAAACAGATCAAGATCGATCTGGCGGGATTGTCGGAAAAACTGGGCGTGCCGGTGGTGGGAACGACAGCCAGAAAAAAACGCAGTCTGTCCCAGCTGACGCGGACCATGGATGCTGTTTTGGATTCATCGAGCAGCCGCCGGCCCCTGAAGGTGACGTATCCCCAGGAGATCGAGGATGCTGTGGCGATCGTGGAACCGGTTGTAAGAGAAAAGGCGGGAGGCCAGATCGACAGCCGGTGGCTCAGTCTCAAGCTGCTGGATCAGGATCCGTCGCTGGTGGTGGAGATTCGCCGTTTTTTAGGCGAAGATTTTCTGGAGGATCCCAGGCTCGCGGATGCCTTGAACAGGGCCCAGCAGGAGCTGAATGAACAGGGGATCACTGCTGATAAGATGAAAGACATGGTGGTTTCCAGTCTGGTGCTTACAGCAGAAGCCCTTTGCAAAGATACGGTCACTTATAAAAAAGAAGTTTATAACAACAGAGATCGGAGAATTGACCAGATTCTGACCAGCAAGTGGACCGGATATCCAATTATGCTCTGCCTTCTGGCCGTGGTATTTTGGCTGACCATTACCGGGGCCAACTATCCTTCCCAGCTGCTTTCCAATTTTCTGTTCTGGGTCCAGGATCAACTGACAAGATTGTTCCAATTTTTCGGCGCTCCGGACTGGCTGCACGGCATGCTGGTGCTGGGCGTATACCGGGTTTTGGCCTGGGTCGTGTCAGTTATGCTGCCGCCAATGGCGATTTTCTTTCCCCTGTTTACCTTGCTGGAAGATGCCGGTTATCTGCCCAGAATTGCATATAATCTGGATAAACCTTTCAAGCGCTGCAATGCCTGCGGAAAACAGGCCCTGACCATGTGCATGGGGTTTGGATGCAATGCGGCAGGGGTTATCGGCTGCCGTATTATCGATTCACCCCGTGAGCGGCTGCTGGCGATTATCACCAATAATTTTGTTCCTTGCAACGGGAGATTCCCCACATTAATCGCCATCCTCACCATGTTTTTCATTGGAACCATGGGAGGTGTGTTCTCATCGCTGCGCTGCGCACTTTTGCTGACCGTTGTCATCGTTTTGGGAATCGGCATGACTTTCCTCGTGACAAAGCTGCTTTCCCAAACCGTGCTCAAAGGGATTCCATCGTCTTATACGCTGGAATTGCCGCCTTACCGCAGACCACAGATCGGACGCGTGATCGTGCGCTCCATCTTTGACCGCACGCTGTTTGTGCTGAAGAGGGCAATCGTTGTAGCGGCGCCGGCCGGTCTGCTCATCTGGCTGATGGCGAATATCACTGTCGGCGAGGCCAGCATACTTAATCATTGTGCAGATTTTCTGGATCCTTTTGCCAAGCTTCTGGGACTGGACGGAGTCATCCTCATCGCTTTCATCCTGGGTTTGCCGGCCAATGAGATCGTAGTGCCCATCATCATTATGACCTATATGGCCCAGGGCAGCCTTTTGGAGATGGAAAGTCTGACGGCAATGAAACAGCTTTTTGTGGATAACGGCTGGACGTGGGTGACTGCCATCAGTACCATGCTCTTTTCCCTGATGCACTGGCCCTGCTCAACGACCCTGATTACCATTAAAAAGGAAACAGGCAGCTTTAAATGGGCCGCCCTTGCCTTTGCCATACCCACCGTTTCCGGCCTTGCAGCCTGTTTTCTATTCGCATCAGCGGCCAGACTTTTTATCTAAGGCGTGGTCTGTGCTATTGATCTAATTTCTTTAAGATTTCAAGAGTCGTGTTCAGCGATTCCTGAAATCTTTTTTTATCTTCGTCAGAAAGTGCTGCAGCTTTTTCGCACAATTGATGATCCACGCAGCTTATTTTTTCACAAATAAAGCTGCGGCCCTTTTCTGTGAGCCGGATCAAAACCAGCTTGCGGTTATTTTCATCCTGAAAACGTTCCACATAGTGCTCTTTAACTAGCGGTGCAACTGCCCGGGTGGCTTGTTCTTTGGAAGAGGGAATATAATCGGCGAGCCTGCTCATACTTAAATAAGGGTGGTGCATCAATGCTAAAAGGATGGAAATCTGGTTTTTCGTCAGATCAAGTCCTTTTAGATCGGATGCATTCATAACCATCTTCTGGCAGACTGAAAAAATTTCAGTAAGAATAAAAAATGGCGGTTTTTTTAATAGGTCCATGTGAAATACCTCCGTTTATACAAGATACATTATAAGGTTTAATTGGATTAAAGTCAATGGTTGACAAAAATCAACAATTGATATACCATAAACTAAAAAGGGGGAATTGACGTGAAACAGGAAAGACCAAACAAGAGACCAATGATTTATTATTACCTGGGAGTATTGATCATCATTGTTCTTCTCAATATGTTTTTAGCTCCGCTTTTAGGCAGCAGTAATATTGAGAGTACCAGCTACAACGATTTTATGACCAGTATCAACAAAAAACAGGTACAGGAAGTTACCATAGAACAAGATGTCATCTACTATACGCTGAAAGCAGGCGATGAAGGAGATGATAAGAACGTTGTCTATAAAACGGGCAGGGTAGAGGATGAAAATTTGGTGGACCGGCTTTATCAGTCAGGCGCTGTATTCTCGCAGAAGGTAGTCAAGCAGACATCGCCTTTGATGCAGATTCTGCTTTTGTGTATTGTACCAATTTTGCTGTTCAGCATTATGGGAAGGTTTCTCAGCAAGAGGATGGGCAATATGATGGGCGGACCAGGAGCCATGTCCTTTGGCAAAAGCAATGCCAAAGTGTATGTCAAGTCCACCAGCGGCATCAAATTCTCTGATGTGGCCGGCGAGGATGAGGCGAAAGAATTGCTCAGCGAAATTGTCGATTATCTGCATAAACCCGAGAAATACCAGGGGATTGGAGCACAGATGCCCAAGGGCGCTCTGCTGGTAGGGCCGCCGGGAACTGGCAAAACGCTGCTGGCAAAAGCAGTGGCCGGTGAAGCGGAGGTGCCCTTCTTCTCCATATCTGGATCGGAGTTTGTGGAAATGTTTGTGGGCATGGGAGCGGCCAAGGTGCGGGATCTTTTTAAGCAGGCTTCTGAGAAAGCTCCTTGTATCGTTTTTATCGATGAGATCGATACCATCGGTAAGAAGCGGGACGGCCAAATCTCAGGCAACGATGAGCGGGAACAGACATTGAACCAGCTGCTTACGGAAATGGACGGGTTTGACGGATCCAAGGGCGTGGTGATTCTGGCGGCCACCAACCGACCGGATTCTTTAGACCCGGCTCTGCTCAGACCAGGACGATTCGACCGCCGTATTCCAGTGGAGCTTCCCGACCTGCAGGGCCGTGAGGATATACTGAAGGTTCACGCCCAAAAAATCAAGGTGGCCGATGGCGTAGACTTTACTCAAATCGCCAAGGCTGCGGCCGGCGCTTCCGGTGCCGAGCTGGCTAATGTGGTCAATGAAGCGGCTCTGCGGGCTGTGCGGAACGGCCGGGATGCAGCCACTCAAGCGGATTTGGAGGAAAGTATTGAGGTAGTAATCGCCGGTTATCAGAAGAAGAGCCGGGTGCTGTCCAATCAGGAAAAGCAAATCGTCGCTTACCATGAAGTGGGACATGCGCTGGTGGCTGCCATGCAGAACCATTCGGCGCCGGTCCACAAAATAACCATAATTCCGCGTACTTCGGGCGCCCTAGGCTACACGATGCAGGTGGATGAAAAAGAGCATTTTCTCATGTCTAAGGAGGAGCTGGAAAACAAAATTGCTACCTTTACAGGCGGCCGTGCGGCAGAAGAGCTGATTTTCGGCTCTATAACCACAGGCGCCTCCAACGACATTGAACAGGCCACCAGGCTGGCACGGGCGATGATCTCCCAATACGGGATGAGCGATGATTTCGGTATGGTAGCCCTCCAGACGATGAACAATCAGTACCTGGGCGGAGATGCATCGTTAGCCTGTTCCGCTGACACCCAGACCCGGGTTGACAAGCAGGTTATGGAGCTGGTGAAAAAACAGCATGATAAGGCGCTTGCGATTTTGCAGGAAAACAGGGCCAAGCTGGACGAAATCGCAGGATATCTCTATGAGCATGAAACCATCACAGGGGAGGAGTTCATGGAAATTCTCGATCAGTGATCCGTAGGCCGGCTTGTCTGAACCGTAATGGGGCTCCGGTGGCCTGTTTGGCGGGGGGCGTGTGTAAATTACAGGCGCCCCCGCCAACCCTCAGGGAACGGGCTGCCGGTTTGCTGGGAAGGGCTGGAGCCCTGGCGGCTGGCCGGATTGGGGCTGTTGGGCCTTGGGGGATGAAGGCTGGCAGGCGGCTGGAGCCGCCCGTCTGGCTGGGCTGGAATTTGAGCTCCTTTCGCTTTTTTTACAATAATATTTTTACTTTTTAGAAATTAGTATAACTTTTCAACGTTTTCAGAGGCTTCCCGGGGGCAGAGCCTCGCAAACCCACAACTTTCCAATAATTTTACCGAAAACTATCTGATTTCGTTACGGTAAAGCAGCCGATCATAAGTCATATCCTTTGACTTTTATTTTTTTTTGCCTGAAACCAGCCGCGCCGATAGAATTGATTTTCCTTGTAGAAAACTGCCGCAATATGTTAAGATGTGGGAAAGGTTTCGAACGAAGCCTGGACTACTTGAATTACAAGAAATTTGAAGAAGCAGTCTTTGTAATATCTGTTAGCAGAACAATTGAGGAGAAAACCAATGGCTCCATCTGAATTTAAAACAACCAGCAGCCTGATAACAGCACTGTTTGAAAGATATAAAGTCAGCATGCAGCGGATCGCCCATGGAATCCTGAAAAACGCGAACAAAGCAGACGATGCAGTGCAGGATGCGATGATTAAGATTATAAAAAATATCCATATTATATGGAAACGATTTTAATGACGAAGAAATCGGCGGGCTTGTAGGGATTGAACCCGATGCCGTACGCAAACGGCTGTTCGGGCCAGAAAGCGTTTAGTGGAGCTTATGGAAAGGGGGTGTATCCATGAATAAGGATGAGCAAAAGGCAGAAGAACTTTTACAGCTTCTGGGAGAGGAGCTAGCAAAGAGCAGAGAACAGGCAATGGAGCGGGCGGAACAGCCAGAGCGGGAATCTATACCTGTTACAGGAAGATGAAGATAAAAGGAAGAAGCGAAAACGGCATTTGCGCCAAATCTGCGCCATATTCCTATGTGCGATTCTGCTTGAGGCAGGGATCACCACCGTTTCTTCTGATGCAGTACGCGCAAAATTGTTCGGGTTTTTCTTCGAGGATAAGGCAGGCTACGGCGATTTGGTTCGGATCGACCCTGAGGGGAGCAAAATTCTTTATCTGTGCTTCAATACTTAGCGACGCATCTTATAAAGGCGTATCTGCATCAAACGAAACATGATATTTGCCAGAACGAGTACCGACTTCTAAATCGAACGATGGAATGGAGTTGAAAAATGAAAAAAACTTATAATAAAAAAAGTATTGCAATTTGCATTTTAATTCTTTTAATCATAGGGCTATCCATAGAGGTTTATAAGTTTGTTAAAACAAACACAGGAATCATCGTATGGGATTATCAGATTGCATGTGATGCGTTTTCAACAGCGCGCGAAAGATTGGATGAAGGTCAAATGACGGATGAACAGATCGCATTGGAGTTGGCGGGGGAGACCTTTCAACCGATCTGGCAGACAAGAGATTTAACCAAGCCATTGCTGATCCGCTCAAAATGGTACTCTGATAACCTGTACAATTTTTTGTTTGCGTGTTCTGCCGCAGGAGATCTTTCAGATCAGGAACTAAAGGCTGCAATCAGCAAAATAGAGGATGTGTCTGAAGAACTAAACCTAATAGAGTGGGGCGATATACGGGCTAATGAATCGTGGACAGGGCAGAAGACTGCAATCTTTGAAACGATTGAAAAGGTGGATAAAATATTGGAGGATTATTGATTTGTTCTGTTATTTGAGGCGTGCAGTTATAATTTTTGTGTGTATCATTTTGCTCATAGCAATTGTTCTGGCAGCGATGGCTTATTTGAATGGCAAAACCAAAGGTCAGATAAAAGAAGACCTCAAAGAAGTGGGAGCAGGCAAAAATGCAGAGATCATGCGTTTTGATAAAATCAATCATTCAATTGTCGCAATGATAAAAGATGGCGATACGATTCAATGTGCAATATATGATAAACTGCCGTTTGTCTCACTTTATAACAGAGTTTCCATGATGGCGATCAACGAAGGGAACAATCCTGTCGTACTGACCAACGGCTGGGATATTTACATACTGGGAATTTCAGAAAATGATCTTGCTGTTGAAAATGTCCAACGCTGGAAAGGTACATGGACGGAAAGGCTGATTGGTTTTTTCATAAGTGTTCTTTCGGCGATCATTGTAATTGTTATAATTGCATGTGTAAAAAGAAGGAAAAATGAAAATTCAGAAGGAAAACAGGATTGCAAAAGAAAGAACCATGTGACGATATCAAAGAGGTGATTTTATGAAGTATAAACCATTAAAAAAGACGATAGGGATAAAATTGCTTACAGGAATCATTTTGATAGTCTATGTTATTAACCGTATGTATACATGTGCAATAACTGCTGCGCAACTTGAGATTATTCCTTTTATGGCATGTTGTATCGTTATTGTAATGGCGGGATTTGCATTGGCTGCCGCATGTGAGTATTTTGCTAATAAAAAGCGCGCCCATCCGATTTCTGGAGCACCCCTGAAACAACTCGTTGAAGGCGTGTTTGTTACGGTGGTAATCATCATCATCTGTATCATTATTTATGTTATATAGTCGAGCAGAGGCTGGTGTACTGACACGCTGATCATTCGGCAAACGACTTGCAGGAGTTTCAATGTGTCAGTACCCAGGAAAACAACCTCGGCTCCTATCTTTTTATGCGCCTTTCTGCACGAATATTTTTCATCTGACTAAAAAAGGATGCGATTGCAATCAAAGAAAAAATCCTGTTTACAATTACATCCTAAAGTGTGTTAATGCAATTCGCCTAGTAGCTTATTGATATTGTTGCGACGGCCACTATGAATTAGGAGAGCTATATTTCTGGTGCGGACGGCTGAACAGTGGGGAAGATGAAGTGGAGCGGATTTATTACGTTACAACAAATTCAGATTTGTTCAGCTTTTATATATAACGGGCAGCATATCTACCGATTCATGTGATTACAGATTGGAGGAAATAATATGTTAGTAACATTTTTCCCGCTTATTACCCTTGCGGTTGTGGGGAGCATTATCATAGCAGTTATTGTACTGTGCTATAAGAAAATAAGCAAAAAAAAGAAATAGCGAGGGGCCAGGAAGCATTTACCGAAAATAACCTGACTTCCCATTCAGATCAGGCCAGATGCAAAAGACGGATGATTTGACGGATCTGCTCCCGATCTTTAATATCCTCTTCAAAGGTGCAAATCAAGCTTTGGAAAGGATAGATGCCATTTTTACAATAGTGGGCCAGCTTTTCCCGATTGCTTTCCTGATAATCGGGCCTGTCCAGCAAGCCCAGATGCTCCCAAATGAGCATCCTTTGATCCCAGGGATGCTCCAGCAAAAAATCGGGATAGATGATCTTGCCGCCAATAACAAGGCGGGGCTCGTATTGGTAACTGATGCCGCAGGCTTCCAGCTCGTTTGCGATCAGAACTTCTGATTTGGAGCGCATTAGGATTCCACCATTGCTCAGGTATTTCAGCTGCTCCCTTTTGTAAGGGTTTGCGCTGGCGGTATTCTTTCCCGAGGTACCCAGGAAAGAGTAGATTGGGAGGCCCTGGTAGGATGATGGAAAAGATGCAATCAGCTCTGAAGGAATGATCGGAACATAATGGGCATCATACCAATCTGCTAAATCTCGATTTTCCTCCAGGATTGAAATCTCTTTCTGCAGATAACGCCTTCTTGCCAGGGCTGAAATCAGTTCCCGATTTCTTGTAATACCCGTTTCTTTCTGTCGATATTTGTGATAATAGCAGCCCTTTTTTAAAATGAGGCTGCCCTTGGGCAAAGCATTCAATTCCGCTTTCTTTTCTTTGATGAGATCTGCCAGCATATGGGAGGCTCCTTTCTTTACATGTAAAATATTACCATAAAAAGAAAAGGATGTAAAGGCAAGGCAGGAAAAGTTTTCTGTTTTTTACGGTTTTTGTGGCAATAAAAATAAAATCATCGCTGGACGGCTTCAAAATGGATATTTGCGATGATTTTAGGGGTGTTTTCCCGTAAAAACAGAGTATTATGTAAACGAATTATCGCTTGCAGACTGTTTTCAGATAGACAGCGATGAAAAATCATCGTGGGTCAAGCAGAAAAGTTGAAATAGCGATAAATTTCTGCCCGGGAGACTTTCCGGCCGGCCCCAGCCGTATCCACATCAAACAGCCCGGCTCCAGAACCAACCTCATCCGCAGCAGACCCCAGCCAGCCCCACAGCCTTTCAAAAGCAGCAAAAAAGCACCACCGCACCTCGCGGCGATGCTTTTTAGCCCTGCAACTTTCTAATCTTCGTGGTGCTGGTATTTTTCCTTCGTTGCCATGCCGCCGCGAATATGTCTTTCAGCCTTGTTGTTATCTAAAACCGCCTTGACCTGCGCGGCCAGACCGGGATTTATCTCAAGGAGCCGTTCAGTGATGTCCTTGTGTACTGTAGATTTGGAGACACGAAATTTTTTTGCAGTTGCTCTGACTGTTGCACCCGTTTCAATTATGTAATCGGCCAGCTCCAGTACCCTCTCTTCTATGTAATCCTTCATGTTAAGACAGTTCACCACCTCTTGTAATATTTAAACAGCTAAAAATAACCATTTTGTTATCACAATATATGAGAGAAAGATCACGCTTATGCTTACTTTCTTTTGTAAAACAGCAAAACACCCTGCATTCGAAAGGATACAGGGTGTCTGCCACACAAATTACCATTATATAAAATCGGAGATTGAGAATGCTAAGCGGCTTCGTCTTCTGTTCGGAACAACAGACTCTGCCTTTCCAGTTCTGTGACATGGCTGTTTTTTGCTTTGGCATAGACGGCCAGGATCAGACCCAGCGCGAACCAGCCGCAGACCAGCGCCCACTCGATGGGAACCAGAGGGCTGGGACCCATGGGCAGATACAGATAAGCGAAAAATAACGCTACGCCAACGGACATGGCGCCTACAAACTTGGCGTATTTCACCTTGTAAGGGCGGTGCATTTCCGGCTGTTTCACACGAAGAACAATAAAGGACAGCGAAACCATCAGATAAATGATTACAACTCCGAAGGAGCTGGCATTGACAAACCAGGTCAGCGCCCCCGCGCCCAGCAGACAAGAAAAGGTAGAAAGTCCGCCGCAGAATAAAACGGCATTGCTGGGCGTGTGATACTTGGGATGCACTTTAGCCAGAAAACCCGGCAGCATTTTGGCGTTGGCCAAAGAGAAGAGAACCCTGGCCCCGCCGTATAAAAAGCCATTCCAGCTGGTGAGAATACCGCACATAGCGCCGATGATACAGACTTTCCCCCAAATGGGATTGCCGAAAGCAAAAGCCATGGCATCGGCTACCGGAATTACGCCGCCGGTGCGCACGCTGCCTGGTGCGGAAATGCAAGTCGCAAAAATCATCAGCATATACCAGGCAGCAGCCATGCAAATGGATATGATCAAAATCCTGGGGATTTTTTTCAGCGGAACATCCATTTCACTGGCGGATTGGGGAATCACATCAAAGCCGACGAACATAGCGGGCACCATGAGCAGTACCACGGTAAACCCGTTAAAAGATGTAAAAAGCGGTTTTGTATACTCAATGTCCCCGAAAGCCACGCCGCCGGAAAGGAAGAGAATTCCAACGGCGACGAGGCCGACGGTGGCAATTGTCTGAAATACGGCGGCCTGTTTGGCACCCCGATAATTGACGATCGTAATGATCACAGAGGCAATTACCGATATGAGGGCGACGGACAAATAAACATCCGAACCCTGAATCGTCCACAAACGCCCAAATTCTGGTATGGGCACTATGTAATTTAAGGCAGTTGTGAACGCAGGGCCTTCCCAGGCCGCAACACCTAAATAGGCAAAGGCTGTCGCAAGTCCGGCAAATACCGCCGGCCAATAGCCCATTGCTTTATATGAAAACACAACACTTCCCCCAGTAAAAGGGATTGCAGGAGTCAGCTCTGCATAGACGAGTCCTACGAATATGCAGAGCACAGCCCCTACGATGTATGCGCTGATAGCACCAGCCATTCCTGCCGAGGCCGCCCACTGACCGGAGAGCATGATCCAGCCCCATCCGATCATCGTTCCAAAGGCCATGGCAAGTACGTCTCTTGATTTAAAAGACTTTTCTAAAGTCTGATTTCCTGAATTCATTAAAAGATCCTCCTTGTTTCATACGTTTTGCTTTGCGAAGTACCGGTTTTCTTGGATTCGCCTATATAACACACAATAATCGTGCCAAAACCAAAAGATAAGACAAAAAAGGCAAAAATAAAATAAAAAATGCGTGAATTTCAAAGGGTTTCCAGAAATAAAAACGACGCAGCAGCATTCGGGCGGCCGCGGATTGCTCGGTAAAAAAGTGCCGGTCGGCAATTTTTTGCCGGACAAAGGGAAAATTTTTTCGGATGTGCGTTAAGACTTTTCTGAGATTCTTATCAATATTTTCCTTATTTTCTGGCAAAACTAAGTTCAAACTGCTAGAATAAAGGAGGTAACAAATTTTGGGATTTTCAGAGGAAGTGGGCATTGACCTGGGCACGGCCAATGTGTTAGTGTACATCAAGGGCCAGGGGATCGTCTTAAATGAACCGTCCGTGGTCGCCATCAGCAAGGATACCAACGAAATATTGGCCGTGGGTGAAGAGGCCAGAGAGATGCTGGGAAGGACACCAGCCAGCATCGTAGCGGTCAGGCCGCTGAAGGACGGTGTCATATCGGACTATGACGTGACGGAGAGGATGCTCAAATATTTCATCCGCAAAGCCTGCGGAAGCAGCAAATTCTTTCGTCCTAAGCTGATGGTATGCGTACCCAGCGGCGTGACGGAAGTAGAAAAGCGGGCGGTCCGCGAGGCGGCCACCCAGGCAGGCGGAAAATCCGTATTCCTCATGGAAGAGCCGGTGGCCGCAGCCATCGGAGCCGGCCTGGATATTGCAAAACCCGATGGTATCATGATCATTGACATCGGCGGAGGAACCACCGACATCGCCGTGATTTCCATGGGCGGGATTGTTACCAGCATTTCAGAAAAGGTGGCCGGAGATCGTTTTGACGAAGCCATCATAAAATACTTGCGAAAACATCATAACCTTTATATAGGAGAGCGGACAGCCGAAGATCTGAAGATCAAAATCGGAACCGCCTATCCGCGGGAAGAGAGCGTTTCCATCGAATGCAAGGGCAGAGATCTGGTTACCGGACTGCCCAAGACCATCCTGGTAACATCGGAGGAAATGCTGGAAGCCCTGGACGAGCCCCTTTCCATCATTTGTGAGTCCGTTCACAATGTGCTGGAAAAGACGCCGCCGGAACTGGCCGCCGACATTAGCAACTCCGGGATCGTCCTCACGGGTGGCGGTGCCTATCTGTGGGGAATTGATAAACGAATCGAGGAGCGCACCGGCATACAGGTGCGGATCGCAGAAGATGCCAAGTCCTGCGTTGCCATCGGAACAGGTGAAGCTCTGGACAATATGGAGGTTATTCGAAGAAGCCAATTAAACAGAAGGGAGACCTATATTTGAAGCTGGAATTGATCGCGACAGCCACGTTTGGGCTGGAAGCCGTAGTAAAAAGAGAAATACAAGATCTGGGATACAAAATCTTGAAAACAGAAGATGGAAAGGTAACCTATCTAGGAGACGAGCGGGCGGTAGTGAGGAGCAATCTTTGGCTCCGCAGCGCCGACCGGGTCCTGCTCAAGCTGGGTGAATTTACAGCTCTCACCTTTGAAGAGCTGTTCCAGCAGATAAAAGGGATCAGTTGGGAGGAACTGATCCCGCCGGACGGGAAATTTACCGTTACCGGAAGTTCGGTAAAATCCAAGCTCCACAGCGTTCCAAGCTGTCAGAGCATCACAAAAAAAGCCATTGTAGAAAGGCTTGCGGAGGCCTATGGCATTACCCGCTTTGAAGAGACCGGCGCCGAATATACGGTTAAGGTGACCCTGCTCAAGGACCGGGTTACGGTGACAGTCGACACCAGCGGAGCGGGGCTACATAAGCGGGGCTACCGAACGGCGGACGTAGCGGCACCCATAAAAGAGACGCTGGCTGCCGCCCTGGTACAGCTGTCTTTTTGGAAAGCGGGAAGACTGCTGGTGGATCCGTGCTGCGGTTCGGGAACCATTCCCATCGAAGCCGCCATGATCGGCCGCAACATCGCTCCAGGTCTCAGCCGGGAGTTTGCCAGCGAGGAATGGGAGCTGACTCCCAAGGCAATGTGGAAGGAGGAGCGGCAGGCGGCTTTTCAGGAAATTGACTATGACGCGGACCTTCTCATTAAAGGGTCGGACATCGATAAAGGAGCCATAGAAGCGGCGCGGGAAAACGCCATCGAAGCCGGCGTGGACGACTGTATCGAATTTCAGATTATGGACATAACCAAGCTGCGTCCCGGAGATGTAAAAGACGGCATCATCATCACCAACCCGCCTTACGGCGAGCGGATCGGGGACAAAAAGACCATCGAACGAATTTACAGCAGCCTCAGCTTTTACATGAAGAAAAATCCGGCATGGTCGCTGTTTTTCATTACAACGGATAAAGAAGCGGAAGAAAAGATCATGGGCCGTCCCGCCGACCGCAGGCGAAAGCTGTATAACGGAAGGCTGGAGGTTTGCTACTATCAGTTCCATGGAAAAAGGGAAAAGAAAGATGAATCTGATCGTCGATAAGAAACTCAAGACCCCGGTCTATCTGCAGATTGTTTCCCAGATCAAACGAAAAATCATCAGCGGCGACCTGGCATCCGGATACGCCCTTCCATCGGAGCGGAATTTGGCGGACAAGCTGGGGATTCACCGTAATACGGTGGTCCGGGCCTACACGGAGCTGAAAGCGGACGGACTCATCACCTCCTATCAAGGGGTGGGATACCGGGTCCAATATCGCACACAAGAAGACCAAAAACAGAAAAAGTCGGTCAACTGGCCCAGCCAGATTAAGGAAGAGTATCTCAAGCTGGAAAGCGCTTTTGACGATCTGTTTATAAAAGCCCAGACCGAAAGCAAGATCTCCTTTGCCGCGGGGATGGCGGCAGGTGAAGTTTACGGCCAGGACGAGGTCGCGGACTGCCTGGCTAAGATTATGGCTTCTGGAAACCGCCCGTCATATTTTTACACGCCCTATCAGGGCGACCTGGAGCTGCGCAGGGAAATCGCCGCTTTCATGCGGACCAAAGGGGTGCTGACCAATCCGGGACAGATTCAAATCTTTTCCGAAAATAATCAAGCGCTGGATTTCCTGGTCACCCTGCTGCTGCTTCCCGGAGATAAAATCTTTACCGAGGAAAGCACGTCCCCGGATGTGTACCGGGCCATCGAACTTGCGGGGGGAGAAATCGTTCCGGTGCCCATGGATGAAGAAGGCATGATCTGCGACTGCCTGGAACCGCTTATTGAGCTGCACAGGCCCAGATTCATCTATATTAATTGCAGCTATCATAATCCGACCGGTATTGTTCTTTCCATGGAGCGCAGGAAAAAGCTGCTGGAGCTTTCCTATCAATACCGGATCCCCATCGTGGAGGAGGATGAAGCTTCGGAGCTTTACTTTGAAGGCAATAAAATGCCTTCGCTCAAATCCATGGATCCGGGAGAGAACGTCATCTATATGTATTCCTTCTCTCTGACTCTGGTTCCGGGCGTCGGGGTTTCCTTTATGATCGCCCCGAAGGAAGTGGTCAAAAGCCTGAGCAACCTGGTGTCAGTCCGGCTGGTGACCTTGGACTGGACTCCCCAGCATCTGGCCTGCCAGTATCTGAAAGACGGAACCTTCGCTGAAAAACTGGAAGACTTCCGGCAAATTTATAAGCGCAAGCGGGATCTGATGTGCGCCTGTCTGGACCAGGCAAAAGAATCGGTGGGTCTTTCCTATGAAAAACCCAAAGGCGGCGTATATCTATGGGTAAAGCTTCCGGCCAATCTGGATGTGGCCCTGCTGACAAAAGAGGCGGAGCGGATGGGCGTTTCCTTCATACCGGGCGGAATTTTTTTCCCGGGAAAAGCGCCCGAAGGCAATTACATACGGCTCAATTATTCCTATCCCACGGAAGAGCAGATAAAAAAAGGGATGGAACTTTTAATACAGTCCATGCAGAAAATTCAGAAAAATAGCGGTTCCCAGCCTTCAATGCTCTAAATCAAAGTGCTGGCACACTCACAAACAAAAGTGCTGGTACTTTTTGTTTGAGGATAAATATAGTATTATTTTGTTAAAGATAGGCAAAATAATTTCGTAAATGCAAATAATTAAATGAATGAAAAGGAGAATAGACAAATGGCAGTAAATTTAAAAGGAAGAAGTTTCTTAACACTGATGGATTTCACTCCAGAAGAAATCCGTTATATGCTGGATTTGGCTCACGATCTGAAAGCGAAGAAGAGAGCCGGTATCCACAATGAGGTACTGAAAGGCAAGAACGTTGTTCTGCTGTTTGAAAAAACTTCAACAAGAACCAGATGCGCATTCGAAGTTGCCTGCATGGATGAAGGCGCAGGCGTGACCTTCCTCGATTCCGGAAGCTCCCAGATGGGAAAGAAAGAATCCCTGGAAGATACGGCAAAAGTTTTGGGAAGATTCTACGATGGAATCGAATACAGAGGCTACAAACAGGAAGTAGTAGAAAACCTGGCAAAACATGCGGGCGTACCGGTGTGGAACGGTCTGACCGACGTGGATCATCCAACTCAAATTCTGGCTGACATGATGACCATTGAAGAACATGTTGCAAAACCGTTGAACCGTGTAAAAGTCGTATTCAGCGGCGATATCAGAAACAACATGAGCTATGCATGGATGTACGGATGTGCCAAGATGGGTATGCATTATGTGGCCTATGGTCCGGAAGAACTGAAAGCAGAGTTGGATCAGCAGATCATCGCTAAGGTTCAGGAAGTGGCTAAGGAGACAGGCGCTACCATCGAAATTTCCAGCGATCCAGCGAGCTTAAAGGGCGCAGATGTGCTTTACGCAGATGTATGGGCTTCCATGGGTGAAGAGGCAGAGATTCCAGAACGAGTAAAACTGCTTACACCTTACAGAATCGATATGGACATGGTAAAAGCCACCGAAAATTCTGATGTGGTATTCCTCCACTGCCTGCCGTCCTTCCATGATTTTGAAACCACAATGGCCAAGACACAGAAAGAGGCCGGATACGATATCCGCGAAGTTACAGATGAAGTATTCAGAAGCAAGCACTCCAAGGTATTTGATGAAGCAGAAAACAGAATGCATACAATAAAAGCTGTTATTGTAGCGACAATTGGTTAGACTAGTAAGAGGAAAATGAGAGGAGGGTATTTATGAAACCCGGAATTAACAATTACTCTGAAATAGGTAAACTAAACAAAGTATTGCTTCACAGACTGGGCGGAGAAATCGAAGGCCTGGTACCCGACAATTTTGAGCGGCTGCTGTTTGACGATATTCCTTATTTGAAGATCGCTCAGCAGGAACACGACCGCTTTGCCGAACTCCTTCGCGAAAACGGCGTTGAAGTCATCTACTATGTGGATGAGACGGCAAAAGCGCTCAAGACGGATGAGATCCGCAAAAACTTCGTTGATGATTTTGTTGCCGACAGCGGCATCTATTCGCAGGAGGCGCAGGAAACCGTAAGAGAATATCTGCTGGGGATGCCTTCCAAGCAGCTGGTAGAAACGGCGATCGCAGGAATTAAAAAGAGCGAAGTAGAAGTAAAGAACAAGGGCTCGCTGGCAAGCTACATTGCTTCCGGCTACCCTTACTACACCGATCCCATGCCCAACTTGTATTTTACAAGGGACCCGGGAGCCTGCGTAGGAAACGGACTGAACGTGCATCATATGAGCACTATGGCTAGGAGAAGAGAAGCTCTGCTGCTGCGCTATATGTACCTTTATAATGAAGAATTTGCTCCGGAAGGTACCCATCTATGGTACGACTACAACCAGGAATACTCCATTGAAGGAGGAGACGTTCTGGTTCTGTCCAAAGACATCTGTGCCATCGGCCTGAGCCAGAGAACAACTGCCGGCGGTATTGAACGGTTTGCGGAAAACATTCTCAAAGAATCTGCCTTTAAAAAGATTCTGGTGTTTGATATTCCAAAGAGCAGAGCCTTCATGCACCTGGATACGGTATTTACGATGGTCGATTACGACAAATTTACCATTCATCCGGAAATCGAAGGCCCTCTGCAGATTTATGAGATTACCCTCACTGCAGATGGAAAAGCTCACTTTGAAAGCATCCAGGGACAGCTGGAAGAGATTTTGAGTTCAGAACTCAAGCTGCCGGCCGTGGAACTGATCCGCTGCGGCGGCGATGATGCGATGGCTGCCCAGAGAGAGCAGTGGAACGACGGTTCCAACACGCTGGCCATCGCGCCTGGAAAGGTTATCACTTATGAAAGAAACTATGTCACCAATGAACTTCTGGAGAAGAAGGGTATTACCGTGATCACCATGCCCAGCTCCGAGCTTTCAAGAGGCAGAGGCGGCCCGAGATGTATGAGCTGCCCGGTGAACAGAGACGATCTGTAAGCATATCGTGTATAATTGATTTTAGGGAGAAGATAGAATGAAAGAAAAGCTTGTAATTGCCCTGGGCGGTAACGCCCTGCAATCGGGAAAGGGAGAAGCGACCGCTGAGGCGCAGCTGGCAGTTGTACGCAGAACCTGTGAACACATTGCCCAGATCAGCGAACAAGGTTATGAAATCGCCGTTGTCCATGGAAACGGACCGCAGGTGGGAAGAATCGTCATGGCCTCAGAAGCGGCAAAAGATGTAACACCTGCCATGCCTTTCGACGTTTGCGGCGCCATGTCCCAGGGATATATCGGTTACCACATCCAACAGTGCCTGAAATATGCCCTCAATAAAACCAACCGCAACATTCCGGTGGTAACAGTGGCAACCCAGATGATCGTAGAAGAAAACGATCCGGCTTTTAAGAACCCGACAAAGCCCATCGGCCCTTTCTACTCAGAGGCAGAAGCCAAGGTGCTGGAGGCTGAAAAGGGCTATACAATGAAAGAGGATGCAGGCAGAGGCTACAGAAGAGTGGTGGCTTCTCCGCTGCCGAGAAAGATCGTTGAAATTGATGCGGTGAAACAGCTGTGGGATCATGCGATCGTAATTACCTGCGGCGGCGGCGGTATTCCGGTGGTTGAACGGCCGGACGGTACGCTGGAAGGAACGGCGGCTGTCATCGACAAAGACTTTGCTGCAGAACTTCTGGCAGAACAAGTGAACGCCGATGTGCTGATGATTTTGACAGAAGTGGAGAAGGTAGCCATCAACTTCAACAAGCCCAACCAGCAGGATCTAGAGAACATTTCTCTGGCAGAAGCGGCTCAGTATATGGAAGAAGGCCATTTTGCCGCTGGAAGTATGCTGCCTAAGGTCGAGGCTGCGATGAAGTTTGTGAGAGCTTTCCCCCAGAAGAAAGCAATCATCACTTCATTGGATAAAGCGGTGGAAGCTCTGGAAGGCAAGACTGGAACCGTACTGACCTTTAACTGATGGATTTAGAAATTTAATCGTTTGTAAATGAGGGGCAGTCCCATTAGCGAAGTTCTAATGGGATATGCCCCTTCTTCCATTTGAATATTGGCTCTATCAATAAGGGACAAAGCTGTGCTATAATAATTGTTAAGGAGTATCGGGTGCTCGAAAGGGAAGCGACGCAAGAGGAGATAATCATATGTATTACAGCAATCTTAATATTCACATTGTAAGCCAAGAATCCTTTCTTGAATCTGCGGTAAAAAAGGCCGCAGTTCCTCAGCGATTCACCATTACCGTGCGCACGTTTTCAAAGCTTACCCCGGAGAGTCTAAAGCAATACGATCTTTTAATTTTGGATGGCATAACAGGCATTCAAGAGGATGAAATAAAAAAAGGTCTCAAAGAAGATGCCAAAGTAATCCTGTACGGAAACGGAGAGGAGCTGGCGAATCTTCAGAAAAAGCTGGGACAGCAATATGAAGATCTGTGGATTAAGCCCTGCCAATGGGATTTCATAACAGCTCGATTGGAACATCTGCTGAATAAGATTAAATTGGAAAAGGACCTGTGGATCACGCAGAATTACCTAGATACTGCTATGGACAGTATTCCTGACCTGATCTGGTTCAAGGATATCCGCGGAGCTCATCTGAAAGTCAATCAAGCTTTTTGTGAAGCAGTGGGCAAGACAAAAGAAGATATACAGGGCAGGGGCCACTACTACATATGGGACCTGGAGCCGGAAGAGTATGCAAAAGGAGAATACGTTTGTCTGGAGACAGAAGAAGAGGTGCTGCGGAGGAAAGAAACCTGCCTCTTCGACGAGCGGGTAAAAAGCAAGAATGGGCTGCGCCAGTTCAAAACTTATAAGTCCCCGATTTTTGGCCAGGACGGGCAGGTGCTGGGGACCGTGGGAATCGCCCATGATGTGACCGATCTGCAAAATATGGGAACTGAACTGGAAATCGTGCTTCAGAGCATGCCCTTTGCCATTCTTGTGAAAAACAGCGATGGTATTATTCTCAATATTAATCGTAAGTTCTCCGAGTATTTTGGCGTATCGGCAGAAGAGATGGCAGGCCTGGACTATGATTCGTGGCTGGAAAAGCTTAATTATAAGTTCACAGACAGGCAAACGGACGGCTGTATGGAAATTGCAATTCAAACAGACGGGCAGGAACATATACTGGAATTTCATAAGGAACCGATTTATGATATCTTTTCTGATCTGGTGGGTGAAATCTGTATCTGCAGAGAAGTGACAGTGGAACGGGCTTTGGAACAGCAGATTCTTCACAACTCCCATACGGATTTTTTGACGGGACTGTATAACAGACGTTATTTCTATGAATATATGGCAGAGAATCGAAAAGACAGAAAGATCAGTATGATCTATATGGACATGGATGGCTTTAAACAGGTGAACGACACTTGGGGACATAAGGCTGGAGACGAAGCGCTCATTCTAGCGGCCCGAACGATGGAAGCTTGTTTTCCTGACGCTTTTGTCACCCGTCTTGGCGGGGACGAATTCCTGATCACCATTCTTGGCTGCTGCGAATTAGCCATTTTGCAGGAGCGGGCGCAGGGCCTTCTATACAAGATGGAGGAGGCGTTTTCAGAATGCGGGGCTTTAGAACAGTTGTCTGCCAGCATCGGAATCGCACAGAGCCGCGATCCTCAGGCGGATATCGATACCGTGCTACGTTGGAGCGATATGGCCCTCTATAGGGCAAAAGAACAAGGGGGAGGTCGATGCTGCGTTTATTGTTCAGCGCTAGACTATTAAGAAAAATGGAAATATATGTTTGTGTGGATAAATTTCACTTGAATTTACACGCATAAGATGATATCATGCTATCCGTACTTGCTTTTAGGTTACACAGAAGAATAGTTGAACAGTTGAAAAAAAGGGAATCTTTATGGAAATTGAGTTAAAGTATGCAATCAACAGCAAAGAGATCGCGCAGCAGATCTGGGATGACGAAGAATTAAAGGCGATAGAAGAACCCCAGACCAGGGAAACCGTGTTTATGAAAGCGACCTATTTTGATACGGACGACTTTGATCTATGCAAAAACGATATGGCTTATCGTGTTCGCAGTGACGGAGACCGGCTGGTTGCTTCGCTCAAATGGGGCGGAAAAAACGAAGGCGCGCTCCACACAAGGGAGGAGATCAATATCCCGGTGACCAATAACCACCCCAATCCGGTTACGTTTGAAGAAAGCGATATTGGTAAGGATCTGATTCAGATTATCAGCGGCAAGCCGCTGCGTCCGATCATGGAAATGCAGATTGAACGGCGCAGATTCCGGCTGGATACAAAAGATACGATCATGGAGGTTTCAATCGACGGCGGCAAGATCGCTACTGAAATGGGATCGGCTCCTATATGCGAGGTCGAGGTGGAACTGTTTTCCGGTGAACAGGAACCGCTTCTTGAAATCGGACAACTGTTGAAGGAAAAGTATGGCGTCGTATCAGAAAAACGAAGTAAATTTTACAGGGGGTTAGTCCTTCTGGGACAGCGATAAGAAGCTGTTTTTACGATAAAAGAGCGAAAAAAGGGACGGTTTGGGCTAGTTTTTGGCCGATAAGCGGCTCCTTTTTTGATTTTCCTTTACTTTTCAGGGGAAAAGAGGTATAATAATATGCACTATGTGTTGATTATTTAGGAGGATATAAATTAATGAAGGCAACATTTATCTCAAAAGAAAAAAATGATGTGAAATTCTCGATAGAATTTACACCAGAAGAATTCGAACAGGCGCAGATCAAAGCTTACAAGGCTTCCAAGCATAAGTTTACCATCGATGGGTTCAGAAAGGGCAAAGCCCCGCGGAGCATCATTGAAATGCATTATGGAGAAGGCATCTTCTTCGAGGATGCGGTAAACGATCTGTTCTCGGAAAACTATCCAAAGGCGCTCGACGAGCTGGAACTGGATGTCATCGACCACCCCAACGCAGAGTTCGGCGGATTGGAAAAAGGCAAAGGCTTTACCGTAACCCTTACGGTTCCCGTATACCCGGAAGTGGAAGTGAAGGATTACAAAGGCGTTGAAATCGAAAGAATCAGCGACGAAGTAACAGCAGAAGACGTGGATAAAGAGCTGGAAAACCTGCAGAAGAGAAACTCCCGCATGGTGCTGGTGGAACGGCCGGCCAAAGAGGGAGACACGGTTCTGATCGATTACGAAGGATGGGTAGGCGATACTCAGTTCGAAGGCGGCACAGCTGAACGCCAGCCGCTGAAGCTGGGCTCCAACACCTTTATCCCCGGATTTGAAGAGCAGCTGATCGGCGCTTTGCCGGGCGATGAAAAAGATGTCCAGGTAACGTTTCCGGAAGAATATCATTCTCAGGATCTGGCGGGCAAAGAGGCTGTGTTCAAGTGCAAAGTACATGAAATCAAGGAAGAAGAACTTCCTGAGCTCAACGATGATTTTGCGAAAGATGTCAGCGAATGCGATACATTGGATGAATTAAAGCAGGAAACTGAGGAAAACTTAAAGAAGGCTGCTGCATCACGCGCAGAAAGCCAGATGAAGAACTCGGTGCTGGAAAAGGTTTACGAAGCTAACGAAATCGATATCCCGCAGGTAATGGTAGAAGACGAAATCACCAACATGATGCACGAATTCGACCAGCAGCTGCGCGGACAGGGAATGGGCCTTGAGCAGTATTTCGAATATCTGGGCAAAGACCCTCAGGATTTCAGAGGCGAGCTTAAGGATGACGCATACAAAAAGGTTAAGACCAGAATGCTGGTAAGCGCTGTTGCGGATGCGGAAGATATTCAGGCATCAGAAGAGGATCTGGATAAAGAGATCGAATTGATGGCAATCCAGTACAAACTGGACGCAGATAAGATCAGAGAAATGCTCGGCGTGCAGAACCTGGGATTCATCGAAAAGGATATTCGAATCAGAAAAGCTGTAGATTTTATGTTCGAACAGGCTGTAATTAAATAAAATATGTTTGAAGCATAAAAAAACAGTGAATAATGATAATGGGAAGTGGAAAGTCTGAATTACAGACTTTTCATTCTCATTATGAAAAGAAGAAAGCGAGGATTTTACGCAATGGCATTAGTTCCTTATGTAATTGAACAAACGAGCAGAGGAGAGAGATCCTATGATATTTATTCCAGACTGTTAAAGGACAGAATCATTTTCATAGGTGAAGAAATTGATGAACACTTAGCCAGCTTAGTCGTGGCGCAGCTTTTATTCCTCGAGGCGGAAGATCCGGATAAAGACATCTGTATCTATATCAACAGCCCCGGCGGTTCTGTGACGGCAGGCATGGCGATCTACGATACGATGCAGTATATTAAACCAGATGTTTCTACAATTTGTATCGGACTGGCGGCAAGCATGGGAGCGTTCCTGCTTTCAGCGGGCCAGAAAGGAAAACGATACGCACTTCCAAATGCGGAAATAATGATCCACCAGCCGCTGGGCGGAGTTAAAGGCCAGGCGGAGGATATTAAGATACACGCTGAATGGATCCTGAAGACCAGAGAAAAGCTCAATCGGATCCTCAGTGAGAATACGGGGCAGGATCTTTCCCGTATTGAGAAAGATACGGATAGGGATAACTTTATGAGCGCGGACGAAGCTCTTAATTACGGGCTTGTCGATCATATAAGCAAGTCCAGATAACAGGGGGAAATGATTCATGACGAAATATGATGAAAACAGAGAATTGAAATGCTCCTTCTGCGGAAAACCGCAGAGTCAGGTCAAACGCCTCATCAGCGGTTCAGGAGTATATATCTGCAATGAATGTGTGGGCCTTTGCCAGGACATTATCGCAGACGAAGAGCGTGCAAGCGAAAAGCATGCAGTAACAGGAGACAGCTACCGGCTGCCCAAGCCGATGGAAATTTCACAGATTCTGGGAGATTATGTCATCGGTCAGGACGGAGCAAAAAAAGCTTTGGCCGTAGCCGTCTACAATCACTATAAGAGAATCAACAATGTATTAAGTTCAGGGGATGATGTGGAACTGCAAAAGAGTAATATCGTCATGATCGGGCCAACCGGATCCGGCAAGACACTGCTGGCACAGACCCTGGCAAAAATTCTCAATGTACCCTTTGCCATTGCCGATGCCACAGCGTTGACAGAGGCCGGCTATGTAGGGGAAGATGTGGAGAACATTCTGCTGAAACTGATTCAGGCTGCAGATTATGATATCGAAAAAGCACAGAAAGGCATTATCTATGTGGATGAAATCGACAAGATTGCCAGAAAATCCGATAACCCTTCCATCACCAGAGATGTGAGCGGAGAAGGGGTGCAGCAGGCGCTCCTGAAGATCTTAGAGGGAACTATCGCCAGCGTGCCTCCCCAGGGCGGGAGGAAACATCCCCATCAGGAATTCCTTCAGTTCGATACAACCAACGTGCTGTTCATCTGCGGCGGCGCTTTCGACGGACTGGATAAAGTCATTCAGCGCAGAATGGGTGAAAAGACCATTGGGTTCAATTCAAAGATTAAAGAAAGCTTGATCGAAGAGTCGGAGATTCTGAGACACATCCAGCCGGAGGACCTGTTGAAATACGGATTGATTCCGGAATTTATCGGCCGTCTGCCGGTAATTGTGACCCTGGAAGAGCTGTCAAAAGAAGCTTTGGTACAGATTATCACCGAGCCGAAAAACGCTCTGCTCAAGCAGTATAAAAAACTGTTCGCCATGGACGATGTGGAGCTGGAGATCGAAGACGAAGCCATCGAACGCATTGCCGAAAAAGCCATTGAGCGTAAAACCGGCGCCCGCGGCCTGAGAGGAATACTGGAAAATGTCATGACGGACATTATGTATGAAATTCCTTCCAGAAAGGACGTGGAAAAATGCATTATTACCAAAGAAACAATAGACAAAGAAATCGAGCCAAAACTGCTCTTGATCGATCAGAGCAAAGCAAAAGCGCACGATGAGACTGCATAAAAAAAGGGGCGGCTTGCTGATAAGTCGCCCTGCTTATCATATAGGAAATCTCCAATGCATGGCATTTCCTATAATTCAAAAAAGTTCACCTTGTGAAAGTGAGCGCGAAGCGCAGATAACGTTTTGTAAGGAAACTTTTTTATATTATTACAATCAGGAGGACAGATTATGACAGAAGAAATGAATATAAAAGAAGAAGTCAGCAAAGAAGCGCTTGACTTTGAAGACGAAAATGTGCTGACGCTGCCAATGATCCCTCTGCGGGGCCTTTCTGTGTTTCCAAACATGGTGCTCCATTTTGATATTGGAAGAGAAAAATCCATCAACGCACTGGAAAAAGCCATGGTGATGAACCAGTACATTTTCCTGGCGGCACAGAAGGACGAAAATACCGACCTGCCCACACCGGAAGATTTCTACCATGTGGGTACCATCGGCAAGATCAAGCAGATGCTCAAACTGCCCGGTGATTCTATCCGGGTACTGGTGGAAGGAGTCTGCAGAGGACAGATCGATGAAATCATCTTTGAAGTACCCTATTTCCAATGCGTGGTAACCAAGATCGAAGATCCGGAACCGGAGGAAGTGTCGCCAAAGACCGAAGCCTTAATGCGCGCCGTACTCAATGGGTTTGACGAATATCTGGCGGTAAACCAGAAGCTGGCGCCGGAAATCTTTCCTACAGTAGCGGGCATTGAAGAGCCGGGCCGCTTCGCGGATATGATCGGCTCCCATCTGGATATCAAGATTGAAGACAAGCAGATTTTGCTGGAAACCATCGATGTGGATGAAAGGCTGGAAAAGCTCAACGAACTTTTGGCCAGAGAAATTGAAATTCTCAATATTGAGCAGGACATCACTACCAAAGTAAAATCTCAAATGAACAAAAACCAGCGGGAATACTATCTGCGGGAGCAGATGCGGGCGATTCAGGATGAACTGGGAATCAGCGAAGATCTGGAAGACGAAGTGGAAGACTGGTTGGAACAGCTGAAAAAGCTCAAACTGGACAAGAAAATAAACGAAAAAATAGAGAAAGAAATCAAGCGTTTCGGCAAGATGCAGCCGGCCAGCGCCGAGGCGTCGGTAAGCAGAACCTATATCGAGACGATCCTAGGCCTTCCGTGGCATAAGGAAAAGAAAGGAAACATCGATCTTTCCAAGGCGGAAAAGATTCTCAATGAGGATCATCATGGACTGGAAAAGGTCAAGGAACGGGTATTGGAATACCTGGCAGTGATTCAGCTCTCTAAGAGCTTGAAGGGGCCGATTCTGTGCCTTGTAGGACCTCCGGGAGTCGGAAAAACGTCCATTGCCAAGTCGGTTGCCAGAGCCATCAACCGGGATTTTGTCAGAATGTCCCTGGGCGGCGTCCGGGACGAAGCGGAGATTCGCGGACACAGAAGAACCTATATCGGAGCCATTCCAGGCCGCATCATCACCTCCATCAAGGAAGCCGGCAGCAAGAATCCGGTGTTCCTTTTCGACGAAGTGGATAAGATCGGCGCTGATTTCAAAGGCGACCCAGCTTCCGCGCTGCTGGAAGTCCTGGACCCGGAACAGAACAAAGAATTTACGGACCATTACCTGGAAGTGCCATTTGATCTTTCCAAGGTGATGTTCATTACAACGGCCAACACCATCGATACCATTCCAAGACCCCTTTTGGACAGAATGGAAGTGATCAACGTGGCCGGCTATACAGAGGAAGAAAAGGTTAAGATCGCGCAGGATTACCTGATTCCGAAAAAAGTCAAGGAACACGGCTTAAAGGAAGAGAATATTAATTTCTCAGAAAAGGCTCTGCGAGATCTGATCAACTATTATACGAGAGAATCCGGTGTGCGTAATTTGGAACGGGAGATCGCCAATATTTGCCGGAAAGTAGCCAGAAAGATCGTTGGCGGAAAGAAGACAAATTTCCGCATAACTGAGAAGAATCTGGAAGGCTACCTGGGCAAGCGGCGTTTCCACTATGATATTATTACCGGAGAAGCCGAAGTGGGGGTAACCACCGGCCTGGCTTGGACTGTGGTTGGAGGAGATACGCTCTTTATCGAAACCACGGTAGTGCCCGGCAGCGGCAAGCTGGTGCTGACCGGCCAGCTGGGCGAAGTGATGCAGGAGAGCGCTAAAGCTGGAATCAGCTATATCCGTTCAATCGCTGACAAGCTGGAGATCAACCACGATTTCTATAAGGAACAGGATCTTCATATTCATATTCCGGAAGGAGCTGTTCCAAAGGATGGCCCGTCTGCAGGTGTGACCATGTGTACGGCGATCATCTCCACGCTGACCGGCACGCCGGTGAGAAAAGATGTGGCCATGACCGGCGAAATCACCCTTCGGGGAAAAGTTCTGCCAGTGGGTGGAATCCGTGAAAAAGTTTTGGCTGCTCACAGAGCGGGCATTAAAAAAGTTCTTCTGCCCGCAGAAAATGAACGGGATATTGAGGATATTCCAAAGAACGTCCGCAGACAATTGGAGTTCGTCCTAATCCATACTGTGGATGAAGCCCTGGAGCACGCCTTAGTAAAGGATGAAAAATGATCATAAAGAAAGCAGAATTAGAAGCAGTAACCGCCAGAAAAGATCAGTATCCGGAGGACAACCTGAAAGAGATCGCTTTTGCAGGCCGGTCCAACGTGGGCAAGTCCTCCCTGCTCAATCTGCTGACTGGCCGCAAAAAGCTGGCTAAGGTCAGCGGCAATCCCGGCAAGACCAGGACCATCAATTTTTACCGCATCAACGATACTTTTCGTATCGTTGATTTGCCTGGTTACGGATACGCAAAAGTATCTAAATCCGTGTCAGAGAGCTGGGGCAGCATGATGGAAACTTATTTTCAGAACCGTCAGGGCTTGATTAAAGTGGTGCAGCTGGTAGACATCCGCCATGCGCCGTCCAAACAGGATGTGCAGATGTATGATTTTTTGCGCCATTACGGTCTCGACGGTCTGGTGGCAGCGACTAAGGCAGATAAGGTTTCGAGAAACGAGCTGCAGAAGTGCATCCGTCAGATACGTACGACGTTGAAGCTGTCTGCTGACGATAAGGTAATCCCTGTTTCTTCACTGAATAAGACCGGACATGAGGAGCTGCTTTCTGAAATGGAAATTCTTTTGGAGGATTAAATGCAGTTTTTTGGTTTTAGAGTAATCATCAAAAGAATAAAGGCAATTCGATTTATGATGAAGGATAAGTCTGTGCCTAAGCGGAAAAAGGCGCTGATCATAGCGGGCATCATCTATTTGTTCCTGCCCATTGATCTGATCCCGCCGATTCTGTTTCCCATCGCCTGGGTCGATGACCTGATTTTGTGGCTATGGATTTTGTGGCATCTCAGAGAAGAACTGGATAAGTATTGGATGGGCGGTAAGGAAGTGGACCTTTCAAAAAAATATCGTGGAAAAACGGTAATAGATGATGTAGAATATGAAGTTAGGGACAAAGATAAAGACAAAGACAAAAAGGAGTAACAATATGGCAAGAGATGTGGTTGGTGAAATCATGATCACCCAGGAGCAGATCGATGAAAGAGCGCGCCAGATCGGAGCTCAGATCACGGAAGATTATAAAGGTGAGGAAGTGGTGCTGGTTGGAATTCTGAGAGGGGCAGTCCTCTGGATGGGCGATATTATGAAAAATGTGGACCTGGACATGATCATCGATTTCATGGCAGTCAGCAGCTATGGCGCTTCTACCAAATCATCGGGCGTGGTTAAGATCATCAAGGATTTGGATTCGGATATCGAAGGCAAGAACGTAATCATCGTCGAAGACATTGTGGATTCAGGCACGACCCTCAATTATCTGAAGCATTATCTGCAGAACCGCAACACGAAGAGCGTCCGCATTTGTACGCTGCTGAACAAACCGGCAGGCAGGCGGGTGGAAATTGATGTGGATTACATAGGTTTTGAGGTGGACGATCGGTTCATAGTCGGCTACGGTCTGGATTTTGATCAGAGATACCGCAATCTGCCATATATAAGCTTTTTAGAAGATTGAGTCTGCGCTCTGTAAGAATGCTGGCTTTGCACGTTGGGTATTCTTTACTTTGGGCAGCTTCAATAAATAGAAAAAGGAGATACATAAAAATGGGTTACAAAGTTCAAATTGGTTTATCAAACAAGCACCTTCATCTGAAAGAAGAGGATATCGAGATCCTGTTCGGCAAGGGCCACAAGCTCACTCCGACGAAAGATTTGGTACAGCCGGGACAGTTTGCTTGCGAGGAAAAGGTTGACATCGTAGGACCGAAAGCTACGCTGAAAGGCATCCGCGTATTGGGACCGGCCAGACCGGAAACACAGATTGAACTGGCTGCTACAGATGCCAGAGCGATTGGGATCAAGGCCCCGGTAAGAGAGTCAGGCAAGCTGGAAGGCACGCCGGGCTGCAAGCTGATCGGACCCTGCGGAGAGGTTGAACTGGATCACGGCGTAATGATCGCCCTGCGCCATCTTCACCTGAATCCTCAGCAGGCGGAAGAAGCCGGTCTGAAGGACAAAGATGTTGTCAGCATCAAGATCGAAGGCGAAAGAGGTTTGGTTTTCAATAACGTGCTGGTTCGTGCAGGTGTGAAACATGAAAAAGAAATTCATTTGGACACGGATGAAGGAAACGCAGCTGGATGCGGACCAAATACAATGGCAGAAGTCATTAAATAGTTTCTGATTATGAAAACAGGCGGCTTTTTACAAAGTGCGTCTGTTTTTTTTGTTTGCAGCAGGGCGGCTGCCACACTCTGTGGTCATGAGAGAAACATGGAAATTTGGTCGTTGATTTGCTTGAAGGTGAGGGGCTGAGCTTTGGTTTCCCAGGTCATGATCAGGTTGTCTCCCAGAAAATAACCGTATTTGCTGTACATGTCCAGTTTGCTCAGGGCTTTTCCGGCATATGCAGGATCGTCCATTTTGCCGAAATGCTCCCAATAGACCAACTTGCGGTCATGGGACCGTGGAATGCAAAAGTCAGGATAGATAACATGACTCCCTAAGATCAACTCCGGCTCATAACGAAATATGAACTTGTTCTGTTCCAGCTTGGTTGCGATCATGGCCTCGGCTTTTGAGCGGGTCTGCAGGCCGTTTTCCGATTCATGGATGATGTCCTCCCTATGGAAAGGGTTTGAAGGGTAATCCGCATCTTTCCAGGTTTCAGGGTTTAAATCTCCGTCAAGCAAAAGGAAATCCGAATTAAAACCGGCATAGGCGGACGCCATTCGCTTCCGGACATCCCAAAAATCATAGGGCTTGAACTTTTTTAATAGCTTCTCACAGCAGCACACATTGTTTTTCAATAATGGCAGCGCTTTCTTTATATATTGAAATTCTGCAAGTTCCTGCTTTAAATTGTCTGCGCCTTTCCAGGCTGGCGGGATGGGAATCTGAACAGTCCTCCCCTTTTCGGATATCACGCGATAATAACATCCCTTTTTACAAGACAGGCTGCCATGGGGCAGTTCTTGCTGCCGCTGCTCCAGCTTCTCAACAAGCTCCTTTTGCCTTTGATATTCATTTTTTAATGCCTCCATAAGTTTGAGCTGCCTATACATAAAACCTCCTAACACATGAAAAGTAAATTTTTTACATTATAGCATTTAATGGAAAATTTTGCAATAATTTTAAACAAAATTACATTTAATTAGCTTTTAATACAAATCTACTGCATTTTTGATTTTTTGTATCAAAAATGCAGGCTGCAGGGTTTGACTTTACCAATTTTCCCATTTTGAAACCCCAAAAATGAAATTTTTTATGTTTTACAAACAAATAAGTACTGCGAGCCCATGAAATAAATACAAAAACCTACAATTTTCGTTTTTCTGCATCCACCCGCCCTCTCAGCCCGCCCCCTTGCATTTCACCTTAATAGGGTGCTATAATTATACTAATCATACAAATGTTGGGGGGATGTGTAACAATGGCTGACTTAACACTGAAGGAAAAACTTCAGGCTGCGGGCCTGAAAACGGTCATATCCTATGTGGATAAGGATCCGGATCAAAACATACCAAAGATTGTTGACTGGCTGCTGAAACACGATATCGGCGGCGACAGCCTGACACCTCAAGTAAGAGTCATCAAAAAGTACATCAATGACAAGGACAATAACTGGTATAAATTGATCAAGAGTCTCTGGACAGACTGCGATGACGGAATTCGAAGAAAACTCTTCGAAAATTTTATCATTAATGCCGGTATGCTGGGGCCGAAAAAACAACTGAAAGTAAAAGAAAAGTACAACTGCAACGTACCGTGGGCGATCCTGCTGGATCCCACCTCTGCCTGCAACCTGCACTGCATAGGCTGCTGGGCGGCGGATTACGGCCATCATATGAGCCTCACCTTTGAAGAGCTGGACAGCATTGTAACCCAGGGCAAAGAAATGGGTACCTATATGTATATCTTCACAGGCGGTGAGCCGCTGGTGAGAAAAGACGACGTCATTCGCCTCTGCGAAACCCACGATGACTGCGCATTTTTATCCTTCACCAACGCAACGCTGATCGATGAAGCCTTTGCCGATGAAATGCTGCGGGTAAAGAATTTCATACCGGCCATGAGCATTGAAGGCTTTGAAAAGGAGACCGACGAAAGAAGAGGAAAAGGTACTTATCAGGCCATTATGAAGGCGATGGATATCCTGCGTGAAAGAAAGCTGCCCTTTGGAATTTCCACCTGCTACACCAGCACCAATGCGGAAGTCCTTGGCAGTGAGGAATTTTTCGACGCGATGATTGAAAAAGGCGTCAAATTTGCCTGGTACTTTACATATATGCCGGTTGGAACGGATGCCGAACCGTCGCTTCTTGCAAAGCCGGAACAGAGAGCGTTCATGTATCGTCAGATCCGAAAGTTCCGAACCACAAAGCCGATCTTTACCATGGACTTTTGGAACGACGGAGAATTCGTCGGCGGCTGCATTGCAGGAGGGCGTTCTTATCTGCATATCAACGCCAACGGCGACATTGAACCGTGTGCGTTCATCCATTACTCGGACTGCAATATTAAAGATACAACCTTGCTGGAAGCTTACCAGAAGCCGCTCTTCATGCAGTATCACGATAATCAGCCCTTCAATGATAATATGCTGAGGCCGTGCCCGCTGTTGGATAACAAAGGAAAATTGGCGGAAATGGTCAAAGCCAGCGGCGCTCATTCGACGGATATGCAGAGCCCGGAGGATGTTGATAACCTCTGCGCCAAGTGCTTTGCTGCTGCTGATAAATGGGAGCCGATCGCGGACGAACTTTGGGTGAACAATCCAAAACATCAATACGCAGGACCAAGGGTTAACAAATAAAAGAACCGTAAAAAAACACCACATTCCCAAGCAGCTTCCGTCTGCTTTCGGAGGTGGTGTTTTTATATGGGCTGCGGCGCCTTAGTGTTCCATCTGCTTGGCGAGGAAAGAAGCTCCAATTTCAGCCGCCTTAAGTTCCACATCAGTAAGGGTGCGGTTCTGCTTGGGCAGAATGGTAATTGATCCGATGGCATCTCCGTGGGCCAAAATTGGAACCACGATCTTGGCCTCATTATGGAAGCTGGTCTTGCTTTGAATGATTTTGTCGAGCTCATAGTCCACTTTCTTATCCATATATTCAGCTTTGCTTCCGCCGGATACCGCAACAATTTGATCCGTATCGGAAACAATGACAGTGCTGTCCAGAATCGATGCCGCTGTTTCGGCATATTCGCCGGCAAACTGACCAAGCTCGTTGATGGGAGAGTATTTTTTCAGGATCACCTCCCCATTGCTGCTGGTATAAATCTCCAGCGGATCACCTTCGCGTATGCGCAGGATCCTTCTTATTTCTTTGGGAATCACCACCCTTCCCAGGTCGTCGATTCTTCTTACAATTCCTGTTGCTTTCATAGCTTATAATCCTTTCTTCGTTGTTGATCTTTTGTGTTCAAAGATAGTCTTTGCTAAAATAAATGAAATATACTGCCTGCAAAAGAAAAATAAGCCTAAAATCTTTGACATTTATTAACGGAGATAGTAACATTCTTAATAGGATGTGCGCAGTATCGTCGCAGAAAAGGCCATTTTGATACTGCGCCGGCTGATTCAAACGGCCGATGCCGTAACGAAAGCTTGGAGATGAATATGCGAAAAATTAAAGGTTTATGGAAGTTACTGTTTGGAAGAACCACTTTACTGGTGTTGTTGCTGCTCTTTCAGGTAGCGGTACTCATAGGCGGATTTGCCCTTTTAGATAAATATGTATTTCTTTTCAACTATATAATAGGCTTTATTTCCTTGATTATTCTGCTCTATATACTCAATGCCAGACAAAATGCCAGCTTTAAGCTGACCTGGATCATGCTAATTATGTTTACTCCATTTTTTGGCGTGGTTTTTTATCTTTTTACCAGGGTACAGCCAGGAACTAGATTTATTGCACGCCGAATTGAGAGCACGATTGAACATCAGCGGCCCTATTTAGCGCAGGACCCCCAGCTGCTAACGCGCCTGCAGGCTGAATCCCCGGAAACGGCGGGGCTGGCCAAATACATCCATGACAGCGGTAACTATCCGACTTATGAAAATACCCAGGTAAAATACTTCCCTTCAGGTGAAGATAAATTCCGGGAAATGGTCAAAGCGCTCAAAGAAGCAAAAGAATTTATCTTCATGGAGTATTTTATCGTAGATAAAGGTTTCATGTGGGACACGGTTTTGGCGATTTTGGCGCAAAAGGTAAAGGAAGGAGTTGAAGTCCGCTTCATGTATGACGGCACCTGTTCCCTCTCCCTGCTGCCGCCCAAATACCCGGACAAACTGCGGAAGATGGGCATCAAATGTAAGGTTTTTGCTCCCATCATGCCGTTTTTATCGACCCATCAGAACAACCGGGATCACCGAAAAGTTCTCGTTATCGACGGGCACACTGCATTTACCGGAGGGATCAATCTGGCCGACGAATACATCAACGAAATTGAACGATTTGGACACTGGAAAGACACGGCGGTCATGGTCAAAGGCGATGCAGTGAAAAGCTTTACCCTCATGTTTCTTCAGATGTGGGATATTGCTGAAATCAATACACCGACGCCAACTGCCAAATATATTCGCAGCGGCTTTGAACCAGCAATGGATCTGCCGGCCGAAGGCTATGTGATTCCCTATGGCGACAGCCCGTATGATACCGAATATGTAGGAGAACGGGTCTACATGGATATTCTCTATAATGCCAAGCGCTATGTTCATATTATGACGCCCTATCTGATTCTGGATGAAGAAATGATTACGGCTTTGACCTATGCAGTCAAGCGGGGCGTGGAGGTCATTATTATGATGCCCCATGTGCCGGATAAAATCTATGCCTATCTTTTGGCACGCACTTATTATGGTGAACTGATCGATGCCGGTGTGGAAATCTATGAATATACGCCAGGTTTTGTGCATGCAAAGGTATTCACAAGTGATGATGAAAAGGCAGTTGTCGGGACGATTAACCTGGATTTCCGAAGCCTTTACCTGCATTTTGAGGATGCGGTTTTTATCTATAAAAATCCAGCCGTGGCCTCGGCGGAAGAAGATTTTCAAAGGACTTTGGAAAAGTGCCAGAAGATTACCAAGGAGGACTGCCGTCAGTACAATGTATTTAAAAAGCTTTTAGGCCGGGTTTTGCGCTTGGTAGCGCCATTGATGTAGGAATTGCAGGGTTGGTATTCATGCCCATTTGTGATATAATAATTCCCGCTATTGAAAAATTGGCAAGGGAGAGGATAAAAATGCTGTTTAGCAACATAACCATAATTGATGAACATTTTCATGCTGTTGAAAATATGTATGTTGGAATAGATGGACAGACGATTACTTATATTAGTAAGGAGGCTCCCCAAAAGGCTTTTGGCCGGGTCTACGACGGAAAAGGAAAACTTTTGATGAGCGGGTTTTACAATACGCATGCCCACTCGCCGATGACGCTGATGCGCGGTTACGGAGAAAATCTGGTGCTGCAAGATTGGCTCAACAAAAAAATCTTTCCTTTCGAAGCCCAGCTGGACGGAAATGCAGTCTATTGGGCCACGCTGCTCGCTATGGCAGAGTCGATCCGCTTTGGAATCGTATCCACTACGGATATGTATTATTTTTCGGAAGACATGGTGAGGGCTGTCATAGAAAGTGGAGCAAAAAACAATATTTCCAGGTCGATCACCTGTTTTGACGATTCCAATCTCTTTGACCTTGTTGGCGCGAAGGAAATGAAAGCGCTGTATGAGAACCATCATAACGATGCCGACGGCAGGGTCAAAGTGGATATGAGCATTCACGCAGAATACACTTCGACGCCGAAGATTGTCCGGCAAATGGCGGACTATGCCAAATCCATCGGCGCTGGCATGCATGTACACCTTTCTGAAACAAAGTCCGAACATGAGGAATGTAAACAGAGACACCAGATGACACCTGCAGCTTATTTTTATAAGCTGGGCCTCTTTGATACGCCGACAACGGCAGCCCATTGCGTTTGGGTCGAAGGCGACGACTTCCATATTCTCAAAGAAAAGGGGGTGACGGTAGCGTCCAATCCGGTGAGCAATATGAAACTGGCCAGCGGTGTATGTAATGTGCCGAAGCTCTTGGATATGGGGATCAATGTTTCTTTGGGTACGGACAGCGTTGCCAGCAATAACAGCCTTAACTTCATTGAAGAAATGAAATACTTGGCTACGGCGGCCAAAGAAAAGCTGGGCGATCCAACGGCTGTTACGCCGAAGCAGGCCTTATACGCTGCCACCAGGGCGGGCGCACTGTCCCAGGGGAGAACGGACAGCGGTCTGCTCAAGGAAGGGTATAAGGCGGATCTAATCGTTTTGGATATCAGCGGACCCCATATGCATCCGGTTCATGATCTATGCAACAATGTGGTTTATTCCGCATCCGGAAGTGATGTGCTTATGACGATGGCGGACGGCAAAATCCTTTATGAAAATGGAAGACATTTCACAATTGATGTGGAAAAAACGATCTATGAAGCAACCAGAGCTACAAAACAAATCTTGAAGGCTCTGTAGGGGTATAGGAGGAATTATGGCTAAGAAATCCTTTGTACAGGGAGCAGCAGTCCTGGCGGTAGCCGGGCTGATGGTAAAAGTATTGGGGGCAATTTTCAGGATCCCCCTGGGAAATTGGATCGGCGATGTTGGCATGGCTAACTACAACCCGGCCTATTATGTATACAATTTTTTTCTGATTCTGGCGACAGCGGGTATACCGGTGGCGATTTCGAGAATGGTTTCTGAGCGGGTCAGCTTCGGACAGTTCGGAGAGGCTCACCGAGTCTTTAAAATCTCCAGGATACTAATGCTTGCCATTGGTGCGGTATCCTTTGTGGTCGTTTTCTTCGGCGCTGAATTCTTTGCGGAAAAAGTCAATGTGCCTGGTGCGGCACTGGCTATGCGGGCCATTTCTCCGGCACTGCTCTTTGTACCGGTAATGGCTTCCTACAGAGGTTATTTTCAGGGCATGCAGGATATGAAACCGACTGCGATTTCCCAGGTAATCGAGCAAGTGTTCCGTGTAGCGGTAGGTCTCAGTTTGGCTTACTTCTTTTTCCACAGTGCGGCAGCACTGGGTTCTGCAAGCAAGTTCCAGCCGGAAGAGACCGGAGCCGCGGGTGCGACTTTGGGGGCAGCCGCGGGAGCAGTAGGAGGCCTTCTGGTCATGCTGATCGTCTATTCCATGAGTAAGGGCAAATTAAAGAGAAGAATCAAAACTCAGCGAAAAATGCGTAGAGTGGAACCGAGCTCTTCGATTTTAAAAAAAATTGCGATTATTGCCGTTCCCATCACCATTGGCGCGGCGATCATGCCCATTGTAAACCTGGTGGATGTAACAATTGTGGTTAAACGGCTCCAGGACGCGGGCTGGGATCCGACCCAAGCAAGGGCGATGTACGGCCAGCTGAGCGCTTTTGCAGGATCGCTGATTAACTTCCCTCAGGTGCTGACCCAGGCGGTGGCCATGAGCCTGGTGCCCCTTGTGGCAGCGGCGTATAAACAAAAAGATATTCGTTACTTACAGGAAAATGTGTCCACTGGACTGAGAATGGCGGTTATCCTGGGGCTTCCCTGTGCATTAGGTCTCTTTGCCCTGGCTGAGCCGATTCTGGTTCTCCTGTACCCGGCCCGGGAGGCCAGTGCGATCAGCGCTGCTCCCTGTCTGATGGTAATGTCAGTAGGGGTTGTCTTTCTTTCTACGGTACAGACACTCACCGGCGTACTTCAAGGTGTGGGCAAGCAGATGATTCCGGTCCGCAACCTGGCCATCGGAGTTGTAGTTAAAATTATCATAACATGGACTTTAACAGGAATTAAGTCTATCAATATATTGGGAGCCGCCGCGGGAACGGTGACTGCCTATTTGATCGCCTCCGTACTGAACATCATTGCTGTGCGCAAACATACGGGTACCAAGTTCGATCTGATGTCTACGGCAGTAAAACCGCTTATCTCATCCGTGGTAATGGCGATCTGCGCGTGGGGCAGCTACAAGATTCTGTTTACGGTGTTATCCGGGAGCAGGCTGGCAACGGTTGCAGCAATTCTTTTGGCAATGGTAGTATATGGAATTATGGTATTTGCAACGAAAACAGTGACAAAAGAAGAAGTTGCGAAGATGCCGAAGGGGGATAAAATCGTCCGCATTTTAGATAAATTCATAAAGTAATGAAGCAATCCCGTAGGAATGCCCTTTTTTTAGTCAAACTGATGCAAAACTGTTGACAAAACCATTGAAAAATGGGACAATAAGCATCAGAGAGAGTGGAGGAACTTACTAGAGATTATTAAAAAAAGCTTTTAGCAAGCAGAGTGGGACAAACCGCTTGATCAATACTAATTTATTTTTTAAGGAGGAATTATTGATGAATAAGGCTGAATTGGTAGCTGCAGTAGCAGAAAAGACAGGGTTTACAAAGAAAGACGCGGAAGTTGCAGTGAATGCATTTGTTTCCAGCGTTGAGGAAGCTCTGGTAAAAGGGGAAAAGGTACAGTTGATCGGATTCGGTACTTTTGAAACTCGTCAGAGAAAAGCCAGACAGGGCAGAAACCCGAGAAAACCAGGCGAAGTCATTAAAATTGCCGCATCAAAGGCTCCTGTTTTCAAGGCAGGCAAAGCGCTTAAGGATGCAGTAAACAAATAAGCGATAGAAATAAAGGGCAACGCCAGTTGCCCTGTTTTTTTTAAGAGGTGAAAATGAGAATCGATAAATTTCTTAAAAACTCAAGATTAATCAAACGTCGGACTGTGGCAAAAGAAGCATGTGAACAGGAACGGATCTTGGTAAACGATAAAGTCGCAAAGCCGGGAACGGAAGTAAAAGAGGGAGATGTGATACACATCCGGTTCGGGAGCAGCAGTGTAACGGCGCGGGTAATTAAGCTCTTGGACTCCAGCCGGAAAGAAGATGCTGCTGACATGTACGAGATCATAGAATAAAATGGAAACCTTCTGTCAACAATAACCTTGAGACGGTTTGACGGGAGGTTTTTTTATGCGTGTCGGAATACCAAAAGCATATTTTTATTATGCCTATAAACCCTTTGTAGAGGCATTCTGCCAGGGCCTGGGAATCCAGGTGGAAATAAGCGGGGATACCGATCAGGAGACTCTAAAACAAGGGAACCTGGCCTGCGTTGACGAGGCATGCCTGCCGGTCAAAGTGATGTGCGGCCATGTAAAAAAACTGGCTGATTGCTGTGACGCGATTGTTCTGCCCCGGATCATGAATACGGAATACGGAGAATCAATATGTCCCAAGGTTGCAGGAGCAGCAGATCTGGCTGCGGCAGCAGGCGTGGAAGACAAGCTGATTTTTACCGACCCCCTTTATTTGCACGACCGTAAAAAATTAGAAAAAGCCCTTTGGAAAGCGTGTAAAAAATTAGGCGTGCGCAGAATGGATTTTAAGGTAAATTTTCTCAACGCTCTATTGACGCAAGAGATGGCCCTAAAGGGGCTGGATGAGGAAGGCTATGATTATAAGGTTTTTCTAGCAGGTCACTGCTACAATATTTATGATTCTTTTATTAATATGGATTTGATCAATAAGCTGCATGGGATGAAGATTGGCGTGGTAACCGAGGAGCGGGTGCCACGGGAAGAAAAAGACAACGGCCTTGCCTATACCGATCTGATGAAAAAACCATATTGGTCTTTTTTTGTGAACAATTTTGGGAGCATGGAGGCACTGCGGAAAAAAGGAATCGACGGCATCGTTTATCTTTCTTCCTTTTCATGCGGAACGGATTCCTTTACCGTGGAAATGCTGAAGAACAACCTTAAGGGACTCCCTTTGCTGGTGTTAAAACTGGACGAACAGCGGGGCGAGGCTGGGTTTGATACCAGGCTGGAGGCTTTTGCCGAAGTTCTGAAGGGGAGGCGGCAGGCATGAAGGTGACGTTTCCCCATTTGGGTCCCGCATATCTGGCAGCGGCGCTGGCTTTCAAGGAACTGGGGATACCGGCCGTCGTACCGCCGGCCAATTCGGGAAAAACGTTGGAAAAGGGCAAGTCCGTTTCACCAGAAGAAATGTGCCTGCCTTTTAAATTTATGGCGGGAAATTTGATCGAAGCTTATGAGCTGGGAGCACGGCGTGTAATTATGCCGGCAACCATGGGGCCGTGCAGATTAGGGGAATATGGCGAACTGCTGAAACAAGTCCTAGGCCGTGCTGGTTATAAGATGGAGTGGATCCTCATGGATACGCCCAAATCGATTGGATATAAGGAGTGGCTGCAGCGTCTGGCCCTAGCGGGAAGCGAAAGCGATGCGTCAGTTCTCCAGGCAATACGCGTACTGGGCGGCAGTATCCGATTAATGACCTCACTTGACCGCCTGGAAACAAAGATTAAGGCTAGGGCGGGTTATACCAGTCATCCTGGCGAGTGTGTACGACTTCTCCGATCGCTTCGAAGAGAACTGGAGGTTAGCGAAACGCTGTCCGGTGCCCGCCGCGTGATTGAAACGTATGAGAGAGCGGCCAAAGCCCTTTCCCACAACCCTGAATGTGAGCCGATCAGGGTCCTAATTACAGGAGAAATTTATACTTCTATTGAATCGGCTGCCAATCAAAACCTGGAAGAACACTTGATGCAGATGGGATGCTCGGTGAGAAGACCAGTTAACATCAGCTGGTGGATGGGGCATACAATCCGTTCAGCGTTCCCAATACGTTCAAAGGGAAAGAAAAGTCCATATCTTCCTTATAGTATCGGCGGATATGCTAAGGAAACGGTTGAGGAAATATGGGGCTCTAAAGAGGACGGAATTATACAGATTATGCCGGCCGGGTGTATGCCGGAAATCGTTGCAAAGGCTGCCAGCAATTTAGTCCAGGAAAAACAGGGGGTGAAAATCCTTCACCTGGTATTCGATGAGATGCAGGCAAATGCAGGATATGAAACTAGAGTAGAAGCGTTCGTGGATATGCTGGAAAGGAGAAAACGTGTATTTCTTGGGAATTGATGTGGGATCAATCAGTACGGATTTGGTGGTGATCGATGAAGCTTGCAGCATAAAAGAACAATTATATCTAAAGACAAAGGGCAGACCGTTAAATGCGATCGCCGAGGGTCTGAGGGAACTGGGGCGGCAGTTTGATTCGACGGATATTGGAAAAGCGGGAACCACCGGCAGCGGCCGAGGGCTTGCCGGAGCCTTTGCCGGCGCTGATGTGATCAAGAATGAAATTACGACTCACGCCGTTGCTGCGGCAAAGATCGACCCGGATATCCGTACTATCATTGAAATCGGCGGACAGGATTCAAAGCTGATTTTGCTGGAAGACGGGCTGGTATCTGATTTTGCCATGAATACGGTCTGCGCTGCCGGGACAGGTTCATTCTTGGACCGGCAGGCGGAAAGGATGGGAATCCCCATCGAAAAATTCGGGGAGGTTGCGCTTCAGGGCAGGAATCCGGCGCCAATAGCCGGCCGCTGCGCGGTCTTTGCAGAGTCAGATATTATTCATCAGCAGCAGATGGGCGTTTCCGAAGAAAATCTCCTGGCCGGCGTCTGCCGGGCTTTGGCGGCCAGTTATTTATCCAATGTGGCCCAGGGAAAGAAGCTGCTCCCAAAGGTCTGCTTTCAGGGTGGAGTGGCCGCTAACAAGGGTTTGAAAGCCGCATTTGAAGAAGCGCTGGATATGGAAATCTTCGTGCCAAAGGAGCACAGAATCATGGGAGCATATGGGGCCGCGCTGCTGGCCTGGGAACAAAAGGCCCGGCCAGGGACCGCCTTCAAAGGCTTTGACCAGGGAAATCTGGATGTGGAAATCAAAGAAACATCCTGCTGCGACTGCCCGAATCAGTGTAATGTAATCAGGCTCTTTCATGAGGGCAGGTCCATCGGAGCATTTCAGGATCGGTGCGGTAAGTATCAAAGGGTCTAGTAAAAATATGTAATAAAATTGGGCAGGCCGCGTAATGCGGATGCCCAATTTTTTTGCAGTTAAAAAATGTTTCCGGCGGATAAGGACTCATTGTAATGGAGGAAGGTCATCTGCTCCTGCAGACATGCCAGCTCTCCGGTTGAATTGGAATCATCCTTAGCCTTAATATAATATTTAGACTTGGCGATGGAGTAATCGGCTTCGTTGATGGCGTCGGTATCAAGGAAGAAGGCAGCTGTCTTTTTATATTTGTGCCAGCTGTCGGAAACTTCCTCAAAATGAGCGTATGCATCATCCCAGTTTTTTGCTTCGATCTCAGGAATGATCGTAGTTTCAATCTGATCAATGTAGCCCTGCAGTCTGGTGTCTGAATAATTGTCAAACACGCACCAAGCTCCCACCAGCACTCCCAGACAGATCAATGAGACTATGAAGTTGCGCATGATGTCACCTCCGTGGCTTTCTTTTTATCCGGGCTGGATACATACACATGAAGTTTTTTCGCCTCATCACAAAAAGCAAAGAACACCTCTTCGTATCCGTTCAAGTCAAGCTCCTTCAGATGTTTCTTTAACGCATCTTCGTTCCAGCCCAATGCGAGCAGGTTGCTTCTGTACAGGGTTCCGTCAGCTATGAGAATCAAAGGCATGGTCTCCTGCTGCTTGGATATGTCCATATCGCTGGGAGTCAGAGGCTTTTTGTCCGCCTTGGGGATAATCGAAAGTTCGCCGTTTGATTCCATGACCGCATACTCCACATCGGAAAGAGAGGGTGCGTTGCCGATTCGCAGCTGCTCCATCAAATCGTTGATGGATATGCGCAGGTTTTTCAGCTCTTGTTCATTGATTTCGCCCTTTTCAATTAAAATACTGGGTTTTCCGTTGAGAAAATTTTTCACAGTTTCACTTTTAATCGAAATCAGCGAGATTAATACCTGCAGGAAGAGCAGTGTAAAAATCGCAATGACGCCATTGATGAGTGAAGCAGTGGAAGATTCGATGGGAATTGCCGCAAGCTCGGCGATCATAAAGATAACGACCAATTGAAACGGGGACATTTTGGACAGTTCTGATTTGCCCATGACTCTTATGGTAAACAGTACGATCAGATACAGTACAACCGTACGAATTAATATAATTACCAAAATAATTCACCTCCGTATAACATATATAATGATATTGTGTACCGAACAAGTCTTTGATATACTCCCAGTAAGTGGAGATGATAAATATGAAAAGAAGTTATGTCGGTTTTTCCCTGCTGTATACGTTTTCCTTTATGGCTTTGGGATCCTTCATGCCGCTGATCGGCCAATATCTGGCCTTCATCGGATTTTCCGGCACGCAGATCGGAACTATAACGGCTGCTGGTACTTGCGTGGCTATTTTTGCCGGAGCATTCTGGGGAAAAGTTTATGACGGCAGCAAAAACAAATATTTGTTGATTATGCTGCTGTGTTTGGCTGCTTCCCTGATCGCGGTTTCTTTGCTTGCGATAAGATGGTATCCACTGTTTTTGCTTTTATATGGATGTATGTATTTTTTTCAGGCGCCGGTGATGCCTCTTTCCGATTCGCTGACTTTGGAAGAATCACTGCCTTTCAGCCGTATTCGAAAATGGGGCGCGGTTGGTTTTGCGCTGGGCGTGTTCGGTTCCGGCAGATTGGCGGCCATGATCGGTCTAGAGACTATTTTTTGGTTTTACAGCATTTGTTTTTTTCTATCCGCTTTGCTGCTTATGCTCATGACAGGAAGCCGCGGATCGGTCAGGCAGAGTGTCCGGCAGAAAAAGACGGGCAGCTACCGCATGCTGCTGCGGGATAAGCGATTGATGCAGCTGATTCTTTGTACTTTTTTTGTGGGCGGCACCAATGTGGCCAATAATACATACTTTAGCTTTCTATATATAGAAGGAGGAGGGACTATCGCCGGGGTGGGAATTGTCATGCTTCTCATGGTGGGCAGCGAGGTGCCCTTCATGCAATGGTCTGCCAGGCTGGCCGGGCGCTTTTCCCTGGAGAAAACCATTCTTGGCGCAATTGGCGTTTCGGTAATTCGGTTTTTCATCTATAGCTTGGAGCCTTCTTATATTATCCTTGCGCTTCTGTTTTTTATGCAGGGAGCGGTCAATGGGATCATTCTTGTGGAATTTGTCCGGTATGTCAATCTGCTGGCCCCCTCCGGCCATGAGGGAATGGCGGTGGCTATGTACTATGCTCTGGGCAGCAACGGCAGCGCGATCGTCTGCCAGCTCATCGGCGGGGCGGCGCTGGATCGTTTCGGCCCCGGCGGCGTCTATTTCTTCTTTGCCGCATTCAATTTGATCGGACTGATTCTGTACCTGATTTTCGGTCTGCAAAAAAAGAGTAAAAAAGAAAGAGAAAAGCGGTTGACAGAGGGGAAGAAGTTTGGTAATATAGACAAGCTGTCAGGTGAGGCGGCGGAGTCAACGCGGGAGAGAAGAAACGGACCGAAAAAAAGAGGTTGACAAAGCAAAGCGCACATGGTAGTATATAAAAGTTGTCTCAGCGAGGCCGAAGGGCCGAAGCAAAGCCGAGGACGTCGAGAAAAAGCTAAAAAAAGCCCTTGACAAATTGGAAAAAATGAGATAAACTAGAAAAGCTCCGCAAAACGGAGCGGCCGCCTGAAATGAAGGGCGACAGAACCTTGAAAACTTCATAGTGTAGAAATTTAGTCAAAACGGGAATCGAGAGATTCTCAAGGAGATTAAAGAAAGA
>NZ_JAJAGH010000015.1:0-45701 GCF_020734085.1 Hominibacterium faecale
CGGTCCAGGATGAGATTGAGCACGGCGATCAGCGCCTGTTTGCATTCCTCATCTTCCCGGCCATAGACGGCTTTGAACAAAAGATCGTTTTTTAAATTGAGTGCGATATGTAAGTACCCCCTTTCTTAATTGGTATATTTTTACTTTAACATATTTTACATATTTTGTCAATTCACAAATGTAATATATTTCCACTTTTTGCAAACAAAAAGCGGATAACCTCCTGGCTGGGAAAGGAAGGGCTTATTGAAAAGGCGCCGGATACTAGAAAACTGCTTCAAACCGGCAAAGCATCACATCGCGAAAAATCCATGAGACGCCGGATTGCGGGCAACCGCTTCAAGTCCACAAGGGACCAAATTGCGGAAAGCTTTTGGAAAAAACGGCATCATTTTCGCAAAGTTGTAGGTCTGCAGGGTCTGTTTCTGGCAGAAAGCGGCAGTGCAGATCTTTCAAAACGATCATTGCCCATATTTCCTGCGCACCATCAAAAAGGCCCCATAGGTGGATACGGGGCCTTTTGTTAAAACATTTCTTATTGTCTGCAGTCTAGTTTAGTTTCTGCAAAAGCTCCCTCATCTGCTGAATGCCTTCCTCCTGAGAAACAATAATCGCAGTCAGAATCGGCTTTAGCTGGGGGCATATATCAAAGTCAAGGGCATTTCTCGACATCCGCACAGCTCCCATATGGTGGGGAATCATTTCCCGCAGAAAATCGCAGTTGATGCAGTTGTCTGCTCCGGTATTGATCATTTCTGAAAACATCACTTGTATGATGGTGTTCACCTTGCACTGGTATCGGTTTAATTCCGTTCTGCCATTGATCTGTCTGCCGCAGGAACATGCGATGTCCCGCATATCTTCGATGCTCTCCGTCTGGCTTGAAATAATCCCTCTGGCAATCTCTTTCAGTTCTTCATTGTCCGTATATCTGAGAATATTTCTCGACATGGCAATGGCGGCCTGATGATGGGGAATCATCTGCGCGATGAAATTCTCCGATATGCTGTCCGCAGGCCTGACGCCGCTCATGCCCAGCATCATATCAATTAAAATTCCTTCATATGCGCACAGATACATTTCGGCAGCACAGCTCAGCCCTGTTTGTTTATTCATAATGAAACCCTCCTCAGCTTACTATATGCCCGTTTGGGGTCAAAGGTGAGAAGGGCGTTTACCTGGGCTTTCTTTCATGAGAGACCCGTTTTTCTATTTTTCCACCGGATATTTTCCCATCGTTTCTTTGTTCAATTCCAAAGGCGGGCATAGATCATCCGGCAGCTGGCATTCATAATCCTGACCGCCTTTTCGCTCCTTAAATTCCTCCTTGGCCTTTTGGATGAGCTGAGGATCAGACAGCAGGTCAACCGCTGTGCAGGTCAGCAGTTCGACCGCTTTGTCCATGCACTTGACGCCCATGGAGTTGTTGGCGCAATAGGCCACGCCCCAGTTATGCCACCCGATGTTCTCCGGCGCCAGAGTGATCCAGGCCACTGCATACGGCGCATTCCAACTGTACTCGGATGTATCGCAAACGATAGAATATCCGCCGCCAAATGGCTGAATGTCTGTGGCAAGGCCAGTTTCTGAGATGCCGAAATTCTTTTGGATTTCTTTTGCCTGACGCTGTTCCTCTTCTGTAAAGTCCGGCGGTCCAATCTCCTGAAAATTTTTATGCATGACTTCCGCCAGGGTTTTGTTTCGCAGCTTATGATTGGTAAAAGTTATCAGTTCGCTCCTCACTTCTGTCTCTGTAGCCATAGCAGCGCCTTTTGCGCAGTTGGTAATTCGCCGCAGCCCTTCCTTGGCGTCCGCCACCGTTTCATACCGCCCCACATACCAAATCGATGCCCGGTCCGGTACTACGCTGGCAAATTCAGGACCTGTATCTGAAAAGGTATAGTTAAAAGTATTGGCGCCGTCCGGCGGGTTGCCGGGATAAGTATGCTCCCGTAAATATTCACTTGCCGTTCCCATAATCATCGCCGCATCAAGCGCGCTTCTGCCGTGCCACGGCGAATTTCCATGACTGGTCTTACCTTTAAAATGGAATTTGACGTTGAAATATGCCAGACAGCTGTCATAATCAGCCCGGTTACTGGACCAGGGATGCCAATCCAAAATTACATCCATTCCTTTCAAGGCTCCTGCTTTTCCTAAAAAAGGCTTTCCCACGCACATTTCCTCTGCCGGAGCGCCGATCACTTTAATCGTGCCGCTGATCGTTTCCTCCTCCAGCAAATAGCGCAGTGCAACCGCTGTCTTCAGCGCTGCCGTTCCCAGCAAATTGTGTCCGCAGCCTTGGCCAGGGGCACCTTCTGTAATAGGATTTTTGCTGGTTGAGCAGCACGATTGGGACAATCCCGGCAGTGAGTCATATTCACAGTTGATGCCAATCACTGGCTTTCCCGTTCCATAAGAATAGGTTGCCAGGAACGCAGTCGGCATCCCGCCTGTGCCTTCTTCCACTGTAAAGCCCTCCGCTCTGAGTTTGTCTTTGATCAATCCGCTGCAATGAAATTCCTGCATGGAAAGCTCCGGATGATTCCATATATCGTCCGCTATTTTCAAGTATTCTTCAGCATGAGCGCCGGCCCATGCTTTGAGCTGCTGTTTCATTACTAGACTATTCATCATTCCACCTCATTTCTCTGTTGCAATTTGTTAAAAATAGAGCCTGCCGGGCAGGCTCTATCTGATCAATACTAATTGGAAGCTTTATTTAAATGGAATCGCAAAAGGTGTAATCGGCGCTGCCGTAGCTCCCTGCAGCCCGAGTACATTGAGGAAGAAGCCGCATTCGTAAACTTTGTCTCTTGATAGCTCGTTCAGATTCAGAACCTCAATGATGGGAACACCTACTTCTGAGAAAAGATAGGAATGTACCGGGAAGTAGTTCTGGTCATTTTCCGGTGATGGCAGCTGTTCCAGGGCGATATTGTCCGCACCGATGATCATTGCTCCTTCGCCTGCCAGGTATTCGGCCGCATCGACTGTAATGCCCGGTTCCCAAGCTTCATATTTTGCGCAGTCCGGCCATACATTCTGTCTGCCTGTACGGATCATAACCGTATCTCCCTTGCTGATGGAGACGTTCTGTGCTTTCAGGACTTCCTTGATTTCATCCGCTGTAATACCGTATTCATCCGGCAGCACATCTACGCCTTTATATGCGGTAACATCGATCATGACAGCCTTGGAAATGATCAGAGGGAATTTGTCTACGCCGCAGACGGTCCAGCCTCTCGCACCCAGGTACTCTTCTTCTTTATATCCGTTCCAAATTGTACCATTGTAGCCAAAGTGGCTTAACGCGTCGATATGTGTTCCGCAGTGCGTATACATTAGAACCGTATCTCCGGAGTAAGCATTTAGCTGCTTGGCTTCCTCAGTGGCAACCAGCTGATCTTTAATCCGTGTTCCGTTGGGCGTATGGGTCATCCAAATCTGATAATGAACGTCTCCCGCCGCCTTCCATGACGGCATTCCCATAAACCAGTCGTTACAGAGGCTGTAAGTTTTTCTGGGATCGATGGACCTCAAAACATCTTCTCTGCTAACGTCCGTAAGTAAATTCAATCTGCCGATTTCATCGGTTTCACCCCATGGGCTTTTTGCACATTTCAGGTCTCTTGGTTTAAAATTACACATCTTGCTTCTCCTCTCTTTTTCACGATCAATGTATACGATAACGGTTCATATGTTTTAATAGTTGCCAGATCAGCTGCTCTGCTGATCTTCCTCTTTCTGGTCCGCCGGCACCTTTTTAGGAAAGGTCAGGGTCACATTGAGCCAGCCCAGCACCCAGCCGAAATAGCACATGGCAACGGTCCACAGCCAGGATAAGATGATCACCCAGTAGATGTTGTCCAGCGGGCCCACCTGGGGATAACAGCCTGTGCCGTATACTCCCAGAAACAGGCTGAATCCGTTGAAGGTAGCCAGCGTTCCTTCGACCCACGGCTTCCATTTGTTCATGGTAAAGATCAGACCCGGAAGCCAGATCGGCGTTGTCAGAAACATTCCCCAGAAGTTCTGTTCCTGCATCCATACTGGTAAAAATCCTTCCACGACAGCCGCGCAGATGCACCATCCGACTCCCATGGCCGCTCCGAAAGGAATCGACGGAAAAATCAGCTTTGCAGTGGCTGGAGTTGCTCCCAGTACAAAATACTCAGCCCATACAATAAAGGAGATCCATAAGGAAAAATTGTAGGTGCCGAGAAACGATCCGAACGGCAGCGATATCATTACAGTAATGCCAACCGCCCACATCATCGGAATTCGTTCTACCGTCTTTACAGAGTTTTCACTCATTGGGATATCCTCCTTCCTGTCCTCACAACCGGCATCGTCTTTAAATCATGTAATACTCGCCGGTTGCGCGAACGGTGATATCGGAGATGGATACGCCCAAAGGCTGATTGATGCAGTAGATCATGGAATCAACAAGAATATCCGCGCTCAGTACAAAGTATTTCATGCTTTCCGGGTCGCTGTATTCCGATTCCTTGCCTTCGTTAATGCTCTGTTCAATTGCGAAATAATCATCCAAGCTGCTCTCTACCAGAATCCCTTCGATCGCTTTCGGATTTACCACCTGCCCAGTCAGTCCAGTGGGTCGGCATCCGGTCGGCCGTACCGTTGTAACGTTGATCTTGCCTTTGCTTTCCAGTCTGAGAGCATCTGCCAGGAAACCGTTGCCATTCTTCGTCATACCGTATACGGCCGCTCCTCTGGACGGCCAGTTTCCATAAATGGAGTCCAGATTGATAATATGTCCGTGACCCTGCTTGATCATTTGATCATATACTGCACAGATTCCGAACAGAGTTCCTTTTGTGTTGGTGTCAATACATCTTTCCCATTTTTCAATGGCTTTATGGTGATCCTCAAAGAATGCCAGCGGCATAATACCTGCGTTATTTACAAGGACATCTACCGCGCCATAGGTTTTGACTGCAAAATCGATCATGTGTTCAACCTGTTTTCTGTCGCTGACATCAGTAACGACATACTCGGCGGACTGGCCTTTTGCCTTGATTCCGTCCACGATTTCTTTCAGTTTTTCTTCTCTTCTTGCCGCACAGACAACCTTTGCTCCCATTTCCGCTGTTTTCTGCGCAAGCGATCTGCCAAATCCCTCGGACGCGCCTGTGATAACGATTACTTTACCATCCACATAATTCTTCATTAAAGTTACCTCCTGGTTAAATTCACATCGAACAAAAACTGTTTTGTTATTACCTCCTTTCATCGATTCTGGCATGATTTTGAATGTTCAAATAATTTCAAGTACTCATACTCAACGCAACTGCTGTGCCAAACGATTCCTGTTTCTCTGGCCGAAAACGCTTAAAGCGCTCAATTTCAATAAAAAACAGGGATCATCTTTTTTCGATGTCCCTGTCTCTTTTTGATTTGTCCAGCCGTTTAAATTGGAACGGACTGAAATAAGTCATTTGCAACTTAAAAAGGCTTATCCTTTCGTTTTCAATATCTATGAGGCTTTTTAAGTCTAAATCAACTTAACATTGCCTTTACCTGCCAAAGAACTATTTGCAGCAGTATTTTTTGATCAGCCGATAAGCCTTTGATTGGCTGACGCCCAGCTCGGCCGCCACTTTATAGCTGCTGCGATATTTCTCATAAAGTTCTTTGATGACCTTACCTTCCACAACTTCCAAATAGCTTTGCAGTTCATGGAACTTATCGTTTTTGTTGGAATTAAGCAGTTGATCGTAATCGATGGCTTCAAAGTCCATCGCCGCCTGCCCATCCATATGGAGGACTCCATCTTTGGACGTGAGGACAGCCCGCTCGATGTAGTTTTCCAGTTCCCGCATATTCCCCGGCCATTCATAGTTCATAACCGCGTGCATAAATTCTTTCGTACATTCCACCGACCGGTTATACTTCCAGGAAAATTTTTTAATAAAATACGCGACAGCGGCGTCAATATCCTCCTCTCGATCTTTCAACGGCGGGATTTCAATTGGTATCACGTTGAGCCGGTAAAAAAGATCGGCCCGGAACGCACCCTCTTTTACCAGGGCCATTAAATCACGGTTGGTCGCTGCGATGATCCTTACATTTACTTCTTTTGGCACCATGGAACCGATGCGCATGATCTGCTTGTCCTGGATGACTTTCAACAGCTTGACCTGTAAGAGAAGCGGCAGTTCGCCGATTTCATCAAGGAGCAGCGTTCCGCCGTCCGCTGATTCGATCAGCCCTTCCTTTCCGTTGGCGCTGGCCCCTGTGAAGGCTCCGGCAGCGTAGCCGAAAAGCTCGGACTCCAACAGATTGTCCGGTATGGCGCCGCAATTTATTTCCACCATCGGCCTTTTGGATCTGCGGCTGATATTATGGATGTACTTGGCCAGAACGCCTTTCCCCACTCCTGACGGGCCAGTGATCAGGATGGTGGCATCCGTGTCCTTGATTTGTTCAGCGACGATTTTAATGCGTTTCATCGGTTCGCTCTCCATAATGACGTCATCGGAAAAAGCCTGGATTTCCTCTTTTCCCTTTTTCTTTTTCTTGTCCACATAGGCATACAGCCCTTCTATGTCTTCTGCCCGCCGGGCATTGGAAAGCAGCATTTCCGGCTTTCCATCTTTATCAGTTATGGGCACTCCGGTAACAATAATGTATTCCCCGTGCTTGCCAATCTGCAAAACGGAAATGGGCCGGTTTTCTTCTTTCACCAGCCTTAAAACAGAGGGGCGAAAGATGCCTTGCGCTTCCAGCTCGCTCACATTTCTTCCCACCACTTCTTCCGCAGCGGCGCCTACTGTATGTTCAAAGGCTTTATTCACTGCCAGCATCTTTCCATCGGCATCGGCCAGACAAATGCTGTCGGGGGAATAAAAAAAGACGTTGACCAGCCTGGATGAAATGCGAACCAGTTCGTCAACGATCTCCAATACCCCCTCCTCGCCGCTTGGGTTTTCCAAATCAAATTCATAGTTAAACCCGACTCGATCCAAGATTTCCGTAAATTCCTGGATCCGATCAACCAGCTTTGTCCCCATGTCTTTCATGTTCCGCCTCCATAATGCAATTCCATTCAAACAGCAAAATATTCATATATGCCCTCATTATAATCTGCTGTTTGCAGTTTATCCATTACAGGAATTCGAATAGAACATTCAAAAATTTGGGATCTTGCATCGGATCCTGTTGCTATTGATCCGCTTCTTTTTTTGTGGCACAATAGAAAAAAGTTGTTTTAATGGGTATATCGAGGTGAACCCTTATGAAAAAACGTCTGAATTTGGAATATTTGAACACATTTTTGATCGCTGCTGAGACGGGAAAATTAAATGCGACCGCAGAGCTTACTTATCGTTCCCATTCTGCGGTGAGCACACAAATAAAAAAGTTGGAAGAGCAGATCGACGCGCCTTTATTTATCCGCAGCAAGAACACATTGATTCTAACCAAGGCCGGTGAAACCCTTGTCGATTACGCACAGCGCATCTTGGCGCTCAATGATGCCGCTTTCAATTCTATGTCCGATTCGGATTGGGGCGGTGACATGACGCTGGCCATTCCTACCGATTATTCGCGCCTGTTTCTACAATCCTTTTATCCCAAGATACAAGAAAAGCTTCCTCATTTTAATTTTTCTACTGTGTTTTCCAGGAGCAGGGAAATCCGAAAAAAAGTTGATGAAGGGAAGATTCAATTTGCCATTGCAGCCATGGAGCCGGAATATGGCGAAGAGGTGCTTCTTTGGGAAGAAGGGCTCTATTGGGTCTGCAGCAAACAGTTTGAGCATGAACCCGACGCACCAATCCCCATCGCACTGTTTTCCGATGATTGCATTATCAACAACCACTCTCTTTATTGCCTGAAAAAAACCAGACTTGATTTTCAAATACGATTTACAAGCACTGTCATGGACAATATTGCCGATTGCGTCCGGTCCGGACTTGCCGTTTCACTCCTGCCAGAGTCGATGATGACGGATGAATTTCAAGTTCTTTCTCCAGAGTTTTTGCCCTGCGCCTTTACCTTAAAGATGGGATGTATTTGGCAGGAAAAAGCCGATACCAACATTGTCAACACCCTGATCGAATCCATTAAAGCACAGGTTAAGCAGCCGGATTTTATGAACAGCCTGAAAATCCTGTCAACCGGCCGCAGCAACGGGAAAAGCCCCCTAGCTCCGTAGGTCGTCTTTCGGTACATGCATATGTTTCTGCTGTCACTCTTTTTTCTCCAGCCTTCTGGCCTTCTTGTCCTGCTGCTTCCGCTCACGTTCGTTGACATAGTCAATTTTATCCTGCCGCCTGGCAGCCTGCATTTTCAGCACATTTTCCTCCCTGGCCTTTTCCACATCCGGAATCAGCTCAACAAAGATGCTATCAAATTCTTTGGACAGTTCCTCTGTAATCTGTTTGTGGGCCTCCTTTAATTTGGAAACGCTGATCCAATCCTCGTCTAAGACGATATAGACCTCCGCCCAGATCTTTCTTCCAGTCTTGATAATATCGAGAAAGTTAATGTAGTATCCATATTCTTTCAGATGTGCCTCGCAGGTTTCCTTTACTTTATTAACAATGTCCTCTTCCGGTGCAAAGAGCACCAAACTTTTCAAGGAATCAAGGATCATGATCACCGGCTCTTTCAACAGAATCAGCGCCAGAAGAATGGCAATACCCGGATCCACATAAGGCCCTATGATAGACAGAGGTGTATGGTCCAGCACCAGCTTGATGAGGAAGGCGGCTCCAACTCCCAAGGTACTAAGGGCATCCAGCTTCCAGATATAGATTTCCGCCTTAATGGACGGGGACGAATATTTTTTATTGATGCGGCTCAGTATTATGTACATAGCCACACATGCCGCAGAAACCACCAGTTCAAAAATGGCGATGATCGTTGCGTTGACTTCGTTTCCTCCATCGAGAACGAGGTGAACACTGTCGATAATCAGGATGATGTCCACACCCATCAGCAAGGCATACTTAATAATAACAAACAAAGATTCTACTTGGGAAAACCCGTAGGGTCTTTTTTCTGTAACAGGCTTGTACAGCAGCGGCACTAATACCATAAAGGGGCCAATCATGATTAAATCCGCGATATCAAAAACACAATCCATTAAGATTGCATTGGAACCTGTTATGACTGCGAAAAAAATCTCCGCCAGCAGAAATGCAGCGCTTCCTGCAAAGGATAAATTTAGAATCTTTTTTTCCAACTTTAAATTCGTTTCCACGATTTCTACCTCCTAGTGCATGGCCGCATCGACGCTGGAGGAAAACGCGGGAAAGAAATTTTCCCAAACGTCAGTGAAACAATACACTAATAATAAGGTACCACTATCGGAGGAAACTATGTTGCTGTTTTCAGGTGGTTATTTTGCGGATAGAAAGGAATCCCCTGCGGTCAAATATCTTTTGTACGATCTTCGATACACTCCTGCAGCACCTCAAGCAGCTTCTCTATTTCGATCGGCTTGGAAAGATGTCCGTTCATGCCGCTTTCCAAAGACTTTTTGGAATCCTCGTCAAAGGCGTTGGCAGACAGGGCAATGACGGGAATGGTTCTGGCGTCGGGCCTGCCCGAGGTACGGATACGCCGGGTGGCTTCCAGACCGTCCATCACGGGCATACGGATATCCATGAGGATTGCGTCAAATCGGCCCGGCGCTCCATCACGGAACTGGTGAAGGGCCTGCTGCCCGTCGGCTGCACATTCTACAGTGAATCCGTTCATTTCCAGGAGCGTCTGGGCAATCTCCCGGTTGAGCTCATTATCTTCTGCCAGCAGAATGCGCCGGCCGTGGAAATCCCTCCCCAAAGCCGCTTCTTTTATTGCGGGTTTTGGAACCACCTCAGAAACATAATCAAAGGTTAAGGTGAAGAAAAACTCCGAACCTTTTCCCATCTCGCTTTGAACTTCCAGAACGCCTCCCATCATCTGGACCAATCGGTAGGCAATGGACAGCCCCAGTCCCGTGCCGCCCCGGCGAGAAGCCGTGCTGGCTTCCGCCTGTTCGAAAGGATTGAAAATACGAGATAAGACTGCAGGATCGATTCCGATACCGGAATCTCTGACGGAAAAGCGCAGGACGTTCTTGGGCTCGGTCTCCAGCTCCTCCACGCGTACGGACACGCTTCCTTGATCTGTGAACTTAACAGCGTTTCCGATGATATTCACCAAAATCTGGTTGAGCCGCAGGCTGTCTCCCCGAAGCAGTCGATTCTCAACTCGGTTGTCTTTCACGCACAGGGTAATTCCTTTTTCCAAAGCTTGAGCATGAAACAGAGATTCCAGACTGCCCAGCATTTTTGCAAGATTCAGCGTACTCAGGCTCAACTCCAGTTTTCCGCTCTCAATGCGGGACATATCCAGAATATCATTGACCAGGTTTAAAAGATATACGTTGGACGACTCGATCTTTTCCAGGCAATCCAGCAGTTTATCAGGTTCGTTGACAACGCTCTTAGCGATGGTGGTCATGCCGCTGATGGCATTCATCGGTGTGCGTATCTCATGGGACATCCGGGAAAGAAAATCTGTCTTGGCCCTGCTCACTGCATCTGCTTTCGATTTCATAATAAAGGATGGAACAATTTTCACCAACGACTTAAGAAGCTCCCGGTGCGCCTTCGTCCATGTAAATCCTTCCCGATCCACTTCAAAACTCATGGAGCCCGCATACTCGCCGTAATCCCAAATGCCGGCATGGAGGCAGGAGGCGATTTGGGAAATGCCTTCCCGTACATTGTGGTCGGCAAGGCCGTCCTCATCGTACATATTTGAGCAAATATCAAAGTCTTCGTCAGAAACGTAGAAGTCTTCGCCCAGCTGCAGGTCGCTGCGCCGTCTTGCCCATTGATAGGAAAAACGATATGTTAAGTACGCTCGATTGGCTTCGATGATGGAAACTCGATCAAAGCTGCAAGTCTTGCCGATTCGCGCCAGCAGCAGACTGACCGCGTCATCCAGATTTTTCGCTTTTCCCAAAAAATCCAAAGCAAACGACGCCAAATCCTCGCCCGCATAGGCAGAATCAGGCTCGATATCGTTGACGTTGTATTCATCGGTGTATAGCTGTGTCAGCAGCATGCCCGCTTCATGGGAGGTGTCTAAATAGCAAGCCGCCTGCCCCTTTCCATGTTCCTTGACGTACCTGAGCGTACTTTCGGCGCATCGATAAAGGGCGTTGTACTCCCCTGTCACCTGGGTACTGCACATGCCGATGCTGACAGAAACGCGGATATTCCGCTCCGTGTTTGCCAGAATGTTTTGAACAAGCCCGGCGATTCGCGGGCCGATGACAGCAGCGCCGGCCTTATCGCAGCCTTTGAGCAGCAGCATGAATTCATCGCCGCCCAATCGAATCTGGATGTCGTCCGTTCCCGTCTCAGTCAGCAGCAGATCGGCCACTTCTTGAAGAATGACATCTGCAAAGGTATTGCCCTCTTTTTGATTGATGCTTTCAAAGTCGTCCATATCCAGCAGCATCAGTATGCCGTGTTCGTCTGCCGGCCGATTGTTGAGATACTGCTGAACGAGCTGAACTCCTGCTTCCTTGTTGAAAAGGCCGGTCAGACGATCCCGCGATCTGGCTTCATCCAGCTCTTGTTCCATCTCCTTTTGACGGGTGATATCCTCCACAATACCGATGACCAGCTGAGGCGCGCCGCTCTCACTGCTGCGGACGACGGAAAGTGTTTCACGGCACCAGAAAGCCCCGTTCCATCCCCGAAATTCACAGGAAGCGGTGCGCTCTCCCCGGTGAATGCGCTCATACATTTCATAGAATGCGGGGCGGGATTTTTCGTCCACTGCCTCCAGGGCAAAGCTCCCGGGCATATCCGTGTATCGGTTCCGGCAGTGGTAAATGGCGCAGGTTCTCTCCGGCATCGTGCAGATACCGGTCTGTGGATAATAATAAAACTCGCAGGTCGTCGTATGCTCCAAGGCCAAATGAAGGATTTGGTTGCTGACCTCCACTTGTTCGGCCAGAAGCTCGCTTCGCTGTTCTACAAGCTTCCATTCGTTGATGTCCATGAACACGCTCTGAAACACCTGTTCACCGTCTGTGTCTAAAATAATTTCGGCTCTGCCGATGATCCAGCAAGGGGTGCCGTCCTTTTGGATCAACCGGTATTCGAAGGGGTTCATATCGCCCGGATTTTGAAGCCTTCCAATTTCCGCCAATATGCGTGTCCGATCTTCCTCTGCAATCAGGCTGGGAAGATCCCAGTCTTGTTTTGCCCAGAACTCCTCCGGCGTATAGCCAAAGATACGAATTGCCTCCAGGTTGGCATTTTTGAATGTCACTCCGCGATCGTTCACACGATATTGTACAATACCGGTGAGCACGGATTGAAACAGACGGTCATAACGGGCAGCCTGCTTTTCCAGCCGCTCCCGCGCTTCAACCTCAGCCGAAATATCCCGGATAACGCTGATGCAGATTTCCCGCCCGTCCTCGGACAAGTCTTTTTTCCCCACATCATTGACCCAGATATAGCTGCCGTCCTTTTTCAGCATTCGGTACTGAATTTCATAGGGCTTTCCCTCCTGGAACGCCTCATCAACTTGGGCATCGACCTGCGCCCGATCCGCAGGATGCATGCAGTTAATAACCAGTCCATCGATCGCGTCCACAAATTCGTCGTAAGTATATCCCAAATAGTCAAGCATATAGTTGTTCACATAATAAAGTGGAAATCCCGGCTCCAAGTAGCCGCCCATCATGCCGCCGGGGATATTCTGGCCCAGGATATCCAAAGATTTTACACCCATATTGTGTTCCATCTCACGCTGGCCCAGGGGATTTGTCGGAAACATATCCTTTTCATCCTTGCCGCTTCCCGGTGCCAGGCCATTGATAGAGACAATCCGCCATTTTCCGTCCCCATCCTCAATACAAACGGTATATGCTGTAAGGCGGATAGTCCCGGCTCCTTTTGACGGCGGATAGACTGATGCTGTAAGCCGTACTGCTGCGCAGCCATCTGTAATCAAAGTTTCCTCAATATGCTCATATTCAACTCGGCAGGACTCCGGCGCTGATGCAAACTCTGCGCACAGTGCCTGTTCCGCCTGTACACGCCCATCGATCAGTTCTGATTTTCCCATGGCTCCCCATTGTACGCTCTCTGTCAAACAGGCAAGGGTGTCGTCCACGTCCCGCCGCACCAGATAGGCGTCGAAAAATGTACGTGTTATTTGGGCCGCGTTGCTATTCTGCATCTTCTGCACCTCTTTCCATTATTCCCGCCTGGCGGGGGAGCCGCTGATCCGCTTTACTGGGCGGTGGTTATTGTCGTTTTGCCCACTTGAGCAGCTTTTATTATAGTTTATCAAAAGAGGCGGGAAATTCCAAGGTGTTTCTAGCTTTTATACAGTTTGGATGTTTTTCCCATGTGTGGAGGTAGGCTGCTGCTTTGCCTTCTAACCGCTACCGCCACTGATTCTGGGAAACCTCAAGGCGGCCTGCGGAAAATTTCTGTAAAAACCGGCATTTTTTTCGCAAAGTTGTGAGGTCGCGGGGCCTGATCCCAGAAGCTCGCGGCCCGGGCGGCCTCCTGCCAAATTTGAGTGGCCTCTATCGTTGAAAACTGCGTAAATTCTCGCTTCATTTTTCGATTTTTTCCCGAGCAGTTGCCTGGAACTAGCGTCGGGAACTGACACCAGATAACTAGAACCGAGAACTGGCGCTGGCCGCACTGCTACAGCGCGGTCCCCTTCTTAGGCACAAAAAATCCGCTCACATCCACGCCTTCCAATTTCAATAGCTCGATTTTTTTATCGATCCCTCCGGCGTACCCAGTAAAGCTTCCATTGGTGCCCACAACCCTGTGGCATGGAATGATGATCGAAATGGGATTATGGCCTACTGCTCCTCCCACAGCCTGAGCAGACATGGTTTTCTTTCCTGTGCGCTGCGCCACTTTTTTAGCGATTTCGCCGTAGGTTGTCGTCTGGCCGCTGGGGATTTCACAGAGGATCTGCCACACCATTTGCCGGAACTCGCTTCCTGCGGGAGCGAGTGAAAGCTCTTCAATTTCCGGCGTTTCCCCATCAAAATACCGGTCCAGCCAGTCCGCAGCTTTTTTCAAGATTTCCTGGATCTGTGGATTCTGCCCCTCGCTGGCGGAAATAAAGCCTTCGGCTTTTGCTCTGGCCGTAGCTTTGGCATCTCCCATATCCTCAAAATACTTCTGCCCTTCCAGCCAAAGCCCGGCGATCCCCCTTTCATCCGCTGCGATAACGATTTCCCCCAGCGGCGACCTATACTCTGTCGTGTAATACATACAATCCTCCTATGTAAATTATCGTTCAAAATAACGGTTGGAATCCAAAGGAGCTTCATCTCTGGCATCCATGATTACATTTTTCATTATCTTCCAGACTGTTCCACAGCCCCATCACAGCATAACTCCTCCAAGGACTCCATTCCGCCGACATGGCTGCGATTTCCTTTTTCGTATATCCCTCCATCGCTTCTTTCACACCTGCGTCTGTTTCCAAAAAGGCATCCGGATACCCCAGCGCCCGCATGGCGATATAATTGGCGGTCCAGGGTCCGATACCCCGAATCTCCATGAGACGTTTCCTCACTTGATCCGGATCGGCCATAAAGCCCCACTCGATTTCATGTTTCACAAAGATTGACGCGATTTCTTCAATCGCTCTGGCTCTGGAAGCGATGATGCCCAATGGCCCCAGCTGGTCTTCAATGGGCTTTGCCAAACTGGCCATATCCGTTGGAGCTGGAAAAACATACTCCAATCCGCCGATCCCGGTTTCAATCTTTTTTCCGAAGGCGGCAGCAACCCTTTTCGCGAGAGTCCGCGCCGCCTTGACTGTGATCTGCTGTCCCAAAACCGCCCGCAGGCACAGCTCGAATTCATCCATGCAGCCGGGCAGCCTGGTCCCTGGCAAGAAAGCATGCTCCTTTACCTGATTCAGTCCTTTTAGTCGCTCATAGATGACATTGGGATCGCAGTCAAGGTCAAAGAGCATCTTCACCCGGGATAAAACCTGCGATAATACAGGCAGCAGGCTTTCGCTCAGGGTAACGGCAAGAACGCTCTTTTTTTCCACATGCTCAACGCAGATCCAGCCATATAAAGGGCGGCCATCCTTGTCCGTTTGCCGGACAGTCCGATAATATTTCTGATCTTTGACCACTTCCACGCCGTCGATGGCCCTTTCTCCGAGGAAACGCAGGATCCTCTCCCACTGGTATGGAGCCCGGTACCCCAGCCCCACCTTGATTTGCCCGCCGGTGCAGGCAGCGGAATTCTGCTTTTTCCTCAGAGCGGTTGGCGATAATTTGTACTTGTTTCGAAAGGCATCGTTGAGCCGTCTCACGCTTCCAAAGCCGGAAGCCATCGCCGCATCCAGCACAGACAAATCGGTTTCAGTGAGCAGTTTTTTCGCCAAAAGCAAGCGGCAGGTCTGAAGGTATTCGACGGGTGTAACATGATAAGCTTCTTTGAACAGCCTTCTCAAATGCCTGTCCGAACATCCCAGCACAGCAGACAGCTCCCTGACCCCGATCCCCCTGCTGCAATTTTCCTCTATGTATTTAGCGGCGCAAACGGCCGTTTCGTTCAGATTGGCGCAGGAATGATCCGGAGCAAGCTCCGGCCTGCAGACCAGACACGGCCTGTACCCGGCCTGCTCCGCTTCCGCCGCTGTTTTGAAAAAGGTACAGTTTTCAAACTTGGGCATTTTGCCATGGCAAACGGGCCGGCAGTAAATTCCGGTGGATGAAACTGCGACAAAAAACTGTCCGTCAAATCCGGCGTCCTGCGATTTGAACGCTTCATATAATGCTTTTTTCGAATTGATATCCATATCATCACCTCTGTGATTTATTGTAAACGATTGCCGGTCTTATGTCTCGCCATTTTCGGACATGAATACACCGGGCCGCATTACCGTTTCACAAAGGCTATGAAAAAAGCTCCGCCAAAGGAAATGACTGCCATCAGCAGGATGCAGGACATGAGTCCCCAGCTGTCCATGACAAACCCAAGGGCGGCTCCTGCAAAGGATGCTCCCATGTAAGACCAGCCGTTGATAATGCCTACACCCGTGCCGCCAAGCCTGGTTCCAAGGATATCTCCCGGCAGATTAAAAAGCGGCGCCTGAACCCCCTGGATAAAGCCGCCCGCAAGGAACAACAGCAGCGCAAGAAGAACGGTTCCGCCCTGCAGATCAAGAAGCTCATATCCCCAGAAATAAATCGCCAGTAGACTGCCGCCGCTGATCACAAACCCCATTAAGATGGTCTGCCAGCGGCTGCCCTTGAATACTGTGTCAGATAGGTATCCCAGCCCTATGGAAAAGAGCGCTCCGCCCCAATGCATCGAGGAAGCGATGATCGTAGCCAGCACGAGGGCGATTCCAAACCCTCCGTTATCTGCGTCCGCAGTGAGGATTTTGATGATCCAGTTGACCAGGCCCCATCGAACAAACTGGCTGCACACGGCAGACAGGGAAACTAGGATGATCAGTGAGTTCTTTAAAACAGCAGCATAATCTTTCCAGGTTACTGGTTCTTTTAAAAGATCCTCTTCCCACTCCACGGTAAAACCGTACTGCTGGGGCGTGTCCTTTACATATAGGAAGAAAACCACCGTCCATAGAATTAACAGGGCTGCCGGAAGAAGGAAAGCCGCCCGCCAGCTCAGGTAGGATATGGCAAATCCGGCGACCGGATAAATAATGATGCCCCCAAGAAATGCGAAGGCATCAAAAAACCCCATGAAAAGTCCCCACCTTTTTTTCGGTATCCACCGAAACAGTATGCTGCACCCGGGAGACCAGCCCATGGCCAGGGATACGGCGTTGATCGCCCATAAAATGGAAAAGGCGGTCATATTGGAGGAAAGGCCAAAGCCGATGTTGGCGCAGGAGGCTCCTATGGCCCCTATGAACATGAGCATCTTTGGGCTGTATCGATCCCCAAGATATCCGGAAACAAATTGTCCCAAGCCAAAACCAAGGGTAAAAATCGTGAACAGTACCCCGAACTGCGCATTGTTCAGGCTGAAGCTCTGCTGTATTTCGCTGGCAGCAACGCCCAGATTGTTATTGCACGTAAAATAAAAGGTGTACAGGGTTATCATGACGAAGAACACCCTGAGCTGTACAGGGTGAAATTCGTTATCCTTTAAAGTTCGCGATTTTTTTGAAAGCATCTTCTTCTCCTTTAGGGCCTGTCAAATATTATTTCATATTTTTTCAGGATCGCTTTTATCTGATCGTGAGGGATGCCGTAAGATTTGTTGCGATTGCGTCCTTCCATGGTTTCCGCCGCCACCATGGCATTTAAAATCGCCTCCTCAACGGCCTGGGCCACGGCTCTGTAAAAAGGATCAATCTGTTCATCGGAAAGCATCTCCACCTTTACGGTATCCTTGCTGAAAGCTCCGGGGTTTGCAGTGGAAAAGGCCAGGAAGATATCCCCCGATCCGTTCTGGCACCCTGCGCCGAGGCTTCCGATCCCCAGGGGAACTCTTTTGCAAAGCTTGGAAAGCTGCCAAGGCATCAGAGGACCATCGGTGGCAGCTATGACAATGATCGAGCCATCTCCCGGTTTGGGACCAAGGCCCGGTAGTTCCTGTTCAAAGCCTTTTATCTCTTTTCCAAAGGGGATTCCCTTGATACGAAGCTCTTCTCTCGTTCCGTGATTGGCCTGAACCAATACGCCCACCTTGTACACTCTGCCCGGGATATCTGTTATCACACGGGAAGCTGTTCCTGTGCCGCCTTTAAAGCCATGACACCGCATTCCTGTTCCGCCGCCTACATTGCCTTCCTCGATCGCTCCGCCGCGGGCATTTTCAATTGCTGCAAGGGCATGCTCTTCTTTCACCTTAAAGCCGTTAATATTGTTCAGCACGCCGTCAAAAGTTTCTCCCACAACTGGGTAAAAAAAACCAAATCCCGGTACTTCTTCTCCATCATACCACAATGGGAAGAAATAATCATTCTTAATCATCCATTTGGAAGCCGCTTCACGCACGATCCCAACGCTGTGGGTATTGGTGATCATAATGGGACCGTGGAGGAAGCCGGAATCGTCTACCCAATGGGTCCCGGTCAGCTCGCCGTTTCCGTTGAGATCGTGTCTTCCTGCGAATACTGCGCTCCTCTGCTTTCCTCTGGGAAGTATGGCCGTTACCCCGGTCCTGGCAAAATCCGAATCATAAGTTGTATCTTCTGTGGATTCGCCGCTGATAATGGTCGTGTAGCCCACCTCCACTCCGGCGACATCCGTAATCGCGTTGTTTTCACCGCATATCCCATCAAAGGGTATTCCTAAATCTCTTGCTCTCATTGTTCTTCCTCCTTTAAAAAATATCTTCAAAGCCTTCTGTTGAGTATTCTTCACCTTTTTTCTTGCGTTCCAGCGCCGCAAGCAGTTTGCGATGCTTGATACGGTTGATCGGGAAGCGAATCATAAGGATCAGCCCGATCAGCAGGATCACAGCCGGGACAGCCGTCATCAGCGTGTTGATGCCGATGAGGACCTTGCCGGACTGCACTTCTACAGCCGCGTCATATCCTATGATCGTAAGTCCCGCGCCTGCCATCCAGCCGCCGATGGCGTACCCAACTTTCTGACAGAGGGTAAAGAGTCCCACGATTCCGCCGCTTTTGTTCTCGCCGTGCTGAAACTCTACAACTTCCACGCAGTCATATGCTAAGGAATATCCTATGACCCAGAAGCACACATTGGCAAAGGCGAAAATTACCTGGTATCCCACCAGAACGGCGAAGGACGAAATCTGAACAACTGCGAATATCAGCGCAAAGGCGATCATCAGCGCCCACATCAATATAAAGGTGGTCTTTTTGCTGAGCTTGTTGGCAATGAGATTGAGCACAGGCAGCACTGCATAATTCAAAACTGCCGCAATGGTCCAGAACAATGCCTGCATAGCCGAATCCAGGGTCAGGTTATTTGCCATAAGATATACAAAGCCCGTGGCCTTTACTGCAAAGAAGGTATTGTAAACCAGCGCCATAAGACAGATGATCCGTACTGATTTTGTTTTCAGCAAAAGCTTATAGCTGGCATAAACATTTTTGATCGCTTCCCCCAGACCTCTCCGGTTTTCAGGAAGTTCTTCTTTAATTTGGGTTTTTTCCACACCTTTTGTCATAAACCAGCATAAAAATGCCGCAAGCGTTCCAATCAGCCCCATGAACAAAGCCGCATAAAACCAGGTTGTCTTCTCGCTTATGCCCATACCCGCTGTAATGGACTGGATAAATTGGGGTCCTGCCGTAGCGAGCCAAACTCCGAAATAGAGAAAAAAGCCGCAGATTGTCTTCATGTTATTTCTTTCGTTTGTATCCGTTACAATTTCAGCTCCGAAAGAATTGAAGGGGATGCTGTAACAGGTATAGGATGTCCAGAACAGCAGTGTTGCAACTAAATAATAAGGGAACTTCAACCATTCCGGCAGTTCAAACGGCGCAAAGAGCAGCAGCATGCAGAGCAGCACCGGTATTGCCGCTCCTAGAATAAAGGGCCTTCTCTTGCCTCTTCCTCCACGGAGGTTATCCGAAATATACCCGACTGCCGGGTCGGTAATCCCATCCCAGATAACGGCGATAAACAGAATCGTCCCTGCAACAGCCGGATTGAGTCCCGCCATATCCGTCATAAATAGCAGCAAATAGTAATTGATAAAGTTATAAGGTATCCCATCTTGTATTTGCCCTACGGCATACGAAAAATAGGTTTTGAATTTTAATAAGCGCGATCTTGAACCTTCCATGATCCACTCCTCCTTTACGAATCCTGCGATAACCATCGTTTGCAAACTACCAATATCATACGCAAGGTCCATGCCAATCTTCCGATGTCTGAAAAGATTGAAATTTCAGCATCTATTTTATACAGCAAAAATCAGGTGTCAGAAAAAAAGACACCTGATTCTCGCTTTCTATATGTTTCTAATTCTTTTTGAGGTTTTGGCCAGGTGTATTATTTTCTTACACTGCAAGAAAATAGCACACTACTCTAATCCATATTTGTTGATTTTATGGTAGAGATTGCCCCGCGTAATTCCAAGCTGGGCGGCCGCTTTACTTTTATTCCCCTCAAAAAACGCTAACGTCCTCTTAATTGCCTCTCTTTCCGCTTCATCTCTTATGGCCTGAAGGGTCTTTCCTTCGGTGCTCTGCGAGGACTTTATGATCTCAAGGAACAGCTCGTCAAACTCCTTAACCGTAATTTTGTTGTTGACCGACATGGCAAACCCTCGCTCCAGCAGGTTAAATAGTTCCCTGATATTGCCCGGCCAGCTGTAGGCATAGAATAATTCGAAAACAGTCTCGTCCAGCTCCTTCTTGTATCCGGCCTGTCTGTTAAGCCTCTCCAGATGCTCCCTTACTAGCAGCCGGATATCTTCTTTGTGCTCTCTCAGGGGCGGAGACTCAATCTTGATCACATTCAAACGATAGTATAGATCCTCCCGAAAAGCTCTATCGGCTACCATTGCTTTCAGGTCCTTGTTGGTGGCTGCGATCACCCGCACATCCACCGAAACTTTCGCTCCGCCTATGCGGTCCACTTCGCCTTCCTGCAGCACCCGCAGAAGTTTTGGCTGGGCATGGTAAGGGAGCTGATCAATTTCATCCAGAAAGAGAGTTCCCTTGTCTGCCATTTCAAAGAAACCCTTGCTGCCTTCCTTTCGAGCCCCGGTAAAGCTTCCCGGTTCATATCCGAACAGCTCGGATTCGATGAGGGATTCGGGGATCGCGGCACAGTTCACTTCGATCAGTGGTCCGTTGGCCCGCCTGGATAAATGATGGATGGAGTTTGCGATCAGTTCTTTTCCGGTTCCCGTCTCGCCTCGAATCAGAACTTGTGAATCGGAATAGGCGGCTCTGCGTATCTCCTGTTTTAATTCCATCATCCTGGCGCTCTGCCCTATGATCGTATCGATGTTGTATCTTGTTTCTTTCTTCTCAAGGGATTTATTCATCAGCGCCAATAGATTTTCCTGCAGGTTCAATCCGCCGCCTGTCGATGCCTGCTCCGTGCTTTTGATAAACCCCTCCCAATCCTGTGAAGTAAGAAGGTCGTAATCTATGGCCCCGATCAGGTTCCCATCTCTGATCAGAGGCTTGATCCTGGCCATATTCGGCAGTCCGGATGCCATGTAAAATACGATTTCTTCATCCCCGTCTTCTTTCAATGCGCTAGTTATTTTTGTCATCGGGTGAATGGACATAATGTCTGTTCCGATATAATCCGTATCATCCGAAAAAGCGCCGAAACGTTTCAGCCGCTCCTTCATATCCGGGGACAAATATTGGGTACGTCCCTTTTTATCGATCACAACCAATCCCTGTATATGATCCAGAATCAACAGGCAATCTTCAAGTGTAAGGTTTTGTTTTTTATCCATATTCCTGCCGCCTCATGTATAGCTGCTCTTTTCTCTAACGATTATATCTATAGTATATCATATTTGGCGCATTTTTCATAAAAAGGGGCTTGCGGGCGGGAGTATCTGCTTGGGGTTTTGGTTAGAATTCGTCCCCTGGATGCATTAAAAAATTGCACTAATTCTTCAAAAATCGCAGAACTAGTGCAATCGCAGCTGCCGAAAGGCCCTTTGAGGCCTTTCCTTTTTTTCGTAGACGCAGATCGGCTTATTGAATGTTACTTCTTAAAGGCCGTCCGCCTATCCTTCGTAAATCACCTTGCCTTCCGAGATGGTCTGGCACACTTTCACCTTGTAGATATCATCCACCGGCTGGTCAAAGAGGTTCTTCTCGAGAATGACCATATCCGCGCATTTGCCTTCTTCAATGGAGCCTGCAATGTCGTCCAGCCGGCAGGCATAGGCGTTGCCCATGGTAAAGGCCCTCACCAAATCCGCAACAGACACCCGCTCTTCCGGTGCCAAAACCCAATCCATATCCGAAGAATCCTCATCCAGCCCTACTCTCGTAACGCCGATCTGGATGCCGCGCAGCGGTGCCGGTATGGGCGTCACGTTATAATCGCTGGCAGCGCCAAGGCGGATTCCCGCATCCATCAGGCTCTTCATGGGATATTCCCGATACGCCCGTTCTCCCAGATAAGGAACCTCGATGTCCTCGAAGAATCCTCTATATTTAAAGTGCCAGTAAGGGTTGGTCACCGCCGTAACGTTAAGCGCTGCAAGGCGTCTGTAATCCGCCGCATCCACCACCTGCAGGTGTGTCATGACCGGCCGCCGCTCCCGTTTTGGATTATCCTGTTCTATACCTTCCAGAACATCCAGGACCATGGCCGCAGCCGCGTCCCCGATCACATGGAAATGAAGATCCAGACCTAAGGCGTCTGCCTTTTTGCAGAACTCCGCCAGCACATCATAGTCCCAAATGGGATCGCCCCGATATTCCTCTTCGCCAGTGTACGGCTCTTTCAAATACCCGGTCTTTCCTTCGATGACTCCATCGGCCATGATTTTCATCTGATTGAGCTGGAACATATGGGAATCGGCCGCCGCGCTGGTCTTTTCATAGAGATCGATATGTTTATAGGGATCGTTCTCAAAGCTGCGGTATGCGCCTCTCATCTTGCAGATCAGCTCACCGTCTTTGCTCATTTCCAGCAGAGCCGGAATGCTGTTCTCGTCCAAATCCAAAATCGGATCCAGCATGGAAGTGATTCCGTATTGGGCCAAATGCTTCTGCACCCAAGTAATGGCTTGCTTATAGTTTTCTTTTGAAAATACCGGTTTGATCGGATCCACCAGAGCGATGGCCGCGAATTCCCTCAGAGTTCCTTTGGGCGTTCCGTCCGCTTCTCGTTCAATGATATTACCGGCCGGAACCTGGGTATCCTTGTCGATTCCGCACACTTCCATAGCCTTGGTATTGACCCACAGGGAATGCTTGTCGTGGGACCACATCATCATCGGCTTGTCGCTGCAAATTTCATCCAGCAGTTTGCGGGACGGCCCTGTCTTTTCGAACATGGGGTTTTCCCAGCCCGCGCCTTCATATACCGGAAGGTCCGGATGGTCCTCCACAAACTTCCGGATTGCCGCCAGATAATCGTCCGCGCATTCCCCGCCGAACAAGCTTACTTTGAACACCGCATCGATGGATGCCCAGGTCACATGAGCATGGGCCTCGATAAAACCGGGGAGCACCATTTTCCCCTCCAGGTCGACCACCTTTTCGGCCTTTATGGACTGGGCCTCTTCATTGCTGCCGACAAAGGTGAACTGATTGCCCTTGATGGCGACAGCCTGCGCCCAGCTGTCCTTCTCATCCACGGTATAAATCATTCCGTTCTTGAATAAAACATCCTGTACATCATTCTTTGACATCTTTTCACCCCGTTCCTTATCTATATTTTTTATTTAAAACGTTGGCGAAACCTTCGGTATTGTATTCTTTGCCCGCACGTTTATTCTCCAGCTGAGTGTACATCTTCTTGTAAACATCCTGTTTCAGAGGATAGAAGAAGATTACAACACCGCTCAGCACGAAAGCGATTCCCGATACCAGACAGAACATCATCTGAATGGCGTTAAGTACGTTCTCTGGGTTGGCTGCTCCCAGGGTTTCGTCGTAGCCGACGTTGGCCAGCACTGCGCCGATGGCAGCGGCCGCGATGGCGTATCCGGCCTTCTGGCACAGAAGATATACGGAAGTCATGGTTCCTTCTCTTCTCTTTCCGCACTGGAATTCGTCCACTTCGATGGAATCGTACATGATCGGCATGTTCATGGACCAGTATGCGGAAGAACCGATTACATAACAGGTAGCCAGAAGGCATGCGATTCCAATGGAATTGACTTCAACAAAATTGAAAATGATCATGGCGATTCCCGATGCGATGACCAGAACGCAGTACAGCTTGGTCTTATCGATCCGTTCCACCAGTTTCATCAAAATGGCGATAACGATAATTCCGCCGAAGGAAATGATCATGGTGCACATACTCATCTGCATTTCGCTGAGGGCCACTACATAGAGGAAGAAGTAGGCCATCGTTGTCAGGAACAGGCAGTAGCCGATACGGAAAAACAGAGAGGACAGTGTCATCAGCAAGTAAGGCTTTACTTTCAGCACTTCAATATAGTCCTTGAAGAATCCGCTCTTTTCTTCTTCCTCCGCTGTTTCAAACTTGAGCTCGATGCCCTTGGTGGACAGGAATACGATAATCAGGGTCAACACGCACAGCGCGCCTTCGATCCATGCCGTATAATGCCACGCATTGTAGTCGGAGAATCCATATCCCTTGAAAAAGGACACGAACATGGTGGGGGCAACGGTGGAGAAGAAAACGCCCACGTACTGAATAATCTGGGACAACATTCTGATTTTGGTCCGTTCCTCGTTGTCCATGGTCATGGATGCGCCGATGGAATAGTAAGGAATGCAGAAACAGGAATAGGACATCCAGAACAGCAGGGTCATGATCAGGAAATAGATATTGGCCGTTCCGGTACTAAAGCTTTCTATTCTTGTGAATAACAGTAAATAAGAAACAAAAATAGGTATGATTGCGATCAGCAAGAAAGTCCTCTTTTTTCCAAATCTGGTCACCTTTGCCCGGTCGGCCAGGTTCCCGATGATCGGGTCCATAATCATATTCCATACAACGCCGATGGTGATGATGCTTCCGGCCCATACCGGACTCACCCCTGCGAAGTCTGTCAGGAAGAAGAGCAGGAACGCAGCAATAAAGTCATATGCCAGCGTATCCGTCGCGCCTCCCACACTATAGCCGATTTTCTTTCCAAAGGATACTTTTGGAGCGTTTTGTAATTTTTCCATTAAGACACCTCCCAATAATGAACTGTTAAGAAATATTTCATATTCAACTAGTCATACTCATTTTATATAATCTTGCAACTTATTGAAATCATTCACTTGTTATATTTCGTATTTTTCTGACTATTCTCTCTTCTTTTCTCCATATCTTGACCATGTATTATGATGCATTATCGCAACTAAGACCTATTTTTGCGTAAGCTGAAAGGAGAGTACGGAAGTTTCAACTCAAATTTGAAAAATGTTTTCTGTTGTTGACAATAATACGATTTCGTATTATAATTTAGTAATCCGAAATCGTATTATAACAAAAGAGAGGTATGTACTATGAATAATATACGGGAAATGATGCGGAAGTTTACGGTTGCGCTGAATAGTATTGATGAAGCCTACTGTTCCAATACAAAAATAATGGGCGTCAAGGAATCAGAATTGTGGCTCCTTTATGCCCTGGATGACGATGACGCCCATTCTCAAAAGCAGATTTGCGAGGAATGGGGGTTCCCCAAAACAACGTTGAACACGGCCATCAAGCAGGCAGAAGCGGCGGGTCATCTCACCATGACCCATATCCCCGGCAAGCGGCGCGAAATGAATGTATGCCTGACCGAAGAAGGAAAAGCATATGCCAAACAAGTATTAAGCCCCATCTACGCAGCGGAAAAGATGGCGCTGGAGGCAACGATCCGTCGTTATTCCATCGATTTCATAGAGGTTCTCGACTATTTCGGCGCCTGTCTGAAATCCGCTTTGGAAGATAATATGAGAGAACGGAAGGAGCCTGACCGATGAAAGCCTTATTACGATTTCTAAAACCATATAAAGGTATTTGTTTTTTTACCCTGCTGGTGATGCTGGTGGATGTGGCCGGCGCATTGTACATTCCTACCCTGGTTGCTGACATGATTAACATCGGTGTTGGCAGCGCCAATATGAACCTCATGATACAAAAGGGAATTCTGATGCTGGCAGCGGCGCTGATTTCTGGTGCGGGCACACTGCTGGGAAGTTTCCTCTGCGCCCGCCTTTCGGCGAGAATCGGCAGAGACATACGCAACGCCCTTTATGATAAATCCCTTGCCTTTTCCGCCTATGATTTTGAACAGTTCGGCACTGGTTCCATGATCACCCGGACGCTGAACGATGTCAACATTGTTCAGCAGGCTTTCGTATGGACCATCCAGATGGTCCTGCCGGTTCCCATGATGTGCGTCATCGGTGTCATCATGGCTTTTTCCATCGACCGGTTCATGGGATTCCTCTTAATCGCCATGACGGCCGTTGTCATGATTGCCGCAGTCTTTATCACCAGAAAGGCTTCCATGATCTTTGAAAAGCTGCAAGCCTTTCTCGACCGGATCAATGTGGTGCTGCGGGAAAACATCACAGGCGTACGGGTCATCCGGGCCTTTAACAAAGAGCCTTACGAGGAAAAGCGGATGCGCCGCTCCTTTGAAGATTACGCGGAATCGGCCATTCGGGCCAATCGGTTGTTCTTTGCCCTGGAAAGTCTGGCCTTCTTTACTATGAATATTTGTATTGTAAGCATCCTCTGGCTGGGAGGCAATCGGATCGGCGCCGGTATGATGGAAATTGGAGACATCACCGCTCTGACGGAGTACGCTCTGCTGATCCTCTTTTATCTGATCATGGCCCAGATGGTCATTATCCTCTTGCCCCGGGCCAATGTATGTCTAAAGCGGATCCACGCGGTCCTTTCCCACCATCCGGAAATCCGCGACGGCGCCAGGGTGCTCCAGGCGCCGTCCCCTCACCCTACGGAGGTGGTCTGCCGTTTCAGACAAGCCGGCTTTCGTTTTGCCGATGCCGAGGAAGCGACTCTGCAGGGCCTTGATTTTGCTCTGCGCCGCGGCGAAACCACTGCTATTATCGGCAGCACAGGCAGCGGTAAATCCACCATCGCAAAACTGCTGCTGCGCTTTCACGATGTGACGGAGGGCGCTGTGCTGATCAATGAAGAAGATATCCGCAATATGGCCCAGCAGGATCTGCGCCGGCACATCGCATATGTACCCCAGAAAGCATGGCTGTTTTCCGGCACCATCGCAGATAACCTGCGCTATGCAAAGGAACAGGCAACAGAAAAAGAGATGAATCGCGCATTGGAAATCGCACAGGCCGATTTTGTACATCAACTGCCCGACGGCCTGCAGACCCGTGTCTCCCAGGGAGGGGCCAACTTTTCCGGCGGCCAGAAGCAGCGTCTTTCCATTGCACGGGCTCTCATGAAGGAGGCTGACCTTTATATCTTCGACGACAGCTTTTCCGCCCTGGATTTCAAAACAGACGCCAATCTGCGCCGTGCCCTGGCCTCAGCGGTAACAAACAGCGCCGTGCTGATCATCGCCCAGCGTATCAACACCATCGTCAACGCCGACCAGATCCTGGTTCTGGAGAACGGCAGAATCGCGGGCCTGGGACGCCACGATGAATTGCTTCAAAGCTGCCCTATCTACCAGGACATCGCAAAATCTCAGACAAAGGAGGAAGAATCCAATGGAAAACAATCGTGATAACCGGCCGGAGCAAAATAACGACACTCTTTTCGGAGACGGTTTGGATGTGGCAAAGCCCAGCCACGGGCTCCACACCCTGAAACGGCTTATGCATACCGCCAAGGATCAGCGCCTGCGGCTGATTGTGGTGCTGATTTCCGTTGCCCTGAATACAACCCTTTCCATTGCTGCCCCCTGGTACAGCGCCGGTATCGTCAACCTTCTGTGGGAGAATATCAAAGCCTCCCAGGCCATCGGTCAAGCATTTCGCATCACCTGGCAGCAGGGGGGACTGGAAATTTTTCTTTTGTTGCTTATGTATATCGGCGCTTGGGTCTTTTATACCCTGCAATCTTTTTTAATGCTCAGTTTTGCCGAGCGGCTCAGCCTGCGTTTCCGTACGGAACTGAGTAAAAAACTCAACCGGCTGCCCCTGTCTTTTTTCGATACCAATAAAACGGGCGCCATTCTCAGTCGTTTTACCAATGATTTGGATAAAATGTCGGAAGCCCTGCAGACCGGCGTTCTAAAGCTATTTACTTCTGTGGGGCTCATCGGCGGTTCAATCGTGATGATGCTGCGTTACCATATTGGAATGACCCTGATTTTCATTGCTTTCATGGTGCTTTCCATGGTGGTGACCCGCTGGTTTTCCAAATACACCCTCAAATATGCCGGAGCCCGTCAGCAGACCATGAGTACGGTGACCGGGCTGGTAGAAGAGTATTACACCGGGCGGGCCATCATAAAATCCTTTAACCAGGAAGAGGAAAGCGCGAAGCGGATGCACCTGGCCAATGAGGAAATGGCTCAGGCAACGGAAAAAACCGATTTTGCTATGAATGCCATCAATCCGGCTATCCGCATGGTAAATCGGTTCGGTCAGGTGTTGATCGCTGTCTTTGCCGGAAACCTGCTGATCAACGGCATGCTGACCGTGGGCGTGTTCCAGGCGTTTTTCCAGTATCTCAACCAGGCGGCGGAGCCGATGACCGAAGCCTCTTATGTGGTCAACTCCATGCAGTCGGCGCTGGCTTCCGCAGAACGGGTCTACGATATGCTGGATGAATTGGAAATGGAAAAATCCCCGCCAAAGCCGCTAAAAATCACCGATGCACGGGGATTGGTGGAGTTTCGCAATGTGCGTTTCGGATATTCGAGGGGGAAAATTCTGATGGAACATATCAGCTTTACGGCAAAGCCGGGGCAGAAAATCGCCATCGTCGGCACAACGGGAGCAGGAAAAACAACGTTAATCAATCTCTTAATGCGCTTTTACGAAGTCAATGGCGGCAAAATCCTTTTAGATGGAACGGACACGGCGTTCATGACCAGGCAAAATCTGCGCTCCAACTTTGGAATGGTTTTACAGGACACCTGGCTGTTCAGCGGTACCATCGCGGAAAACATTGCTTATGGAAAACCGGACGCGACTATGGATGAGATCGTCGCGGCCGCCAAAGCCGCAAGGGTGGATTTCTTTGTCCATACCATGCCCAAGGGCTATGACACTATCCTGGGCAATGACATGGAAAACATCTCCGCGGGCCAGCGTCAGCTCCTGACCATCGCCCGGGTGGTGCTCTGCGATCCGGCCGTGCTCATTCTGGACGAAGCCACCTCCAGCGTGGATACCCGCACGGAAATCGAGATTGGAAAAGCCATGAGGAATCTGATGCAAAACCGCACCAGTTTTGTCATCGCTCATCGTCTCTCTACCATCATAGATGCTGATTTGATCCTTGTCATGGAGGAGGGAAACATTGTGGAGCAGGGAAATCATCATCAGCTGCTGGCCGCAGGCGGAACCTACGCTGAACTTTATAACAGCCAGTTCGCGGGGTCGTGATTTAGGAGATGGGAGTAAACGCCCAATTTGGGCTTTTGCAACTAAAACGGGCTGAATTTATATGGACATTGGTTTCAAATCACTGCATTTCGAACGGTCGCTGCCCCGGTCGTTTTGAGGGACCAGGCATAGACTGGGGCAAAGCAGCAAGGCCACGGGTTGAATATCGTGAAATGTTCTGCCAATAATGGGGAAAAAGCCATCTGCTGAGGCGAAGTTTGCGTTATAATAAAAAGAAAAAAGGAGTGATCGCATGCTAGAAATCGAATTAAAAGCATCTCTTTCGGGGATCAATACCGGCCAGCTGAGAGATGCGTTAAAAGAAACAGGCTTCACCAAGGGTCTGCGCAAAGAAGAAACCGATTTATACTTCAATGGAAACGACCGGGATTTCCGCAAGACCGACGAGGCTCTCAGGCTGAGGCAGAGTCTTGTTTTGTCTGCGGACAGTCCGGCTGCTAAAACCTTCATTACCTATAAAGGCAGCAAAGTGGACAACCGCTCCCAGACCCGCCCGGAACTGGAAACGGCCGTGGGCGATTTTTCTGTCATGAGAGAGCTTTTGAAAAAACTAGGGTATACGGAGGTCATGACTGTGCGAAAGAAGCGGGAATACTATCACCGCGAAAACATCACCATCTGTCTGGACCAGGTAGACGGTCTTGGCTCTTTTATCGAACTGGAACAGGTAGAAAAAGATGAAACCACAAAAAAAGAAGCGGTCATCGATCAGCTTCTCGATTTACTCGCCTCTTTTCAAATTCCGAAGGAAAACCTTCTGCGGCAATCCTATTTGGAGCTTTTGATGGCCGCCGCCACATCGTAAAAGTCATTCCATGGCGTATACGAAATTCCTTTTTGGTCCAGGATTTCCGCCAGCTTGTCCCTGGCAAAGACCACGTCGGCCTTGGCCGCCATGTTGACATCCGTATAGCTGTCCCCGATGCACATGGCGGTTTTATAGTCGTAAAGGGCCATGACCCTGGTCTTTGCCAGAATTTCCGCGCCCTCTTCATAGTCGGAACGAAGCTGCATATAAGGGCCGGACAAATCCAAATCCACATAATGCATACCCAGCAGCCGATCTTTCAGGTGACCGATCTTCCTCTCAATCATCTGCCGCAGCCCGCCTGAAATAACTACTACAGGGATGCCCCGCTGATCCGCCGTGTCCAAAAGTTCCGTAAAGCCCTTCCTTATTGGCACTGTGTCCAGGTACTCCATAATTGCCGGAAACTTATCCGACGGAATGGATTCAAATCCTTCCCGCACAACCTGGGCCAGCGTCAATTTCCCGGACATCATCTGTCTGGCCCGTTCTTCATACAGCTCCCTCGGCGCCAGTCTCCGGAGAACCCCGTCCAGGGTTTCTTCCGACGTAATGGTCCCATCAAAGTCTATAAACAAAATTTTATCGTACATATGCTCTCCCTTTTTTCAACAAAACGGAAACAAGAATTTCCTTGTTTCCGTTACTATGTGTTGTTCGTTTCTGATTTATACCTTATCTGTGATTGTTTTATGTAGGATCTGCCTTTTACGAAATCCCTTTTTCCTTCTCCTCTTTCCTCTTCTCCAATTTGACTTCTTTTGCGAAGAACATCAGCACAATGTAGAAGATGGTGACCGCAATCATGGCGAACATCAGCATTCTATGGTTTCCGCCGAAGAGAGCCGCTCCGCCGAGGAAGATAACGCCCGCCACATTTCCGGCAAACATCAAAAGTCCTTCCGATGTGCCTTCCGAGGTCGGATAGCAGGACTCCGCAGCAAAGGTCAGGGTCAGCGGCGCGCCTCCTACGATAAAGAATCCATACAGAGCCGCGGCCACAGTCAATCCGCCGAATCCTTTCATAGCCAGGAAAAGGGCGAAGCCGATACATCCTATAATATTGACGATGATCATATAGGGCAGCCTCTTGTGCAGCTTATCTTTATCGGAAATAAGCGAAATGATCAAGCTGCCAATAATGCCGATTCCCAAAATAATGACACCGATGATTCCCACCTGAGTCGCATCTACGCCTTCGTTGGTCAGGCTGCGCAGGATCGGTTCAATCATGGTAAAGAAGGTATTGAAGACGCCGAATACGCAGAAGAACATCAGCAGGGCCAGAATAAAGTTCTTTTTCTTGAGGGCGAAACGAATGCCTTCTTTAAAGTCGGAGCGCACGGCCTCATCCTCAGAGCACGGCGGTGTCGGCGGCTTTTCCTTAACAAAGATGACAAACAGCGCCGCGGCCACGATGCCGACCGCCCCATAAGTGAGCAGCATCTGGCGGATGGTCATACCCGCCTCCAAAAGAAGCGGTGTTAAAAGCAGTCCTACGCACATACCAAAATAGCTGCACAGCAGTCCTACGCTGTTGGCCGTAGCCCGCTCCCGTTCGGGGAACCATTTGCCTGCAACAAGTCCCGGTGAATTGAGCAGGAACGGCTGGGCAATGGCAAAGCCGATGGTCACAGCCAGAACCAAAGCATAGCTTTCTCCGAAGATTCCTCTAAGCAGGGCGCAGATTCCGGTGAGAACGACGCCAAATCCCACCGCTTTTTTAAACCCGAACCGCTCGAAGGCAGCCAGGGACGGGATGGAAATGATGATCATCCCCGCCATAAAGATGATGGACAAGAGACTGATGGCGCTCTCGCCTTTGGTCGCATCGGTAAAACCGTAGTATTTCCATGCGTCTGTGGTGATTGAGAAAAACGTCGTCCACATCAGCTGGATGACGCCGGTACACAATCCGTAAATCGCCAGAACTACCCATCGATAGCCATATACACGGTAATCTTGTTCTTTCATTGTTATTCACTTCCCTCCAGAGGGGTGAGTCCTCACTCCTCTTTTCTGTTCCAATCATAATCCAAGTCTTTCGCAGCCCTGCATAAAGCCTCAAACCTGTTTAAATTTTCAGTTTAATTATACTGTAGTCAAAATTTTGTGTCAAGTACAACATTGGATGTTGTCTCGCTTTTTCATTTGGTGTAAAATAGCTGTAAAAGCAGCGCAGTATTGGGAAGGCTTCGTTTTGTCTCCGGTTGAGATACGGCTGGTTGCAAAGGATTGTGAAGCTGAGGGAAGGGAGGCGCGTCCGCCTATGACAGAGCAATTATCTCGCAGGGCCTTGAACAAGAAAAAGTGCCGTGCGCGGATCCTCCGGGAATCACGCCGGCTGTTCAGCAGCAAAAGTTATGAAAATACAACGATTGAGGATGTGGCTGACCGGGCGGAAGTGTCCAAGGCCACCCTCTATAATTACTTTCCCAGCAAGGAAAGCCTGTTGATCGGAATCGCCGAAGAGGAGCTGGGGCAGATTCGGGATTTGGTTGCCAACGATCTGGCCCATGAAAAAAACGCAGTCGAAAAAATACGCCGCGTTCTGGAGGTGTTTATCCTTGATGCCATCCCCTACATCAGCCTCTCCCGGAAGATCACTTATTTGAATTCCTGCGAAGGAAGCCCCCTGTACGCCACCAGAGTCAATATGATCCGCATCTTCGAGGAGCTGGTCCGGGAGGGCCAGACCCAGGGCTCCCTGAGAAACGATATCGAAACGTCGGACATTGTCGATATCATTATGGGCGTCTACCTGATGTCCCAGTTTGAGTGGTCCAACATCGATCAGTACACGCCTGAATTCTGCCGCAAAAAGCTGAATCGGATTTTGGACGAGGTGCTGGAGCTTCAGATCGCTCAGCCCGGGCACCGTCCATAACCCTTTTTTCATCCACAACCGAGGTCCCGGGGCCGGGAGCAAATCATCGCGATTTGCTCCTGACAGCCTTCCCAGCGATGATTTCTGGCCTTTTTTGCTGCCAATCTGCCTGAAAACAGCTGGAAATTATCGCTTTTCCAGCTGTTTTTCTTTTCCCGCGATGAAAAATCATCGTAAACTTACACCAGAACAAGCTCCAGCGATAATTTTGCTTTTCACCTTTTATGAATCCGAGCCCGCTCCTTCGGGCCCGAATGCTTCGTATTCCCAGCAGTTCACAAAATGGATCATTCTTGCGGCTGTTTTTCCAGAACAAAGGACTCTACCTTCGGCCGCTGGTCCTTAGGGTCGAGCTTTCGATCAAGGATGATCAAAATCACTGCGATGACCGCATATGCGATGGATATCCAAAGGATGCCCTGGGTGATGACTTGATAGGCGTTGGCGAATCCATAGGTTTCCGCATAATATTCAGGGCCCCAGGAGCCTTCATATATCGGCATAAAGAAGTAAGCGATGATGCCCAATACGACGAATACGATGAAAATCAGAGCAATCCTGAACAAGTCGCCGTAGCAGAGCTTGGTTTTGGGATTGATGGGATGCCTTACCGGATCCAGCTTATGCAGCCCTCCGCAAACCCGCTTAATGATGATATAAAGCACTGGCACCAGCGCCAATCCCACCATGCCTCCCAGGAAGTAGTCGGCGCCGTTGATCAGCAGGGAGAATGCAGCGATGAGGATTCCCGGCGTGACCAGACATACAAATGCGGTCGTGTTTCCTGGTACTTTGAAGGGTCTGGGCAGATCTGGCTCTTTGATTCTGAGACGGATTCCCGCGATCCAAATCAGCACATAGTCGACGATGACCAGCGTGACGGTAATGGTGATCAGCATGGTAAAGGAATACTGAACGGAAATCAGGGTAAAGATGGAGATCGTTAAGGTCGCGAATACCGGGATCCCCTTCTTTTTGCTTACTTTGGTCAGTACCTTTGGCGCCAGGCAATCCTCCGCAATGGCGTAAAAGCCTCTTGAAAGGGTCGTCATGGCCGTATTATAAGTAGAAACATTGGCAAGGAAAGCAATGATGGCAAAGCCGATTCCAAAGGCCGGTCCCGCAAACTGGGCGGCCACGGTCATATAGTTGACCCCGTCCGGTCCCCAGTCAGCCCACTGTCCCACGGATCCCAGGGTAGCGATAGTCGGAAGGAAGTATACCGCGGCGATCAAAGGAATCCCGATGAGCAGCCCCTTCCAGACGACACTCTTATCCTTGCAGTCTCCGGCCACCGTGGAAACAGATGTAAATCCGGAATAAATCCACATAGCCACCGCCAATGAACCCGACAGACTCCAGACAAAGCCTTCATCCACATTGTAGAATGGTTCAAAGGGGCTTTGGTTCCAGTTCATAAAACCAAGGACGGTCACGGCTGCGAAAGCAACCAGTACTAAAATCGCGATGCCGGTGGTTACGGCCCCAACATCTTTGATTCCTCTAAGATTGATAATGGTAATGATTATGATAACAGCGGCTTTCACCATATACGCCTGGGCTTCGGTCATCTCCACCGCCAGACTCAAATAGGAAACGCCCAGGACAACATATCCGCCCATCTCAAAATACTGAGCCAGAGTCCTGCACCATCCTGCGCAGAAACCCCAGAATTCTCCCAGCCCTCTCTGGATCCACTTGTAAAATCCGCCTGTGTAGGGCAGCGCTGAACCCAGTTCCGCCGCCGTAAGGGCCTGCGGCGCGGCCCAGAATATGGGCAGTATTAAAATCAACAGCAAGCCCAGGCCCGGTCCGCTGACGCAAATTATATCCTCAATGCCAAAACATCCTCCGCAGCAAAAGCTGAATATCAAGAATACCATGGTGTACAGCCGGACATTTTGAGGGACAATTTTACTGTTGTCATATATGTTGACTGCTTGCTCCTTCGTAGGTTTACTCATGGTAACCTCCTCTCTTTAAAAATCATGCACATATGCCTGCAAAGCATCACGATCCAGGCCGTCAATGCCCATATCGGCTTTGGTTCTCACCATATCGGCCATGTCGTATCCGATTAAAATCGAGCCCAGCATCTGAAGCGACCGCATAACCGGCACATCGGCGGACAGCAGATCGGCAAGGGCGATCCAGGCCGTGAGTCCGTAAGGAATATCTTCCGTAAAATATCGGTTCTTCAAAGAAGTGGGGCCTTTAATGAACTCGAGGCTCTCGCAGCCGTTCACCTCTTCCCAGATGCTTCTGGGCTCGCGCCCCTCCGCCAACTCTTCGGCCAGGGACATGAAGGGATAGCCTAAAGTTTCCACAAGGGCTTTCCGCTCTTCCTCAAATTGCTCCATGACCTTTGCTACACAAGGGGTAATTCCTTCTTCATATAGATAGAACTGGCCCTTTGAACGTTCAATGCGGGCCGAGTTGAGGATGCAGCCGGGTATATGGAGCACCGGATTTAAGCTGTGCAGCCCGCAGGCCAGAACGTCATCCACCTTTTTCAGAGAATAAAAGCTGGATGCCAGTTTGTATGCTTCATCAGTCTTGCTGGAAGGCATCACCCCAAACAGCAAATCGGGATTGGTCGCAAATACATGGATCCTGCCCGGCTCCTCGATGCGCGTATCATACGCCAGTGAGCTTGTTTCGCAGATTGCCACATCGGCGGTCACGCCTTTTTCCTTGAAGATCCGCTTGAAGGTCAGACTGCCCAAAGTCCCCGGCATCAAGACGATCACCTGTCCGTCCTTCACATGATCGGCAAGAGCATTGGCATAATTTCTGTGGGCCGATGCGGGCAATGGGATGAAGATGATGTCCGCATCCCGGATCGCTTCAGCAAGATCGGTGGTCATACAGTGGATTTCTGCTCTTCCTTCAAGAAAGCCGCTGAGTGTGATTACCTTGTTTTTAAAAAGGGTCTGCAGCGGCCCTGCAAATTCAGGCATTTCATACAGGGATACCCGATGTCCCTGGAGGGTCAGATCAGCGGCCATGGTCTGTCCGCCGTTGCCTGCTCCTAAAACTGCAACATTCATAAGATCACCTCTTTCTTATAACATCTTCGTGTCAAACGGTGTGTAGTCCATATTATGGGTATCAGCGATATCCTTATGAACCAGTACTCCGCCGACAAAACTCATGGATCTGGATAGTTCTTTGCTGTCCAGACATGCTTGTTTGATGCCTTTGTTAGCAATGGCTTCCACGTAGGGATAAATGGAGCTTGCGAACAAATCGCTGGAGGTTTTGGGAACCAGCGCCGGCAGGTTGTCGATGCCGAAATGCACTACGCCTTCTTCCACGTAAGTGGGATCGCTGATTGTGGTATATTTGACCGTTTCGATAATATCGCATCCGACCAAATCGACGATCAGGGATTTTTTCTTCATCGTTTTCACCATCTCTCTTGTGATCAGCGGATATTCCATGCCCGGATATGGATAGATGGTATTGATCAAAACATCGCAGTCTTTGATCAGCTCGGCGCATTCATCGGTATTCCAAAGCAGCAAATTAGCCTGCGGCATCAGATCCTTCAGCTGATTGATTCTGCTGTATTGGGATTCAAAAATGGTGACATCCGCATGCAATCCCAAAACCACATCCGCTGCCGCGGACCCGCATGTGCCTCCGCCTAAAATGATGACTTTGGGCTTCTGGGTTCCGCTGATGGCCGCCAGGCTGATTCCGGCCCCTCCATCAGAAAGCATGCAGTGCTGGCAGGCGCACATTACCGCCACTCTTCCTGCGATTTCACTCATGGGCATGATGATGGGCCTTGCTCCTGTATCCGTTTGGATCAATTCCAGAGATACGCCCGTTACCTTGGATTCCAAAAGCTTATCCACCATGGGCTGATCCGGTTCCACTTCTCCCAGGTGGAAGAAGCATACGATGATCTGTCCCTCTTTAAACGGCAGATTCCGTTCCGACGGCATGTAATCCTTCAGTTTTACGATCATATCGCTTTTCAGATAAACTTCCTCAGTGGTCGGTAAAATCTCCGCGCCGGCATCCAGGTACTGCTGGTCTGCAATGCCCGCTAGATGGGCCAGGCCTTTTTCAATATAAACGGTGTGCCCCTGCATGGTCAGTTTTTTTACCCACTTTGGAGTTAACCCTACTCTGGCTTCCTGATCCTTTTTTTCCTTTGGAATTCCGATAATCATAATGACCTCCTGTCTATGCGTCAAACAATATGTTAGTAACTAAATTATCATAATTATCAAAGTATTCAATTATTTGTTTGCCCTTGGATTTTCACGTTTTTAGTCCAATTTATCGGGTTTGTTTTTGGCCGAGCGACCCTGCCCGGAAAAATCGCAAAAACATTAAAAAGGGCATAAAAAAAACGCAAAAACGTAAAATTTCTACGTCAATGCGCTTAAAAATAATCCTTGTTCATCATTTTTCCAAGAGGATCAGCTCGCTGCCGAAGCGGGGCAAGTGGATGAATAAATCCGTTGTTCCCTCCAGTGTGATAACTTCATAAGTCACTTCCGGGAATATGCTTTTTTCCAGCAAAATGGTTTCTGATTTTGTCAGTCCTTGGGGAAATCCCATGGATGCCCATTTATAGAATAGGCAGCATTCATCGCCCAACTTGAGTCTGGTCATTTTGTAGGTTCCCCGCAAATGGTTGATTTCCACAATGTATTCACTGCTTGGGACTCCTTCTTCAAAAATCCCGGAAACCTCTTCTCTGCTGGTGAACGACTTAATTCTTTTATACCCTTCCTGATAGTAGTCGTAGAAAAGCAGCTGGTAACTGTCTTCTTTACGGGTAATGATATAGTCTTGGTTCTCTGCCGTTACTTCCTCTCCCAGCATGGCATAAAATAAGCAGGCAAAATAGGCGGCTTTTTTCAATCCGTTCCATGCTGTCAGGCCGCTTCCTCCCGCTAAAATGTCGGCAGACGGGCTTTCCCCATCCACCAGGGGGCATATGGTCCTTTTATCGCCGCGCAGTAGATCGTGAAGCAAATAGGGAGTCCCGCAAATGGAATCAAACACATAACTGTCATGGTCCAGCATCAGGTTCTCGCAGCAGATCGGCTCCACCGAGAAAAAATCGTCGAGCGGCGTATTCTGTTCCAGATAATCCAGCAAATACTGAAAATTTCCCGGGGACGAGCTGTTGTCCGCGATAAACAGGGTAAACTTTTTTGTGCCCGGGCTATGAAATTGCATCATTGTCGCCAGTGTCTCAAAGAAGTTGATATGGTTCTGCATATTTTTATCATTGTTGAACAGGTAAATGGCCTTATCCAAGTGTTCTTCATCCATGAACTCCAGTGCCTTTGACAGCTCCTGCTGCAGCTTGCCGCTGACAGTGGAAATCAGTACTCCGATCTCAAATTTGCTGCGCAGAATGTCAAAGAGGCTATCCCGGATCAAGCCGGAGGTTCCCCATTCCCTTGTGATGAAAATCAGATTGTTTCGATTGAGCTTTTTCTTCATCCTGGCCGACTGGCCGCTGAAAGGAATGACTTTTGAATAGAAGTCCCGCAGCAAGGGGTTGCCCCGGTATCGCTCTTCTGTCCGCTCTTCACTGATGCAGTCCAGGATCGCCTGCAGCGGCAGCACATCCCTCTTTATTTCCGCTTTTGCATGGCTGAGTCTCTGTGTCCGGTATTCTTCCGGGGTCTGACCGTACCAATTTTCGAAAGCCTTTACATAATACCGAGTCGCGGAAAAACCGCATGTCAAAGCCACCTCACTGACCCGCATGTCGGTTTCCAGCAAATACTTTTCGGAAATCTCCACCCTGGAAAAATTAAGAAGTTCCTTGAAGGAGATGCCGATAAAGTCCTTTATGATATGGGAAAGATAATACATGCTGAAGTGTTTTTCCTCGGCCAGCTCTTGAAGGGTGATTTTTCTATCGTAGTTTTCGTATATGAACTTATAGATTTCCCAAATGCGGTTCACATTGGCCGGATTATCCTTTAAATCCAGTTTGTTGATAAAATAGCGGTTTTCATAAATGGAGAAATATTCGAAATTGCTTTTCATATAGGTGAGCAGGTCGATTGATAATGAGGTCAGCTTTTTCGAGAAGCCGGCCCCTTTTTTTACATACAGCTGGATCAGCTGCTGGATCTTTGAGGTCAAGGTTATGTTCAAATCTTCGATCTTCTTGCCGTCCAGATAGGTTTCGCACATCATATAGGAAAATTCCAGGCTTTCCACATATTGGACAAAGAAGTTCAGGTCAAATTGGATGGTAAGGATTTTGTTGGCAGCGCCGGAGTACATACTGTGGAGTTCATCTTCATTGACAATGAACACGTCCCCCTTTTTCAGCAGGATTGTCCGGTAGCCAATGATCAATTTGATGGTTCCTTCCATCACGACGATCAGTTCCAAGTCGTTGCCGTGGTAATGGATGGGATATTCCTCAATGGAACTCATAATAACGTTTATGGGTATACCCTGGGGGTACTGCACTTTTTCTTCCAACATCATCTTGGGTCCTCCTTACAACTTATCCACTTACCTGCTTGCTCGCTGCCGCATATATATTATTTCATTGATTATATCAAAACATAGTGGTTATATCTATATAATATGCCTTGTGGCCATGAAAAAACCCGTAAGCATGGCCGCTTTACGGGGTTTTCATTGGAATGTGGAAAGATCGCTTTTGGGCAATCAGTAGCATTTGGCGCAGGGTTCGTATCCTTGTTTTTTTGCATCGCTCAACAGAATTTTCTGCGGACTTGCCATATTGCTGCAAGTGGCAACTCTATGGTATTTCCTGCCTGTGGCTGACACATATACATAATCGGATGCCGGATTGACCGCAACTTCTTTCACGGTAACAGAACAAACTTTCGATGCGCCGTTCATTTTGACCGTAACTTTGGCGGTTCCGGCGGCTTTGGCAGTTACAACGCCTGAGGCATTTACTGCCGCAACAGCTGGATTGCTGGATGTCCAGGTCGCTTTTTTGCTTTTGCCGTTGCTGCTGGCTTTCAGCGTATAGCTGCTTCCAACTTGGAGAGTCAGACTTGTTTTGTTTAGCTTGGTGGTGGGATTCTTCACTGTTATTTTACACTGATATTTCTTTTTGCCGATTTTTGCTGTTATCGTCGCCTTTCCTGGTTTCTTGGCGGTTACTTTGCCCTTTTTATTTACGGTTGCGATGGATTTTTTACTGGAACTCCATTTTACCTTTGCTTTTGTTCCTTTCATCTTGAGCTGTACGGTCTTTCCTTTGACCACAGTAGCTTTGGTCTTGCTGATCTTTACCTTCGCCGCTGCATAGGATTCCAATGTGCCCATATGGGCAGGAAGTGTAAACGCACAGCCTACGAAAAGCATCAAACAAAGAGCAGCCAACCTGGTTAACCGTTTCATAATTTCCTCCTTTTCATCATTCCGGATAATTCTCCAACCCCTTACGGACACCCCCCTGATCATTATAGTAATCGTAACTGTTTGGATTTTCAAGGAAAAAAGATATAAAAGGCAAATAAGCTGGCCCCCAATTTGGTAATTTATCCCATTTCTATTCGAAATCGAGGTTTTTGCCGCCAATGTCCATAGAAATTTGGCCTTTTGAGGCCAAATTGAGGCTACAATCCAGCGGACATGCGCCTTGGCAGGTCAATTTTGTGCAAACTAATTCATATGTACCTGCGAATCAGAGCAAATTAATATCTAACCTGCAATTTTTCTATGGACAAGCATCCTGTTTTTGCCCATATCGAATAGAAATCGGCAAAAAAACTGAAATTCGGGGTCTGGACTTGACTCTGAGCTGTGCCCGCCTGGGGCTGCCTGCTGAAGCAAATTTCAAGCATCATCGATTTTTCGGAAAAAAATTAAAATGAATTCAAGTTTTTACGCAATTTGCAACGGCTGCGCCCTCACGATAATAGCAACAAGGAGCAATATCTGCTTCTTCACAATATCAGGCCTCGCAAACCTTGAAGTTTGCGTAAAAAGCAAAACATTTCAATAAAATTTTCCCGATTCAACTCAATCCGCCGCAAAGGCGGAATTCGTGCGAGAAAGGAGCTGACCGCATTCGTCACCTATTTGAATACGGCAGCTCCTTTGCATTTCTAAATCAATTATTCTCCGTCTTTTGGCATTGGCAGCCGCCTTTTTTCCAGCGCTGCTTTAACCAGTTTGATATCTCTCCATATAATAAACAGCCATCCGATCAGCCCCACATAACCTACCGCAGGTGTTACGATGTTGACCAGCGTTTCGAAGGGCAGATAGGAGCCGAAGAAGCCTAAGACTGCGATGATGACGCATACAATGGCGAACTTCATTGTCTTTTCTTTGGTAAGTCTGGCTGCTACAGACCACATCAGCGGTACTGCCGTGGTAAAGATGGCCAGCGCAAGAACGACGGCGTAAATCACGCCCAGGATTGGCGACAAGGATTGCGCCATTGCCAGTGCCGGAACGGAAATATCGGCAATCAAATCGATCTGGGAACCCTCTGCCAGTACCAGGCATAGGCCGCCCGCAGCGAACAACACGTTCCCTAATACCACGCCTGTAACTACTTCTGTTTTGTTTTTGGCTTTCGAACCCATGGCCGACATGAAGGGCAGACACATAACAATGTTCCATAATGCGTATAAAATCCCCGCCATTACCCAGGAGCTGGAGGCTAACAGTACATCGTGGGTGGTGATGTAATGATTCCAGTTGGCAAAATCCACGCCATGTTTTGCGATTACGCCGATGGCCATCACCATGGTCACGACGATGATCGTCGGCCCTATGAATCCAATGGTGTCAATGACGCTGGCCAGCCCCAGCAGTACAACGAGTGTTACAACTACTGCAAGGATCAGAGAACCCAGCCATTCCGGCCCGCCGAACACTTGATTGAAGGTGGAGCCGAATCCGGCCATCATGGTCATCAGCGTGAGGAACATGAAGAGAGGGACAAACCAGGACAACAGCGTTCCCACATATTTACCGCATAAGTTCTTGTAACATTCCAGCCCCTGTACGTCTTTACTTTCGTTTCCCAGATTCATAACTGCTGCTGACGTCCATGCGCCAAGCAGCGCGTTGATGGTCATTACCCCGATGGCTTTGCCGATTCCGTAGTTGGTGAAATACTGCATGATTTCCTGGCCTGTAGCGAATCCCGCCCCGATCAGGAATGCGCAGAACGCACCAGCCAGTTTGATCACCATACTGATACGCACTTCGCTCCTTCCAATTTTTATCATAACAATTTCCTTTCTTCCTTATTTGGATGATAATTGGTCAGAATGTGGCGTTAAAGATTTCTTGTATAAATTAATCCAACATTGAAAAGTCAAACTCCGTATATGGCATTTCCTGGTTAATTCCAATTTCAGGATGAACGATCTGTCCGTTAACCGTACTGATGCATCTGCGAATCGCGGGATCGTCCTCGGCCGCTTTTTTCAAGCCTTTGTTGGCAATATTGAGGATGTAAGGACCGGTAATCATCAGCAGTGCTTCGGTTGCTGTCCTTGGACAAAGAGACGGCATGTTAGGCACACAGTAGTGGAGAATGCCCTCTTCTGTAAAGGTCGGATCTCCCAGGGTCGTATAATGGGAAGTTTCCACGATTTCAGCTCCTGCTATATCCATAATCAAGGAACACTTCTTCATCTTTTTTACAGTTGAGCGCTTTACCAGCGGTTCTCTCGTTCCCGGCTCCGGGGAAGGGTATATGCAGTTGATGAAAACATCACAGTCAATCAAAATCTTTTCCAGGACGTTCTCTTCGAACAAAACCACATCCGCTTCTGGAAGCGCGGCTTTCAAATAGTCGATCCGGTCCCAAGAAGCCTCGACTATAGTAGTCTGCAATCCCAGTCCCACCGCTACCTGCGCGGCATTGAACCCCGCATGGCCTCCGCCCAAAACCACGATCCTCGGTGTGGGGAGTCCGTATACTTTTCTCAAAAGAAGCCCGGTTCCGCCATTCATAGTCTGACAATATTTAACCGATTCCAGCATAGCCAGGCTGCCAGCGATGTCGCTCATGGGTTTCATGGTCGGCCTTGATCCATCGTCGAGAACGATCAGCTCCATGGACAGGCCAATGCTCTTTTGATCTACTAATGCCTGCGCCATCGGCTTATCGTAGTCTTCTGCTAAATGAAACCAGGTCATAATCATCTGATCTTCTCTGATCAGCTTGTATTCCTGCGGCTGCAGTTCTTTAACTTTGGTGATAAACTCCGCTTTTTCATAAATTTCTTCGGCGGAATCAGCCAGGTTGACGCCGACGGCCGTATAAGCTTCATCGGCAAAGCCGCTGTTTTCGCCCGCGCTTTTCTGCAGCCAGACTTCATGCCCCGCACCCACCAGTCTCTTGGCCCAATTGGGGGTCATTGCGACCCTGGTTTCATTTTCTTTTACTTCCTTTGGTGTTCCTATGATCATCCTGTTACCTCCCATATCATCATTGTTGTTGTAGATTAACAGCTGTTACCCTTTATAAGTGCAAGCAGCGTGCCATGTTAGGTCCATGATCTAAAATGTTGAAATTTCAATATTCTGTTTTTTTCATCAAATTCGGAACGTAAAAAAGCGGCGCATTCGTGCACCGCTGGGGACAAACTGCGCCGGCAGAACCTTCAATCGATCAAGGCGTTTTTTATCCCGTATTTTTTGATTTTTCTGTTCAAGGTGGATTTGTCGATTCCCAGAGCTTCCGCCAATTCCCGGCTTCCCTTATAGTAGTCCATCTGAGACATGATCAGGTTTTTTTCGTATTCTTCAACGCTGGTACGCAGATCATTGCAGAAGAAAAGGCCGCCTGACATGCCCACGTCGAAATAATCCAGCTGTTCTGCCACCTGGGGACCGGTGACTTCGTGCTCATCGGAGATGATGACTAGGCGTTTGATGATGTTTTCCAACTCGCGGACATTGCCCGGCCACTGGTATTTGTACAAAACGTCCCATCCGCTTTTGTCAATCTTTAAGTTGGAGTCAAATTCCTCGTTGTATTTTTGCAGAAAATACCTGGCAAGGGGAATGATATCCTCCTTTCGATTTCGCAGAGGCGGGATGACAATGGGCACCACATTCAAGCGGTAGTAAAGATCCAGCCTGAAGTCTCCTGCTTTGACGGCGTTTTTCAAATTGACATTGGTCGCCGCTATGATCCGCACATTGATGGGAATATAGTCCTTTCCCCCTACGCGGATGATTTCCCTGTTTTGAAGGACTCTGAGGATTTTGCCCTGGAGCGACAGCGGCATGATTCCGATTTCATCCAGAAACAACGTTCCCTCGTTGGCCAGTTCAAACAGGCCGGGCTTACCCTTTTCCGACGCTCCGGTAAAGGCTCCTTTTTCATATCCAAAGAGCTCAGATTCGAACAGAGTTTCGGGAATCGCATCGCAGTTTACTTTTATGAACGGCTTGCTGCGCCGATCGCTGGATTGATGGATGTAGTTGGCGATCACTTCTTTTCCCGTCCCCGACTCCCCCTGGATGAGAACCGTTATATCTTTTTTCGCCACTCTGTCCGCCATGGTGATTGTGTCCTCCATCTCTTTGCTGTCGAATATGATGTCTTTTAAATTTTTCTTCTCATTCTCCTTATATCGTTCCAGCTGGGTCTTATACTTTTCTACTAGTTTTTTATTTTTTCGAAGTTCCCTTTCCAAACGGTTGATGTTGGTCACATCCCGCTCAGTTACGACTACCATTTCCACTTTGCCGTTCTTCAAAAATGGGATTCCTGTAACCGTAAGCTCGTGCTCGTCGTTTTCCCCTTTTTGTATGAGACTTTCTTCCTTGCCGCTTTTAATGCATTTTAATGAAACAACTTCATTTTCTTCAAAATAGCCTTCTTTGATCAAATCTTCCACATTCCGGCCGATTAGTTGTTCCTCTTCATACTCGCATAAATCCGCGGATGCTTTGTTTAACAGCAGGATATTTCCGTCGCCGTCCGTGATAAAGATGCCGTCGCTGATGCAATTTAAAATGTCGCTGATTTCCTTGTAATTAATCCCCCGCATGGTTTCCAACTCCTTCACAAATTTTCATACATGTATCCATTACATCGAAAATGGCAGTTCGATGGGAGAACGTTTTATTAAATATAACAATGATTTATTATCATTATATTTAGATATTATATCGCATTACAATTGGGTTGGGAGATAAAAATAGAATTCTAGGTAGTATTTTTAGACTTCCCTGGACCATGTCTTTTGCCCGAGCGCCAAGAGGAGTGGGCGGACGGTGGGGCTGGGGAGTGCCGGAGTGCGTGGGAGTTCCTGAACGGAAAAGCGGAGAGTGCTTGGGATTGCCGGGGTGGGGAAGTGAAGAGAGCGCAGGAACCAGAAAGGCCAGCGCGGTAATTTCATCCTTTATCAATTTACTGCTTAGCTGCTGGGCAGCGTTTGGGACGCCATTGGGCAAACTATCAAAAGGAGCGGGTTCTATCGGGGATTCAGACAGTTTTGTCCCAATCAGCCAGTCGGCACGAAGGGAAACTATCGGAATTTGAGAAAAACCCTCCATTTACTGATCGTTTCTTTCATATCAGCTTTTGGAAAAGTCGATAAAGTATCAAGTCGGGCCTGGTGTTGTTACCATAAATCACGGGGTGCAGACATCCTTCACTTTTGTGCGCCAGCCTTGGCCCTACTAAATTGTGCCTTCCTCGAATCGTCTGATTTTATTCCTTCACGAAGACACCTTGAAGTTCCAATGGGCTTTGTGGCATGTTATAATCTACGCAAGACCATTGTAGCGGCGTTGCCGTAAGGTTGCGTAGTTTGAAGCATGCTCGACTGTGCTCGCATGTTATAATCTACGCAAGACCATTGT
>NZ_JAJAGH010000016.1:0-40598 GCF_020734085.1 Hominibacterium faecale
ATAATCTACGCAAGACCATTGTAACGGCGTTGCCGTAAGGTTGCGTAGTTTGAAGCATGCTCGACTGTGCTCGCATGTTATAATCTACGCAAGACCATTGTAACGGCGTTGCCGTAAGGTTGCGTAGTTTGAAGCATGCTCGACTGTGCTCGCATGCTATATTCTACGCAAAACCATTGTAGCGGCGCTGCTGGGAGATGAATAGTAAGGAGGATGTGGATATGAGCAGCTATTACGCAGATAAGTTGAACGCTCTGAGTTTGTTCCAAGTGTATGCGTCGGATATTCCTCGCGTGAGGCAGTATCTTGAAGCCGAAATCGATTTTGTGAGAAAAAATCTTCGGGGAGATGAAGCGGTTTTGGAATTGGCCGCCGGGTATGGTCGGATTATGAAAGAACTGGCGCCTCACTGCAAATCGATTGTGGGAATGGATATTTCCGAGGAAAATGTGGCTTTAAGCAAAGAGTATCTGAAAGATTATCCCAATGCCAGCATGGTCGTTATGGATGTTCATGCGATGGATTTTGACCAGGTTTTTGATGTTATTCTTTGCCTGCAAAACGGTTTGTCCGCCATGGGCGCCGACTCTGCTGTCATTGATAAAACACTGTCACTGCTGGCGCCCGGCGGTTCAGCTTATTTCAGCAGTTACAGCGCCAAGTTTTGGGAGTGGCGGCTGAAATGGTTTGAAGAACAGGCAGAGAAAGGACTTCTCGGTGAAATTGATTATGACAAAACAAAAGATGGCGTAATCATTTGTAAAGATGGCTTCCGCGCAACGACCCATTCGCCGGAGGCGTTGGATGAAATTGGCAAGAATTCAGGGCTTTCCTACAAAGTTATGGAAATCGATGAATCCAGCGTATTTTTGATTATTTCCAAAGGATAGGCATGGGGCATGATGAGAAGTAATATCTTTCATGCGACCGCCCGGCGGCTTAACAATTTAACACTTTTATTTATAGTGCAAGCTTGTTTTGAGCATACAAACGGCTGCAGCGCATCTTAAAACAGTAGCTGCCTGCCTCCTGTCCCCGCAGGAGGTTTGATCTCTTTACGAATCTTTTGCGCACGATATTGCTGCAAATTAAATGTCTTTATGTCCTCTTTTTCCGGGACCTGTGCCATACTGCCAGCAGAATCCCCTGTGATGACAGCATATAAAAGCTGGGCATCCTCCTCATCGCTCGCCTCCCGATATGCCTTAAAAAAGTACGGCACCGCTCCATCCGACAGCGCTTCCATACTGGCCCGATCCATCAACTCCAAGTTTCCCGCTAGATACTGGCCCATATTATACTTCGCGATTTGACCATCTACGTTCCCATAACAAAGTCCGAAAAAACAGATCAGTGCTGCCAGAATCACAGCCCTTCCTGCCTGAAACGGACGGACTTGCCTCAGCAGAATAATCAGAAACACAATAAATAGAAAAATCATGAAGATGGAAGTATAGATTCGCAGCCGCGTAAGACCATAGCTTTGAATATAAAGAACCATCTTGCTCAGGTCGATGACGGTAAGCGCAAGGGTAAAGACAGAAAGAAGTATCACCTCAATTCTCAGAAGTTTGCCCCGGCCTTCCTGCGACAAAAGTTTTGCCGCAAAGATAACAGCCAAGTTAATCGCAGTAACTGCACATAATTCAAAGAATCCGTGTCTGGCATATTCGGCATAAGTCATATGCTCAGGCAAAATCTGTCGGAAGGCAGAGAACAGATAGCTGGTCTGTGCAAGAAAGAAAATCACATACACCAAGTTTAAGGCCGCCAGGCTGGAACAGACCGCTGCCGCAGGAGCAATGCGGATTCGCTCAAATGCCCTGTCAACCTTGGTTTTTTCCATTGCCGAAGGATGTTTTTCCACACTTCCCCGGATCAGGCCGCATAAATAGCAGGCTACCGGAATACCCAAAACGAAGTACCAAACATAGATGAGAAATTCATCGGACACCGCCTTTTTTATACTGCCCATCCAATGGTCGAAGGCTGGATCCGCTCTGACCAGCAGCATAATCACTGCGCACAAAATGGGTATCATAATCAAAATTCCCAAAAGAGCCGCCGCAGTACCCTTGCCGGCTTTTTTCTGTTTTATATGCTTTGCCAGAATCGACGGAAGACATGGCAGATTGCCCAGCCCCCTTGCAAAGCTCTGATACAGCAAATCGATCAGGCTGTACCCGGACAACCTGTTTTCGATCGTAGATCCGGTTGTCAAGGCAATCCATTGAACAAAGGCAGCCATAATAAACAGCAGATTCAACTGCTTTTCCAGATACCCATCAAAGATCAGAAACACAGCAGACGATAGAACGATGACAACAAGACCAATCAAACTTCTTTTGTTCTGCCGATACCCTTTGTGATTCAGATAAATGACCGATACGGAACAAACGATCCCTGTAAAAATAACGGTACCTGCTCCCGGTCGAAAAAGGCTGACCAACTCCCAAAACAAAAAACCAACAGCCAGCAGCGAAACGGCCAATGCCCCATCCGCCCTCGTATACTCCATATCCCAAGCGGCTTCGTACAATGTACTCTTTTTCTTCGCACTATTTTCCATCACAATACACGCCCCTCTCTTAACCATTCTCTTAATCCCTTTAAATCCGTTTGTTACTCTTTTTCGTACTCCAAAATATCCCCCGGCTGGCAGTCCAGCACCCTGCAAATCTCCTCCAATGTGGAAAAACGGATGGCCTTAGCTTTATTGTTTTTCAAAATCGAAAGGTTGGCGGGTGTGATCCCGATGGCTTTGGCCAAATCGCCGGCGGAGATCTTTCGTTTGGCCATCATCACATCTATATTGACAACAATCCCCATTTCCGCTGCTCCTTCCTAAATCGTATAATCATTCTCAGTCTTAATGATAACCGCCTGTTCAATCACGTTCTTAACAACCCGCAGAATCAGTCCAAAGAACGCCGCTACAATGCCTACTGCGATAAAGACCGGATAATAGATAACCGCACAGACAAGCAGCGCCGCCACTGCAAAGCAGCACCATGAAATGATCCGCAGATAGCGGACATTGATCTCAACGAACACTCGATCCTTTTTAATGTTTCCCAGCAGCCGGTCCAGCGAAAAAAGCGCAATCAGCGCAGGCAGACAGCAAAGATACAGGATCGCCATCAGCGGCGAAAGCTGCGTAATCTGGCTGTAGGCTGGAGACACCTCAATATAGGTCTCAAGCAGTTTCGGCAAAAAAGCCGCAAAAACAAAAACGGTTACGATCAGCAGCTTCGTACAGATGGATGATAAATGTAAAGATTTTGTTGCGTTCCACATGGTCGTTTTTCCCTTCCCTTTCTTTAACAGCTGTTACCTTATTATGCCATTACATTATTTGTTTGTCAATATATTTTTATCGAATAACAATAAAATTATGTCGATTATTAATATCCACCTATTATCAACTTCAGATAATAATTCCAACTGATCGACCAAAATGGAAATTTTTTCAAATTATCGATTGACAAATGGTTTTCCATATTATATACTATATGTAAATTAATTACATATTTTTTCTTTCCGGCGTATGGTCAAATGGCCTATTTACACGTACAAGTTCGCTGAAAAGCCCGGACAGATTTGGCGCAGAGGGTACTGCCAAGGCTGTCTTGTCCCAAAACCTGTACGACTATAATCAGTAGGCCATTTGAGCATGCGTCTGCCCAGAGGACACCGGGCAAAAAACAAGGCCGCCAGCAGCAAAGTCGTGTTCGCCTTCCATCCAACAAACAATATTAACGTACCATACGCATGCAGCAATCCTGATACATGCTCTGCAAAACTCGGCGGCCGCCACTTTCATGGTGCGGCAGTCTGTCATTTCCACAGATTGCCTCCTTTCTTCAGACAGTCGGTCCCAGCAACTAAGGCCGGCTGTCTTTTTTCTGCTTACAGAATTGTAAGAAAGAACCACCCTCCCCTCCCTTGTATATTACTGGATGCCCCAATATAATAATAGTAATTAGGAGGTGCAATATGGATCATCAAATAACCATCGATCATGCTCATACAAACAAGCTTCTTTTACTTGAGGACGACTGGAGTCTGGTGGATGGCCTCAGTTATTCGCTGAAAAAGAACGGCTTTGATGTGGATATCGCCCGAACGCTCGAGGAAGCAAAAAAATTTCTGCTGCACGGAGAATACGACCTGCTCCTGCTGGATATTACTCTGCCGGATGGCAGCGGCTTTGAAATATGTGAGTATGTCAGAGGACACGGCAATCAAGTCCCCATCATTTTCCTGACTGCCCTGGACGAAGAGGTAAATGTCATTCGCGGCCTGGACTGCGGCGGTGATGATTATATCACCAAGCCTTTTAAGCTGGGGGAGCTATGCTCGCGAATCCGAGCACTGCTGAGAAGAGCCGGAATGTCCAAAGAATCCGAAGCTTCAAGGCTTTGCCGCGGGGATATTACAATTGATCTGCTGGCGAGCCGGGCGCTGCTGCGTGGTGTACCTTTGGAATTGACCGGTGCCGAGTATAAGCTGCTTTGCCTTTTGGTAAGAAACGCAGACCGAACTGTCACTCGTGAAGTCATCTTCAATGAGCTCTGGGACGGCGCCGGCAACTTTGTCGACGACAATACCCTATCCGTCTACATCCGCCGGCTGCGGGAAAAAATCGAATCCGATCCGTCTCACCCGGACCACCTGCTGACGGTCCGCGGGTTCGGCTATCAATGGAAGGAGGTACAGATATGAGTTTCATCCACGAAACCCAATCGCGAAAATTTCTTCTCTTCCTCATTTTATTTATTATGGTGATTGCCGGCTCAGCGCTGTTTACCTATCAGCAGCAAAAAACGGCCTTAAAAGACATCAAGCTTCTGCACGATTACGCGACGGCCTCGGCCCTTGTGGAGCAAAAAATTCCAGCTGATAAAGCGGCCGCCGTGCTTACAAACGCAACAATTACTGCCGCAGGCAAAAAAATAGCTGCCCAGATCGGTATTTCCGAACATACAGACCTGCGTTTTTTGCCGATCCTTCGCAGCAAACAAGCGGATTTTGCCCGAATGTTGACCCTGCAGACACTTGCTTTATCCGTCCTGCTCTTAATCGGCTCCATCTTATTTTTATGGAAGCGGGAAAAGCTTTATCTTTTGGCAATTCAAAGAATCAACCGTTTTGTTGACGGGGATTTTTCCGCCCATCTTCCCAGAGCAGGCGAAGGGACTCTATATCGGCTGTTTGCCGCAGTCGACAGTCTGTCCAGCGCACTTCAGGCGAAAAGCGAGGCAGAGCATAATGCCCGCCGTTTTTTGCGAGAAACCATTTCAGATATTTCCCATCAGCTAAAAACACCCCTGTCTGCCCTTAACATGTATAACGAAATCATTGCCGGTGAAGCGGACAATCCATCTGCCGTAGCCGAGTTTTCCAAAAAAACCAGCCAATCCCTAAGCCGTATGGAATCGCTGATCGGCGCCATGTTAAAAATCGCCCGACTGGATACTGGGAGTATTTCCTTTGAAAAAGAATGGCATTCCGCGTCGGAACTGGTGGAAAAATCCATTGAACAGCTTAGGCTTCGCGCTGAGCAGGAAGGGAAACGGCTCTCCTTCTCCGGACCTTCCCAAACCATCCTCTGCGATTTGGAATGGACCAGTGAAGCCATCACCAATATCGTAAAAAACGCTCTGGATCACACCGGTCCAGAGGGGCAGATTGACATTACCTGGGAACGCTCTCAAACCATGCTCCGCCTCTTTATAGCCGATAATGGTCCTGGAATTCGGCCGGAAGACTTCCATCACATCTTCAAGAGGTTCTACCGCAGCAAAAGCTCTTTGGATACGCCGGGGATCGGACTGGGGCTGCCGCTGGCAAAGGCTATTATCGAAGGACAGGGCGGCCTGATCTCTGTTCAAAGCGCCCCCGGAAAAGGCACCGTGTTCACCCTTTCTTTCCTTACGGATCTGTAAGTTGAGATTCATCTCTTTGTAAGGCTCATTTGGTATACTTTACAAAGAAAAAGGAGGTACTTCCCTATGGAAATTTTAAAGGTTCAAAATCTATGCAAAACCTACGGTAAAGGTGACAATCAAGTTCAAGCGCTGAAAGACGTTTCTTTTACGATTGAAAAAGGGACATTCTGCGCCATTGTGGGAGAATCCGGCTCCGGGAAAAGCACTCTGCTCAACTGCATCGGCGCCCTAGATACGCCAACTTCCGGGGCCATCTATCTGGACGGCCAGGATCTTTTCTCTATGAAAGAACAAAAACGCACCGTCTTTCGCCGACAGAATATCGGGTTTGTCTTTCAGTCTTTTCAGTTGATCACTGAGCTGACAGTGGAACAGAATCTGATTTTTCCTCTGCTGCTGGATTATCAGAAACCGGACCCGCACAAAGTTGATGAAATCCTGGAGGTTCTAGGCCTGACTGAGCGGCGCCGCCACCTGCCTGGACAGCTGTCGGGCGGCCAGCAGCAGCGCGCAGCCATTGGACGCGCTCTAATCACCAGACCTACCCTCATTCTGGCGGACGAACCAACTGGGAACCTGGATTCTAAGAGCAGTCAGGATGTGATGGACCTGCTGCTGAAAGCCTCACGGCTCTATCAGCAGACCATTCTTATGATCACCCATAACATCAATCTTACCGCATCTGTCGATCGAGTGCTGAGCGTTACCGACGGCATACTTTCAGATTTAGGCGGGGTGCGGCAATGAAAATCAAAAAGATGAAACATTACCTTGATCTGATACCCATCTCTGCAAAGGTATACAGAAAACAGAACCGTATGACTCTGATCTGTATCTCCCTGGCCGTCTTTCTGGTCACTGTTATCTTCGGTATGGCCGACATGGAAGTGCGCAGCCAGCGTCTGCAGGCCATCAAGGATTACGGCAACTGGCACATGATGCTCAAGACTGCTGACGAAGAAGAAGCGGCCATGGTAGCTGCCCGCCCCGAAGTGACCGCTTCCGCCTGGTACGGCGTCCTAAACTACAGGCTGGCCCAGGATTATCGGATTGGTCCGGGCAAAACAGCGATCTGCAGCTTTGATTCATCCTTTCTCTCAAATATCTTTTCCGGAATCAAATTTGTGGAGGGCCATTTTCCGCAGAATGACCGGCAAGCAGCTCTGACAGAAAACGCGAAGGATCGTCTGAAAATAAAAGTAGGAGATAAGATCACCCTGGACACGCCTCAAGGGGAATCCTATCAATACACCGTGTCCGGCTTTCTTGAAAACACATCTCTGCTCATGAAAGCAGACGGCATCGGTACTTTCCTCAATCCGGACGGATACCAGGCCCTGACAGCCTCCATGAAAAGTGGGGATGTCACTGATCAGGATGGGTGCTATTATATCCAGCTTTCCACCCATTGCGACATGAACCAGGTTATGAACGATATTGCATCCCAGTTTAATTGGAGCGATAAAAAAGATATTGCAAAAAACACCAAGCTCCTGGCAACCCTCGGGCAGAGCAGAGATTCCTTTATTCTTCAGCTGTACAGCGTGGCACTGGTCCTGTTCCTGCTTGTTTTGCTGGCCGGTGTTCTGATGATCGCCGGCAGCCTGAGTACCAACATCATGCAGCGCACGGAATTTTTTGGAATGCTCCGCTGCCTGGGAGCATCGAAAAAACAGATTATTCGCTTTGTTCGGCTGGAAGCGCTCCAATGGTGCAAATGGGCCCTGCCGATCGGCATTCTGTCCGGTATGGCTGTCATTTGGATTCTTTGCGCTGTGCTCCGCGATCTGAGTCCCAGCTATTTTTCTGCCATGCCCATCTTTGGTGTCAGCTGGATCAGCGTGGTTTGCGGCATTGCCGTGGGCATTCTCACCGTTCTTCTGGCAGCCCAATCGCCGGCAAAGAAGGCAGCCAAAGTCTCGCCCCTTACCGCTGTATCCGGAAACGCGTATACGCCGCAGCCCGCCAGCAAGGCTGCCAATACGAGATGGCTTAAGGTTGACACGGCTCTGGGCGTGCATCACGCTAAAGCGAGTAAAAAGAATTTTGCGCTGATGGCCGGTTCCTTTGCCCTCAGCATTATTCTTTTCCTCGCCTTTTCCGCGACCATGGATTTTATGGATCATGCGATCAAACCGCTGAAGCCCTATACGCCGGATTTATCCATCATCAGCGCCGATAATACCCGCTCTTTGAACAGCCGTTTAACGGATTGTCTGGAAGATGACGCTGCCGTGGAAAAGGTCTATGGACGTATGTTTGCCTACAAGCTCTCTGCTGAAACATCCGGAAATCCTTTAAGTGTGGATTTAATCTCTTACGAACAACATCAATTTGATTGGGCAAAAGACGTTTTAATCGAAGGTTCCCTCGGTAATGTGCAAAAGAACAAAGATGCGGTTTTAACCGTTTATGATGCTAAAAACCCATTACATCCGGGGGATACCATTACGGTTCATTCTCAAGGCAAAGAAAAGACCGTTACCGTGACCGGAGTCCTTTCAGACTCACCCTTTACCAATGAAGCAGATACAGAAATTATTATCTGTTCGGAAGCAGTTTTCCGCAGTCTCCAGGGAGATGGCGGCTACACGATCATCGATGTACAGCTTTCCGACAAGGCGACCGATCAGGATGTGAATCGCATCCGCAGCCTGACTTCCGGACCAAACAGGACCTTTTCCGACCAACGGGCATCCAATGCCGAAGTACAGGGCGGTTATCTATCCTTTGCGCTCTTTATTTATGGATTTCTGATTATCATTGCTCTGATAACTGTATTCAACATCATCAACAGCATCGCCATGAGCGTGTCAGCAAGAATCCCTCAATATGGAGCCATGCGGGCAATCGGTATGAGCAGCCGTCAGATGATAAAAATGATTTTGGCCGAATCGATCACCTATGCGGCAGCCAGTAGTATCATCGGCTGCGCAGCCGGTCTTCCCATCCACAAATTTTTGTATGAGCATTTGGTCACCTACCGCTGGGGCGATCCCTGGCAGGTTCCTGCAGGGCCGCTGGCCTTGATCCTGCTGCTGGTAATCGCTTCATCCATCGCCGCTGTCTATGGTCCTGCAAAACGGATTCACCGGCTTTCCATTGTCGATACCATCAACGCCAAGCAGCAATAAAAAAACCATGTGCGAGCAGTTATCATACCCGCTTGCACATGGTTTTCTTTCTATCATACCGCCTGACCCTTACTTGGCTGCCGCCGCCAATCTTTCATATAGCTGAGGGAAGCTCTTTTTCAGGCGCATGGGCACCAGCTCCGGATCGGTAAACCCGTGGCTGCTGCTTCCTGTCACGCGGATTTTGCCGTCTTCCTTACCGATCACTTCATACGCCAGATAAACGGAAGCACCTTTGAGTTTTTCCACCCAGGAGCGGATGATCACAACCTCATCAAAGACAGACGGGAGCTTGTAATCGCACGTGACCCCGATTACCGGCATCCAGATTCCCATCTGTTCCAGCTCCGAATAGGGATACCCCAGGGAGCGCAGCAAGTCGTTCCTGCCCATTTCGAACCAGCGGATATAGTTGGAGTGGTGCACAATGGCCATTGCGTCCGTTTCCGCATATCCCACTCGATGTTCCATTTCAAATTTTCTCATAACAAACTCCTTTTCCCTTATGTATTTATGAAAGCCGGCCTGCTGATCACAGCTTGCCGGCAATTTCCTCAATTTTTCGAAAACGATTGTTGATTCCGGATTTTTTCATGGGCGGATCCATCATATCCGCCAGTTCCTGCAGGGTTGCTTCTGGATTGTCCAGCCGCAGGATCGCCACATCGTACAGCTTGTCCGGGAGAAAGCGCAGCCCCTTGGTGTTCTGAATCTTATGGATCCAGCCCAGCTGTTTTTCCGCAGCCTGCAGAGCCTTATCAATGTTGGCGTTATCGCAGTTATTGATTCGGTTGGCTTTGTTCCGGATCTCCTTAGTGATGCGAACGTCCTCAAAGGCAAAGATTTGCGAATGAGCGCCCATGATCGCCAAAATGTCAATGATCTGCTCCGCCTCTTTGACATAGACCGCATAATTCTTTTTCCTGGCAGAAACCTTGGCATGAAGATCGACAAAACTGTTGATCAGTTTTTTCACATCGCCCGCCAGAATCTGGCTGCTGCAGTTGAATTCCAGGTGATAGCCCTTTTCCGGATCGGTAATCGTCCCCGAGGCCAGAAAAATGCCGCGCAGACAGGCTTTCCGGCAGCACTTGGTCCGGATCAGCCCGTCATAGATACCGTCGCTGATGTAATTCATCCCTTCTTTTACCATGAGAATGCCCGTTTCCCGCAGAATCTGTTCGCTCAGGTCCTCGGGGCCGATGGTCAGAATATAGGCCCTTCCTTTTTTGAGGGTATTGCCCTGTCCCACTTCCAGCGCCGCGTCGATGCCGAAATAATCTTTAATCAGCTTTTTATAATGGCGGGCTGCCGCCGGATTTTCAGTGGTAGTCACAATTCGGAACTTTCCGCCCCCCGCCAGCCGGATACTGCCGCACATGCGGATAAAACCGGCGATTTCCGCCAGCATGCAGCACTTTTTCTCCGGCACAACATGGGCCAGCTCGTTTTTGGTTTCCATTGAAAATGACATGGTTTTTCCGCTCCTCTACAGGTCCCGATGCTCCACGGTAATACGCTTGCCCTTGCTTCGGAGAATCTCGGCCATTTCATTGGCCATGGCAACCGATCGATGATGGCCGCCGGTACAGCCGAAACAAAGATTCAAATTATATTTACCCTCCCGCATATAAAAGGGAATCAGCTCCAAAATCAGCTTTGGTGTTTCTTCAATGAAGCGCTTGGTCACATCGTGCTTCATCACATAATCCCTCACCTTTTTATTATTGCCCGTAAGCTGGCGCAGGGACTTTATATAATAGGGATTGGGAATAAACCGCATGTCGAATACCATATCGGCCCCCAGCGGAATCCCGTTTTTATACCCGAAGGACATCACATTGATGACAAAGGTTTTTTCGCCCTCTCCGGATGTAATCAAATCTTTGACTTCTTCCAGCAGACGGGCAACCTTCATATTGGATGTATCCACAACATAGTCGGCCCTGGCTCTGAGGTTTTTCAGAATTTCGGTCTCCCGTTTGATGCCTTCCAGGGTGCTTTCCCCTTTGGACAGGGGGTGCTGCCTTCTGGTTTCATTAAACCTGCGGATCAAAACCCGGTCCGATGCCTCCAGATACAGAATTTTGTAGTCGATACCGCTGGCCGACAGATCCTCCAGCGCCTTTTCCATATCCGCAAATAATTCGCCGCCTCTGACGTCTACCGCAAAGGCCGCTTTCTCAATGGGTGTGGATTCGTTGGCCGCAAGCTGTACAAAACTTTTGATCAGCGCCGGCGGCATATTGTCCACGCAGTAATAACCCAAATCCTCCAGGCAGTTCATTGCCTGGGTTTTTCCAGCTCCCGATAATCCCGTTACAATTACTGTTTTCATTTCATCTCCCTCAAATTGACGATTCGGCCCAGGTCCAGCCCCGCTTCTTTGGCTCTTTTAAGACCGCCTTCAAAGTCGCCGATCCTGCCCGGCACATGGGCGTCGCTGCTGATGATAAACTGGGCCTCTGTCTGGGCCGCAATTTTGATCTCTTCGACGGTCAGATGAGGGTGCCAGGTGCTGATCTCCATCAGCGTATCCGTATCGGCGCAGGCTTCTGCGATGGGCAGCATATCAAAGGGCCCCTTATCTCCGGGATGGGTCAATATGGCAATATCGTTTTCGTATAACGCTTTGATGACCATGTCCGTGTTTTTGATCTTTAGCTGTTTTTCCCCCACAGTAAGACCATGTCCATAGAGCCAGTTGTGTACGCAGTAACAGTTGGTCAGTCCATAATGGTATCCGGCGATCACAAAATCATATTGGGAAAACTCTTCTGGTTTGATATCCAGATGATTGTCCGTTTTAATGATATTGGCCTCCACACTCAGATGAACGTTGATCCTGGGATATTTTTTGTTCAGCAGTTCAATTTCCTTGCGCATGGTGGGGACATCCTTTCGTTTCATGCCATAAAACAGATGTCCCGGGCCGTGATCGGTTATGGCGATGTGGGTCAGCCCCCGATCCAGGGCCGCACGTACGTTTTGCTCAATCGTCCCCTTCCCATGGGAAAAAATCGTATGGGTATGGAGATCATAGCCCATTTCATATTTCTTATTCTCCAATGATCCTCACCTCCGGCTCAAGCTTTACACCAAACTTGTCAAGTACGGTGGCCTGTACGATTTCCATCAGCTGTATGATATCGGAAGCAGTGGCGCCTCCCGTATTGACGAGAAAACCGCTGTGAAGAGGCGATACCTGAGCGCCTCCCACCGAAAGCCCCTTCAGCCCTGCGTCCTGAATCAGCTTTCCTGCGAAGTACCCGGTTGGGCGTTTAAAAAAGCTACCTGCGCTGGGCAGAGAAACCGGCTGCTTCTGATTGCGCCTGGCGGCCAGCTCTTTCATTTCTGCGCTGATTGCTTCTTTGTCTCCTTTTTCCAGCTCCAATGTGACGCTCACTGCCACATCCCCCGTCTCGTGGAGAATACTATGACGATAGCCCAGCTCCAGCTCTTCACAAGAAAGAGTATATTCTTTGCTGCCATCTCTGGCGATGATTCTGGCCTGGCGGATGATACCAGCCATTTCTCCGCCGTAGGCTCCTGCATTCATAAATACGGCCCCTCCCAGGCTGCCCGGGATGCCGCTGGCAAACTCAAATCCTGTAAGACCTGCTTCCAGTGCTGCCCTGGCAACGGATGACATCAAGGCCCCGCAGCCCGCGGTCAGCGTCTGCCCCTCGATCTCAATCTGCCCGAAAGCCTCGCCCACTTTGATGATAGCGCCCCGAAAGCCGCCGTCCCTTACTAATATGTTGGACCCGTTGCCCATGACCATATACGGCATGCCCGTCTGCGCGAAAACACTGAGGGTAAACGATAACTCCTCTTCATTTTTTGGCAGGATCAAAAAGTCCGCCTTCCCTCCTGCCCGAAAGGATGTGAATTTGCTCATATCGCAGTTTTCCATCACTGCTTCTTCCCCTAATCTCTCTGTCAGCCTATTTTTTAATGATGCCACTTCCCGGCCCCTCCTTTTTCCTCTTTTTTTTCTTCTCTTTTACCCGATACTTATCTATCGTATAGTCGCGAATATCCGTAGAGAATCCACGACGATCTAATCTTCGATTTATGTTTCTGCTGAAATATGCGTAAAATACCGCAAAGATGGGAATCCCGATGATCATTCCCACAAACCCAAACAGTCCGCCGCCTACCAGGATGGCGAACATGACCCAAAAGCTGGACAGCCCGGTGCTGTCTCCCAGAATTTTGGGTCCGATGATATTGCCGTCAACCTGCTGCAGGATCAAGATGAAAATCAGGAAATAGATGCACTGCATGGGATTTACCATCAGGATCAGCAGCGCCGAAGGCACGGCTCCGATAAATGGCCCGAAAAAGGGAATGATGTTGGTGATACCAATGATGCAGCTAATCAGCAACGGATATTCCCAATTGAATATACTCATAACGATGAAGCAGATCAGCCCCACAATCAGCGAATCGATGATTTTTCCGTTGATAAAACCACCGAAGGTTTTGTTGGTATAAGCAGCGCCCTTCAAAATTTCCTCAGCCCGTCTTTCGCTGAATGTAGCCAGAATCAATTTTTTCGACTGGGCCGCGAACAGGTCCTTGCTGTTGAGGAAATACGCGCAAATGATGATTCCCACGAAAAAGTTCTTTAAAACAGTAATCACGCTGAAAACCCCTGTGGAAATACTGGTAGCAATCTCCATGTAGCTGGGCAGCATCTTCTCTTCCACATATTTGACCACATTATCGGTAAAGCGGTTGATCCAGTTTTCCAATGTGGCCTGCATTTCAGGATAGTTAGTCGTTTTGGTATCGATCCAATCGATAAAGTGATTCATGCTGTCCGGCAGAATCTCTACAATATGCATGATGCTGTCGATTAGTCCCGGAATAATCATCCAGCAAAAGCCGACGATCACGATAAAAAATACCAGCAGCGATAGGAAAGTAGCCACTCCTTTTGACAGTGACAGGGCCCGTTTAGGCTTTCGTGCTTTCCGGTACATCGCCGAATACATGTTTCTTGTTGTAAAATTATAGATGGGGCACAGCAGATATGCGAACACCATTCCGTAAATAAACGGCGTTAAAATTGCCATTCCCACGCTCATCAACTGTGAAAATACGTCGAACCGGTAAATGACAAAAAATACAACAATGGATGCCACGATCACAAAAAATGCGGTCAGGCCCCATTTTTTCTGCTTTTCTTCAAATTGAAATTTCATACAAACGCTTCCTTAATATATATCACTCTTATTATATACACATTTTTCAGACAATAACACAGCTTTTGCTTCTGTAATCTCATTTTACAACATTTATGCATGAAAGTCTTTAGCTTTTTATGATTCTTCTATTTTTTGTGGATTATTTACAAAAATGGGGTTGATTTTTTATGCTTTTGTTGTATAATTAGCCTATGTTTTAAATTTTTATTCACACTATGAATTAATTATTCATCAGTATACAGCAATTTTTTTGAGGAGGATTTTTAAAATGGCGAAAGAAAAAGTGGTATTAGCCTATTCGGGTGGATTGGACACCTCGATCATCATGACATGGCTGAAGGAAAACTATGATTATGACGTAATCGCCGTCTGCTGCAACGCAGGACAGAAGGAAGACTTCGCCGCGATTGAAAAGAAAGCCCTGGCAACGGGAGCATCCAAGGCGATCACCATCGACCTGAGAGAAGAATTCATCACCGATTTTATCTGGCCCACGCTGAAAGCCGGCGCCATCTACGAAAATGAGTATATGTTGGGAACTTCCATGGCAAGACCTTTGATGGCGAAAAAGCTGGTTGAGGTCGCTCAGCAGGAAGGCGCTTTTTACATAGCCCACGGATGTACGGGCAAAGGAAATGACCAGGTACGTTTTGAAACAACCATCAAAGCCCTGGATCCTGCCATCAAGATCATCGCACCTTGGAGATTCTGGGATTTTGAATCCAGAGAAGACCTGCTGGAATATGCGGCTTCCCACAATATTCCCATCAACCAGAGCGAGGCGAAAATCTACAGCCGTGACGAAAACATCTGGCACATCAGCCACGAAGGCGGCGAGCTGGAAAACCCTTGGAATGAGCATTACGATACCATCCACGTTCTTTCCGTACCTCCTGAAAAGGCCCCAGATGAAGTAACTTACGTTGATATCGACTTTGAAGCCGGTGTTCCGGTGGGCATTGACGGTCAGAAAATGGGACCCATCGAACTGCTGACAAAGCTCAACGAGCTGGGAAGCAAGAACGGCGTCGGTACGGCCGACCTGATTGAAAACCGTCTGGTGGGCATGAAGTCCCGCGGCGTTTATGAAACTCCGGGAGGAACCATCCTCTTTGCCGCACACTCTGCGCTGGAAAAACTCATCTTAGATAGAGATACGACCCAGTACAAATATATCGTAGCCCAGAAGTTCGCCCAGCTTTGCTACGACGGCCTCTGGTATACGCCTCTGCGTGAAGCCATCTCCGCTTTCGTAGACGAAACCCAGAAGCTGGTTACCGGTACAGTAAAAATGAAGTTATATAAAGGAAGTGCGGTTGCGGCCGGACGTAAGTCCCCCAACTCCCTTTACAGCGAAGAATTCGCTACATTCAGTAAGGATGAAGTATACAACCAGAGCGATGCGGAAGGTTTCATCAACCTGTTCTCACTGCCTCTGAAGATCCGCGCGATCCAAAAACAAAACAAAGAAGGAGGGGCAAAACTGCATGAAGGCTTGGAAAGGAAGGTTCTCAAAGGCGGCGACTTCGTCCGCTGATGAATTCAACGCATCGATTGAGTTTGACCAAAGATTGTACAAAGACGATATCAAAGGCAGCATCGCCCACGCGACCATGCTGGGAAAACAGGGCATCATCACCAAAGAGGAAGCTGATCTGATCGTCAAAACATTAAAAGAAATTGAAGCCGATATTGATGCCGGCAAGGTGGAATTTACCATCGAATCGGAAGATATCCATATGAACATCGAAACGGTCCTCACCGAGAGGATCGGCGATGTGGGCAAGAAACTCCATACAGCTCGCAGCCGCAACGACCAGGTGGCCGTGGACATCCGGCTCTATTTAAAGGATGAAATCGCAGCCATCGACGCTCTGCTGAAAACTCTGATGTCCACTCTTTCCGATCTGGCGGAAACGCATCAGAATACGGTGATGCCGGGTTATACCCATCTGCAGCGGGCTCAGCCGGTTACGCTGGCTTACCACCTGCTGGCTTACTATCAGATGTTCAAACGGGATGCGTCCCGCTTTGCCGACTGCCTTGCCCGTATGGATTATCTGCCGCTGGGCTCCGGCGCGCTGGCCGGTACTACTTATACCACGGATCGGGATTTTCTGGCGGATGAGCTGGGATTTAAAGGGGTTTGCCCCAATGCCATGGATGCGGTGGCAGACCGTGATTTTGCAATTGAATTCATCAGCTGCTGTTCCATCACCATGATGCATCTGTCCCGCTTTTGCGAAGAGCTGATCCTCTGGAGTTCGGTGGAATTCAGCTTTGTTGAAATCGATGACGCTTATTCGACGGGAAGCAGCATTATGCCTCAGAAAAAAAACCCGGATATGGCGGAACTGATCCGCGGCAAGAGCGGCAGGGTCTACGGCGATCTGATGAGCCTGCTGACTATTTGCAAGGGCCTTCCCCTGGCTTACAACAAGGACTTGCAGGAAGACAAGCTGCCCGTCTTTGACGCCGGCGATACGCTGAAAGCTTCTGTGAATATTTTTACGGAAATGATCGCAACGATGAAGGTCAACGGGGATAACATGGAGCATGCGGCCAAATACGGCTATATGAACGCCACGGATGCGGCGGACTACCTGGTGACAAAGGGGATTCCCTTCCGTGATTGCCATGAAATTATCGGCGGCATCGTCCTCCATTGTATCAATAAAGGCATCGCCATTGAAGAAATGTCTATGGAAGAATTTAAATCCTTCTCAGATAAATTCGAAGATGACATCTACGATAAAATCGCGATACGCAGCTGCATTGAAGCGAAAAAATCCAAAGGTTCCACTTCCTTTGAGAGTGTAAAACAGCAGCTTGCCGATATCCGCAAGGAAAAATGAAATTGAAAAAAAGCTGTCGCACGAACGGTTGAAAACCGTGAAGCGGCAGCTTTTTTTGCTTCGAGCCAGAATGGTCTTTGAGCTGGTGTGGCCCCCGGCGGATTGGACTCCGGGCCAGAATGTCGGAATTCGCCTCAAAATCATCTGGCTTTGATGTTTTACCATTTTTTTCTTAGGATTTCATGAAAAAGTATCAAGAAAGGGCAGCTATTTTCTAAAATCCGATATTCCGGGGGGGGGATACTCGTCCAAAAGTTTGAAAACCAGCATCCGGAAAATTTCAAAAAGATTTCGTGATTTTTACGCAAAGTTATGGGTTTGCGGGACCTGATCCAGAGAAAACACGGAGCTGGTTGCTTCTAGCGGATATTGTGTAGGCGCGATCATTGAAAATTGCGTAAAGAATTGAATTTATTTTAATTCTTTACCGAGAAACGGATGCTATACGAAAGAAGAAAACGCATGCTGCCTGGAGCGATCCCAAAAAATAAAGCAGCCGCATGTAAAGCGATTTGCTTCATGCAGCTGCTCTGTTTTGATCTGCTGCGGCAAGGCCGCGGCTCTTTTTTATTACGTAGGAAATATCATCAGCGATATTTCCGGAGTATCAACAAAGTCTACTTCTTTTAAGAATCGGCGAAGCCGACTTTGTTATAGCAAAGGAAACTTTTTTATAAAATCTTGCTCAGGAAATTCTGAGTCCGTTCGTTTTTGGGTTCCAAAAAGAGCTGGTCCGGGGTCCCCTGCTCCATGATAATTCCCTGGTCCATAAAAAATACCCGGTCGGCAACTTCCCTGGCAAATCCCATTTCGTGGGTTACGATTACCATGGTCATTCCCTGGTTTGCCAGATCTTTCATAACAGCCAGCACTTCTCCCACCATCTCTGGGTCCAGAGCCGATGTGGGTTCGTCGAAGAGCATGACTTCCGGGTCCATGGCCAGCGCCCTGGCAATGGCCACCCGCTGCTGCTGCCCGCCGGACAGAGAGCTTGGGTAAGAGTCTGCCTTATCCTCAAGGCCGACGGTTTTTAGCAGTTCTTTCGCCTTTTTCTCCGCCTCTTCTTTGGCCATTTTCTTCACCTGAATTGGCGCCAGCATAATGTTGTCCATAACCGTCATATGTGGAAACAGATTAAAGCTTTGGAATACCATGCCCAGCTTGGTCCGAATTTCATCGATATTGGCTTCCGGGCTGTTTACCTGCTGCCCATCGAGAAAGACTTCGCCGCTTGTGGGCTCCTCCAAGAGGTTGAGACAACGGAGAAAGGTGCTCTTTCCCGAGCCGGACGGACCGATGACACAGACCACTTCCCGCTCAGTGATGGTTTCGGTGATTCCCTGCAAAACCTTCAGATCACCAAAGGATTTGGTCAGATTTTTAACTTCTATCACTTCTCGCCATCCTCCTTTCTATGTAATTAACCAGCCTGGAAAGGGTCAAGGTCAAGGCCAGGTATACGATCGCCACTCCGATATACGCCTGGAAGAACAAAAACGACTGGGAGGCCCAAAGCTGCCCCTGTCTGGTCACTTCGACGATACCGACCATGGACAAAATGGATGTTTCCTTGATCAACGTAATAAATTCATTTCCCAGGGCCGGCACGATGATCCGGAACGCCTGAGGAACGATAATGTAGCGCATGGTCTGTCTGCTGCTCAGGCCCAGCGATCTGGCCGCTTCCGTCTGCCCGATATCGATGGCCTGAAGGCCGCTTCGGATGATCTCGGCCATGTAAGCGGAACTGTTGATTCCGCAGGCCACGAACCCAATTACGATTTTAAGCTCCCAATGAAAGGAAACACCAAAAACCGAATTAATAATCTGCGGAACGCCGTAGGCTAAAATCAGCACTTGTACCAAAAGAGGGGTACCTCTCAAAACATCCACATAGATTGTCCCCAAAGCGCGCAGTACTTTGAAGCGGGATTTTTTTGCCATAGCGACAAAAAGACCCAGAACCAGGCCAATCAGCACGGCGACCAGTGAAACGGTCAATGTGACAGGAACGCCTTTCAGCGCGATTACGATGCCGTGTAAATACTCCTGCAACTTTATATCCTCCTTACAAAAATTGACCTTTGACCGGGATCGCGGCCAAAGGTCTCGCATTCATTTCTATTATCCTATTTATTGAACCATTCGTCAACCAGTTTGTCAAACGTTCCGTTTTCTTTAATGTTTTTCAAACCGGCGTTGATCTTTTCAAGAAGCTCGGTGTTACCTTTCTGAACTGCGAATCCATAGTTTTCTGCGTTCAGCGGTTTGCCTACCATCTTGATTTTATCCGGCTGTTTTTTCATATATGCTTCTGTTACCGGCTTGTCATTGATGACTGCGGATACATCGCCGTTGATCAGCTGCAGCATAGCTGTGTCCAGACCGTTTAAGATAACCGCTTCTTTGATCTTCCCTGCTTCTTGCAGTTTCTGAGTTTTGTTGGCGCCTGTGGTTCCAGTCTGGGCTGCTACCTTCATATCTTTTGTCAGATCATCCACGCTCTTGATCGTTTCGTTATCAGCCGTTACTGCTACCATCAGCTTTGATTCATAATAGGCGTCGCTGAAATCAACCTGTGCTTGTCTGTCTTTGTCATCTTTATTCATACCAGCAGCGATGATGTCGATGTTTCCTGCTTTCAGAGCCGGAACCAAGCCGTCAAAGGACAGATTTTCAAAAGTCACTTCAAATCCCTGGTCTTCTCCAATGGCTTTGATCAGGTCCATATCAAGGCCGACAATATTCTGTTCTTCGTCAGTCGTGTCAAACGGCGGGAATGTAGGCTCTGTTCCTACTTTATAGGTTACCTTTTCCGCATCTGCTCCGCTCTTTTCGCTGTCGTCGCCTCCGCACGCTGCCAAAGAAAATACCAGCACCATGGCCAGTAAAACTGCTATTATACTTTTCTTCATTGTTCTTTCTCCCTCTCAATTAAGTTTCTTTTATAATTATACACAACACATGTATATTATTCAAGCAATTCTTTTGTTTTTTTAAGGAAATATTCTATAAGTATGATACGGTCGTCGGAGCCGCATGGTACAGAATAGTATACCTTGCAAGCCAGTATGGCCAGCGTTGCCGCAAAGCGAAAATTAAGAGTTAGGCTCAACAATCGAGGAAAACGACTCAATTGTTGAGACAAAACACTGGCTTGTAGGCTGCCAAAATGGAAATAACCTTGTATAACAAAGCCTTCATCAGAAATTGCAGCCTGCAGGCGTTGGAAAGATCTCAACAATAAGCCAAACTTCGTACATTGTTGAACCAATTGTCTCATCCGACAATTTTCGACATACGATATCTCCATACTCCTCTCAGGAGTGAAAGCTGCGAACCACACAATAATTTCCCTACTATTGGACCGCACCTCTGTTAAATCCATCCTATGCGTTCAAACACCCGGCCGCCCATTTGCCAATATACACGCCGGCAATACACAAAATGACGCTGGCGGCGATATACACCAGTCCGATCAGGCTTTTCCCCTCCTGCATAATGTTCAGGGATTCCAGCGCAAACGTGGAAAAAGTCGTGAACCCGCCGCAGATTCCCACTTTCAGAAACAGCACCAGATTTTCATTTAACCCTCCATAGGATTCTGCATATTGAACGATCATGCCAATAGCAATGGCGCCGATCACGTTGACCAGCAAAGTCTGAAAAGGCAGGGCCCCTCTGTGAAGAAAAGGCAGCAGACCAATCAAATACCGAAAAACCGACCCAGCAAAGCCGCCTGCGCCGACGGCCAAACAATTTAACACCATAATAAACAACCTCCTACAAAAAAAGACTCCTGCAAACAAGTGCAGAAGTCATCAACTTTATCAGTGGTTTTGGCATACGCCAAGGGAGAACTTCATTCCCTTTGGTCAGTATAGCACAGTGTGTCTCCTAAGGCAATTGGATTGTTGCATTTGGGCCCAGAAAAATCGGCGGCCTAAATCAGCGGGTGAAACCGGGCTCCGCAGAAAATTTCTGCGAAAATTTAACCTTTTTACGCAAAGTTGTGGGTTTGTGGAGCACTCATATTGAGAAAAGGCCCGCTGATCTGCTCCGGCCTGCATTTAAGGGGTCCCAAGCGTTGAAAAAGGCGAAAATTCTCCAAAAAATCCCCACTCTTTTCCCAAGCAGCTCACTTCCTTCCAAATCCGGCAGCAGCCGCTCCAAATTTAAAATGGAACTCAGCCTTCTCAATTTTTATGTATTTCACTGTTTACCTCCACCAAAGGATTTATCCATAGCAGCTTTATTTTTCCCCGACCGCCTGGGCCATCAGCTCGTCAAGAACCTGCAGAGTGTATGCAATATCTTCATCCGTACTCTGGGCGCACATATAGTTGCGTCCTCTCCAGGGATTGAGACGGATGCCACGCTCCATGCATCCCTGCACCAGCTTGGTATAAAGCTTGCTGTCCACCTTGGAATAATGATCTCTGTAATCGACCAGATCCTCGTCCGTGCCTAAAATCATGGTCCACATACCGCCGATGGCTTTTGTGTTGACTTTTACGCCGTACTTGGCGCAAATGACATGGATTCCATCCACCATTTTCTGAGACATGCGCTCCAGGTTTTCATAGAACCCCGGCCGCTGGCAAATCTCAATTGTCGCCAGGGCAGCTGCCACGCAAAGGGCGTTGGCGGCAAAGGTTCCGGAAGCCACGGTGGCTGCCGACACCACTTCTTCCCGGCCGACTACGCAGGATATGGGGTAGCCGCCGCCGATGGCTTTTCCAAACGTCGCCAGATCGGGCGTAACGCCGAAGTAACCCTGGGCCCCTAGTAAGCCCAGCCGAAATCCTGTAATGACTTCATCAAAGATCAGCACGACCTGATATTGGTCGCAAAGCGTTCTCAGCCCTTCCAGAAAGCCTGGCTTAGGATAAATGGGATCCGCGTTGGCCATGATGGTTTCAAGGATCATGCAGGCGATATCGTCGCCCTGAGTCTTGAAAATATGCTCGATATTGTCCAAATCATTGAACATGGCGATAATCACATCGTCCGGATCCTTCTGCCCTTTTATGTGCTTTATCTTATTGGGATTTTCCCTGGAGCCCAGAGCCTCCAGCCTTTCAGCATCGCAGCTCACCTTTTCTTCATCCATAGAACCGTGATAGCAGCCTTCAATCTTTACGATTTTCTTCTTGCCCGTATATGCTCTGGCGACTCGGATCGCATGCATATTGGCCTCCGATCCTGAGGACATAAAAGCGCTCACTTTATCGGCGCAGGGAATAATATCGACCAGTTTATCTGCTAACTTGACTAAATCCGCGTTGGGCGCAGCCATTAACGTGGCTTTTTGCAGCTGCTTTGCTACGGCCGCTGTCAAATCAGGATGCACATAGCCTAAAAGGTTGGGCCCAAAGGCGTTTAAATAATCGATATAGGAATTGCCGTCCACATCGTAGACCTTCGATCCTTTTCCATGATCCATGTAGATGGGATACTCGTTCCAGGCTGCTTTATGAAAAGAACTGGAAAGTCCCCCCACCAGGCACCTCTGGGCTTTTTGAAATAGCTCTTTTGATTTGTCTGTTTTGTAAGTCATCATGTTCCTCCTTTTCATCAATGACGAATATATTTTGCATTTGCCGAAATATCCAGCCTTAACCTTAATTCAACAAACGTACCTTCAGAATTGCCGCAGCTCTGCGAAAGGATTTGTTCTTTCGAAAGCTGGGAAGTGTATTTATTGACGCCCATTTTTTCTCCGAATTTTTTTCCGCATAGAATCAGTTCCCGCTCCGCGAAGCAGACGGCCTCATCTAACGTTTCAAAAATCCTCCGCTGGTCGGGCAAATGGACGATATAGTTTTTCGAATGACAGTCAAAGCGGATCAGGGCTTCCAGCCTTTCTCGAATATTGCCTGACACAGTTCCGATGGCGTTTGCCACCTCGCTGTTTTCGGGAATGATCACTTTACACCCCAGCTGATCGGCGGCTTTTTTCAGCCAGGTACCGGCCGGCGCTCCAATACCGACGATCGGTGCATGGAAGAGGCAGTTAAAATCAAACAAGCGGCAGGTTGCATCCAAATGATTGAAAACCAGTCGGATCAATTCCCGGGACAGCTTTTCCTCTTCAACGCCTTTTTCGACCAGCAGGCATTCGATGAAGGAAATGCAGATTTTCTCAACAAAACCAGCTTCCGCATAGGCGGCAAAATCCGCCGGAGTCATCTTTTTTCTGGCCGCCAGTTTGGCCAGGGCCAGATGGGATATCCTTTGATCGTATTGGACGTATTCGCCTGTCGCGTGGAGCAAATCCGTAGGCGTAAAGGAGATTAGATAGACGATTTCCCTTTGCAGCAGGGATTCAATCTCGATGCCGTCTATATCCTTGCCCAGTTTTTCTGCCAAATAAAGCAGGGAATGGGCTCCATCCGCCAAAAGCTCCACAAGCTGCTTTTCTTCGGCCGTCAAATGGGCCCGTTCAAGATTCTTCCTTTTAAATAAGGCGATGCAATCCGACTCCTGCCGTTTAATAATGTGATAATCGGCCGGAAGATAGAGCCTTTCCACTTCATTGATCAAATTTTTGTATTTCTCAGCCGCCGCGCATAAAGGCACCACCCTTGTGGGGCCGAATTCCAAGTCCCCCGCATGGTTCATTCTCAGATAGCTGTCCCCGCCCAGGCCAAAGGATCTGGTGCGCATAGCTTTAATCCGGATCCGCCAGCCGCCTACTGCGGCTCCACATTCGTCCATGGGAATGCTTTGGTCCAGAATCGGAACAACATCCAAAGTGGTTCCGCCCATATCGGCAACAATCATGTCTTTGCAGCCGGAGAGCAAGATTCCTCCAAGAGCGCTGGCTGCCGGCCCGGACAGTACGGTTTCGATGGGCCGCTCTTCTGCAAAGGAACAAGTCATGCAGTTGCCGTCGCCCTTGATGATGACCAGGGTAGCACGGATGCCTTTTTTCGCCAGCACCACTTTTGTCGCTGCGATCAGCTCTTTAATAATCGGAATTAACTTGGCGTTGAGGACGGCGGTCACGGTTCGCTCATAGTAGCCCAGCACTTTTGTAAGTTCATGGGCGCACACCACCGGGACGCCCAGGATAGCATCGGAAAGCCCTTTCACCTTCAACTCATAGGCCGGATTGCGGACACTGGCATATCCGGAAACAGCAAGCGCGTCAATTTTTCCTTGCATCCTTTCCAGAGCCGCCGCCGCGCCCTCACAATCCAAGGGAAACACCTCACATCCTTTGACATCGATCTTACCCTTCACATGGAAATGACTAGCTGCAGGATAGGAATGCTCTTTCGGTTCATCGATGGTGATCAAACCGACGGTCGCCCCTTTGCCTTCCACAATGGCATTGGTAGCCAGTGTGGTGGACAAACAGACCAGGGTAATGGTATCCCGGTCCTGGATGCCCAGCTTGTCGATGGCCTCTTCAATGCCAATGGTCAAATTTTCCTTCGTAGTTCGGGCTTTTGCCTTGCTGACCACCTGACCGCTGTCCCAATCGACTAAAACCGTATCCGTATAAGATCCTCCAGTATCTATGCCTAATTTCAATTTCATAAGCGATCCTTCCACAAGCTCAGCTTTCACCGATTGCCTGGATTGTTTTTATCAGATTGTTTTCCGCCAGTATCCCCTTCTGATTGATCATTTCTGTCACATCCGACGGCTCTGAGTGTCCCGGCAGGATGGTGTTCAGTCTGCCGCCCATAAAGACCATGTATTTTTTGTCGCCGCCTCTTTGCTTCATCTCACTGAGAAGCTGTTCGGCGATGCCCAGGGCTTGTCCGTTATGGGTGCTGACGCCGATATAGCGAATCCCTTCCTCGTCGGCTGTATCAAATATGTAGGGGATGGAGGCGTCCACTCCCGCATCCACCACCTCAGCCCCCGCTTTTTCCAAAATGTTTCTTACATATTGCAGCCCATATACATGAGCGTCGGTGGATGCGATTAAAATCGTTCTGCCTTTTAAGCTCCCCTCCAGCTGGGATTTATCCATATTGGCATTGCCTTCATCGATCATATCCTGGGTCAGCTTGCCCATATCCGTATAATAATGGACCTGGATTTTTCCCGTCTCCTTCATGCTGGGATGAAAGGTTTCCTCGAACAGGCCGGCGTTGAAATTCTTCACGAACATGAGCATTTCCATGGGATCGGCCAGATCCAGTCCGGAATCGTCCAGAATATCCAGCATATTATGAAAGAACTTGGTTCCTTCCTCTTTTAAAACCTCGGCCATCTCATCAATATAGGAAAAATCGATGACTGCTTCCCATTGTTCTATGTTTTCTTCCAGCCTCGAGCATACCCCCAGCATCCCTTTAATGGCATCTATCGTTGGCACATGCACCTTTTCTGTAATGGGCACCGGCAAAATGACCGCGCCCGTATTGTATCTCCGCTCAGCGAGGACGGCCATCAGCATTTCCTGGGACAGCATTCCATAATTGGCTTCAATATCGTGGTCCCAGAATCTGGTTGTATTGGCCTGGATTTTGGCTACGGGAAGGGGCTGGTTCTCCCGCCAAAGGGAGTCGTAGAGGGCCTTGAGCAGAGCGGCCCTGATGCGGATATCGCTGATCAGGCCGCCGTAATTCACCTGATAGATGACGCCGCATAAATCGTCGGCGATATATTGTTCAAATAAGGCGTAACCCACCCAAGCGATGGCATCCTTGCAATAGCTGGGGTAAGTGTCATCCAGATACCCGCTCACAGCAAAGCCCTCATCCCGCTTTGAAGAAAGAACGCCCATCACCTTCAGCATGTCGGCCACATAGCTGACATGGTCGTCGCATCCCGGATAATTCCAAAGGAGCTGGGAAAAGCAGCCCACCTGGTATGAGCCTGCTTTGAGGGCGTTGATCCCGTTGAACCATGCGTTGGGCACGGCCAGCACCTGGTCCGACTGTATGACTTCCATGCCTTCGATATCCCCAAGGGTCATAAAGTCCTCCGGCTTTTCCAGCACATAGCTGGTGTTCTTTGTATCGTACCGCCTCAATTCCTTTGGAATCGCGCTCAACGTGCTGGGTATGGCCAGCGTGGAGTGGTAGTTGATCTTTAACTTTTTGCACCATCTTTGCAGTTCTTTGATCCCTTCCACCTCTTCCTCGATGGTCGCCAATCCCACATTGGAAAACCAGGCGATTTCTTTTCGCTCTTTATGATCTTGAAAATATTCCAAGTAATGGTCGAACTCGCTGTCCCTCACTAGGCGGCTGCGGCCGGCTCTGATGGTTGGTCCCACTTTTCTGCCCGCTTCAAGGATTTCTCTGCCATCCGGAAGTCCTTGGGGAATTAAATTTTTTATGTATTCTTTGCTTGCTCTTGCCATAAAACATCCTCCTTATATGATGCGACAGCGCCCTTTTTCCCTATTAATAACGCAAGGGCTGTACCAAATCCCTTACGATTTTTAAAAAAATTATGAAAATTTCAATAGAGCTATTGAAAACCCTTGCTTATAGGCATTATATAAAAAGCTGCGGACTTGGACTTCCTTTATGAAGTTCGAACTTCCCTAAAATATAGTCTCTTTTAGGGTTTTATAGTCTCTTTTTTGCCAGATTCATTGTATCTCCATCGAAACTGAGGTATACTTCTGATAAGCGGGCCATCCCATCCCGGCTTTTTTGAAAATATGAGGGACCTGAAACGATTGATCGACGAGAAGGAGAGAAACCCATGGAAACTTTGGAGCAGAAAAACAAAAAATTGCTGATCTGTATCAGTGACCCCACCATCCTTGAATTTTTAACCAATACCATCCAAACCTACTTTGAAGATGTGTTAGATATTGTATCCATACGCCCATCAAAGCTGTTTGACCTGGATTTTGTGCCCACCGCCGCCATCATATCCCATCGGACCGTCAATCTTGTCAGGGAACGGTTTCCCAATACGACCTTGATCCTCCAGAAAAGGGATTTATCCGGCCAGGCCCTGGAAAAAGTAGTATCTCTGCCGGACGGCTCCAACGTGCTCATCGTCAACCAGCACATGGATGCTGCCAACGAAACCATCCGCTCCTTCATTGAACTGGGGATCAATCATATTAATATGAGGGCTTATGCTCCCGGAAATAACATCGATACCTCCCAGGTCGATGCTGTTATTTATACAGGCGTGCCGGAGGATTGCCCCAAGCTGGACTGCCCTTATATCGATATCGGGCTGAGAAAAATTTCCTTGTACACCATCATCGATATCATACGGGCCTTTGATCTTCCTTCCGATTTTACAAAGGCCTATTACAACGACAGCATCCGCCTTTTCACCGCATCCTGCTACCAGCTGCAAAACACCTTAGAACAGGCCAATACACTGAAAAATAATTTTGAAAAGATATGCGATATCAACAACAACATTACCTTTGTAATCAATGAAAACGATGAAATCATCTTATTCAATGAAACGGCCAATAAATACTTTGAGATTCGGGATCCCCAGGAAATCATGGGCATGGATTATAAGGAGGTTTTCCGCGATCAGCCCGAACTGCTCTCCTATATTGCCGCCAATGTTCCGCTCACCGACACTCTGGTCACCATCGAAAATCAAAAGCTGCTGCTCTCTTCCTTTGAAATGGACGTTGACAAGAGTCAAAACAAAGCCTTCACTCTGCTGCCGCTGTCCACTTTAAAAAAAAGAGAGGGCATGGTTCGAAAAAAATTGAGAGCCACCGGGTTTACAGCCAAATATACCTTTGACGATATCCTCGGTTCCAGCACCTTGATGGAGCGGAGCAAAAAACTGGCCAAGGTCTATGCCAAGACCGAGTTTCCCGTATTGATCACCGGCGAATCGGGCACCGGAAAAGAGCTGTTCGCACAGTCTATTCACAATATGTCCTCCCGCCGGGAATCCAACTTCGTGGCCATCAACTTCGCGGCTCTGCCGGAAACCCTGGCGGAGAGCGAGCTTTTCGGGTATATGGAAGGGGCCTTTACCGGGGCCTTGAAAAACGGTAAGGCAGGCATGTTCGAGCTGGCTCATCAGGGGACCATTTTTCTCGATGAGATCGGCGATGCGTCCCTGCCCGTTCAGGCCAAGCTGCTGCGCGTTCTGGAGGAAAAGGAAGTGGTGCGGGTCGGCGGAACGGATGTGATTCCTGTGGATGTGCGAATCATCTGCGCCACCAACAAGGACCTGCAGGCGGCCATCCGCGAGGGAACCTTCCGGGAAGATCTTTACTACCGCATCAAGGTGCTCAACCTGCGGCTGCAGCCTCTGAGAGAGCGCCCCGAGGATATTATGGAGATCATCTCCCACCTGCTGGAATCCCAGCAGGCCAAAGCCCTGGCAAACCTGCCCAATATCAGGGACAAGCTCATTTCCTATACTTGGCCCGGCAATGCCCGGGAGCTGAGGACCGCGGCCGAATACATGAACATGCTTTCATCCCTTTCCGACCGGGAAGAAGCCCTGGACATGCTCAACGTTTATTTTGAAAACAATCTGCAGACCGGTCCTCTGGCTGAAACGGAATCACCAGCCCAAACCGGAAAACCCGGCCGGGAAGAGGCGGCCGTCAAAGGCGATTACATCGGTCCCGACCTGATTGCCATATTAGAAGCCATTTTCCGCCTGCAAAACCAGGGCGTGACGGCGGGCAGAAATTCCATATGCAAAACTCAGAGCGCCCAGGCTCTCCAGCTCACCGAATCCAAGATAAAAAGCAGGTTGAAGAAATTAGAAGCAATGGGCTATATTACAGTGGGGAAAACAAAGCAGGGAGCACTACTCACCGATCGGGGATATCAGCTGCTCAAGCAATTCATCCAATAGCAATCCATCAAAAAGGAACCGGTTTGGCCTTTCATCCTGCCAAGTCGCTTCCTTTTTCTATAATCAGGGAAGTTTCACTTATTTAAGTCGTTTAAAAATCCTATCCACTTTGGAAATTGTCAAAGTAATATCATCCTCCGTATGGGCGATTGTGAACCCGTTGTGCTGGGGAAAAGGTTTTTCGCCGCCGTCAAAGACATAAAGGTGTTCTGCTAAACATTCCCTGGTAAAACGCCGGTACAGCTGGGGCTGATAATGCTTGACAGTTTCTGAAAGGGTATAATCCAGCTGCGGGTCATCATAGCCGAAATAAAAGGCAAATTGGGCTCCCTGGCTGCGAACATGGCCCGGAATGCCGTGCTTGCCAAACAAAGCGTTCAGTTCTGCGCACAGCGTTTTCTCAATCTTTTCCACCTGATCGTAAAATCCGGGTTCCATAGCCATTTTCAGGCATTCGATTGCGGCCATGACCGACATCAAATTGCCGGAGCTTGTGCCGCTGCAAATCACCGGTCCTGTCGGATTGAACAGCTCCATGATCTCCGCCTTTCCTCCCACCAGGGCCAGGGAGAAACCGTTGGCTATCGCTTTGGCAAATGTGGACAAATCCGGCTTTATTCCATAATAGCCCTGGGCGCTTCCCGGCCGGAAACGCAGCCCGGAGATCACCTCGTCGAAGATCAGCAGGATACCTTCTTTCGTACAAAGCTCTCTGACCTGTTTCATATATTCTCTGGTAGACGGCACGCAGCCGCAGTCATAGTTCACAGGTTCCATGATTATGGCGGCAATATCGCCTCTGTACGTTTCAAATACGTGCTTAACCGCATCCAGATTATTGAATTCAATCAGCTTGACGTTCTTCTCGGCCCCCGCAGGAAACCCCGGCGTGGCAGGCGTCACGCTCCTCGTTTGGCCGTACTTGTCCAAATCACTACCGCAGCCGCCATTGAACCAGATCATTTCATGCATTCCGTGAAAATGGCCGTCCATTTTTATAATCAGATTCTTTTTCGTGTATGCCCTCGCCGCCCGGATTGCCGCCAGCGTCGCTTCTGTGCCCGAGTTGGTCAAGCGTATTTTTTCAACGGTCGGAACGAGCTCTTTAAACAAACGTGCAAATTCTAATGTCGCCGGGGAATCAAAGTTCATGAAAAAGCCTTTGTCCACGCATTTGATGATGGCTTCGCGGATCCTGGGATGGTTCCACCCGAAAAGCAAGGCTCCCGCTCCGCAGTGATAATCGATGAATTCCTCTCCGTCAACATGAAATACATGGCTTCCGTCCGCATGGTCGATATAAAAGGGCGTTCCCAGCGCAGCATGGATTCTGCCGCCCGCGCAGCCGCCTCCTACCATTAGCTTACTGGCTTCCTGAAAAATTTCCGCACTCTTACGCATGTTTTCCTCCTTTTACAGGGTACGTTTTATATGGCTTTTCCCAAGGCCCTCGCTTCATCCAAGGGCAGTGTTCCCCGAATTTCTCCTTCCAACTCGTTTATTTCTAACAAGCAAGCAGATGCACCCGGAGTATTTCCCGGTGCATCTGCAAATGGGTGTTACTTACAGGTCCGAATGTTACGCATTCAGCCCTATGTAGTATGGAATAATCCATGTTACCAGACAGAAGGCGAAGATCCCTACGCCAATCCAGACGCTTGCTTTGAGGGCCTTTCTCGTCTTTTCAATTTCAATGGGATCCTTCTCCGACTCTGGAACAATGAACAAAGCCTCTCTCTGCTCTTTTTCTTCCGGCGTCACCTTGGTCAGGCGGTTTGCAATCATCATCGCCCCAATATTGGCGAGAGTTCCTACAAAATATACGTCGCAATAAATCGGCACGGTGATGCCCTGGGAAGTGGTGATTACCTTCATAATGAAGCTGACGGCAAAGCCTGCGCACATACCTGCGAAAGCCCCGGCCTTGGTAATGTTCTTGCTCCAGACACTTGCAATAGCCACCGGGAGCATGGCGCAGATTACCACTGTGGCGCCGATCTGCATGATCCACCAGATATTCGGCGGATTTGTGATTGCCACAACCAGCACGATGGCGGCCACCAGCAGCATGGAAACTCTTGAAACCAGGACATTCTTCTTACTGTCTTTGATGCGGAAGATATCGTTTGAAATCGATGCTCCGATCAGCGACAGGAATGTGGTGGAAGAGGAAATGGCTGCGGCGATGATGCCGGTTACCAACACAACGCCTATGATTGTTGGAAGTACATTGCCTGCGGCCCAGAGCCATACTTGCGTCGCTTCCGTATCGCCGATATCAAAAGCGTGCATGAAAACAGCTCCCAGTTCGACCAGGTAGTTAACACCGAAGCATCCGATGACAACCCAGACAGCCGAACGGATCACCGTGTGCTCGCTCTTGGCCATAATGTTGCGGGAGCACTGCCATGGTCCGCAAAAGGCCACGCCTGCCCAGCAAATACCGTAGGCCAGGAAGTAGATCACATTTTCCAGACCAGTGTCATACAAATATCCCAATTTGCCCGACCAGGACAGCAGGTAACTGGTTTCCGGGTTGGCCGCGATATCCTCGATGATATTCCACCAGCCTCCGGCTTTGACTGATACGATGATCACGGAAACCACGCCAATGGTAGTAAAGAGGCCGAACATAATCGTATCCGTTATCAGCACGCCTTTTGAACCGGCGGCGATAACCATGATCGTAAAGAGCAAAACAGCCAATAAAACACAAATATTGTAATCCAGTCCGGTTACATTGGACATCAGTGTGGCGCCGCCCTGGGTAACGGACAGCAGATAGACAGCCATTGCCACCACCACCGCGATGACGGTCATAATACCAACTGCATGGGAGCAAAAGCGCTTTTCAAAGAAGGAAGGAATGGTATATACATTTGCTCTTCTTAGAAAACGGCTGAAGAATATGGCTCCCACCACATACCCTCCGGCGCTTATGGCCGCGCACCCGGCGACTGCGATCCATATCCCATTATAGGCTTCTCCCGAGTCGCCTAAGAAAACACCTGTACTCAAAAGAGAGGCCACCATGGATCCGACGATAAGTCCAGTAGGCGCATTTCTTCCTGCGACAAAATAATCATCCGCGCCTTTTACGAATTTGTTTACGACAAATGCTACGATTAAATATACAACGAAACTGATTAAGACACCAATAAGATATACATTCATATCGACGCTCTCCTTTCTACTTTTTGTCCTTCTTTGGAGGATACTCTTTATTGTACTGACGCAGCCCCACTAGCCCGCATATGACCACGGAACCTCCCCAAAATAATGCCATTAAAATTTCCATAATTACGACTCCTTCCTTTTATCACTTCCGATCGTGTTATAACGAATGGTCTCTGATAAACCGGATTGCTTCAATTAAATTGTTATCTGCAAATACGCCTGATTGGTTAATCCTGTCTTTCACATCCGAAGGCTGGTTATAGCCCGGCAGGATTGTATTCAATACGCCGCCTAAGAATGGAAGGTAGCGGCCGTCCCGCTTTTTCGTTTTTCCCAGCTGCCGGATGAAAGGTTTCTTCAAAGAGCGCCGCATCGAATTTTTTTATAAACAGCAGCATGTGGAGCGGGTCGTGAATGTCAAGTCCCGCGTCGTCCAGGCAGTCCAGGATGTGATGGAACATCTCCCGGCCCTGCGCTTTCAAGGTAGCGGCCATCTCATCGATTGACGTGAAGTCAATGACATCTTCCCATTGTTCAATATTCTCTTCCAGTCTCGATGCCATGCCTAAAACGTTTTTAATCGCATCCACTGTAGGAACATGTACCTTCTCTGTGATGGGAATGGGCATGATCATGTTCATCGCAGCCCGGATGATTCCACATCAGCTGCGAAATGCAGCCCACCTGATAGCTGCCTGCTATCAAAGCGCCAATCGCTGTCTCCCAGGTGTTTGGAACACCCAGCACCTGATCCCCTTGCATCACTTCCATACCCTCGATGTTTCCGAGGCGCAGGAAATCTTCTAACGTTTCATGTACATAGCTGGTGCTTTTTATATCATAGGCTCTGAGTTCTTTGGGTACGGCCACCTCCCGATGATGTTTGGGATTTCTTACTTTACAAAAGCTCCCTTTAAAACATAGGTCTTGAGTCTGCTGTATTCTTCCGGAGAATAGCCAACTCCCTCATTGCCAAGACCGCTTGCTTTGCATCCGCCGAAGGGCTGTTCGTTCATTCTGTAACAGCTGCATCCGTTTACGATAACGGCCGAGGATTCCATCTGATCCGCAATGCGAAATGCCCGGACCGTATCGCCCGCAAGGACGCCGCCGCTCAGGCCGTAGCTGGACTGATTGGCAATTTGAATCGCCTCTTCTTCTGTTTCATAGGTAATGATCGGCCATACCTGGGCGAAGATTTCCATATCCTTGGCAACATCCGCATCTTTGGAAACATGGTCGATGATGGTCGGTTCGATGAAGGCGCCTTCCCGCTTTCCGCCGCATACGATGGTTCCGCCCTGCTCTACAGTATGCTGAATTTGCGCTTCTACCTTGATCGCCGCCTTCTCGGTTACTAAGCAGATGGCTTTTGCATCAGGATCGAATTGGCTGCCCCGTGGAATTGCCAGCACTTTCTCTTTTAACTTTGCGACGAACTCATCATGCATACTCGTTGGAACCAGATAGCGCTTTGTGGCGCAGCAAACTTGCCCGTTGTTATAAAGTCTCCCTTCCAGGGCTTCCTGTACAGCCGTGTCCACGTCCGCGTCCTCGCAGATGATGAGAGCATCGTTTCCTCCCAGTTCCATAAAGGTTTTCTTCATGGAGTCGGCGGCCAGCTTAATCATCTCCACGCCCGTTTCTGTGCTTCCAGTGAGAGCGATGGCCGCCACATCAGGATGGGTCAGAAGCGCCTGGGTTGATACCGCTCTTTCACAGGCAGTAAAGGAAATAACATCTTCCGGAATTCCAACTTCGTGAGCGCAATCCACCAGCATTCTCACCGCCAAAGGATTGGAGGACGGAGCTTTTACGATTACCGTATTACCCATCGCCAGCGCAGGTGTTGTCTTCTGGAAGAACATTTCAATGGGATAGTTGAAGGGAATAATGGCGGCGACTACGCCCAGGGCCTCTCTTCTTGAAAATCCCAGGTCATATTCCCGGCCTGCCGTGGTTCCTGTGAAAACATCTCCATATAGATGTTTTGCCCGTTCCACGTTGCCTCTGCCTATTTCTCCGCCGTCGAAACATTCGCCTTTAGCCGAGTTGATGGGCTTTGCCATTTCTGTGGCGCAGATACGGCCGATCTCATCGCTCTTTTCTTCGATTTTGTCAATCATGCTCATGATCAGCTTGGCCCGTTCAACAATGGGTGTTTTCTCCCAGGCCGGCTGGGCCGCCTTCGCTTTAGCAACTTTTTCTTTCAGTTCTTCAATTGTGTCCAGTTTAATCGATTCAACCAATTCTCCTGTATAAGGATTTGTTACGTCTAACATTTTGCTCATAATCATCTTTCCTTTCTTGTTGATCATTTATATTAATACGCTGCGTATTAATCCTTGTTATACCAGCTCCGCCAATTTGAGCGTATCGATCATAGGCAGGGGCGGCTGACAGAAGGTTTCTGTCTTTATGTCAATTACAACCGTCTCTGTTTTTACTGCTTCAAATGCCTCTTCCAGCACCGGCTTAATATCTTCAACGGTTCGGATGGTCAGGCCTTTCAGTCCGCAGGATTCGGCAATCTTAGCGTAGTCCACCGTATCGATCCAGACAGCGTTTGTCACTTCGCCGAATTTGAACTTTTCCGCGTAATACTGATAGCCCAGAATCTTATTATTGATCACTGCCGCGATCACATTGATGCCTTCCCGTTTGCAGGTTTCTAGCTCACTCCATGTATGGGCGAAGCCTCCGTCTCCTGACAGGCTGAATACCGGCTTTTCCGGGCTGGCCAATTTGCAGCCCATGGCCATTGGGAATCCCCAGCCCAGGCCCGCAAGACCTCTGGGGAAATAGAATTCTCTGTCCGCCTTGGCGGTTATATAGTTGGCATTCCAGATGGAGGAAAAGCTTGCGTCAGCAACGACCATACAGTCGTCCGCCACTTGCCTTTCCAGTTCAGCCATGAATCGTTCAATTCGAATGGGTGAAATTTGTGAACACATCACGTCCTTGATCTCTACTTGATGCCTGGCTCTTCCATCCGCGATTTCAGCGGCTATTTCCGCTTTCTTGGCCTGCCGTTTGGCGGCATTTCCCTTTTTCATTTCATCGATGAGCGCCCTTAAGGTGAGCTTGGCATCACCCAGTAACCGAATCGCTTCATAGTTCCTGCCGATTTCCATGGGATCGATGTCAATGTGTATGTAGGTCGCATCCTCTGGCAGGAGGGTCCAGGTATCGGTGCCGTTCTGGTTGGTTCTGTTGCCCACCAGCAAAACGACATCGGACCTTTGGACCAAAGGTTTCATGAATTTGGTGGCGCTTCGGTGTCCCATGTAATATCCAATGACGCCTACAGAGAGGGGGTTGGTTTCGTCAACTGCCCCCTTGCCCATTGTCGTTGTTGCTACAGGAAGGCAAAAGGCATCCTGCAGTTCCCGAATTTCATCCACTGCTCTGGAGGAAAAAATGCCTCCGCCCGCATAAACCAGCGGATTTTCTGCATTGAGCAGCAGCTTGGCCGCTTCCTGGATCGCGCTTTGGGCCGGAACCATTCGATCCAGCGGATAGTGGCCTAAGGAAGCCTTTCTCGGTGAAACTACCGGCCTGGCCGTCTTATCGTTGAAAATATCCTGGGGACAGAGAAGCACGGCCGGTCCGGGTTTCCCCGACGCTGCTGCTGTAAAAGCCATGTCCACATAATCTTCAATTCGGTCCTGCGAGTAGATCTTTTTTATCCACTTCGCGCAGCCCTCGAACAATTTTTCATGATCCAATTCCTGAAAAGCGTTTTTTTCCGCATCGTGGAGCGGGACTTCCTGTACAATGGCTACCACCGGATGTCCGGCCTTGTAATCTTCACAAAGCCCCGGCACCAGCAGCGTGGCAGCCGGACCGTTCTGCGCCGCTACGCATGGGATTTTTCCTGATGCCATGGCGTATGCTTGAGCCATATAGGTGCCGGTATTTTCCTGTCTGAATCCGATTTGCCGGATCCCCAGCTCCATGGCGGCCAGCATGATCTTTGTGGGATTGCTTTGTCCAAAGATAAATTCAACGCCATTTCGTTTTAAAGCCCTTGCAAACCGTTCCGCATTTGTCAATTCTTTTGCTTGCATCTTCTGTGTCACTCCTTATGTAAAAATGTTTTTCCTTATGAACCCCCTTTTGAAGGCATTTACACCTTCTAATTGAGCAACTAATATGCCAACCCGCAAAAGGTTTTTTTCCAAAAACTCTGAAAACGTTTGTGGGCGTTGAAATTTAGACGTTAAATTTGGGTTGATTCTTTTTTATATTTGGTTTTTACGGCACTTCTTTTTGTTTTTAGGCTTGGCGTTGGGCCATTGGGTCTGTTTTAGGAAGTTTTAGGCTTTTCCAGAGAAAATAGGGTTCCCTGTGTAAAAAAGGAAACATATCCACAAAATGAAAAAACCTCTAAGCAAAATTTCTTCCATTGCTTAGAGGTTTTTATGGCACTGTTTTTTAATGCTCAGAACGCGTTAAAACCCTTTCCCGATCTCTTCCAATTCTTTCAGATACTTGTCTGCCAGGTCGCCTTTATGAAAAACGCCGTTGACATGGTAGCATCCCAGGTTGTTCCAGCCGCGATCCTTTGCGATCAGTTGGTGGGTATTGATGATGGCATCGTATTTATAATCATCCTTTCCCGCGCCGCATGTAATCAGGTAGGCTTCTTGGATGGGCTGAGGCCTTTTAGCTACCATCAGCGCATAATACTTGTCCAGTGCCGCTTTTATTTGCGCCGTATAGGTATACCAATACAGCGGCGTGACGATTACCAACGACTCGGCCCATTCATAATAGGGCGCCAGCTCATTGAATACATCGTCATGGGAGCAGGCTTTGTTTTCGCCCAGTTGATAACAGGTTTCGCAAAAAATGCACCCCTTGATGTCTTTAAACCCCGCATCATACCGTACAACCTCATGGCCGGCCGCCTTTGCGCCTTTCACAAAAGCATCCGCCATAAGCTGGCTGTTTCCGCCATGTCTGGCCCCGCCTGTTAAAACTAAAATCTTTTTACTCATTTTCTTCGCTTCCTTTCTTTATGAAAAATAACAATTGATACCGCAACGATTCTAACTGCTGCCATACCACGCAGACTCGTTTTTTCTCAGTTTTTTATAGCCTGCATGAAACGCAGCAAAGTGTAAAACAAAGGTCAATGCCCAAGATACCGGGTAAGACAGATACAGGACTACCAGGGTGTGCTGCACGCTGAACACGGTAAAAATCCACACAACCCGCAGCACGCAGGCGCCCAGCAGAGATATAATAAGCGGAACTGTAGAATAGCCAATTCCCCGCATGGCTCCCGATAAAACATCATTTAGACCGCAGAGGCAGTACAGCGGAAAAACGACCAAAATTCTGATTACGCCCGCGGCTATGACCGCCTCCTGCTGGGAATAGAATCCTAAAACCCCACGGCGAAAAACGATGGAGATCAGGGAGAGGCCAAATCCCGAGACAAAGGCACAAAGCAGGCAGACACCCAACACCCTTTTGATCCTTGCATACTTTTTTGCTCCATAGTTCTGGCTTACAAAGGTCCCCGACGCCTGATAAAAGCCGTACATGGCCTGGTATAAGAAGCCTTCCAGATTGATTACCGCCGTGTTCCCCGCTACAACGATGGAGCCGAAGGAGTTTACGGCATTTTGGACAATTACATTGGATATGGAAAAGGCCACCCCCTGTAGCCCAGCAGGTAATCCGACTTTTATGATTTCGAAGAATTTGGACTTGATGAAACGAATGTTCCGGATCTGCAGGTTTATTGCTGTCGGTTTGCGGCATAGATGAATGGTCATCAGGGCGGCCGCCAGGCCGTTGGATAGAACCGTTGCCAATGCGACGCCAGGGACATCGAGATGAAAAGCCAGCACAAAGAGCAGGTCAAGCACGATATTGGTGCCGCCTGCAAGAATTAAACAAGTGAGAGGGAACCTGGTATCGCCCTCTGCGTTCATAATAGCCCTGATAAAATTAAAAATCAGTGTGAATGGAAAACCCAGGGCACAGATCCTTAAATAAGTGACCGCATCATTTATAACAGTTTCCGGAGTACCCAGAAGCTCCAAAGAGACTCTGGCAACAGCCACTCCCATAATTGCCAAGAAGAACCCGCAAACCAAACAGATTGCCATGGAGCAATGTACGGTTTCTTCCACTTCTTCTTTATTTTGAGCGCCGTAATACCGGGCAGTCACAATGTTTGCGCCTATTGACAGACCTACGAATAAATTGACGATTAAGTAAATGAATGAGATATTGGCGCCTACTGCCGCAAGCGCGTTTTCTCCCGCAAAATTCCCCACAATAACCATGTCTGCTGCGCTGAACAGTATCTGCATCAAATTCCCGATTATGATGGGTACAGCAAATAACAGCACATTCTTAAAGATGGGGCCGTTGCACATTTCGATTGTCGCTACATTTTTCTTTTTCAATGTCAGCACCTTAATGCGGCAAATGTCAGCTACAAATCGCTTATACAGTTTTGAATCGATTAAACTTTTTTTAGCTTAACAGGAACTTTGGAGTTTGTCAAATGCTGCGGATTTTTTATTGAGCCCAGCAAAGGCAGCACCAGCTTCACCAGCCATTTCCCCTGATGCTCGAGGCCGGCACCACCAGCTTGCCGGAAGCTTTAAGGGGGGGGGTCCTGTCAGGGAGCCGGGCCCTGCGGAAAATTTCTGCGAAAATTTAACCTTTTTACGCAAAGTTATGGGTTCGCGGAGCCTCATATTGAGAAAAGGCCCTCCCATCCGCTCCAGACCGCGTTTGAGGGGCCCCAATCGTTGAAAACTGCGTAAATTCCGCATTATGTTTTTGCTTTTTTCACACTCCCCATTCCTTCTCAATCTCCTTTCAGCCAAAGCGAACGGAATGCCAAGCAGCGCCCTTGAAGCGCCAGCCTGCCACTCCTCAGCTCGGATCAAACGCATAACAAAAACCCGCAGCATTACACCTTGGCCACGTCATACATTTCCCGCAGCACCTCAGACCCGGCCGCAAAATAATCCATGATATTCCAATAGCTGACCCCCGCCAGACCATACTCAGATACAAGCGCCAGTTTGGCCCGCATGCTCCGCTCATCTTCAAACCACACCACATGATCGGCGCCGTTTTCATCCGTGTAATAATAATATGGGGATTGCGCCTGCTCATCAAAAAAGATCTCCGCACCATAACGTTCTGCTCTGGCTATCGCCTCATCGTTGGAAATCTTTTCTGCTCTGGATTCTCCCTGAACAAAAGGAAGCGTCCAATCGTAACCGTAGTTGGGGATCCCCATTAATAATTGATCCGGCGGTACCTCACTGACCGCGTAATCGAGTACTCGGCGTACTTGGTTGAGTGGCGCAACTGCCATCGGCGGTCCGTATGTATAGCAACAACAATGTAGTAAGTAAAAAACACCCTGACTTTTCATTTGAAAAATTCAAGGTATTTTGCTATACTATACATGACTGGGAGCGGTGGCAAGCCCGCCCTCCTTGTCTTATGTCTGAGCCTATTCGTTAGGCTCTTTTTATTTGTCTGGCTTAAATAATTGGCTCTCCGGTCTCCTTGTCGATAAACTGTATTTTCAGCTCTGCATCAAGCGCTTCCGCAACCTTTTCAAGTTCGGACACCTTAAAAGTGTTCCTCTTATATTTATTGTTCATATTCTGCGGTGTCTGCCCTGTTCGTCTAGCAAGCTCTGCCTCTGTCATGTTGCCCTTTTTTACTCTGCATAAACTAATATATTCTCTTACGTCTGTGTGCATTTCCTCACTTCCTTTCATACTTAATATACACTTTATTTTATATTAAGTCAAATAATTTTTTTATACTATATAAATTTATTTATAAAAAACAGTTGACATTATATAAAAAATAGTGTATTATATAAACATAGAAAGGAGGTGAGGACAATTGAGATTATAGAAAAAATAGCCAACTTGGGAACCGCGGTTATCTCACTCATAACTGCAATTATAGCTCTCAAGTTAGCTAAAAACACCAAGGGTAAGAAGTAAAACTCTTACCCGCCCCGAAAGGGGCTGTTACATCATTATAACCTCAATTGTACGAATTATGCAAGTGATAACATTAATAATTAGTTTAGTCGCTTTTGGCATCGCTATAGCGGCATTGACAAAGATATTGAAGAAGTAAGGGCATAGGTCCCCGGAAGGGAGAAAAAAAGATGAAATTTACACTTGATGAATGGCTATTAATAAGAGAAATTTTAACTGAACAGGGCGAAACAGATCAATACAAGTGTTTAGCAAGACGACGTTTAGAACTTGCAAAACTGGTTATGAAGCTTAACGATACAGAATTTTAAACATTTACCCAAAGATATATTACAATGCTTATACAAAGGATGCTGAATAGCGGTCAACACAAATGCAATAATATGAGCATCTAAGGCAACAAAAAAGCCCCGGTCAGGATCACTCCCCCGGGGCATATGTATGGGCTATTCTACTGTATCTCTAACTTCCGTCT
>NZ_JAJAGH010000017.1:0-81473 GCF_020734085.1 Hominibacterium faecale
TTTGCATTCCTCATCTTCCCGGCCATAGACGGCTTTGAACAAAAGATCGTTTTTTAAATTGAGTGCGATATGTAAGTCCCCCTTTCTGAATTGGTATATTTTTACTTTAACATAATTTCCATATTTTGTCAATTAATAAATGTAATATACTACCATTTTTGTCGCAAACAAAGCGCCGATATGTCCCTGCCTGTGACCAGGTCCTGGGGAATGAAGGTTTTATGGAAAAGGCTTTGGATGTAGCAACTGATATTTCCTGTATTATAAAAAGAAGCCTCTGCATTGACTTTTGCACACATATTCATTATAGTGTTAGCATAAATTTACTACAAACGAGTAAAGGAATAAAACACACATGACATTGGACAAACTTGAGCCTGGAAAAAAAGGCTATATCGTCTCTGTTGGAGGCGAAGGCGCGCTCAGAAGACGCCTGCTCGATCTGGGGCTTACCCCCAAAACGATCGTATTGGTACGAAAAGTCGCTCCGCTGGGCGATCCCATAGAAATATTTTTAAGAGGCTATGAATTGACTCTACGCAGGGAAGAAGCCGCACGGATCGAAGTGGCAGAGGTGCAATAATGACAATTGACATTGCACTCATCGGAAACCCCGGCTGCGGGCTGACCACCCTTTTCAACCAAATGACCGGCGGCGCAGTTCACGCAGGTCATTTTTCCACGCCGGAGAACAAAACCAAAGAAGGTCCCGTTAAGGGCCACAAAGATGTAAACCTGATTGAGCTTCCGGGTACCTATTCCCTTTCCGCATATTCCATCGATGATGTAGCAACCAGAGAAATTTTGCTTCAGGGAAAGCCGGATGTAATCGTCAACGTAATCGACGCAGCCAGCTTTGAGCGCAGCCTCTACCTGACCCTCCAGCTGATGGAGCTGGAGCTGCCTATGGTACTGGCTCTCAATATGATGGATGAAATGGAAAATAACAAAATTGATATCGACTTGCAAAGACTTTCACAGCAGTTGACCATTCCGGTCATTCCCATCTCTGCCATCCGTAACCGGGGCACCCACGACCTGATTCATTACGCCCTGGAAGCTGCCAAAGAGCATCATGTGCCGCAAAAGATCGACTTTTGCTCCGGGCACGTTCATACCGCGATTCACACCGTCAGCCATTTGATTGCAGCGGATGCGGAAAAAGCTCAGCTCCCTTTAAGGTTTTGCTGCACCAAGATCGTCGAGGGCGATGCTCCCACGCTGAAAGCACTCCAGCTGGGAGATCCGGAGCTGGACATCATCGACCACCTCATTGAAGATATGCAGAATCATCTGGGCACAGATCGGGAAGCGGCAATGGCCGATATGCGCTACGCATTTATCGAAAAGCTGTGCCAAAAAGTACTGAGCCGGCCGGTGCAGAGCACGAAGGAGCATGCGCGATCCGTCCGCATGGACAGGGTTCTCACCCATCGGATTTTCGCCATCCCCATCTTTCTGTGCATCATGCTATTAGTCTTTTATTTTACATTCGGCTCCCTTGGAACCTGGCTCAGTGACTGGCTTTCGGCCGGGATCGATAAGTGCGTGGGCGTTATCAGCTATGGACTTTTGAGCGCCGGGGTCAATCCGGCGTTTCACTCCCTGGTGATCGATGGAATTTGCGCCGGGGTGGGCAGCGTCCTGTCCTTCCTGCCCATCATCGCTGTGCTGTTTTTCTTTCTGTCCATTCTGGAGGACAGCGGATACATGCCCCGGGTCGCCTTTGTAATGGACAAACTGCTGCGCAAGATGGGGCTGTCGGGACGCTCCATCGTGCCCATGCTCATCGGGTTCGGCTGTTCTGTACCGGCGATCATGGCTACCAGGTCTTTGCCCAGCAAGCGGGACCGCAGTCTGACCATGGCTTTGATCCCCTTCATGTCCTGCAGCGCAAAGCTGCCCATTTACGCCATGTTTACAGCCGCTTTCTTTACCGATCACAAAGCGCTGGTCATGATCGGCTTGTACGTGACAGGGATCATCGTCGCCATCGTCTGCGCTCTGTCTTTTAAAGGAACGATTTTTCAAGGCGATCCGGTACCGTTCGTGCTGGTGCTTCCGCCTTATCGGATTCCTGCCATGAAAAGCGTGGCCCTGCGCATGTGGGAAAATGTGAAAGGGTTTATCAAGAAAGCCTTTACCGTCATTTTTATCGCCACCATTGTAATCTGGTTTCTCCAAAGCTTTGACACCGGTTTTAACATGGTGGAAAGCAGCGACACCAGCATTCTGGCGGACATCGGCAAGGCGGCGGCTCCCATCTTCGCGCCGCTGGGTTTCGGCGACTGGCGCGCGGCCACGGCTTTGATTACCGGAATGTCTGCCAAGGAAGCGGTCGTCAGTACCCTGGCTGTTCTCACCGGGGCTTCGGAAGGGGCGAACCTCACAGCCATGCTGACGCAGGTATTTACGCCCTTATCCGCCTTCGCCTTTTTGGTTTTCTGCCTGCTGTACATGCCCTGCGTTGCGACTCTGGCAACCATCCGCAGAGAAATGGGCGGCTGGCGCTATGCGATTGGCGTCGTTTGTTTCCAGTGCGCTGTGGCCTGGATTGTGTCCTTCATAATCTTTCGCGTGGGAGGTTTGTTCCTATGAAATTTTACATTGTAGATGCTTTTACCGAGGAGCTGTTCGGCGGCAATCCGGCCGGCGTGGTCATTCTGGAGGAAGGCTGTGAATTCCCCAGCGATTCGATTATGCAAAAAACAGCGGCAGAGCTGCGTTATTCGGAAACGGCTTTCATTAAGCCGCTGGTCCCGGACCAGTTTCAGCTCCGTTACTTCACTCCTGTCGCAGAGGTGGAATTGTGCGGTCATGCTACCATCGCTTCTTTTGCTGCGCTGGCAGATGCCGGGCTGACCGGATTCAATGCGCAGATTTGCACGGCCAGAACTTTGGCCGGCGACTTGCGGATCAAGCTTGATCAAGGGCTGGTCATGATGGAAATGGGTGCGCCCCAATGCCTGGGAAAGATACAAGCGCCTGGGGAGCTGGAGGAACTTTACTCAACGATGGGGCTTACCTGGCCTGTACAGGTCGCTTCGCTGGAAAGCATTGATGCAGTCCTGCTGCCACAAATCATCTCCACTGGGCTTCCCGATATTATACTGCCGGTAAAGGATCGCAGCACTCTGAACGGCATGCAGCCGAATTTCCCGGCTCTGATCAAGCTGTCGCAAAAGTATCAGGTCACGGGTGTTCACGCTTTTGCTTTGGACGGATGCAGCTCCGAAGTTACTGCTCATTGCAGAAATTTTGCGCCGCTTTTCGGCATTGATGAAGAAGCTGCAACCGGTACTGCAAGCGGTGCTCTGACCCATTATCTGTACACTCACCAACTGATCACGAGAGGCCAGAGCTGCACCTTTATTCAGGGTGAAGCCATAAAGCGACCTTCCAAGATTCGGGCTTGTGTCGATCCGCAGGACGACCGCCTGATCCGAGTCGGCGGCCGCGCAAAGATTCTTGCGCAAGGGATGATTCATCTTTAGATGTTAGTGTGCTTGCCCGGGGAGTTGAAGCCGAATTGCTTCCAACTCCCCGGAAATTTTTTATAAAAACTTTTCTTTTTTACGCAAAGTTGTGGACTTGCCGGGCCTGTGATGGAGAAAAAGCCCATCTGGCTGTTAAAAGCCCATTGTAAGCGGCCGCATCCCTTGAAAACTGCGTAAATTCCCCGTTATTTTGTTCTTTTTTCGCAACCCGCCCCATTCCCGCGTTTCTGCTTCTTCCCAACGAAAGCAAACAACTCTCCTCTGTTGAGCGAACAGTTCACTTCCCCATCCCGCAGCCAGTCGGCTGCCTCCCAGCTTACCGATCCTCTGCCGGCGGCCAATCCCGCCAATCGTCGCCGAGGCCTCCTTCTGGGCCTTCATTGCGATGTTTTTTAATCGTCAGAAACGAAAAAAAGTTCCATCAGCGATAATTTCACCTTGGTTTTATGCGGATTGGCGGCGAAAAAGGCTCTAAATTACCCCCAAACAGCACCAGAAAAGCACGATCACGATAATCAACCCTGTTTTGCATCTCCCCGCCAATTCCGCGCCAGTCAAGCCAACTCGCGGCGCCGCCCATTTGACCCCACAGCTCGACAAATCCCCCCAAATTTTGTATACAGTATCTTCTTTTATTGACAGAAACGTATCAAATATGATAAAATTTCTTAATGTCAATACATTTTATGCATATTTTAGACGAGAGACAAAATGAAATATGCGCACTCACCTCGGTTTTATGTTTTATTTATGCTTTATTTATGTTGAAAGGAGTACTTTATCATGACCACAAATTGCGCCGGCTGTGCCGAAGCAAAAGAAAAGGCTGCTGAGCTCAAAAAGATCATTGCCAAGTACAAGGACACCCGCGGGGCGCTGATCCCTGTTCTTCACGAGGCTCAGGAAGTTTACGGCTACCTGCCTCTGGAGGTGCAGAGAGAAATTTCGCTGGGACTTGACATACCTCTGGCAGAGGTCTACGGAGTCGTCAGCTTTTACACCCAGTTTTCCATCAATCCCAAAGGAAAATACAGGATCAACGTTTGCATGGGCACAGCTTGCTATGTAAAAGGAGCCAATGAAATTCTGGACAAATTCAAAACAAGGCTTTCCATAGACGTCGGAGACTGTACCGACGATCAGAAGTTTTCTCTGGATGCATGCCGCTGCATCGGTGCATGCGGTCTGGCACCCGTTGTCACAATCAACGATGAAGTCTACGGCAAACTCACGGCCGACGATGTAGACGATATTCTTGACAAATACGAAGATAAATAACGGATTGCAAAAGGAGAAACGATCATGATTAGAAACATTGAAGAACTGAATGCTTTGAAAGACCGTGCCCTGGGCCAGCTCACTGTACGCCTGGACCGCACGGAAAACCCGTCTCCTGAAGGCGGAAAAATACATATTCTGGTCTGCGGCGTTGCCGGATGCGCATCTTCCGGTTCTCTTAAGGTAGCCGCGGCCATCGAAGATGAGATCAAAAAAAATAATCTGGGCGCTGACGTAAAGGTCATCAAGACCGGCTGCTTCGGTCTCTGCGCCGAAGGTCCAATTATGATGATCTGCCCGGAGCACGTCATGTACACAAAAGTTACACCGGAAGATGTATCGGAAATCTTCGAAAGCCACATTAAAGGCGGCAAAATTGTAGCCAGACTGCTGGCCGGCGAAAAGGAATACGAAGAGATCGAAGACCGTCTTCCACAGATTCCCTTCTTTGCCATGCAGAAGCGTATCGCACTCAATAATTGCGGAATCATCGACCCGGAAAAAATTGAAGAATACATCGCCCTGGACGGCTATCAAGCCCTTGCCAAGGTGTTAAACGAATATGAGCCGGACGAGGTTATCGACGAAATCAAAAAGTCCGGTCTGCGGGGCCGGGGCGGCGGCGGTTTTCCCACGGGACGCAAATGGGAATCCTCCGCAGTCGTTCATGACCATGAAAAATATGTCATCTGCAACGCTGATGAAGGTGATCCCGGCGCATTTATGGACCGTTCCATCCTGGAAGGTGATCCCCACTCTGTCATCGAAGCCATGATTATCAACGGCTATGCGGTGGGCGCTCACCAGGGCTACATCTACGTCCGCGCCGAATATCCAGTTGCCGTAAAACGCTTGGGCGTTGCCATCAAGCAGGCGGAAGAATATGGATTTTTAGGCAACAACATCCTGGGAAAAGGATTTAACTTTAATCTAGAAGTCCGGCTGGGTGCCGGCGCATTCGTATGCGGCGAAGGAAGCGCGCTCATGACCTCCATCGAGGGCAAGCGCGGCGAGCCTCGTCCAAAACCGCCCAGATCAGCAGAAAAGGGCTTGTGGAAAAAGCCAACCGTTCTCAATAACGTGGAAACGTATGCCAATATCCCCCAGATCATCCGCAAAGGCGCGGACTGGTTTACCGGTATCGGAACGGAAAAATCCAAAGGCACCAAGGTCTTTGCCCTCGGCGGCAAAATCAATAATATTGGTCTGGTCGAAGTTCCCATGGGAACCACACTTCGTCAGATCGTTTACGATATCGGCGGCGGGATTCCCGACGGCGGTACCTTCAAAGCCGCACAGACAGGCGGGCCTTCCGGCGGCTGTCTGCCGGCAGAGCACTTGGATGTTCCCATCGATTACGATTCCCTCACCAAGCTGGGATCGATGATGGGATCCGGCGGTTTGATCGTCATGGACGAACACACCTGCATGGTAGACCTGGCCAGGTTCTTCCTCGACTTTACGGTGGATGAATCCTGCGGCAAATGTCCGCCATGCCGGATCGGAACAAAACGTATGCACGAGATTCTTGTGCGTATCACGGAAGGAAAAGGGACCCTGGAAGATCTGGATAAGCTGGAGGTTCTGGCCAGAAACATTAAAGCATCCGCTCTGTGCGGACTGGGCCAGAGCGCTCCCAATCCAGTGCTTTCCACATTAAAATATTTCAGAGATGAATATGTGGCTCACGTTGTAGATAAGAAGTGTCCGGCCGGCGTCTGCGTATCCATGATCAAATACAAAATCGATACCGACGTATGTAAGCGCTGCGGCATCTGTAAGAAAGGATGCCCTGCCGAGTGTATTTCGGGGGACAAGAACACGCCGTTTGCTATTGATCAGGATAAATGCGTCAAGTGCGGTGTCTGTATGGAAAAATGCCCGTTCAAGGCAATACTTAAGAACGCGTAAAGGAGGAGCAAATGAACAAAGTTCATATTACAATAGACGGAATCCGGCTGTATGTGCCGGAGAACTATACGATCCTGCAGGCCGCAAAGGAAGTAAACATTACCATCCCTACCCTGTGCTTTCTGAAGGATATTAATGAAATCGGCTGCTGCCGCATGTGCGTTGTGGAAGTCAAAGGGTCCAAAGCCCTGCAGGCCGCCTGCGTGCACCCGGTCAGAGAAGGCATGGAAGTTTTTACCCATACGCCCAAGGTCATGGAAGCGAGAAAGGTCAACCTGGAGCTGATCCTTTCCAACCACGATGCCATGTGCCAGACCTGCACCAGAAGCTGGATGGACTGTGAACTGCAGACCCTGGCCAACAAACTTTCGGTGGAAAACGTCCGCTTTGAGGGCGACCGCAAGCGTCTGCCTCTGGACATCGGTGTTTCCATCGTCCGCGACCCTAATAAATGTATCCTCTGCAGAAGATGCATCGGTGCCTGCAAGAATATCCAGACCGTAGGCGTAATCGACACCATGAACCGCGGTTTTGATACGGTAATCGGTTCGCCTTTCGGCATGAAACTGGAAGATACGCCATGCACCAACTGCGGCCAGTGCATCAACGTCTGCCCGGTGGCCGCCCTCCACGAAAAGGGAGATACGGACCGGGTATGGGAAGCGCTCAACGATCCCAAGAAACACGTTGTTGTGCAGACAGCACCCGCCGTTCGGGTTGCTCTGGGCGAAGAGTTCAACATGAACATTGGCGAGTCGGTCACCGGAAAAATGGTCACTGCTCTGCGCATGCTGGGCTTTGATAAAGTCTTTGATACTGATACGGCTGCCGATCTGACCATCATGGAGGAAGGGGCCGAACTGATCGACCGCATCCGCGGAGGCGGCAAGCTGCCGCTGATCACCTCCTGCTCGCCGGGCTGGATTAAGTTCTGCGAACACAACTTCCCGGATATGCTGGGCAATGTGTCCAGCTGCAAATCGCCTCATCAAATGTTCGGGGCGGTTCTCAAAAGTTATTACGCAGAAAAAGAAGGCATTAACCCGGATGACATTTTCGTTGTTTCCGTTATGCCCTGCACAGCGAAAAAGTTCGAAGCTGCCAGACCGGAAATGCAGGTTGACGGACGCGCGGATGTCGATGTGGTGCTGACCACCAGGGAGCTGGGCAAAATGATTTACGACGTAGGTATCGACTTCCCGGATCTGGGAGACAGCGACTTTGACAATCCGTTTGGAGAAGCCACCGGAGCCGGCGTTATCTTCGGAACCACCGGCGGCGTTATGGAAGCTGCCCTGAGAACAGTTTCCGATCTGCTCACAGGAACTTCTGCCGACAACATTGAGTACGAAGAAGTCCGCGGTCTGGAAGGCATCAAGATTGCCAAGGTTCAGATCGCTGATCTGGAAGTCCGTGCTGCTGTGGCCCACGGTCTGGGCAATGCCAGAAAACTGATGGAAGCCATCCGCAGCGGAGAAACCTTCCATTTTATCGAAATCATGGCTTGTCCCGGCGGCTGCATCAACGGCGGCGGCCAGCCTCTGCAGCTGTCGGATGTGCGCAACTGGGTGGACATTAAGGCGGAACGTGCAAAATCCTTGTACCAGGAGGACCGCAAGATGTTTATCCGTAAATCCCACAACAACCCGGCTGTCAAAAAACTATATAAGGAATACCTGGGCATGGCTGGCGGAAAGCAATCCCACAGACTGCTCCACACTCACTACACCCCGAGAAAGAATTACGAGGACTAAGCCAATTCGCCTCGCAAATCATACAATATGGCGCCTCTGGCGCAACCCTTCAAGAGACCGGATTGTATCCGGTCTCTTTTCCTGTTTGATTCTGGCCGGAGCAGCGGGGCCCCGGAGGTCGATGCCCGGAAAACTTGTTTAAAATTTTTTATTTTTTACGCGAAGTTATGGGCTCGCTGGACCTGGTTTCAGCAAAAATCAGAGATTCCCGCTTCAAGTCGAATCCCAGACGGCTCAATCGTTGAAAACCGCGTAAATTTTAGATTTATTTTTCAGTTTTTACCCAAAGAGCCCCATTTCCTCAAAACTGGCAGCGGCCATCCAGACATTAGCGGAGCACCGATCAGGCGCCGCGCAGGCGAAAATCCGCCTCAGTTGAGCGAACCCTTCGCTTTTCCAGGCAGCTTCCTCCCATCAGGCTCCAGCCTGCCCGCCTTCCCTGGGTTTCCCCTCAAAAAAAAACATTGTTAACAAATCAGAAAAGTCCCCATCCCCGCTCCCCCTTTCACGCCCCTGCCCAAACCCAATTTCGCAAACTAGTTATTTTTTATCCTATGGAATTAGTTACAAGCGTTGATTTTTGACAACTCTAATGTACAATCTTGCTGTTTTTAATTTCGTACAACGATTAGCATTGACTTGCCGCCGAATGGCATGTTATGGTTTTAACGGGAAGTTATAAATATATTCAGAATATATTTATTAATTTACGCAACACTCACCTGTTTTATTGATGAATGAAAGGAGTTTCCGATGACTGACAAATGCACAGGATGTGCTGAATCACAGGAAAAGGCAAAAGAGCTTCAAAAGATCATTGCCAAGTACAAGGACACGCGGGGCGCGCTGATCCCAGTACTGCACGAAGCTCAGGAAATTTACGGGTATCTTCCTTTGGAAGTGCAGCGTGAAATCGCAAACCAGCTGGACATCCCTCTGGCTGAAGTGTATGGGGTTGTAAGCTTTTACACACAGTTCTCGATTAATCCGAAAGGAAAATATCGGATCAACGTATGCATGGGTACAGCCTGCTACGTTAAGGGAGCAAATGAGATTTTAGATAAGTTCAGGACCAGATTGTCCATCGATGTGGGCGAATGCACAGATGACCAGAAATTTTCTCTGGACGCCTGCAGATGTATTGGTGCCTGCGGTCTTGCCCCAGTAGTTACGATCAATGATGAAGTTTACGGCAAACTGGTGCCAGACGATGTAGACGACATTCTTGATAAGTATGAAGATCTGTAAGGGGGGCGCCGAAATGATAAAAAGTATAGCTGATATTGATAAAATAAGAAAAGCCAAGCGCGCGGACATGATGATCCGTGTAGACAAAGACGCCGAGCCGACCAAAGCAGGCGGCCGGATGCATATCATGGTCTGCGGAGGTACGGGATGCACGTCTTCCAGCTCCATGAAAATTATCGAAAACTTTGAAGAGCTGATTCGCATCAACAAGATGCAGGATGACGTGAAAGTCGTAAAGACCGGCTGCTTCGGCCTCTGCGCCGAGGGCCCGATTGTAATGATCTATCCAGATCATATTATGTACACCACCGTTCAGCCGGACGATGTGTCCGAGCTCTTTGAATCTCACGTGCAAAAGGGCGAAGTTGTTAAACGGCTTTTGGCCGGTGACAAGACTGCTGAAGAGATTACCAATGCTTTGGACAACGTGGACTTTTTCTCGCGGCAGATGCGTGTAGCGCTGAGAAACTGCGGCGCCATTAATCCCGAAGAAATCGACGAATACATAGCAAGAGACGGTTACCTGGCTCTAGAAAAAGTAATTACGGAAATGGAGCCGGAGGATGTCATCGATACCATCAAAGCTTCTCAGCTGAGAGGCCGGGGCGGCGCAGGATTCCCCACCGGGACCAAATGGAGCTTTGCTGCTGCTCAGCAGGTTGCGCAAAAATATGTATGCTGTAACGCGGACGAAGGCGACCCGGGCGCGTTCATGGACCGTTCGGTTCTGGAAGGCGACCCCCACTCCCTCATTGAGGCCATGGCCATTGCCGGCTATGCCATCGGAGCCAACCAGGGATTTGTCTATGTAAGAGCAGAATACCCGATCGCCGTTGAACGTCTTTCCATTGCCATCGAGCAGGCGAAAGCTTACGGACTCATCGGCAAAGACATCTTCGGAAAAGGATTTGACTTTGACCTGGAGATTCGTCTGGGAGCCGGCGCTTTTGTATGCGGTGAAGAAACTGCGCTTATGACCTCTGTCGAAGGAAAGCGGGGCGAACCGAGACCAAGACCGCCGTTCCCGGCTGTAAAGGGACTTTTCGGCCAGCCTACGATCCTGAACAATGTTGAAACTTATGCCAACGTTCCTGTCATCATCATGAAGGGCGCTGACTGGTTTGCTAATATCGGTACGGAAAAATCCAAAGGAACGAAAGTATTCGCCGTAGGCGGAAAAATCAATAATACAGGACTTGTGGAAATTCCCATGGGTACCACGCTGCGGGAAATCATCTATGATATCGGCGGCGGCATACCCAACGGAAAAACCTTTAAGGCCGCTCAGACAGGCGGACCATCGGGAGGCTGTATCCCGGCCAGCGAGCTGGATACGCCCATCGACTACGAATCCCTCATCGCACTGGGTTCCATGATGGGATCCGGCGGACTGATCGTCATGGACGAAGACACTTGCATGGTCGACCTGGCCAGATTCTTCCTGGAATTTACGGTGGATGAATCTTGCGGAAAATGCCCTCCATGCCGGATCGGAACCAAGCGGATGCTGGAAATCGTAACAAGAATCACAGAAGGTAAAGGGACTATGGAAGATCTGGATAAGCTGGAAGTTCTGGCAAAGAACATTAAGGCTTCCGCCCTCTGCGGGCTGGGGCAGACAGCTCCAAACCCGGTGCTATCCACTATGAAATATTTCCGTGACGAATACATCGCCCACGTTGTCGACAAGAAATGTCCGGCCGGCGTATGTAAATCCATGGTTAAATACATCATCGATACCGATACCTGCAAACGCTGCAGCATTTGTAAGAAGGGCTGCCCGACTCAGTGTATCTCCGGTGATAAGAATACGCCGTTCTCGATTGATCAGGATAAATGCGTTAAGTGCGGACTTTGTATGGAAAAATGTCCGTTCAAGGCCATCCTCAAGAATGCGTAAGAAGGGAGCGTAAAACGATATGAATAAAGTACATATAACCATTGACGGTATTAAGCTTTACGTGCCTGAGAATTATACCATTCTCGAGGCAGCGAAAGAAGTAAACATCACCATTCCCACCCTGTGTTTTCTGAAAGATGTAAATGAAGTGGGCTGCTGCCGTATGTGCGTCGTGGAGGTCAAGGGGGCGAGAGCTCTGCAGGCCGCCTGCGTCCACCCGGTCAGCGAAGGAATGGAAGTATTCACCCATACTCCGAAGGTCATGGAGGCAAGAAAGGTCAATCTGGAATTGATCCTTTCCAACCACAACTCCATGTGCCAGACCTGTACCAGAAGCTGGATGGACTGCGAACTTCAGTCCCTGGCTAACAAGCTGTCGGTGGATAACGTTCGTTTTGAAGGCGAGCAGAAAAAGCAGCCTCTGGACATCGGCGTTTCCATCGTCCGCGACCCCAACAAATGTATTCTCTGCAGAAGATGCGTCAGCGCCTGCAAGAACATTCAGACAGTAGGCGTTATCGACTGTGTCAACAGAGGATTTGAGACCAAGATTGCAGCACCGTTCAACCTGTCTCTTGCCGATACGCCATGCGTAAACTGCGGACAATGCATCAACTACTGCCCGGTCGGCGCGCTTCACGAAAAGAGCGATATCGATCAGGTTTGGGAAGCGATTTACGATCCGGATACCCATGTTGTGGTTCAGACCGCTCCGGCTGTCAGAGTTGCGCTGGGCGAGGATTTTGAAATGCCGATCGGCACTCCAGTAACCGGCAAAATGGTTACTGCTCTCAGAATGTTAGGCTTTGACAAGGTATTCGATACGGATACCGGCGCTGACCTGACGATTATGGAGGAAGGCGCGGAGCTGATCGACCGCATCCGCGGCGGCGGAACTCTGCCGCTGATCACATCCTGTTCACCGGGCTGGATCAAGTTCTGCGAACATAATTTCCCGGATATGCTGGATCACTTGTCCAGCTGCAAGTCGCCTCATCAGATGTTCGGCGCTGTGCTCAAGACTTATTACGCACAGAAGGAAGGCATTGATCCGGATAAAATCTTTGTTGTATCCGTTATGCCATGTACTGCGAAGAAATTTGAGGCTTCCAGGCCTGAGATGAATGTGGACGGCCGTCCTGACGTGGATGTGGTTCTGACCACCAGAGAACTGGGCAAGATGATCTACGACGTTGGTATCGACTTCCCGGATCTGGGCGACAGCGACTTTGACGATCCATTCGGCAACGCGTCCGGCGCAGGTGTTATCTTTGGTACCACCGGCGGTGTTATGGAAGCGGCTCTGCGTACGGTTGCAGATATCTTGAACGATTCCTCCGCCGACAACTTTGAGTATGAAGAAGTCCGCGGTCTGGAAGGCATCAAGATCGCCACGGTGGAAATCGCTGACCTGAAGGTCCGCGCTGCCGTAGCTCACGGCCTTGGAAATGCCAGAAAACTGATGGAAGCCATCCGTGCCGGCGAAGAATTCCACTTTGTGGAGATCATGGCCTGCCCCGGCGGCTGCATCAATGGAGGCGGCCAGCCGCTGCAGCTTTCCGACGTGCGCAACTGGATCGATGTTCGTGAAGAAAGAGCGAAAGGTTTGTACAAAGAGGATCGCGCGACTTACATCCGCAAATCCCACAACAATCCGGCTGTTAAAAAGCTTTACAAAGAGTTCCTGGGCATGGCCGGCGGCAAGAAATCCCACGACCTGCTTCACACTCACTACCACGAAAGATCAAATTACGACGAATAGATCACTCCTTTCCCCCAGAGCAGCTGCTCTGGGGGATTTTTTTATGAAGCAGATCAGAACCAGTGAGACTGTTTACACTAATTTTGAAAAGTTGGCCGAAATTAGTGTAAAATTTCAACGGTTTCGGCATGTCAATTTAGCCAAAACCGCTCATAGTTCTGATTTTTCCCAATCTCACCCTCTGCAGCCCACAATTTTTGCACTAATTTACACAAAAATACGGCGTTTTCATTATGGTAAACCAATCTGCCCTGTTCTGGCCCAATCGGCCCGCACTCGCCAGCCCCAAAGAATCCATCATTTTTTCGACTGGCTCTTGAGAAAAGAAAAAATTAGTGATATCCTAATGGCTATGGAGGAAATACATATGGAAACTAGAACAGCATTGGTTGGAATTGTTGTGGAAAACCCCGACTCTGTAAACAAGCTCAATTCCATTCTACATGATTACAAGCAGTTTATTATCGGTCGCATGGGTGTACCGCATCCGACAAAAGAAATTTCGATTATTAGTATTGCCATGGAGGCGCCGGCCGACACAATCAGTGCTCTGTCAGGCAAACTGGGAGCACTGCCGGGAATTAGCACCAAGACGATTTATGCCAAAGCATAAAAAACAGACCGGATGCCGGCCTGTTTCAACGGCCTGCTTCCGGTCTTATCTGTTACTGATTGTTTATCGCTTTCTTCTAGCGCCGCCCTCGGCTACGTTCATCCTGGTGATGGCCTTGGAGATGGCAATCTGCGCCCTGGCGATCTCATCGGGATCGTGTTTGGTCTCATGGGTCAGCCAGTCTTCCGCCTTGGCCTTTTCACTGAGCACGCGATCCATGTCGATATCCTCCGACCACTCGGCGGCGTCCGTATAGATGATAATGCTGTCTTTCACATCAATAAATCCCCCGGCAATGGCCGCGATCCGACAATCATTATAACTTTTTCCTTGCTCCTGAATCCACAGTTCGCCGATGTCCAGCAGCTTGCAGGCCCAGGAATGGCCAGCCATAAAGCCTTCGTCGCCTTCCAGCGTTCTGGCGATCACCAGTTCCACTTTTCCCCGGTAAAATAGCTTTGACGGTGTAATGATTTCAAGTTTTACCGTTCTACTCATGGCTCTGTTCAAACCTTTCTACCACTTCATCAATGCCCCCTGCAAAGAGGAACATGGATTCCGGTATCTCATCATGTTTGCCTTCCAATATTTCTTTAAAGCCTCTGACCGTTTCCTTCAGCGGCAAATACTTGCCTGGGCTTCCGGTGAACTGTTCGGCTACGCTGAAAGGCTGAGAGAGAAATCTTTGAATCTTTCTGGCCCTGTTTACCACCAGCTTATCCGAATCGGACAATTCATCCATGCCCAGAATGGCGATAATATCCTGCAAATCCTTGTATCTTTGCAGCACTTCCTGGACGCCTCTGGCGGTATTGTAATGCTCTTCGCCCAGAATCAGCGGGTCCATGATTCTGGATGTTGACTCCAGTGGATCCACCGCCGGATAGATGCCCAGTTCTGTGATGGCACGGGACAGTACCGTAGTCGCATCCAGGTGGGCGAATGTCGTCGCCGGGGCCGGGTCGGTCAAGTCGTCCGCAGGCACGTAGATGGCCTGTACGGAAGTGATGGAACCTTTCTTTGTGGAAGTGATTCGTTCCTGTAAAGCGCCCATCTCAGTGGCCAGAGTGGGCTGATAGCCGACGGCCGACGGCACTCGTCCCAGCAGTGCCGATACCTCGGAACCAGCCTGAGTGAAACGGAAGATATTATCGATAAACAGAAGTACGTCCTGTCCTTCCTGATCTCTGAAATATTCCGCCATGGTGAGGCCGGTGAGCGCTACACGCATTCTGGCGCCCGGCGGCTCGTTCATCTGTCCGAATACCATGGCCGTATTGTTAATTACGCCGGATTCGATCATTTCGTAATAAAGGTCGTTGCCCTCTCTGGTACGTTCTCCCACGCCTGCGAAAACGGAAATTCCGCCGTGTTCCTTGGCGATATTATTGATCAGCTCCTGGATCAACACAGTTTTGCCTACGCCGGCGCCGCCGAAGAGACCTACCTTACCGCCTCTGGTATAAGGCGCGATCAGGTCGATAACCTTAATTCCGGTTTCGAAAATCTGCGCTGTCGTGTCCTGTTCGTCGAATTCCGGGGCCTGTCTGTGGATGGAAGAGCGAATGTCTGTGCCCACAGGACCTTTTTCATCGATGGTTTCTCCGATAACATTGAACATTCTGCCCAAAACTTCCTTGCCCACCGGTACGCTGATGGGCGCCCCGGTGTCTACCGCTTCCATGCCCCTTGTCAGGCCGTCCGTGGACGACAATGCGACACAACGCACAACGTCATCGCCGATATGCTGAGCTACCTCCGTAACAATGGTCTTTCCTTCGAACTCTATATTGATAGCGCTCAGCAGCTCCGGCATTTCCTCCGGGTCAAATTTTATATCGATAACAGGCCCAATGATCTGATGTATGATTCCTTTGCCCATATCTACCTCCTACTATTTCTGCGCTTCTGAGCCGGCAACAATCTCAATGATCTCATCGGTAATTGCCGATTGACGCGCTCTGTTGTAATACAGGGACAGGCTGTCCAGCATCTCCCTGGCATTGTCGGTGGCGTTTTCCATAGCCATACGCCTGGCGGCGTGCTCGCAGGTGGCCGATTCCACCACTGCGGCGTAGATCATCATTTCTACATATTTGGGAACCAGATAGTTGAATACGGCCTCCACCGACGGTTCGTATTCCACCGCTTTATCCAGCTTCATGATTTCCGGGTCATGCTCGATGTCAAAGGGCAGCAGGGTAACATTTTTTACTTCCTGCTCCAGGCTGCTGATAAAGGATGTGTAGATCAGCACTACTTCATCGATTTTCCCCTCGTTGTACATTTCAATGATCGGTTTACTCATCTTCTGCGTTTCCAGGAAGGAAATGCTTTCAGGCGGAGCCAGATATTCGCTGTAAATATCGTAACCCCGTTTTTCAAAGTATTCCTTGCCCTTGGTGCCAATAGCAACGATCATCGGTTTTTCCCAGTCCGCCAGAATCTCTTGTTCCGCCTCTTTGATGATATTGGTGTTGAACCCGCCGCAGAGGCCTTTGCAGCTGGTGACAATAATATAGCAGGTTGTTTTGATCTCTCTGTTCCCCAGAAGATACTGCTTGGGTACGTCGCTGCTGTTGTTAAAGATTTCGGCAATAGAATGGGTTATATAGTGAAAATTCTCATTGGTCTTTTCAAAGGTGGCCTTGGCTTTTCTCAGTTTTCCCGCAGACACCAGTTTCATGGCGTTGGTAATATGTTCGGTACTGTTGACGCTCTTGATACGCCGTTTTATGTCCTGCATACTGCTGGTCGCCATTTCCTCACCCCCTTCTTTTCAATAATTAATTGTTAACGCTCATTAAACGGCCAACCTGGTAAAGGATTCCTTGCAAAGCTTGATCCCCTCCTGCAGCTGCTTTTCCGCTTCTTCTTCCAGTTTTCCCGTGGCCTTGATGGATTTTCCAACCTCCGGATAGTGGGTATCCATGAACTCGTAAAGTTCTTTTTCGAATACCTTTACCTGATCAATTTCCAGATCAGCCAGGTAATTATTGATCGCCGCGTAGATGATCATAACCTGATGGGCTACCGGAATCGGCTGATACTGAGGCTGTTTGAGAATTTCCATCAGAATCAGGCCGTGGTCCAGCCTCTTTTTCGTGTCCGCGTCCACATCGGATCCGAACTGGGAAAAGTTGGCCAGTTCCCGGTATTGGGCCAGTTCCAGCTTAACCTTGCTGGAAACCTGTTTCATGGCTTTGATCTGGGCGTTTCCTCCTACACGGGATACGGAAATACCTGCGTTAACCGCCGGCCTCTGGCCGGTGAAGAACAGCTCCGTCTCCAGGAAGATCTGTCCGTCGGTGATGGAAATAACATTGGTCGGGATATATGCGGAAACGTCGCCGGCCTGGGTTTCGATGATGGGCAGCGCGGTAATGGACCCGCCGCCCAATTCGTCGGAAAGCCTCGCCGCCCGCTCCAGCAGTCTGCTGTGCAGGTAAAAAACATCCCCCGGATAAGCTTCTCTTCCCGGCGGCCTTCTCAGCAGCAGGGACATGGCTCTGTAGGCCACCGCATGTTTGGACAGATCGTCGTAGACAATGAGTACGTGCTTTCCCTGGTACATAAAGTGTTCCCCGATGGCGCATCCCGCATATGGTGCGATGTACTGCAGGGGAGCCACCTCCGAGGCTGTGGCCGAAACGACGATGGTATAGTCCATAGCGCCTTTATTTTCCAGTGTTTGTACCAGCTGGGCCACGGTAGACTGCTTCTGGCCGATAGCAACGTAGATACAAATCACGTCTTCTTCTTTTTGATTGATGATGGTGTCGATGGCAATGGCCGTTTTTCCAGTCTGCCGGTCACCGATGATCAGCTCTCTCTGGCCTTTTCCGATGGGGATCATGGAGTCGATGGCCTTAATCCCGGTCTGGAGAGGCTGGTTTACGGATTTTCTCTGCAATACGCCGGGTGCCGGGTATTCGATGGGTCTGTGCTCTACCGCGGTAATGGGCCCTTTGCCGTCGATTGGCTGCCCCAACGCATTGACAACGCGCCCGATCATCTCGGGACCCACCGGAACTTCTACCACTTTTCCAGTGGGCTTTACAATGTCGCCCTCTTTAATCTCTTTATCGGAACCCAGTATAACCGCGCCTACATTGTCTTCTTCCAGATTCAGCGCCATGCCGTAGGTATCTGCTGGGAATTCCAGCAGTTCACCCGCCATACACTTTTCCAATCCGTAGACTCTTGCAATACCGTCTCCGACCTGTATAACGGTTCCAAAATCAGATATTTCCAGCTGATTTTCGTAGTTCTTTATTTGTTCCTTTATGACAGCACTTATTTCCTCAGGTCGTAAGTTCATATGGCTATCTCCTCTCTGTTAAAGTAATTGATTCCCCAGATCCGCAAAGCGCTTGCGTATGGAAGCATCGATGATGCGACCGTCCACCAGGATCTTCACGCCCCCGATCAGCTTAGGATCGATCAAATTTTCCAGCCGGACTTTGTTCTTTATCAACCGGGACGTCTGTTCCTCGAATTTGGCAAGCTGCTCCGGTTTTAAAGGCACGACAGAATAGATACTGCCGTAGGCGTATCCTTCTTCATGGTCGATCATTTCTTTGTACGCTTTTACGATCTTCGGGAAATGCCGGGTCCTGCCTTTATCCACCAAAACATACAGCAGATTTAAAAGTTCCTTACAAATTTTTCCTTCAAAGACATTCTTAAGAACGTCTTTCTTTTCTCTGGCTGATATGGCCGGATAATTGACGAAGGCATAGAAATCCGGCTCCTGCTCAAAGATGCCAAGTATTTGGCATGCTTCATCCAGGATAAGATCTTTTTTACCCGTCTCTTCCGCAGCCTGAAACAGTGCGCTGCCGTAAGTCAGGTCAATTGTTAATTCTGCCATTGACTTGCACCTGCCTGTTCAATGATTTCATCTACGATCTGATCTTGGCCAATCTGCGCGATATCCCGTTCGACAATCTTTTCTGCGGCCAGGAGAGCCAATGCAGCCACCTGCTCTTTCATTTCTGCCAGAGCTTTCTGCCTTTCCCGCTCGATCTGTTTTTCTGCAGCCAGCATCATCTCATTGGCCTTATTATTGGCATCCTGAACGATTTCTGCTGCCTGGGCTTCCGCGCGGATCTTGGCTTCCTTGATAATCTCACGGCCTTCCCCTTCTATCTTGGCGATTTTCTTGTTATAGTTTTCCATCTTCTCATCGGCCTTGCGATTTACAGCCTCCGCGCTGTCATAAGCATCCTTGATGGAATTTTCTCTTGCTTCGACAAACTTGTGCACTTTTTCAAAGAAAAACTTTTTTAAAACAAGAAATAAGATGATGACGGTGATCCAGATCATGAGTAAGGTCCAGTTAAATTCTATCAGCCCCGTATATTGCATTTCTACACCTCCCCGTCAAGTTTATGTTTCACATTCATCTTATAGCATTCCAACCAGCGGATTGGCGAAAAGCAATACGATCGATACAACAAAGGCAAAGATCGTCGGAGTCTCTGCAACACCCTGACCTACCAGCATAGTCTTTAAAATATCTCCCTGCGCTTCCGGCTGTCTGGCAACGCCTTCAACGGCGCGTCCTGCCGCGTAGCCCTGTCCGATTCCTGTACCAATACCGCAGAACATAGCAAGTCCTGCTCCTAATGCTGACATTCCAAGTACAAATGCTTCCGGTGTAATTCCTGTCATTTTAAAAATCCTCCTTAAACTTTCATTTGATGATGCTTTATTATTCTCCCTTATGGGCACTGATCACAATTGCTTCCTGGGCAATATAGACCATGGATAACATGGTGAAAATGTACGCCTGCAGAACTGGCTCGAACATGTCGAAGAACGCATTGGCCGGCAGCGGCAGAATGGTGTCTAAAATCGGCAAGCTTACCAGTTTGTACGATAAGCTGGCCAGCCCGCTGTATACCAGCGACATAACGATCAGTCCGCCCAGGATATTCCCGAACAGTCGGAATCCCAGTGAAAGCGGTCTTGCCACTTCCTCAATGATCTTGATCGGAAACATCCATGCCATCGGTGAAGCAAGCTCTTTCAGTCTTCCAACCGGGCCCTGATAACGGATCGCTGTTATTTGAACCAATGCGAATGTGGTCAGCGCCAGCGCAAAAGTACAATTCAAATCCGTCGTTACCGGCCTGAAGCCGAAAAGTCCCAGCATATTGGAAATAAGCAGGAAAAAGAAAATCGTCCCCATATAGGGTGCGAACGCTTCGCCCACTTCCTTGCCCATGATTTGTTTTACCATGTCATAGGTCTTGGTCACGACCAGCTCCGCAACTACCTGCTTTCCTCTGGGGATCCGTTCCATCTTGCGGACGGACCACAGAGCCAGAACCAATATAATGACTGCGACAATGATGCCCCAGACAGCCGTCTCTGTCAGATAAAAGCTTCCATCACCAAATATGAATACCTTTTTGGGTCCCAGGTGAGCCAAATCATGCATAGTCACTCCTCCCTTCCGTAATATTCATCTTCCGCCTTCTTGTCCTCTTCCTCATACATGGCCTGGACCTCCGGGCGAATCTTACGCTCTGTATTAAATTTCGGCTTGATGGCGTAAAAATAATACATGGGCACTTTTAAAGTCAGAAAACCGATCAAACATGCGGCTCCGGCAGCATAGCTCCTGGTAATGGCGAAATAGAACACCACACAGTAGAGGGTCATTCTCACAAAGAAGCCCAGCGCCGAAGTTCCCTGATTCCCGCTTTTGAGCATCCGGTCCAGGGTGAATGCCAGAATATTAAAATTCACGATGGCGGTCGCCAGTCCTGCCAGCAGTCCTGTCAGGAAACCCAGGTCCCATCCCAAAATAAAAAAGGAAATCAGCTCGCACACCAGGGCGACTAAACTCCCATACAGAAATATCTGTTTTTTTAGTTTGTGGATATCATCCATTGTTGTCATAATTTCCCCTTCTGCTTTCTGATTTTAATAACTTTCTTGCCATAATACTATATTATAAACCTTTTCTTTCAAAAGTAAAGAATTGTTAAAAATTAACCAAATGTTTTTTGAAGAATAATGGTTCAAATCCGACAAATTCCAACATTTGTATCATTTTCTCACATGTGATAATTAAAAAAAAGCCCCTTCCCCTTAGGGGGAGGCTTTTTTTGTTTTCCATAAACTTGCCTATGAAGCCCTTCATTTTACAACTAATTTGCTGTATCATTGTCGCTTATATCCCGTATCACATTTTTAACCCATTTTTTTGAGAAAAAGCGTCTCGTTAATGCGATACCTTTGGCCACATCCTCCAATCTTACTGCTAAAACTGCAAAATAAATCGGCCATTTCAGCACCAGCGCTGTAAGAAAGGCTGTAGGCACGCCGATACACCAAACCGCCAAAACCTCAGCGAGCATCGCGTAACGGGTATCACCGCCGCATCGCAGTACACCGGTTATATTGGTAGCGTTGTAAATTCCCATCCACATGGTACAGCCATATACTACTAGAATCCAAAATGCATACTCTGCACCAGTCTGGGTAAAATCAAAGAGGCTCAGCAGGGGTTTTCCGCATAAAATCAAACCCGATCCCGCACAGATGCCGATGATCAAACTGATACGCACCAACTTCTTTGCCAGATAATAGGCATACTCCAGCTTGCCTTCTCCCAATTTCTGTCCGACAAGAATCAGGGTCGCGTCTCCCACGCTGAAGGCGGCCATCATAAACAGATTATTGATGGTATTGCAGGCCTGAACAGCAGCGCCCTCTGTTACGCCGATTCTGGCAAAGGCAGCGATATAAAGAGCTGTGCCCAACCCCCACATGGTTTCGTTTATCGTAGTAGGTATGGCATTTTTGATGATCTTTACCGCAAATTCCTTGTCAAAGTCAAAGAATTCTCTCAGCCTACCACCAATCAAGTTTTTGCGGCCGAAGATCACGATCAAGGTCAGCGACATTTCGATTGCCCGCGCGATCATAGTAGCAAGTGCAGCTCCTGTCACTCCCAATTTAGGAGCTCCCAAACTTCCAAAGATAAATAAGTAATTGAGAAAGGTATTGGTCAGGAAAGCTACTCCGCTGATGTACAGCGGCAGCTTGGTCTGCTGCGTAGCGCGCAGGGCCGCAGTCAAAGGTACGTTAATCGCTACAAATAGAAACGCAGGCGCCGCCATCCTTACATAGCCCACACCCAGGTCGATGACTTCCGGAAACCTGGTAAAGATACGCAGAACATAATGGGGGAAAAACATGGCTGCGGTGAAAAACAGAATACTGACACTCATCGCTACTGTTATGGCAAATCCCGCTGTCTTTCTTATGTTATGAAGGTCTTTTGCCCCAAAGAATTGGGCCATAAAGGTGGAGGATCCGCTGGTAAAGCCAAACATCACCATCCAATGAATAAAATAAATCTGCACGGAAACTCCAACTGCGTTGAGTTCCGCTTCACCCAGGCTGCCCACCATCAAGTTGTCCACCAGATTGAGGGAGGAACCGATCAAACTTTGCAGCGCGATCGGCAGAGCTACTACCGCCAGGGTCCTGTACAGCCCTTTTTGATCCGAATGGTTTAAATTCTCTTCTCTTCTTGACATTCTTTTCTTATTTTTTGTGTTTCTTTTCTTTCTCCTCTTCTTTTTTTATATTAACTGCATTGAGCTCAATCCTTTTGTTGCTGGTATCGGAAAGAAGCACATACAGCAGCATAACGACAATCGCCAATAACCCCAGGCATTCCACCATCATATGGCCTCTGCTGTAGAGGACTGCAATTACCCCCATGATTCCGCTGATGCAGTACATGATCATCACTGAACGTCTTTGGCCGAATCCTGCCCGCATAATTCGATGATGGAGATGTTCTTTATCTGCCACTATGATGGACTGCCTGCGGATTATCCGCCGCAGAATCGCAAAAGCAGTATCAAAGATCGGCAGCCCCAGTACCAGAGCAGGAATGGCAACCGCTACTACCGTAGCGCTTTTGACCGGCTGGATCAAAGAAAAGGTTGCCAGACAAAACCCCAGGAACTGCGAGCCTCCGTCTCCCATAAAAATCTTGGCCGGGTGAAAATTGTAGGGCAGAAATCCCAACGCTCCTCCGGCTACAGCAAGCATTGCCGTCGCCGCTACGTAGTGGCCGTGGATATAGCCGGCATAGGCAATACAGAGGGAAGCAATGGCTGCAATTCCTGCCGCCAGTCCATCCAATCCATCGACCAGGTTGACCGCATTGGTGATACCGACGATCCACAAGATGGTTACCAGAAAAGCCGGAACGCTGGAAAAAAGCAGATCCTCTCCGCCAAGAAAATCATTGATAAAGTCCAGCCGGATTCCTGATGCGTAAACAATACAAGCGCAGACTACTTGTCCCAGAAGTTTCAGTTTGGGATTGATATCCCGCAAGTCATCGATCACGCCAAACAAATAGATTAAGGCTCCTCCGATAAGAATTCCTTCCACCGTCTTGCCCGGAATGAAGGCGGGCATGATAAAGATCAGCGTCGAAGCCATGACTCCAATGAAGATCGCCATCCCGCCGAAGCGAGGAATTGGTTTAACGTGAACTCTTCTCTCGTCCTTGGGTATGTCCATGGCTCCGATTTTGGGCGCCAGCCAAATGGCCAGAGGCGTAAACGCCAGTGCCAGGACAAGTGATGTGAGAAACGCTGCCCATAGTATAAAAAAGTTAAACTCCACTGTTACTGGTCTCCTAACATTACGATTTTCAATCCCGCTTCCGCCAGAATATCCACGGACATTTGGTCCGGATAGCCTTCTTTGACGACGATTCTGCGGATTCCCGCATTGATGATCATCTTGGCGCAAATCATGCAGGGCTGATTAGTTATGTATATGGTCGCGCCCTCAATGCTGTGGCCCAGCGTGGCTGCCTGAATAATGGCATTTTGTTCTGCATGCAGGGCTCTGCAAAGCTCGTGCCTTTCTCCCGAAGGGATCCCAAGCTGCTGGCGCAGACAGCCCCCTTCCCGCTGGCTGCAGTGTTCCAGGCCGCGGGGCGCGCCGTTATATCCTGTAGCGATTATATGTTTTTCCTGAACGATCACAGCTCCCACCTGTCTGCGCAGGCAAGTGGAACGCTTTGCTGTGAGTTCAGCCATTTCCATGAAATATTCATCCCATCCCGGGCGTTCATTCATCATATCCTGGTACCTCCTGTAATTCATAATAAATCTCTCCCAGATAGAGCCCTTGCGGCGGCGCCGTATGGCCCGCATTTTGGCGGTCCTTGCTTTCAATGATGGAAGCTACGGCCGTGGGAGGTATCTTTCCCATTCCGACTTCCACCAAGGTTCCTGTTATGATCCGCACCATGTTGTAGAGAAACCCGTCTCCAGTCACCCATATTTGGATATCGCTGCCTGCCTGGCGCAATTCCAACTTGTAGATGGTGCGTACCGTAGTTTCCCGCTCTGTGCCGCCAGATGCTTGAAAGCATTGGAAGTCATGGGTACCTGTAATTTGCTCGGCAGCCAGCTTCATGGCTGGCAAATCCAGGGGCCTGGGAATTTGATAGCAGTAATTTCGTTGAAACACGTCCATATTTTCCGAATTGCGGATTTTATAAATATAAGTCTTTCCTTTGGCATCGAAACGGGCGTGAAAGTTCATTGGCTTTTCACAGACGTCCGTAACGCGGATGGGTCCAGCAGCCATCTTTCCCCGCATACCGCCTGCCAGCCTGTGATTGACGGCCAGCGCCAAGCGTTCTGTCGGTATTCCAAATTCACCCTTCAGGGTGGCTCTCTGTCCGTAGGCGTGGACGCCGGCATCGGTCCTGCTGGTCCCGTCGATGCGGATCTCTTTGCCGCACACTGCCGATAAGGCCGATTCCAGGGTACCTTGTACCGTCGGCCGTCCCGGCTGTCTCTGCCACCCGGAAAAATGGGTCCCGTCGTATTCAATGGTAAGAAGCAGGTTTCTTTCCATGGGAATACCTACTTCTTGGGCAGAAGGATCTGTTTATTATCCTTTGATTCCCTGTAAAGTACGAATTTGCGGCCGATTGCTTGTACAAATTCTGCATTCAGCTCCTGGGCCAGCTGGTTTGCCACCTCTTTCGGCGACAGGCTGCAGCCTTCCTGGAGTTTGACTTTCACCAGCTCTCTGGATTCAAATCCGTTTTCCATTTCTTTTTTTATATTTTCTGTTAGCCCGCTTTTCCCCAAAAAAACCGTCGGCTCAAGTTCGTGGGCCAGCTTTTTGAGAAAGCTTCTTTGTTTGCTTGTAATCATCTCTTATCCTCTCTTGCTATATCTTTACTGATGGACTGGACCGGATGCCGCAGATCTCATCAGAATGAGAACTTTATCCCTTCTATTATATATGAATTCTGCGTTTTTACAACAGCGGCCAGATAATTACTGTATAAAAAATGGCGCTGCCGCAGATATACGGACCCAAGGGCAGCATGTCGGTGCGTTTGATTTTCCGCCTGATCAGAAGGAAGGAGAAAACCCCGGCACTGCTGAAAGCAGTCAGGACCAGCACAGCCAATGTGCCTTTAAATCCCAATGCCAGACCCAGGGCTGCAAACAGCTTGACATCTCCCAAACCGAGAGACTCCTTTTTGAAAATCAGTTTTCCAAAAAGGGCGGAAAGGAGCATCACGCCGCTGCCCAAAAGCGCGCCCCAAAGCGGCTCAAGAAAGGTTTGGTGAAAGGGAATAAAGCCCAGTGCGGAAATCGCCGTCAATAGGACAAACTGATCAGGAATAATTCCGTATTTTTTATCGGCCAATGCGATCTCCAGGAGTGCCCAGCAAAGAACAACTGCCGCCAAGGAAAGCACCCAATCAAAAAAAGCCAGCCTGAGCAAACCGGCTGTAAAAAAGCCGGAATAAATCCATTTCCATGGAAATCCTTTTATCCTTTGAAGATACGGATCTTTCAGTTTTTCATCCGGTTCCTCACCATAATCACAAAGCCACTTGGCCGGAATCTTATTAAAAATGTACACAACGGCATGCCCGGCCAGGATTCCAATTGTTACTGAGTAACAAACCGTTCCCGCCAAAACGACAAGATTCGACACGCATTTTCCTCCCTTCCTCTGCATTTTTCTTCTATTCTACCAATTTCGACAAAACACCACAACATTTTTTACGAATAGCTCACAAATTGTCGTAAATGTGTTGTGGATTTTTGTCTATTTTCACTATAAAATCTACTTAAATAGCAATTTAAGGAGAGAATTGGGGGTAATTTGATTTATGAAAAAAAATGATACGGTTATAACCACGATAACCTGCGTTGGATCCATATTTATCATTAACATTATCATTTTGCTGTTCCTGCACAACCGGGATTTGAGTACAGGGATGGCTATCTTATTGGAGAATTCGCTGGTTTTTTTTGGATTACTGCTGGTCACGATGTTCGTTGCGGAATCCATAAGAATCAAAAAAATTAAGGGGTCTATCAGCTATTACAATGATTTTTCTAACAGCATATTAAAGCACGCGGAAAATGGGATTGCAGTGCTGGACGAATTCAATCGCTTTGAGTTTGTCAGCTGTCGTTTCAGAGAGTTCATGGAGCTTGAGGAGGTTTCTCTGATTGGGCATAATGCCGCGGAATATCTTCCCAAGAGCATCTATCAATTTTTAATGGAATACCGGCTCGTCCCTTATTTGGAATCCAGAGAGCCGGTGAGACAAACATTGCAATTTAAGGATTCCTATTTTGAAGCATCCGCCTTTACAATTTTTGACAAAGAAGAGCAGGCAAAATGTGTTCTAACTATTTATGACCATACAAAGCAAGTAGTGATGGAGCAGCAGCTGATTGATCAGCTTGAAGAAGTGCAGTTCCATATCGAGGCAAAGGAATCTCTCCTGGCAAATGTTTCTCATGAGCTGAAAACGCCTCTCAATGCGATTACAGGCCTTAGTCACATTTTGGAGGAATCAGATCTGGATGATCGTCAGAAAGAAATCGTCTCCAAGATCAATACGTCTTCCGATTATCTGCTCACTTTAATTAATGATGTACTGGACTTTTCAAAGTTGAAAAACGGTACGATCAGTTTGGAGCCTTCCCATTTCTGCTTGCTGGATCTTTTAAAGGATTTGGAACAGATGTTTCAGCCCGTGGCTTCCCAAAAAGGAATTCATTTGCTGACCAATTACGGATTCGACTCTGAGCTGTGTTTAAACCTGGACCGGCTCCGGATGGAACAGGTCATGGTCAACTTAATTAATAACGCCTGTAAGTTCACGGATGCAGGATATGTCCGCATTAACGTATCGGTTTTAAAAGAATTCCAGGATACGATCACACTGAAAATCGCTGTAGAGGATACAGGCATCGGCATTGATCCTCAAGATCTTTCAGGCATTTTTACAGAGTTTTATCAGGCAGAGGGCCATTTGACGAAAATGCACTCGGGTGCAGGGCTGGGTCTGCCTATTTGCAAGCACTTGGTTGAACATATGGGCGGCTCTTTATGGGCTGAGAGCAAAAAGGGGATGGGATCCACATTTTGCTTTACAATCACTGCGCCCAAGTACTATAGCGCCGAAGAAAAAAACACGTCGCTGGTACCGGTCTTGCAAGGTCATGGAGAAAACATTCTCGTTGTAGAGGATACTCCCATAAACTACGAAGTCGTTGAAGATCTTCTCACTCGTGTAAATCTGACCTGTGAGCATGCAGCTTCCGGCCTGGAAGCGCTCAATATGTGTGAACAATCGGGAGACGAATATTACAGCGTCATTCTAATGGACATTCATATGCCAATTATGAATGGGTATGAGACCGCCCGCAAACTGAAAGAAATGGGCATAACCGCGCCAATCATCGCTCTTACTGCAACAAATATGGATAAGGAGATACAAATGCGTTACAAAGATTTATTCCACGATTTTATACTGAAACCGTTCAAATACACCCAGCTTTACAGCGCCCTGCGTCCTTATATCGAGGATGCCCCCGTCGGAGGAAAGACAAGACTTCAGGAGGATCCTTTTGCCGGCAGGGATCAAGCCATTGAAAATCTCGGCGGCAGCACCGCCCTTTACGAAAAGCATCTGTCTCGCTTTAAAAAGAACTATGCCCAGGCCTGCGATACGCTGGAAGACCACTTAACTTCCGGCCACAGGGATAAAGCAAAAATTTTAGCCCATTCCATTAAGGGACTGGCCGGGACATTAGGACTTACTTATTTGGCACGCTCTGCCGAGGTATTGGAAAGCGCTATCAACAATGGTGCTGAAAATCTTTCTCCTCAGGTCACAGTCTTTCGGGACAAGCTGGAGCAGGTGATTAATCAATAATCGGTGATCAAGGGATCGAACAAAGCATGCTGCGGCATGCAAGACGTCAAAGGGTTCTTGGATATATTGTTGCTTTTTGTCCATGAGGCAGGCGTTTTGCTGGTGTAGCGTGGATGGTGGTTGACCGAAATAAAATCAGACTATTTTTTGCCTAATTGGTGTAAATTTTTTTAGGTGCGCGGACTCAAAATCGCCCAAAGTCCGCGCTTTGGGCGATTTTTACAACGTCCGGTTCAGAAAGTTAAATCAAATTAAAGTTTCTCTTTTGACCCGCTTCTTTTAGCATTCTTCCATCTTGATAATCGATACTTCGTAAGCGACTTTCACACTTACATTTCCTTCTTCATCCCGTTTTTTGTATTCTCTGCTCTGTATCCTTCCCTCAATGGCCAGCTTGCATCCTACGTCCAGTTCTCCGCCGTATGCAGCATTTCGGCCCCAAGCAATACATGGTATGTAATCGGATTTATTATACATACGGTTAACTGCTAGCATTAAATCACAAATTTCCCGCCCAAGAGGCGAGGTCCTTCTCACCGGTTTTTTGCACACAAATCCTTCCAAATAAATTCGATTTTCATGAGGAGTCTCCGCCTCAAGTACTTCTACTTCCCTGACAAAAACTACAACATTCAATCGATTTTTTCCTTCGCACTCCTGGTTATAAGTGCGTACCTGTCCGGAGACTTTTACAGTCTGACCCGGCGTAAGGGACATGCTGCCGATAAGACGTTCAGATACCATTAGTCTGATATCGTCCTCATAACCGCTTTTTCGCACCACTCCCAGCAGTGCCACATAAAAAGCTTCTCCATACGTTTTGTGGCTGAATTCCAGTTCCGACAGGACCTTCCCCACCAGCTGCGCGCTGTTTCCTTCCAGAATCTTTTCCATAAAAATCCCCCTAAAGCAAAGTATCTATGATAAACACATCATCTTAACACGGCATTGCCGCAAGGTTGCGTCTCAATAAAAGATGCCCCGGCGTGGTTCGCATCTTATAGAATATATTGCCTTTTGGGGGGAATTATTACTCGAAATCTAGCTTCATCACTTCGGGATGACAGGTTTTTCCGTATTGTGGACAGGTCAGACACTCAAAAAAATTCGGTGCTTCCTCCCTGGGAACGGTTTTGAATCCGTACTTTCGAAAAAATTCCGGAGCGCGGGCGACCAAGTAGATACAGCGCCCCCCTTGTGATAAAGTTTCTTCTACCGCTTTATCCAGCAGAATCTTGCCGATCTTGAGTTTACGGTAAATCTTTTCCACTGCGATTCCATCGATGATGAATTCACCTTCCCTCTTGGCCAGAACCAGCGCAGCTACCAGATGCTCGTCCTTTCCGTGGGTTACCTGCCAGCATTTGACCAGGTCAGTAGGCACCGGCTCTTCTTCTGAAAACTCCAGCTCGTTTTCGATGAAAAAGGGCACTAATTTTTCATAATCCTTGGTTTCGGACATTACAATATTAATCATCTATAAATCATCCTCCTCTGTAAAAATTTTCAGCCGGTTATGGAGAAGACCGAAATTAAGCGGGAACTTTTCTCCTTGTTCGCCGTCGATATCTGTAGAAACATCGTCGTCCGACTCCAATCGCAGCTCTGCTGTTTTGAAGGTCAAGACGTGTTTGTTTTTGGAATGGTTGCCGTGTATCACATTGAACAGCAGAGGTCCCAGTTCAATAATCGGCATTTTACGGAATAGGATTACATCCATCAAGCCGTCATTAATCTCGGATTCCGGTGAAATCTTTTTAAAGCCGCCGGCAGATATCCCGTTCATAACCACCATAAAATACATCTCCTCTTCATAGGTTTCATCCGGCGTGATCAGCCGCACTTTATGCGCCCGCAGATTGGGCACCTCAGTAACCGCTTTTAGATAATAGGCCATGACTCCGATGGTGTTTTTCAAATTGGGATCCGTTTTCTGGCTCACATCGATCAGAGCGCCCATGGCCGCCACATTGATAAAATGCCGGTCGTTGACCTTTCCCACATCAGCGTTGGTAAAATGGTTCCCCAGAGCGATGTCCACCATACCGTCAATATCGGTAGGGATTTCAAAATAGTAAGCAAAATCATTGGCCGTTCCCGCAGGGAAGATCGCCAGCGGCAGATGGATATCGTGACGGATCATAGCATTGACACAAATATTAATAGTACCGTCGCCGCCGGCAGCGATGATCTGCCGGTATTCATCCACGTTCATTGTCGCCAGCGCCCGATCGATTGCCATCCCTTTGGCTGCACGCACTGGTACAATCTGATATCCGGCCGTCTGGAAGCGATCGATAATATAATCCAAATTATTTTTAAATAGTCCGTTTCCCGAATTCGGGTTATAAAAGAGTAATACTTTTTCAGCTTTTTCTTGGCACATTAGTTAAACAGCCCCCTTATTTCTCCTATTAAATACAACGATCCGGCAATCAGAACCACTTCCGGATCAAATGGCGCTTCTGCTGCCATACGGTATGCTTCTTTTGCATTCGATGCTACTTTGCAGACCGCGCCTTTTTTGTCCAGCAGCTGCCGAAGGTCCTCTGCAGGCATTTTCCTCGGATTGTCCGGCTCTGTTACCACGAACTGATCGGTAATCTGACAGAGCTCATCGGTAATTTGATCCGTCTCTTTATCTGCCAGCATGCCGGTGACCACGACGATCCGTCGCTGAGGAAAACAAGCTTTCACCGTTTCTTTAAGCGCTGCCGCCCCCGCCTGGTTGTGGGCGCCGTCGAGAACGACACAAGGGTCGCCGTCCAGAACTTCAAATCGTCCCGGCTGTCTGGCACAAAGCAGTCCTTGGTATAATTTGTCACGGCTTACTTTTATTATACCCTTTTTTCTGAGAATCTCCAAGGCGATCAAAGCAGTTTTCGCATTTTCAATCTGATGTCTGCCTGCCATGCCGATGCGGACGCCGCTGTAGTCGGTTCCATAAATCTCTATGTCAAAGGCATATCCTGACAGAGATTGTTCCCGGATCCCATACGTTAGCTTTGCAGCATCGTAAAGGACCGCGCCTTTTTCATAGGCTCTTTTGGCGATAACCCGCGCCGCCTGCTTTTGCTCCACATTGGAAACCACCGGCACGCCGGTTTTGATGATGCCGGCCTTTTCGCCGGCGATTTCTTCCAGGGTATTTCCCAGCCGATCCATATGGTCGTAGGAAATAGAAGTAATGATGCTGATCAACGGGTTTTCCACCACGTTGGTAGAATCGCCGCTCCCTCCCAGCCCCACTTCCAGAATTACAAAATCAGCCTTCCGCCCTGCAAAATACAAGAAGGCTATGGCTGTCACCACTTCGAACTCAGTCGGCGAATCCAGGCCTTCCCGCACCATTTCTTCTGCTTTTTCCATCACCTGATCGGTGTATTGGTCCAGCTCCCGGTCGGATATAAATGCGCCGTCCAATTGAATCCGCTCGTGGAAGCTTTGAATGAAAGGGGAGGTGTAAAGCCCCACCTTATATCCGTTGGCCGCAAGCGCCTCGTAGATAAACTTGCATACGGAACCTTTTCCGTTGGTCCCGGCCACATGGATGACCCGCAGAGGCTTGTGCGGGTCTCCCAATTTTTTTAGCAGCACGTTCATCCGTTCCAACCCCAGGACGCTTCCGAACCGGTCAAACTGGTGTATCTTTTTTATTGCATCCATTGCTGCTACCTATCTCCTTAAAACTTTCCTTCCACCATTGCCAGCCGGTCACAAACCTTGGCCAGCATGTCTTCATATTTTGCTAATTTTTCTTTTTCCGCGTTGACTACTTTTTCCGGAGCTTTCTTTATAAAACCTTCGTTGGAAAGCTTGCCCGTAAGCCGCTTTACTTCCCCTTCCAGTCTCGTCTTTTCCTTTGTAAGCCGTTCGAATTCTGCTTTATAATCCACCAGATCATCCAGCGGGACGAAGATTTCCGCGCCTGTGATTACAGCGGACATAACCTCCTCGGGTACCTCATCCTTGCTCTGGGTAAAGGTGATCTGGGTAATGTTGGCCAGGTTTCTAATATACCGTTCGCCGGCTTTTACTGTATCCAGCTGCTGTCCCTGTGCCAGGATGACGGCGCTCAGCTTTCTGCTGGGTGCTGCGTCGGCTTCGGCGCGGATGTTACGGATGCTGCGGATGGCGTCCATGGCCATCTCCAGCTTCTTCACTTCTTCTTTATAGGTCAGGGCCTCATCGTATACGGGCCAGCGTTCTTTAATTAGGAAATTGTGCGGGTTATCTTCGGCCGACTGATCCTTTGGCAGGAATCCCCAAATTTCTTCCGTAATATATGGCATGAACGGGTGGAGCATGCGCAGCATGTCTTTCAGCGCCCGCACCAGCACGCAGCGGGCCGTTTCTTTATCTGCTTCATCGTCCCCATAGAGCCGCCCCTTTACGATTTCGATATACCAGTCGCAGTATTCATTCCAGATCAACTCGTAAACCCGCTGTCCGGCCAGAGCCAGGTCGAATTTTTCCATGGTTTCCGTCACGTATTTTGCCGCGTCGTTCACTCTGGAAAGGAGCCATTTATCTTCATCCTGCAGTCCGTTGTTCTTCATGGTTTTAAAGTTGCCGTCCTCATCCTGCAGGTTCATGATTACGAATCTGCTGGCGTTCCACAGCTTGTTGGCAAAGTTTCTGGAGCTTTCCAGCTTGTCCTCTTTAAAACGCATGTCATTGCCCGGCGTAATGCCGGTGGTGAGCATGAACCTGAGGGCGTCCGCTCCGTACTGGTCGATGATCTCCAGGGGGTCGATGCCGTTGCCCAGGGATTTGCTCATCTTGCGGCCTTCTCCATCCCGCACCAGGCCGTGGACATAAACATATTTGAACGGTGATTCGCCCGTTGTTTCCAGGGCGGAAAATACCATGCGCACAACCCAGAAGAAGATGATATCATAGCCCGTCACCAAAACGTCGGTGGGATAAAAATACTTGAGGTCCTCAGTTTCTTCCGGCCACCCCAGGGTGGAGAAGGGCCACAGAGCCGACGAGAACCAGGTGTCCAGCACGTCTTCGTCCTGCTTGAGATTGGTGCTGCCGCATTTACTGCATTTGTCCGGCGCCGACTCAGCTACGATGATCTCGCCGCAATCCTGGCAGTACCAGGCCGGAATCCGGTGTCCCCACCACAGCTGGCGGGAAATGCACCAGTCCCGAATCTCTTCCAGCCAGTGGAGATAAGTTTTTTCAAAGCGTTCCGGCACATGGATCAGCTTGCCGGTTTTGGCAGCTTCGATGGCCGGTTTTGCCAATTCTTCCATGGCTACGAACCACTGGTCCGACAGCATGGGCTCGATGGTAGTTCCGCAGCGGTAGCAGCCGCCTACCGGAATTACCTTTTCTTCTATTTTTACCAGATAACCGGCTTCTTTCAGGTCGGCTACCCAGGCTTTTCTGCATTCATATCGGTCCATGCCTTCGTATTTTCCGGCCAGGCTGTTCATGGTGGCATTTTCGTTTATGCAGCAGATGCTTTCCAGATTGTTTCGCTGTCCCACTTCAAAGTCGTTGGCGTCGTGGGCCGGGGTGATCTTCACGGCTCCGGTTCCCTTTTCCGGATCCGGGTATGGGTCAGCGATAACGGGAATTTCTTTTCCAACCAGCGGCAGAATCACGTTCTTTCCCACAAGGTCTTTGTATCGCTCATCATCCGGATGCACAGCAATGGCCACGTCGCCGAACATGGTCTCCGGTCTGGATGTGGCAACTACTACTCCTTCGCCGCCGTCAGCCGCCGGATAGCGGAAATACCAGTAGCTGCCGTTTTTATCTTCGTGTTCTACTTCGGCGTCAGACAGGGAGGTTCCGCATTCCGGACACCAGTTGATGAGCCGGTTTCCTCTGTAAATGTATCCTTTTTCGTAGAGCTTGACAAAGAAGTGGTTTACCGCTTTGTTACATCCTTCATCCATGGTGAAGCGTTCTCTGCTCCAGTCGCAGGAGTCGCCCAGCTTTCTGCACTGCTTGGTGATCTTGCCGCCGTAAATGCGCTTCCAGTCCCAAGCTCTCTTGAGAAAGGCTTCTCTGCCGATCTCTTCTTTTTCAACGCCTTCTTCTTCTCGCAGCTTTTCTACGACTTTTACTTCTGTGGCAATGCTGGCGTGGTCGCTGCCGGGAAGCCACAGAGCGCTATAGCCCTGGAGCCGTTTGAAGCGGGTCAGTACGTCCTGAAGGGTTTGGTCTAGGGCATGTCCCATGTGCAGCTGTCCGGTAATGTTGGGCGGCGGCATCACGATTGTGAATGGTTTCTTGCCCGGATCCCTTTCTGCTTTAAAGGCTCCGCTCTCTTCCCACATGGCGTAGATGCGGTCCTCAAAATCCTTTGGATTATATGTCTTTGCCAGGTTTTTCTCCATTTCTTTCTTCTCCTTTTATTTGTAATGAATTTGCAAGCTGCGCCCGCATTTGTCTCAATCTATTGCTTGCGCCGGCGGCCTCGGCGGCCTGCCAGGGCCTGTTTTCAGTTTTTTTGCCGATTTCTATTCGAAATGGGCAAAATCCGGGTGCATGTCCATATATAAATGGAATTTTTCTCAAATTCGCTCTTTCGCAAGCTACTAGTTTGCAGTGCGTGACGCATTTATTGGCGAAAGTTTGCGCTAACCATCCGTAAAATGCTCGGCAGTGGGCCCATTTTCGCTGAAAACGGCCAAATTTATATGGACTTTGGTTTCAAAAAGGCACATTTCGAATAGAAATTGCATTATTTTTTGTTTTTGGCAGCCTCGGCGGCCGGGCCGGGTGCTGGGTGCTGGGAAAATTTAGTTAAAGTTCGTAATTTTTACGCAAAGTTGTGGGTTCGCTAAGCCTTATCTTGATAAGCAGCGTGTTTGGCCGCTGATCAGCCAATTTGAGGGGGCTCAATCGTTGAAAAAAGCGTAAATTTTTAAAGCTTTTTTCGTTTTTTACCCAACCTGCCCAAAAACTAATAATAAAAAAACCGCCCTTCAAGCTCTAAAGGACGGAAATTCCGCGGTACCACCTTTATTCCGCAGCCTGTTAAGGCGCGGCCCTCATTTGCCGGCACGAAGACTCCAAAGCAACCTTCAGAAAACGTTTCCCTTAAAGATCTTTCAGCCGCGGATCTTCTCTCTGTTAAGGACTATTTCCCTACTCCTCTTTTTCACTGCCTTCTATTTTATTGCATAGAACTAGTTTAACGGATTTACGGAATTTGTCAAGAGGAGATTTCCCCATGCTGCAAAGGTTTCGCCAAGTAAGCCGCCACATTTCCGGACACCTCTGTTTCCAGCAGGCGCCACCTGTTACAGCTGCGCATAAACTTCATTATAAAAGCAAGGTCCTTGGAACTCTTCATCATAGGCCGTAAGCAAGAAGTGGCACAAGAGCTCTTTGGGCTTTGAATAAAGCCGGGCGATATTTCGGACATGGGGCTCAATGTAAGGCCGCAGAGACTCAATCTTGTATGGAAACACCAGCTCTTTTGCGGGAGCTTTGAGCAAAAAAACGACATAGCTGGCATCGGTCCTGCCTTTTTGCAGCAGAACTTTTCCATACGAAAAATCTTTGGGCACAGAAAAACCGTATTCCAATGTCTCTTGATCTCCGGTTAAAGAAATCATCGCCACAAATTCGGTCAAAAGGGGTTTGCCATACTTGATGAGCGCCTCTTTATCATTGGGCGTGGAAACGATCTTTTCCATTCCCAGTTCGCTCTCTGAGTAGGGGCGCATGGCCAATTCCTGTATCCGATCGAGGACCGCCCGACGCTTTTCGATTCTGGTGCGCATGGCCTGGAGCTTTTCTATTTCTTCCTGGATCCGCAGGTCGGATGCCCGAAGGGTCTGCTCGATTTGCGAAAAATCCATGGAATACAAGTCTTCCAGCTCACTTTTGTTCCATCCCAGATTATGATAAATATCCATATCGCAGACATAGGATAAGTCATCAAAGAAAAACTCTTTGTAATTGTTGCCATCGTTTCGTTGAAGATGGATTAAGCCCTGCCGTTCCCAGTAGCGCAATGTGGTAATGGGAATATCAAACATTTTGCTTACTTCTTTAAGCGAAAAGGGATAACTCATATTCTTACCTCTCCCCTATAATTTGGGCATTTTAGGTCTAATGGATGCAAAGTTTCTATTATTTTATCCCAAGCAAAATTTATTGTCAATTACGTGATTTTTTATCAAAAAAACACCCCTTTTATCTTTTAAATTTCGACGCCTCTTAAAACGCAAAAAATTTAAAATATTCTGTTGACTTGACACCAGGTGTCAGGATTATTTTATAAATAGAAAGCTTCCTGACCAAAGTGATGGGAAAAGTTCAGGAGCCTGCGGTTCTTATCATCCATGGGCCGGCGGGCGCAAGAAAGGAGATCCATTTATGAAACATGCTGATTTAATTTTGAAAAACGGAGTTATCCAGACCATGGTCGGTGATACGACAGCAGAGGCAGTTGCTGTGATCGGTGGCGAAATCGTTTATGTAGGCGGCAATGCCGGCGTCGAAAGCTATTTGGGCGCAGATACTAAATTGATCGATCTGGACGGCAAATACGTTACGCCGGGGTTTATCGACGGCCATACCCATGAGGTCATGTCTTTAATCGATGCGGATACGACCTTGAGCTTTGAAAACATCCCGCCCTCAATGGAAGCATACACAGAGGCTTTTCAAGCCTTTGTCGATGCCCATCCGGACAATCCCATGTATTACGGCGACGGCTTGGATATCAATGCCTTTCCCGACGGGGCCGTCACCAATGAGTGGCTGAATAAAATCTGCCCCGATAAACCGGTGTCCATTACGGACATGTCCCGCCACGCGTCTTTGCTCAACGCAAAGGCCATGGAAATGATCGGCCTGGACAGCACCACGCCCGTTCCCAGCGGCGCCAATATTTACAAATATGAAAACGGCGAGCCGACGGGCTTTATTGTCGATGGCATTTCTCTCATGGAAAATCTGCCTCAGCGGGAGCATACAAAGAAAAAATTCCACGATGCCTTCCTCAAGTTCCAGGAAGAATGCAGCTCCTTCGGCATCACCGGAATCGATGTGGCCGCAGCAACGATTCAGGACACGGAAGCCTGGGAAGTGTACAACCAGATGGAAAAGGACGGCGAATTAAAGCTGAGAGTCAATTCCACCGCAATGAATTTTGAAGAGCGAAATGTGGATGCATCCGTGGCCAAGGAATACATCAGCAGGCTGGATGAATATCAATCCTTTAATTCGGATTTTCAGAAGATTTCCCAGGCCAAGGTGGTCTTTGACGGAGTTCCCGAGGGCAAGAGCGCGCTGCTCCTGGAACCGTATGCGCCGGAGGCCGGTGAAGCCGCGGACTTTAAGGGCGATGCCTACAGCGACCCTGAAAGCCTCAAAGAATTTACAGCTCTTCTCAACGGGGCAGGCTATCAGGTGCAAATCCATGCCATGGGCGATGGCGCAGTGCGCTGTGCCCTGGATGCCTTTGCGTATTCGCGCAAGGTTAACGGAGACAAGGATTTTCGTAACATGATCGCCCATGTTACCCTTATTACGGAAAGTGATATGCAGCGAATGGCGGATTTGAAGGTTATTGGGACCATGCAGCCGCTGTGGTGGTATTACGATCCTAATTTCTCGCCTCTGGAGGAAATGATGTTCGGCACCGAGCGGTTTGAGCGGGAATATCATATTCGCGATATGATGGATGCGGGCATCAAAATCACAGGCTCCATGGACTATCCGGTGCAGCCTGACTACCGTCCCCTCAGCGGGATCGAGGTAGGCGTGACCCAGTGCTCCCCATATCCGGGGGAAAAGGATGATCCCAAGTATACGAGAAATCCCAAGCAGGGGGTTACCGCCAGGGAAATGTTGGAGTGCTATACAATCAACGGCGCCTATGAAATGAAGATGGAGGACATGATCGGCTCCATCCAGGTAGGTAAGAAAGCGGATATGGTGGTGCTGGAACAGAACATTTTGACCTGCGATCCCAAGACCATCGCCCAGACGAAAGTCTGCTGTACGATTATGAATGGAGATATTGTATATCAGTGTTGAGATTGCAGATGGGTATGAAGCAGTGGTGGTGTGGCTCGGCCCAAATTTCATATTTCCGGAAAAAAATGAAAATAAATTCTAGTTTTTACGCAGTTTTCAACGATTATACCCTCTCAAAATCAGCCAGAAGCACCAAAACCTGCTTCTTCTCAAGATCAGGCCCCGCAAATCCACAACTTTGCGTAAAAACTAAAACTTTTCAATAAAATTTTCCCGGCCCGGATCAATCGGACTCGACTAGCGCGCTTCGACATTCTGCCGAAAAAGGGGCTGAGCGCATTCATCTCTCATTTGAATGCGCTCAGCCCCAATTTATTCCTGCTGTTTCTTAGTCAGCCATGTACGTTTCTTTCAGTTCATTAATCTTTTCGTTGAAAGCGACAGCTCTTTTCTGCTGCAGCATCTGCTGCGCGATCTCGTTCTTAGCTTCGTCAAAGGTCTTTGTTCCCGGAGCATTCTTCTGTTCAACCTTAATCAGATGATAACCGAATTGGGTTTTGACCGGTCCGACCACTTTGCCGATTTCCGCAGCAAATGCGGCATCTTCAAACTCTTTGACCATCTGGCCTTTTCCGAATTCACCCAGATCTCCGCCCTTCTCTTTGGACGGGCAGGATGAATACTTTCCGGCAGCATCCTCAAAGGTGGCTTCCTGGTTTTCGATGGCCTGGTAAATCTCATTTCCTTTTTCTTCCGAATCAACGAGGATGTGTTTTGCCTGCAAGGTTTCACCTTTTACAAATTTTTCTTCGTTTGCATCAAAAAAGGCTTTTGCTTCCTCTTCCGATACGGACACGCTCTCCAGAACCCTGGTCATGGCCATCTGGGATAAAACCTCTTTTTTCAGGCTGGACATGATGGTTTTGAACTCATCCGTCTCATCTATCTTTTCGTCCTCGCCCATCTTGGCGAACAGCTTTGATGCGATGAACTGCTCCATAAGCTGCTCTCTTGCCTGGGGCTGAGACGCATACGCCCTCTGCTCCTGGGGGATCTTCTGCAGAAACTCGTTAAAATCCGCCTGAGTAAGTTCTTCTCCTGCGACAACTGCCAATACTTCCTGACTCATAATTTTTCTCCTTTTTTACGCCTGATTTTCATCGGCCTGTTTTTTCATATCGTCAATCATACCTTGAATCATCTCTTGTGTAAAGCAAATATTATCGCCCATCGGATTAATTACAAATCCGCGGACCGCTTTACCCTGGCTTAAAATCATATTCGCCAAATCTTCAAAGTCAACGATCATACTGTGCTGGTTCTGTTCCTGACTGCATTTGCGCAGTTCTTCGCCGTGGGTGAACACCGGATAGTACAGATCCCCATTGGTGGCCTTGATCAGCTCAAAACTAATGGTTGTGTCTTTTTCCAAAACCACTTGTCCGTCTTCCCCTTCCACCACCGGATCTCTGTCCAGATTGATAGGCGCCAGCAGTTTGGCCCGCACCACTTCATTGAGCATTTTCACGGTGTTTTCCTGTGAACCATCCTTCTTTACGGCAGCTATGGTCCCAACCAGTTCGTCGTTGCGAACCGGCTTGGGCGCTTCCGTCATTTTTGCATCTGTCATTTTTCTTCTCCTTGTATCAGGAAAGCTTTCAGGCCTTCTTTGCCTGTGTCACGCCCTCCCTTTGCTGCTGCGGTTTTAACAATTTTTCCCGGAGGCATTTCCTCCGCATATTTGGCTCCGATCCCCATCAGGATCCCCAGCCCGGAAGGCGTTACCAGCTCTGTCTCGATATCATCCGTAACAAACACATAATCGCAAGTCTGCCGCATCGCCATAACCGCCGGCACCGGCACCGGAATTCTGCCGTGGCTGCACTGGATAAACCCGGTTCCGTCGTGAATCGGCGAGCAATAAATTCGGGAAACACCAAGGCTTTCCAAAGCAGCGGCAATGCCTGTGATGTTGCGGATTGCCTGATCCCGTCCCACCTCATGAAAATGTACATCCAAAACCGTGGTCCCGTGCACCTGAGCCTCGCCCTTTGCGATCACCTCATAGATAGCAAGGACGGTTTTCTTTATCCCGGAGGATAAATCACTGTTTTCAATCAGCGAAATGATTTCCCGGTGGCTTCTGTGACTATGATGGTGCCCATGGTCATGTTGGGCCGAATCCTGGGAATGCCCGGGCAATTTCAGCTTGTCCGCTTCATCGGCCTTTCCTCCCAGTCCGATCAGCGCTTTCAGGATCATATCGCTGCTGACACCGCTGGTGCAGTCAAAATATAAGTTCATCTTCACTTTCTCCTATATGCGATTGATATTGGATGCCAGGTATGCGGCTCCAAATCCGTTGTCGATATTAACGATGCCCACGCCGTTGGCGCAGCTGTTGAGCATGGAAAGCAGCGCCGCAATTCCGCCCAGATTGGCGCCGTAGCCGATGCTGGTGGGAACTGCGATCACAGGACGTTCCACCAGTCCTCCGACTACGCTGGCCAGGGCGCCCTCCATTCCCGCGACCACAATGACCACGTTGGCCTTTCGGATCAGCTCCAGCTTGGCAAAGAGGCGGTGAATACCAGCCACGCCCACATCGTAAATGCGGTCCACTTTGTTACCCAAGGCCTGTGCGGTGATGGCAGCTTCCTCCGCTATCGGGATGTCGGCCGTACCGGCAGTCACCACTGCGATGGACCCATCCTGATGAGGAAGGGGATCCCGCATAACGACAATCATGCGTGCATCCTCATGGTATTCCGCTTCCGGAAGGACACGCCGCACTTCCTCATAGTCCGCTTTGGAAGCTCTGGTCCCGATAATATTTTTATTATGCACAGACAACTCTTTCATGATTGCAGCAATCTGCGAAGGCGTTTTTCCCTGACAAAAAACAGCCTCCGGATAACCTGTCCGAAGGCTCCTGTGATGATCCACATTGGCAAACCCCAAATCTTCAAACGGCAGTTCTTTTAATATTTCCACCGCATCCTCCGGCTTTCTTTCGCCGGCAGCCACCTGGTTCATCAATTCCGTTAAATAGGCTCGATCCATATGTACACCCCCTCAAGTCAGATGGGATTATTATACCACAACCAGAGGCCGCTTGGAACCGGAAATCAAAAAGGATGCGTTATCCTAGGGCCACATCCAGAACCATCATGATGACAAACCCCACGGCAAAACCGATGGTTCCAATGTTGCTGTGGGTTCCCTGGCTGGCTTCCGGTATCAGCTCTTCCACCACCACATAGATCATCGCGCCTGCGGCAAATGCCAGAAGATAAGGAAGAATCGGCGTTACCAGCCCGGCCAGCAAAATGGTGATCACTGCTGCCACCGGCTCCACGACTCCCGAAAGCGTTCCGTAAAGAAAGGCTCTTCCCCGGCTCACTCCGCCGTCGCTCTTTAAGGGCATGGAAATAATGGCGCCTTCAGGAAAGTTCTGAATGGCGATGCCCACGGCCAAAGTCAAAGCGCCTGCCATTGTGATTTCACTGCTGCTGGAAAGGGCCCCGGCAAAGATGACGCCCACGGCCATCCCCTCGGGTATATTGTGCAAAGTAACCGCCAGCACCAGCATGGTCGCCTTTTTCATCTTCTCTTTTTTGGGTCCTTCCGGACTCTTGGCTCCCAAATGAAGATGAGGAATGCTTCGGTCCAGAATCAACAGAAAAAACACGCCCACCAGCACGCCCGCAGCAGCCGGCAGGAAGGCCAGCCCGCCCATGTTCTGGGACATTTCAATGGAAGGCATCAACAGGGACCAGACCGATGCCGCGATCATCACCCCGGAAGCAAATCCCAGCAGCGCTTTCTGCAGGGATGGGCGAATTTTCCCCTTCAAGAAAAAGACACAGGCCGAACCGGCCGTCGTTCCGATCAATGGTATCATCAAACCCCAAAAGGTCATCATAATTGTTCCTCCATGTTTTGTTTTTACCTATTATATATCCCAAATGGGGCCCACTCAAACAATCGTCCGCTTCGGTGGGGCAGTACTGCTGCATCTGGGGCTTCGATGGGGCGTGCTGCCAGGCCGGACCAATCGGCAAAAAACTTTTTTTGTCGATTTCTATTCGAAATGGCCTGATTTGGATGCAAAGTCCATAGAAAAACAGAAAATTTTGCTGTTTTCGCAGCAAACCGGGCTGGCAATCGTCATTTATTTGCTGTCCATAGATACGCGCAAGCGATTTATATGTGGTTAATTTTATATAACAATTCGATTACACCTGTCTGACATGTGATTTCATATGGACATTGGCCTCCAAAAGGCTGGTTTCGAATAGGTTTTGCGAAAATTTTTATTTTAGAAAATTTTGAAGCTGTCCACCAACAGCTTTCTTGCCGTTGATAGACAGCTTCTTGTTTTTCACATTTCTTTAAAGTCCACCCAATCTTTTGCATCCTCCACATCCTGCTGGGACGGAATGTTGACTTGGGAATCCTCTTCCAGCTCGTCCATATCCGCCAGTGGATAAGTGCGAAATGCTTCTTCTAATTTTTCTGTCATGGTTCTTTCTCCTTTTCCTGCAATCGATCGCAGGCTTAGGCTTCCCCATGAACAAGAAATCATGCGTGGTTTTGCCTAGAAGCCAACTATCGGTTTAATACTCCTTCAAGAAGTTGACCAGCAGCTGGACTGTGTTTTCCATGTCATCCATATTGATGGTTCCAACGGCAGTATGCATATAACGCTGCGGAATACATACGCCTCCTGCCAAAACGCCTCCTCCGGCCATAGCTGCGGACCAGGCATCTGTACCGCCTCCGGTCATGACTTCCCTCTGGTAAGGGATGCCGTGTTTTTCCGCTGTCTGTATGAGCTTTCTGGTCAGCTTGCGGGGAACGTTGTTTCCGGTGGCGCCCAGGATCGGGTCCCAGTCGTAATATTTGATTCCCGGGCCGTCACCCATTTTTTCTGAACATTTATTGATTTCCACGCCCGGCGTATCTCCGGTGAGAGTCACATCAATGGCCAGGAACAGCTCCGGATTCAGTCTTGTGACCAGCGGGCCGCCGCTGCGGATCCCCACTTCTTCCTGAACCGATCCTACGACGCAGATGGTCTGCTCAAGATCAGCATCCTGCAGACGTTTCATTACCTCCACCAGCACTGCGCACCCGGCTCTGTCGTCCACCGATTTGCCGGTATAAAACTTGCCGTCGTTGAGTACGTAGCCTTCTCTGGCAAATCCCATATAGTCGCCCACTTCAACGCCAAGCGCGTTGGTTTCTTCTCTGGACATGGTTCCGAAATCGACGAAGAGATCCTCGATCTTAATGACCTTTTCGTGGTCTTCTTCCGTCATAATATGAGCCGGCTTGGAACCGGTCACGCCGTAGACTTTTTTCCCGCTGTCGGTCATAACCACCATATCCTGATTCACAGCCGTGCGGTCATCATGATATCCTACCGGCAGGAATCTGGCGATTCCGTTATCCTCGATGTAATTGATGATAAAGCCGATCTCATCCATATGAGCAGAGAGAACGATTTTTCTGTCTCTGTCTTTTCCATATTTGATAAAGATTTGGCTTCCCAGCGGGTCTTCGATGTATTCATCGTACAGACCTTCCATCTCTTTACGCAGCGCCGCCGCTGTCTCTTCTTCATTTCCGGAAACACCAAAGGTATTGTCCAGATGGTATAATGTTTCTAAAATCGAATTGTTTTTCATAATAACTCCTCTACATTGCAAATCCGCAGACCAGATACAAAATCAGGGTCAGGCCGCCGGCGATACAAGCGTAAGGCAGCGTGGCGAACATCAAGTCGATGGATTTGATCTCGCAGCCCTGGGCGCACATGATAACGCCGTCGCCATAAAGACAGGTGTTGCTTCCGAAAGCAGCGCCTGAGAAAACCGCAGCCGAAGCCAGAATTGGATCTACATCCATCGCCGCAGCAAGCGGGATTACCAGCGGCAGAATGATGGCGGCCAAATCCCAGAAGCAGCCAGTCGCATAAGCATAGATACCGCAAACGATAAAGACTACCGCAGGAAGGAACGCGCCCTTCATGATCGGCAGCGTGATGCTGATGATGTAGTCAGCAAGTCCCAGATCCGTATTGACGGCCTGAACGGAGAAGGCCAGAACCGAAAGGATCAGCACAAATCCCATGCTGAGAACGCCGTCATAGCAGCAAGTCAGCAGCTCTTTAAACTTAAGCTTGCCCTGTACCAGATACAGCAGGAAGGCAACGATCACGCCTGCAAAGGATCCATATAGGATCTCACTGTCGCACAATAAAGTAACTGCGATCATTACGATCAGAGGAACCAGGAAGTTCCATGGACGGGCTTTGTAGCCTTCCGGCAGCTCTTCCGCTTCAAATCCCGGCTCGATCGCTTCTACGCTTCCGCCAACCGGGAACACATCGCCGGTTTCCTCGGCCCGGATTGAATCCTTTTTAATCATGCCCAATTTTGGAAAAAGGCCCAGAACATGAAGGAATACCAAGATAACCATAATCCAGGCATAGAAGGTCAGTGGCATGGCTTTTAAGTATGCGCCCATACCACTTCCGCCCACTGTGATTCCTTCCGCTTTCAGCAAACCAGCGAAATACACCGCCCACGAAGAAAGGGGAATCAGGATGCAGACCGGAGCCGCCACGCAGTTTACGACGAAGGCCAACTGGGTCCTGGGGATGCGCAGTCTGTCTGTAATTCCTTTCATGGTCGTACCTACGGCCAGATTGTTGAGGTAATCGTCCAGGAAGATGATCACGCCCAGAATAGCCGTACCGGTCAATGCCTGTCTTTTACTGTGAATAAATTTGGATGCCCAGAATCCAAAATCCTTTACCGCATGAGACTGTTCGAACAGTACAATGAGAATTCCGAACATGGCGATTACCAAAAGCAGCCACTGGAGAGTTTCATTGGACATGGACGAATAAACATACTTGAACCAATTGACAACGCAGCCTTTGATACCTCCTAAAATAACTGCGCCCACCGACAACCCGCAGACCATAGCAAAAAGGGTCCGCTTTGTTGTCACCGCGATCACCAGAATGGTCAGAACTGGCAGAACGCTTAAAACACCATATGAATCCATATAGTCCTCCTTAAAATGATAATAGTATTTTCCCAATCTCGTTTCCCATTTCCCTTTTGCCGCCGATGCTGTCATCGGTCAATCCTTTCGTATTATACCATTAAATTCTCATTTCGTCACCATTTTCTCTTTTTCGCGAATGTTTTATCATTATTAATACATTCTTGTGAGTTTTATGTCAATTCCAATTTGTTTCATTCTTTTAAGTCTTGCTGGAGTAAAAAAAACCGATTCATGTTTCGAAAGCATACGGCTCTAAAAGAACCTCTTTGCTGATTTGAAACACAAACCGGTACATCCAATTATTTTATCAGAACATTTCCTGCTGAGCCGCCTCCACCACCTGCAGCATCAGCACGGCTGTCGTTACAGCCCCTACGCCGCCGGGTACTGGTGTAATAGCCTCACACAGCCGGGAAGCGGATTCAAAATCCACATCTCCGCATAAGTTTCCATGCTGGTCAACATTGATCCCTACATCAATTACAATCTGGCTGCCGGTCAGATATCGGCTGTCAATCATTCCTGCTCTGCCCATGGCCGCAAGGATGATATCGCTTTCTTTACAAATCTCCATCATCCGCGCCTCGCCAGTCTTGCTGTGACAGACGGTTACCGTACCGTTTTTCTCCATGATCATCATGGCTGCCGGTTTGCCGATCACTAAACTCCGCCCCAGGACAGCAGCCCGCTTTCCGGCCGGATCAATGCCATAGTAGTTAAGAATTTCCATGCAAGCTCTGGCCGTACAAGGTGCAAACCCTCTATGGGATGCGCTAAAAACACCACAAAGCGACCCCTCTGTTATTCCATCCACGTCTTTTTCCGGCTTGAGTACTTTTCTCACGGCCCCATCGTCTATTTGCTTTGGAAGGGGCTGAAAAATCAGGACACCGTGTATAGAGTCATCTTGATTGATCCCCTCCAGATCGCCGATGAGCGTTTCCTGATCAATCGCTTCATCATACACATACTGCCTGACGGTGATGCCTACTTTCTCCGCTCGTTTCAATGCTCCTCGTTCATAAGACAGATCGCTGGGATTTTCGCCCACGCGAATGATAGCGAGACACGGCGCGATCCCCTTCTCCTTCATCTCTTTCACCTGGCTTTGCAATTTTTCTGTCAGCGCATCGGCAACTTCTTTTCCTTTTAAAAGCTGTGTCATCCTATTTTCACCTCACACAAATCGATTTATCTGATTGCGGAAAAAACCTGTTCTAGGATCCGATCGGCTTTTTCCAGATAATCCTTTAACATTTCGTCCGCTTTTCGGTCGGCCGTATCGGCGTATTCCCGGTCCTTCATTGCTTTGGTATTAATGTATACATTCAAGCTGGCGCTTGCAAGAGCCGCCCGGCAAAAGACTGCGCCCGCTCCCGCATCGCTTATTGCCATTGCACTGCCTTTATCCGCGAATTTCCCGCACAAATCAATTCCTTGACAGCATTTTTCCATGATGGCAAGGGGAACTTCACAGGCTGCTTTGAGGGCCTGTTCCATGACCGCGCTTTTTTCTTCCCGCTGTTCCTGGGTTTCCTTTGGCATGCCGTATGCTTGTGCCAGAGGCGCGAAGACCTCCGCATCCTGTTGAACCAGCTGCAGCAGCTCCGATTGCAGCTTTTGGGACTGATCCATCAGATCCCGGACCTCTGTTTCCACCGCTTGATATTTTTTCTTGCCTACGGTGAGGGAGCCCACCATCGTTCCCAGGGCCGTTCCCACGGCTCCTACCAACGCCGAAGCCCCGCCTCCGCCAGGCACAGGTTCTTTGCTGGCCAAAACCTGAACAAAATCTTCGCAGCTCTCTTTGATAAATGTCATTGCCTTACCTCCTTTATCACTGTTTCTATGGCAGGCCGCCTGGATCCGGCCATAAAACGGTTTGATTCTCTGGTATTATAGCATTAAAATGGTCATCCGTCACTGCATTCTCTGGCTGAGATCGTTTTTACCACAAAGCGGCCTGCGCATCTTCCAGTCGAATTTGCGAGGCCGCTATCATTGAAATTGTGTAAACGAACAATAATTATCTCCCGCCGAGGCGGGCTGCCATCTGCATAAGCTGCAGCTGGTTCTCCGCTTCCAGCTGGCTGCACAGCTCCTGGGGGAAACACGTTTCTCCATGGAAACATCCTGCGATTGCTCCGGCAATGGAGGCCGCCGCGCTGGTCTCATCCCCCATGCCTACACCAGCGTAAATGGATTCCATAGCGTCGCCCTGCTCCGCTATCAGTATTCCAAAAACAGTTGGCACCGTTTCTGCGATGGCCGGTCCGTTTCCGATCTTTTCCCTGAGCTGAGAAAGAATATAGGCTTGATCTCCGGCCTTAAGCGCGATCTCAATTGCCATATCGATTCGTTTTTTCACCGATGGCCCAGGGTAGATCCAGATATCGTGCCGCTTCCGCGCCAGCTCTTCACCTCTTCGTGCGCCGTAAAGCCCTGCCTGGACCAGATTAAATACGGTTCTATTCGCCTTTAAGGCTTCGCTGACTGCGGCAGCTACGGCGCATGCACCCGATATACTCAAAGGATCATCGTGGGAGCTCATGGATATTTCAACGGCATACTCGATGGCCGCATCCAGCTCGCCTCTGCTGAGCAGTCCGGCCGGAAACGCCTTGCAGGCTGCTCCGTTGGAGGACAGGGCATAGTAGTGGCCTTTGAACAGCTTGTTTCCCAAGTGGCCCGCGAATTCCCAGTCGCTCATCTGCTCACTGTCATTCAGCCGCTTTACGGCTTTTCGTGTGGTCATTCCGGCAAATGGTTCAAAATATTCGCTTTTTCCCCATTTTTTCAAAGCCTGCTTTGCAGTCTGCCTGGTAATTTGGCTGTCCTGCTCTAGAATTTCATTCAAAAGAAAATAGGGTATGCTGAAAGCGTCGGTAATCTGTCCGGCTCTTCTGCCCCTGGCTGGAACATAGGGCGGCGGAGCTTTGAATTCTTTTACCGGAGCGCCATACTGTTTTAATATTTGCGATGCGGACATGGTTTCCGTGGCAGCGCCCATGGCATCGCCGATGGCGGCTCCCAGCAGGCAGCCCAGCGTTTTATTATACATCCTGCGCCTCCCTTTCTTGTATCAATCGATGGATTCTCCGAGCCAGCGATTCGATCTTTAGCCCATTGGCCTTTTCCAAAGTAGGCAGAAAATGCTCCGGAAAAGCCTGCCGTCCCTGCAGCGTGCCGGCGATAGCACCTGCGATCGTTCCCACGGTATCCGTATCGTACCCGGCGTTGACAGCGCTGATTATAGTTCCCATGGCCCTGCCGCCGCTGGCGGCGATAAATCCGAAAGCAGCCGGAACAGCCTCTGAAATGTGGAGACCCGTGCCGATCCTCTGGCTGATCTCTGTCATCTTCTCTTCTTCTGTGCCCGGACCTAATCCAATGGCGACCGCCATTTCCATTCGTTTGCATACGGACGGGCCCGCCACATCGCGGGCAATCTCCCGTCCCCGCAGTTCACCCTGCTCTGCGCCAAAAAGACCGGCTTGAATCACATTGTAGAGATCGGCATCCGGCAGCAGAGCCCTGCTTACGGCAGCAGCCACTGCGCATGCCCCCGATAAAGCCAGATAATTATCATGGGTTACCATGGTAACCGTTATGGCGTCTTTTATAGCGCGCCGGGTGTCTCCGCCGCTGATCAGTCCCACGGGGGCGATTTTCATCGCCGCTCCATTGGTAGCCTGGCGGGAGACCAGATTGACGCCTCCCGTTTCTTCAATTGTTTCACCCTTGAACCGGCGGATGGCCAGCCTGGTGGTAGGCCCTGCAAAGCGATCGAAAAACACTGCGTGCTCCGACCAGTCGATCAGCGCCGCCTTGACTGCCTGCTCTGTTACCTGTCCCTTATTTTTCAGAATATGGTCAGCGATGAACCAGGCGGAACTGAAATCATCGGTTACCTGCCCCGGCTCATTGCCCGCGCCGAAGGTGTCCGGCGGCACTTTCTCAAAGTCCGTTACTTTATGTCCAAAATACTCCTCAATCTGCTTCGTTGTCCTTCCCTCTGTGGCCGCTCCCATGGCATCCGCCGCACCGGCTCCGATCAAGCCGCCTAATATTCGATCAAACACGTTATTTCCATCCTTCCATAGAATCTACATTATCCTTATTTACTAAGCTGAGAGGCGTCCAGATCACATCCTCGGACAGTTCATCGCCCTGAATGGCTTTCAAAAGGGTAATTACACCTGCTTTACCAAAGAGATACGGCGACATGGCTACAGTAGCATCCAGCTCGCCTGAGACGATGGAGTCCTTCGCCTCTTCAATAAAGTCAACGCCCACGACCATGACCTGGTCCTTCAGATTCTTTTCCTTGAGAGCTTGTACTGCTCCCAGGGCCATGGTATCATTTCCGCAGGTAATTCCAACTACGTCTGGGTTTGCTTCCATAATGGCGACTGTAGCATCGTAAGCCTTCTGCATATCGAAGTTGGCCGTTTTCACTGCCGCTACATCCATTCCCGCTTTTTCAAAGGCTTTCTTGGCTCCAGTTTTGCGGGCCTCGCTCTGGGTCGCTCCCGGGATGCCTTCGATGACCGCTACTTTGCCTTTTCCGCCCGTTTTATCAATGATATATTCCGCGCCCAGTTTTCCCTGAGCTTCAAAATCGGAGGTAATAAAAGCTTCAATCTTAGCCCCTGCTTTTTTCATCGCATTCTCATCCACACCGTTGCCCACTGCTACTACTGTTACTTTGTCCTGATTGGCTTTGGCGATTCCGGGGATCAAATTCTGCTCGGTCAGGGGAGATACCGCAATTCCGGCATAATCCTTAACCAATAGATTGTTCATAATATCCAGCTGCCCGTCCGTGTCATCTTCCGCATCCGTAGCCAGCACATCGATGGATACTCCATATTCCTTGGCAGCAGCTTCATAGCCTTCCTGCATGGTAATCCAAAAAGAATTGGCCAGTGTACTTTCGATGGCCGCCAGCTTGACGCCCGTGTCCTTGTCCGGCAGCGGAGCCAGCGCTTTCTCCAGATCCGCCTCCGCTTTTTGGAAAGCCGTGTTTTGAGCCTCAGCTTCTTTGGTTTCTTTTCCTTCGTCCTTGCTTCCGCATCCTCCTGCGAAAACCATGACCAGCAGCATACCTACAAGTAAAAGACTAATTTTTTTCTTCATTGTTTACCTCCATTTTCCAGCCTCGTGGCCGCGTCTAAATTATGCTATTGCGATTTTTATCAACATCAGATTGTTTTTTGCAATTTGTTGAGTTGATACTCAGGCTTGCGGGCGGCGCATTCTCGTTTTTAACTCTAACTCTTAAAAATCTCCGAATACAACGCCTGCATCCATTGAAAAAGGCTCAACAATGAGCCATACATGCGCCGTTGTTAAGAAAACGATACTATTCGACAGATAACAACTCGCCTACACAGCTTTATACCCTGCGTATAAAGGCTGCGATGGTTTGCTCATCCGACTTGCAGCGCGGCCCCGCTTTCATACATTTAATGGCCGCCGCGCCGCTGGCGAACCTCAGCGCCTCTTGCTTATTTTTTTTCTGCAGCACTCGGGAAAAAATCAGGCCTCCGGTAAAGCAGTCCCCCGCTCCGGTGGTATCCACCGCCTCTACAGGAAAAGCCGCCTGCCGGTACAGGCAGTCTTTGTCTTTCCAAAAAGCCCCCTCTTCACCGGCTGTACAAATCACGCCATCGTCTATACCGTACTTCTGCCGCACCTGTTCCATCGCCGCCACTGCATCCTCTGTCCCCGTCAGCTGATAATACCCTTCTTTGCCGCTGATGAACAGGCTACAAAGCTTCAGCATTTCTGCGATCTCTTCATCGGAGACAGAGCACTTTTTCATAAAGGACGGAGGGCACTGCATGTTATAGACAACGGGTACATAGCGCTTCTTTGCTTCCCTGGCCAGGACGATCGCTGCCTCTGAGGAAAACATGTCCACATAGAGGCAGTCCATCTCCCCCACAATATCAAGAGGTGCCTGCTCCCTGGTCATGGAAGCCGCGCTGTCTCCCAGATTGGCAAAGATACAATGCTTTCCTCCCGGCGCGGTGATGATATAGGTATGCAGAGTAGTCCCGCCTTCCTTGATGATCAAATAGGTATCATCGACTCCATCCTCCCGCAGCGTACTGCGAAAAACTTCGCCGTATTGATCATCGCCAATCTGCCCGGTCTGATAGGCCGCTGCGCCCAGAGCCGCCAAAGCCGCCGCCACATTGGAAGCGCTGCCCCCGGGTACAAGCTGCTCCCTGCGCAAAATTTCAAATCCATCGTCCCTTGGAAGGGAATCGCTGTCCAGGACTACATCCATGGCTACAGCGCCCAGTAAGAGAACCTTTCCAATCATCCCGCCGCCTCCTTCTTTCTTCTGTTTTTTTCTGAAATGATTACGGAAACCAGAACGATAAGTCCGGTCAAAAGCTGCTGATAATTGGAGGAAATGGCCAGCATGGTAAGACCGTTTTTCATCACATTGAGAATCAAACAGCCGAGTACGGTCCCGCCAATACTTCCCTTGCCGCCCTGCATGAGGGTTCCTCCTAAAATCACTGCTGCGATGGCATCCATCTCATATCCGCTTCCCGCAAGGGGATCGGCGGAATTGAGGCGGGCGGTCATGATAAAACCGGCCATCCCGGCGCAGATGCCTGATAGACCGAAAATCAGCATCTTGTATTTGTCTGTATTGATCCCACTCCTGTGGAGGGCTTTTTCATTGGAACCAAGGAATAAGCAGTAATTGCCGAACCTGGTCCTTTCCAGTAAGATCCAGGCCGCGGCCGTCAGAGTCAGGGCGAGGATAACCGGCATACCCACTCCAAAAATCGTGCTGCTGCCCCAAAAAGTAAAACTGGCTTCGAATCCGTAAATTGGGCGGCCGTCGGTGAGCAAGACCGTTCCGCCTCTCAAAATCGACATCATGCTGAGAGTAACAATAAAGGAGTTGACCCTTGCCCTGGCAACAATGGCTCCATTGAAAAGGCCGACGACTCCGGCGGCTGCCACCCCCGCCAGTATGGACAAACCAGACGGCGCGCCCGCTTTGAGACAAAAGGACATGATTACGGCGCTGAAAGCCATCAAAGCCCCGATGGAAAGATCGATACCCGCCGAACAGATGACAAAGGTCATGCCGATGGATAGGATCATTTGAATGGCAGACTGGTTAAGAATATTTAGGCAGTTTTTCCAGCTAAAAAAATAAGGAGAAATTACGCTCAGTACTGCCACCATAACCGCCAGCACCAGAAGCAGCAGCAATTTATAGGAGTTGTTCCGCATCTTCTTTTGCATCGCATTCACTGTCTTTTGCCCCCTTCCTGGGGCGGTTCGGTTCCTGTAATCAGCCCGATTACCTGATCCATGGTACAATCCGCCGTTTTCATCAGCGCAACTGCTTTTCCCTGTCTGAAAACAGCGATCCGATCGCTGATCTGAAAAACTTGGGGCAGGTCGTGACTGATGAGGATAACGCCATAGCCTTCGCTCGCTAATTTTTTGATTAGCTTGAGCACTGCACCGGTTTCTTTAAGACCCATAGCTGCCGTGGGTTCGTCAAAGATGAACAGCTTCCCTCCCTGGTGCATCAGTCTGGCTACGGCTGTACCCTGACGCTGTCCGCCGCTGAGTACGCCCACCGGGGCGGAAAGATCCGGGATATCGATGCCCAATCGATCCACCAGGGCTCTGGCATCTTTCTCCATGGCCTTCTTCCTCAGAAATCCCATTGAAGTCAATTCCTGGCCCAGGAAAATATTAGCACTCACATTTCTGGTATTGGCCAGCGCCAAATCCTGGTATACGGTTGAAATGCCCGCCGCAATGGCCTCTCTGGGGGTAAAGTAGGAATGGGCCTGTCCATCGACGACGATCGATCCCTGGTCGGGTCGGATGGAGCCTGCGAGGATTTTGATAAAGGTCGATTTGCCAGCGCCGTTATCGCCGACAATGGCGAGAATTTCTCCCCGGTAAGCGGAAAGCTCCACGCCCCGCAGCGCGCGCACATGTCCGAAACTTTTTTTGATATCCCTGGTTTGTAATAATGCTTTTTCCATAGCCTGCTACTTTAACATCTCGATAAAGGCCGCAATCCTGGTGGCGAGCTGGCCTACGTCAGCCTTGGAATAATCGGTTTCGATGCTGAAATAAGGAATTTTCTTCTCGCCGGTCACAAACCTGCGGATCAATCCCGACTCGACCGCATACGTGTGGCAGGCGGAAAGTTCCATGTCGATCACTGCATCGGCCCTGTATTCGTCGATGAGCCTGCCCAGCAGCTGGTAGCGATTCGGATTGGGGCTCATGCAGGAGCATCCAATGTTGACATACTTTTGCGCCAGCGCTTCGTATACATCTTCCATATTCTCATCCACATTGTCCTCAATGGCTTTTGCGCCCGTGCAGTTTTCAAAGGCCACGCAGCATGCTCCCTGGCTTTCGATAATTTCCACTACTTTTCTGGTAGCTCCGCCCATTGGACATCCGGTAATGACAATCCTGGGCTTTCTTTCTTTTACAGCCTCCTGGCCTTTGATTTTCGCAAGCAGCGCCGAAAGCTCGGCCGGAACCTGCTCTTTGTTAAAGTGGAAGGTGATCCCCTCTAGGGTTTTGAGCACGTCGAGGCCCGAAATAGGCGGGTACTCGTCCTTCATGATGGCGTAAAAATCCTTCACGGCCTGCCGCTCTGCGTTCTTAATATGGATGGCTTCACGAATATCGTCCATGGTGATTTCTTTATCAAAGACTTCTTCCAGCTTTTCCTTCATGCGAATGATCTCTTCTTTCCAGAGGACCAGCCCGGCTTCGCTGTTTTTATTGGGAAGCTCCATGATATGTACCGGTTTAAAATCAGCCATATATTCATACATTTTTTTCTTTCCGTCACAGGTCGTCTCGCCCACTACCAGATCGGAAAAGAAAAAGAAAGGACACTTGTCCGTTTTTCCAAACCCGTAGCTGGATTTGATCAGCGGGCAGAGATTTTTCGGTAAATCTTCTTCAGCCGCGGATATAGTTTCATCCGATGTGGCGCAGAGGGAAACCGGCGCTGCTCCCGCGGCCAATGCCAGCTCCTGGGGAAAGTAGGTGCAGAACATGCCCACGACCGGGATATTCTGTTCCTTCAAATCTTTCACCCGCACAAAAGCGTTCCTTCGTTCTTCTGCAAAATCTTCAAAAATCTCTGGTAGTTCTTTTCTTACATCCATGTTCATTTCCTTTCTGTGACTGTATGAGCAGTTTTTTTATTTACCGGCCTTTTCTTCGGCCAGAATTGATGCTCCCAGTGCTCCCGCGTATCTGCCCAGCTTTAGCGTCCTTACTTCTGTACTGAGCCGCTCCTCGATTCTATCTGCAAATTGGCGGCAGTGGCTCAGCCCGCCGGTGAGGTAAATTCCTTTTTTTGCAGGCCGCCTTCCGTAGAGCTGCGCTACTTTTTCCGCTACCGAATCGACGATCCCGGCGGCGATATTTTCTTTCGGGTGTCCTTCTCCCATATAGCTGACGATCTCCGACTCAGCGAAAACCGTGCACAAAGAGCTGATGGCCAGCGGCTTCCCCTCTTTAGCCAAAGCAAAGAGCTCATCGATGGTCACGCCCATGCGGTTTGCCATGATTTCCAGAAACTTTCCTGTACCGGCGGAGCATTTATCATTCATCAAAAAATCGCAAACCTGCCCGTTTTCGATCTGTATAATCTTGGTATCCTGTCCGCCCACATCGATGATGGTGCAGTCCTCTCCCGTCAGCTCAAATCCGCCCCGGCCATGACAGGTGATCTCGGTGATCCGATAGTCTGAAAAATCGACGGAAATCCGCCCGTAGCCAGTAGCGGCGACAGCGCATTTTTCTGCAAGATCAACGCCTGCTTCTGTTAATCTGTTTTTTACCGCCTGGGAGGTCTCCTTGCTGTTCCACCCGGAAGGCATGGCAAAATGGCCGTTGTGGTCGCCTCTGACCACGACTTTTGTGGCCGTGGATCCGATATCGATTCCTATGTAGTCCAATCGTAAGCCTCCTCTCCATTTTCTTCCTGTTATTATAATAGAGCGTTTTGGTAAGCGTCTAATTCATAATTTCTATTAATTACAGCTTTACTAATTAAATTTTAGATATGGGTATTGGTATTCTTTTACTGGACAAACTATGTTACAATGGGATTCAGAGGGCCTGATACCAGATTTAGGGACAGGCTTTCGCTCAGGGGAGATGTGTGTATCAATAACAGGAAAGAAGGTTGTTAAATGAAAAAAATAGTTTGCGTTATGACAGCGCTTTGCCTGGTCCTTGGCATTACGGCCTGCTCAGGTAAGGGTGGCGCAAGCAGCGGGGCTGATTCGGAAAAAGCAGCCGCAAACGTCAGCGCCGATGAAAACGGCCGCTACGAGATTGAAGATGTTTCTTACGTGGTAATGGCGGAGACGGAAAGCGGCGACATGCGTATTACGGAAACAAAGGAAACGGAAGGCAACTATCAGGTGGTACTGATCGATGCGGCCAATACCGGTGATTCCAGCGGCGCTATGACTGTCACAATGACAAAGGAACAGTACGACAAGCAAATTAAAGGTAAGAAAACAGTAAAATGCGATGCCAGAAAGACGGTGTTCCTGGTGCCTTGCAAGGAAGCGGACCAGAAGAAATACCAGGCGCCGGCTTTTGAATATACATTTGTCAAGACTTCATTAGATACTGAGGACAGCAATAAGGATTATATGGTAAAAGAAATGGCAAATATTGTGCTGAAGGAGCTGAACAGCGGGGATGAGGCTGTTAAAGCAAGCCACCTTTGTACAGCAGACTTCGATACCTACAAAAATGCTTTTGCACCGGTGGAATAGTTTCGCAGGTGCATTTACGGATATGCATCTTCCCTGATCGCAGACTGACCATTTAAAAAGACACTCGCCTCAAAGAGGCCGGGTGTCTTTTTTGCTGCCAGCAGCGGCCGGGCTGTGGCTTTGGAAGGGATGATGCTCTTTTCCAAGCGGCGGCTTGCCAGATAAGGCTCTTGAGGAAAAGATTTTTAAAATCACGAAAAACTTACGCTTCTTTCAACGATTGAGCCTCCTTAAATCAAACGTTTGGGAGTCAGTCCTTCTTTTTCTCAGGACGAAGCCCCTCAAACCCACAACTTTACGAAAAATGTGCGGATTTTCACAAAAGTTTTTCCGGAGCTGCCTGGAAATTGGTCATTCCCACCCGCTATATAACAAGACCCCAGGGCTGAAGCAATATGCTCCCGCCCTGGGGTCTTCCAAAAAACGTCTTAGAACAAACCGGTGATCTTTCCGCTCTTATCCACATCGATCTTCTCCGCAGCAGGAACTTTGGGCAGCCCCGGCATTGTCATAATATCCCCGGTCAGCGCCACAATAAATCCTGCTCCCGCAGATACTTTCAAATTGCGCACGGTCAGTGTAAAGCCTCTTGGTGCTCCCAGCAAGGCGGGATCATCAGAAAAACTGTACTGAGTTTTGGCAACGCAGATGGGCAGGTTTCCAAAGCCCAGCTTCTCCAGCTGGTCCATCTGTTTTCTGGCAGCCGGAAGAATATTGATGTCATCGGCCCGATAAATCTTAGTGGCGATGGCACGAATCTTTTCTTCAATGGACAGGTCAAGCTGATAGGATTGGCTGAACGTGTTCGGTTCATCGCAGAGACGCACTACCTCTTTTGCCAGAGCAATACCGCCTTCGCCGCCTTTTCCCCACACTTCGCTGAGAGCTACATGAACGCCCAGCTCTTTGCATTTGGCTTCCACCAGCTTTAATTCAGCTTCAGTGTCCGTCGGGAATCGGTTGATCGCCACAACAGCCGGAAGTCCGTAGACCTGGGTGATGTTTTCCACATGCTGGAGAAGATTGGGCAGGCCTTTTTCCAAGGCGTCCAGATTTTCCTGTCCCAGATCGCCCTTGGCTACGCCGCCGTGATGTTTTAATGCCCGTACCGTAGCTACTACCACAACTGCCGATGGTTTAATGCCCGCCATGCGGCATTTAATATCCAGGAACTTTTCCGCGCCCAGATCAGCCCCGAATCCGGCTTCCGTTACCACGTAGTCCGCCATCTTCATCGCCATGCGGGTAGCCATGATCGAGTTGCAGCCGTGGGCGATATTGGCAAAAGGACCGCCGTGGATAAAGGCCGGAGTATGCTCCAAAGTCTGTACCAGATTGGGCTTGAGGGCATCCTTTAAAAGAGCTGCCAATGCTCCCTGGGCCTTCAACTGTCCGGCTGTTACCGGCTGGTCGTCATATGTATAGCCGACAATAATGTTGGCCACTCGGTTCTTCAAGTCTTCAATATCGCTGGAAAGGCAGAGAATAGCCATGATTTCGCTGGCAACGGTGATGTCGAAGCCGTCCTCCCGTGGCGTTCCGTTGGCTTTTCCGCCCAAGCCGTCCACCACAAAACGCAGCTGACGGTCGTTCATGTCCACGCACCGTTTCCAGGTGATCTTCCTTGGGTCAATTCCCAGCGAATTTCCCTGCTGAATATGGTTGTCCAGCATTGCGGCCAAAAGGTTATTTGCAGCGCCGATGGCGTGCATATCTCCGGTAAAATGGAGATTGATGTCCTCCATGGGAACCACTTGCGCGTATCCGCCGCCCGCAGCTCCGCCTTTTACGCCGAATACCGGGCCCAGAGACGGCTCTCTCAGCGCCACCAACACCTTCTTGTCAATCTTCTTCAGCGCATCGGCAAGGCCGACGGTTGTCGTCGTCTTACCTTCGCCGGCCGGTGTGGGAGAAATGGCGGTCACCAAGATCACCTTGCCGTCTGGGCCATCCTTTTTTTCCTCCAGCAAATTATAGTCTACCTTGGCTTTATAGTTTCCATACAGCTCAATGTACTTCTGGTCAAGACCGGCAGCATCTGCAATCTCTTTGATGTTTTTCATCTCTGTTTCCTGAGCGATCTGAATATCACTTTTGATTTCCATTTCATTTCTCCTTTTCAATCAACGTTTACAAACAGTTATAACTGGGGCCGATTCTCTTGCCTTTTTCAATGGCACAGAAGCTCTCCATATACGCAAAAAGAGCCTGGCAATCCGGACAAATGCCCAGACGGTCGGCTCATCATATACATTATACTCCACGTGGTCCATTCCACTTGTTCCGTCAGTCGTATAACAAATAAATAATAGCATCTCCCTTATGGAGAATCAAGCTTTATTTTAAGAAGTTTTTTAAAAACGTCCGCCTGTGGATCGGGCACGGGCCTTGCTGCCGCAAGCCTTCATAATGGGCTTTTGTTCCGTAACCTTTATTTTTTTCAAAACTGTATCCCGGGTAACGCTGCGCCATTTCCACCATCATCCGGTCCCGAGTGACCTTGGCCAAAACCGAGGCCGCTGCAATGGACAAGCTCTTACTGTCTCCTTTTATGACGGAGGTTTGGGGAATTGGAATGGACTTGATGATCATGGCATCAAAGAGGATATGCTCAATCCCGGCCCCCGCCCTCTCTTTCAGCATACGGGAGGCCTCCTCCACCGCCTGAATCATCGCTTCCTTTGTGGCCTCAAGAATATTGATCTCATCGATCCGCATATGATCCGCCATACCGATTCCATAGGCCAGAGCTTTTTCTTTAATCAGAGGATACAAGGCTTCCCGCTTTTTTTCCGTCAACTTTTTGGAATCGTCGATACCCGGCACATCAAAATCCTCCGGGAGCACCGCACAGGCCGCCACCACCGGACCGGCCAGGGGCCCTCTGCCCACTTCGTCCACGCCAGCGATAAACATCACGTCTTTTCCGCATAGCTCCTTGTCAAACTGCTTCATTTCCACAAGCCGCCGGGCCAAAAGCATCTCTTTTTCCTGCTTATTCATGGGGTACCCTTTCCAATGTGATCTTTCCGATCGTTCCTGCGCGAAACTCATCCAGCACCACTTTGGCGATTCGTTCGTAATCGATCTTTTTCCCAGGGAGAATGCAGCCCCGTTTGAGCGCTATCGCTTCCATGGTCTGAATCGGGGTCTCTTCTACTCCGTCCAGCTTGTAGCGCTGTGCCAGAAGTTCCGCATAGCCGTTTTGAAGGACGGCAATCAGCTCCAGGGCCAGGGTAGCCACATCGAGGATTTCGTCCTTGATCGAACCGCAGAAAGCCAGATTAAGGCCTGCTTTCGGATCCTCAAACTTGGGCCAGAGGATCCCTGGCGTGTCCAAAAGCTGCATATTGCCCGGAAGGTTGAGCCATTGCTTGCCTTTGGTCACCCCCGGCCTGTCCCCTGTCTGGGCGCTCTTTTTTCCGGTCAAACGATTGATGAGAGACGACTTGCCCACATTGGGCACGCCCACGATCATCAGCCGGTACGGCCGCTGCCTGACCTGGCCGGCGTTTTTCTCATCCTGCAGCCGGGACAGCAGCTTTAAAAGCTGTGCCGCCCCACCGCCCTTCATACAGTTCATCGTCAGGACCTGACTGCCTCTTTTCCGAAAGTATTGCTCCCATTCCTGATTGGCCTCGCTGTCCGACAGATCGCTCTTGTTGAGAATGATGATGCGCTTCTTATTTCTCACCAGTTCGTCGATAATGGGATTTCTGCTGGAAACCGGGATGCGTGCATCGATCACTTCCACCACCGCATCCACCAGCTTCAGATTTTCCTGGATCAGCTCCCGGGTCTTTTTCATGTGTCCCGGATACCAGTTTATATGTTCCATCATAGGTTGTTCCTCTCGTTTTTTCAGTGTACTTTATTATAGCAGGGATTGGGCGGAATTACAATGCAGGGAGCGGACCCTTCGGGCCCGGATTCATAAAGGCCGAAAAGCAAAATTATCGCTGGAACTCGTTTTGGCCTAACTTTACGATGATTTTTCATCGTGACGAAAGACAAAAAGCTTAAAAAGCGATAGTTTCCTGCTGTTTTTAGGTGGATTGGCAGAAAAAAAGGCCTAAAATCATCGCTAGGAAGGCTGCCAGGCACGGATCACGATGATTTGATTTGCTCCCGGCCCCATCTTTTCTGCCATAAAAAAAGGATCGCCGCATATACGACAATCCTTCATTAAGTCAAGCTTATTCTTCGGTCTTTTCCTCTGCTGCCGGAGCTTCTTCCGCAGGAGCTTCCACAACTGCTGCTTCTTCAGCCGCCGCTGCTTTCGCTGCTGCCTTTGCTTCAGCTGCTGCCAGCTGTTCTTCACTGTATTCCTTGGCTTTAATCTTGGCAGATTTACCAGTTCTTTCACGCATATAGTGAAGCTTCGCTCTTCTGACATCACCTTTTCTCACAACTTCGATCTTTTCAACCAGTGGTGAGTGCAGCGGGAATGTCTTTTCCACGCCGACGCCGGAAGCGATTCTTCTTACTGTGAATGTTTCGCTGATTCCACCGTTCTGCTTTTTCAGGACAAAACCTTCAAAAATCTGAATTCTTTCTCTCGATCCTTCTTTAATTTTAATGTGCACTTTTACAGTGTCTCCCACATTAAACGCAGGGATATCTTTTTTGGTGTATTCCTGTGCAATTGACTGCATAATATTCATTGCTCATTTCCTCCTTCCCTCCAAGACGTTCGTGGTGCCCAATTCTGCATCCAGAGGACCGCCCGTAATAACTTTCAATATTTTAGCACAAAAGCTGGAAAAGCGCAAGGATTTTTTTGCCTGCCAACTCTGCCGCCCGCTAAAACTTCTGCACGGTTCTCTGAATGATGTCGTCCTGCATCTCCTTGCACAGCTCGGTGAAAAAGGCGCTATAGCCTGCCACCCTGACGATCAGCGATTTATAGCTGCCCGGATTTTTCTGCGCTTTTTTCAGCAGATCGCTGGATATAATGTTGAATTGGACATGGTAAATATTCAAATCAATAAAGCTGCGGATCAGGGAAACGATTCTGGCATTTCCTTCCTCACCCTTGGAGGACATGGGATCCAGCCGCATATTGAGCAGCGTGCCGGCAACGTGAGCGTCGTGGTTGATCTTGGACACGGACTTGAGCACAGCCGTCGGCCCTTTCACATCTGTCCCGCCCTTGGGCGAGCAGCCGTCGGCCAGAGGAGTTCCTTCCAGCCTGCCGTAAGGCAGCGCGGCCACCACTTCGCCGTGGGGAACATGGGAAGCCACCGGATACAATCCCGAAATATAGTGGGGACCCCGATAAGACTGATATTGGGTGATTTCTTCAAAAGCAAAATCGGTCATTTCCCTTACAAAATCGTCCACATAGTCATCGTCGTTGCCATAAAAGCGGCCGTTGCTTTCAATATACGCTTTCATTTCCTCATGGCCTTTGAAATTATGCTTTACAGCCTGAACAAAATCCTGCATGGTGAACACCTGCTTGTCGAACACAAACTCTTTTATCACCGACAGAGAATCCGCCAGATCGGCAATGCCGGTGCCGATAAAGGCCGGGCCTACCGTCAGCTCTGCGCCGCCGCGGGTAATGTCTCTGCCCGTTTCAATACAGCCGTCGATCATGGCCGACATGTAGGGATAGGGCGTGTATTCCGCGTGGAGCTTTTCGCAGATATGACAGGCCGTCGCGATATGCTTGATGCAGAAAGCAAGCTGCTTTTTCACCGCATCCTTCAGTTCTTCAAAGCTCATCTCCGACGGATCGCCGGTGCTCAGGCCCAGCTTCTTATTGCCGTTTACCACGCTGATGCCGTTAGTCAGCGCCAGTTCCATCACTGACCCATAGTTATAATGGCCGCCGTCGGTCCATTTGGACATTTTTCCCGGAATATAGGGTTCTACGCATCCAACCATGCAGTAATCCCGCGCATCCTCGATATCCGCTCCGCTGATGAGCATCATTTTAATGGTCACCTCGTCGTTGTGGATGGCTGGAAAACCTGTTCCGATCTGGGAAAGGGCCGCTGCCTTGCGCAGGAATTTGTCCGGCGACTGTTTATGAACGCGCACCGAAAGGGATGGCGAATGGAGACGCACTTCCATTTTGGCGGTTATGAATAAGTAGGATAACTCGTTGGTGGCATCCTTTCCATCCCTGGCGATTCCGCCCACGCAGACATTTTGATAAGGCTGGTAGCCGGCAAAATACATGGCCGCATTGGTGCTCAAAAACCAAGTGTTTTCCGCAAACTTGAGATACAGACATTCGATCAGCTCCAGGGCCTTCTTCTCTGTCAGCAGCCCGGCTGCGAGATCTTTTTTGTAATACGGGTAAAACAGCTGATCCACTCTGCCGGGAGAATAGGACGGTCCGTTGGCCTCTATGTAGCAGCCAATCTGGAGGATCCAAAAAGATTGCAGCGCCTCCATAAAGGTCCTGGCCGGATTGGCCGGCACATGATCCAGATTTTCCGCGATTTGCAGCAGCTCCGCCTTTCGATCCGCATCGGTTTCCGCCGCTGCTTTTTCTCTGGCAAGAGCAGCATAACGGGCTGCCAGAGCCATGATTCCGTCCAGGGAAATACAGACCGCTTCATAAAAATTCTTCTTTTCGTAGTCCTCAGGCTTGACAATATCCAGGGCTGCCGCAGCGTCCTGCGCCTGTTTTTTAATCCCCAGGAATCCTTTTTGCAGCACTTTTTTCACATTGGGCGAAATTTCTCCCGGTCCGCTCTGGGTTTTAATTTCAATGTCTATGATTCCCGTTTTGACAGCGATTTCCTTCACCTCGTCGGGAATCTGGCGCAGCCAATGGCTGCTGATGTCCTTATCTTCCCAATAGGGAAAGATTTCACTTCTCAGCACCGCTTTCTGTTCTTCCGTCACTTCATAAGGGTCCTGACGGCGGGTGCTCAGACCGTCCAGCTCTTCCTTCAGCCAGCCAGTAGCATGCTCCGGGCAAAAGACCGCGGCCCTTGGTATGGAAGCGGCGCAGCCAACGATCAGCTCATCATCGGCAATAAAAATGCTTTTTTCCTCGCAGGCTTTCTTAAAGGCTTTGGCCCTTCGAATCACCGCGGTCTCCCCTTCCGTTTTTTGATAGGATCTGGTATAGGCCATGGCCCTTTCAATGCAAAGCTGGGGTTTGATATCGAAAAATCTGTCCAAAAGCCGGTTCACTCTGGGAAATGCTGTGCTGCTGGTTTCATCGATGGTACCGCCGCAGCAAGCTTCATCTTTTATCATGTCACTCATTGGTTTCTCCTTTCATTTCAGTGGTAACGTTATGTATATAACCATTTTACCGGTTCTCGAAAATTTGTATATTCGCCGCCAGGATAAAAAGCGGCCGCCGGCCGGCCGGTTATGTATACCTGCGTATACCTTATAAAATCGTCCCCAGGATCTGATGCTTTCCTTCGATGTCCATTTTATTGTAGATGTTGGTCAAATGCTTTTTTACCGTGGGCACGCTGATGAAAAGTTTTTTGCTGATTTCCAGATTGTTCATCCCTTTAAACATGCACTGCATCACCTCATATTCCCGATCCGTCAGGCCGTAGCGGTCTTTCACTTCCACCAGAATGTTTTCAAACAGGCTGGAATAGTCATAGACGGTTGCGATAAATTTACTGTCCATGGCCGACTTACCTGTCACAAAGACTACTTCTGCAAAATAGGTGGCTTTTCCGATAACGATCCTGCTCCTGGCCCGAATGTCGTCCCCTTTGGGCATCAGCCCGCCGTCGGAAGCCAGCTTGCTTTTTATGCTTTTGCACAGGGTGATCAGGGTGCGCATCAATTCCCCGATGTGCTGATATTGGATGGTTTGATTTTCCTCCAGATTGCAGTCCAGCAGCTTCAAATCATAGTTCCAGATACAGATACCCATTCCCTGGATGTTGGACAAAAGGGGCAATTCCAATAAGTAGTGGTTGATCTGCTCTCTGGTGTTCTGAAATCGCTTGGCAATGTTGGCCAGATGGGGCCTGGCCATTTTAAGGATCTCCAGGTCTTTGTTGGAAAAGTCCTTGTACTTTTCAGGGCGGTGGATTCCGATGCCGCCCACATATCCATTTTCCCCGATATAAAGGTTCCCCTCAATGGAATGGTTCATCCCCGCAGGGCGGAGCAGTTCGTTATAATATCTGGTTTTTTTCCGCTCATCAAAGATAAAGACATCGGAGCTGCGGAACATGATCGGATAGTCGTTTGAAACAATAGGCAGCACATCATCGATTCCGCAGTACTGGTCGAGATAGCTTTTCAGATCCTTTTCTCCCCAGTCCACAAAGATAAAGTCCTCAAAGATGATTTGATCATCCTTCTTTTTATAAAAATAGATATCGCCCTTTTCAAAGATAATCAGCTCTTTGAGTTTTGCCAGAAAGTTGTTGAATGCCTTCTCGTAATCATCGTCATCGTGAAGCTCCGCCAATATCTGATTCAGATACAAAAGTTCTCTGTTGTCCAAAAAGGTTTCCATATTGATCACCTCCCCTTTAAACAAGTTTAATCTCAATGGGGTAGTTTTGGTCCGCGATCCATCTGCTTAATTCCTGCTTTTGCTCCTCCGAATAGGTCTGCAGGCCGCTCAGCTCATAGTCCTCGCCGATCCACTGGTATTTGCTCTCCCCCAAGCTGTGATACGGCAGCAGTTCCACCCGCTGCGCGTTCTCAAATTGGGCCGCGAACAAAACCGTTTCTTCTAAGTTTTTGAAACTATCGTTTAAGCCCGGTATCAGCGGCACTCTGAAAATCACCGGCTGGTCTTTTTTCAGCCGATAGGCGTTTCTAAGAATTTTTTCATTGCCCGCGCCAGTCAGACTTTTATGCTTGGCTGAATTCATATGCTTTAAATCGAATAAAACCAAATCCGCATATTCAATGGTTTCCTCGAACTGCTCCGCCTCCGCATACGCGCAGGTTTCAATGCAGGTTGAAATGGATTCTTGTCTGCATCTTTTTAAAAGCTGATTCACAAAGGCGCTTTGGAGCGCGGGCTCGCCGCCGCCGATGGTTGCTCCGCCGCCGGAATTCCGATAGAACAAACGGTCTTCCGCGATGATTTCCATCAGCTCCTCCACAGTGACTTGAGATCCGATCATCTTTTTGGCCTGCACCGGGCACACGGCCGCACACTTGCTGCAGCCGGTGCAGCGCTCCCGGATAATCCCATAGTCTGGCCCTTGGATGGCCCGGTCCGGACAGACAGCCGCGCATTTTCCGCAGCGAATACAGTTTTTTTGTGTATAGCCGACCTGCACGCCCGTCTTTTGCGATTCGGGGTTGCTGCACCACCTGCAGCGCATCGGACATCCCTTCATAAAAACCAGGGTACGAATCCCCGGCCCGTCATGCAATGAATATTTTTGAATATCAAATATTGTTCCAGTCATGTTTTTCCTGTTTCTACTTGAGAAAGGGACTGTTGCGCTCGGCGACAGCCCCTTTGGGTTTGCATTAGCGATTGGTTTCAATTTCGTTGTCATTGACAAAGGGAATCTTATACTTTTTCATAATCCAAGTCTTCATCAAAACCGTATAAACGATTCCTGTAAGGAAGAAGGTTGGCACGATGGCAGTCGTATAAGGGAAGATTCCCGTCAGACTGGTCCAAGTGAGCGGGTTGAGAATCAGCAGATATGTAGCGAAACCTGCGCCCACTGCGATCAGAGCCGCCGGGTTCCAGCCCTTGGCATATTGATAGCCTTTGTTGACACTGAAGAATTCTCTGATCCGGAACCGGCCTTTGCTGATAAAGAGGAAATCAAATACAACGATGGACGCATAGATTCCGGTTACCAGGCCGATAAAGGCGTAGACGTTGCTGACCATGTAATAGACCGCGTTATTGAGCATAAACAATACCGGCACCACAGAAATCAGCAGAGCCGGAATCCAGCCGAACCTGGGCATCCTGCTTTTGACGGCGATGGCCTCCGGATAAACCAGCGTAGCTACCGAAGTGATATTGGCGATGGCAAAGAGCACCAGACCTACGGCAGCCAGGAATCCCAGACCCGTGTCTTTGCTGACCTGTACGAACCAGATGGTCGGGTCATATTTTCCGATGGCAAGGGCGGCGAAAGCGGCGAATAATCCTGCCACTGCCGCGAGAACACCCCAGCCCCACATGCATCCATGGTACCCGTTGCTCTCGGTCTTGGCCAATCTGGTCCATCCGCCGAAGAAGAATCCCCAGGACATGCCCAGGCCCAGATTTGCTTCAAGAGCCGTGGCCCTGCTCCACTTTATGCCCATGCCGGCTCCCATATCTGCATCCGTATAAGGCTCCGCCGGTTTTGCGTGGATAACGGAATCTATTCCATGGTAGGCAAAGAGATAAATAATCAATCCCGCCAGGATCAGTGCCATGAAGATGGCCGAAAGCCTTGTGAACCACCTGAGGGCATTGGGCCCCAGCCAGGCAATAAACGTACCGCCCACCAAAGCAATCAGAGCAAATATGGTAACAGCCGCTCCTTCCGTGGCAAAAAAACCTGGTCCTGTCAGAACCGCTACAAATTTAATCGCACTTTGTCCAAACATTAAAGTTGCCAGGGCCAGCGCCGGATAACATGCGATCAAAAAGAAAAAGGTCATGAGAATTGAACCTTTTTGTCCAAATATACCAGCGGTGGCAGTAAGCTGTTCAACACCGTATCTGGATGGACTGATTGATAGAAATGAAATCATAAAAATACCGACGCAGTTTCCTGCTAAAATTGTTGGAATTGCTTCCTTAGCGGTTAAGAGCATTCCGGCCTGACTTCCGCAGAGGAAGAACCACGCTGCGATGCCAAAACAAATCTGAACAGCGATCAGATCCCACATGCCATAACATCTCTCGGATTTGTCTGCCGGCAGCAGAGATGTATATACAGCTTCTGTAACATTATTATTGTTCGCCATGTTTTCTCCTTTCTCTATGCCATTAAAACGGCAATGATGTAATAGAGCAGAATCGCTCCATTAATGACTCCTGCAAAGATGTAATCTCCCTTCCTGATCTTCGGCACATAGCCGGCTCCTCCCTTTGATGTTTGAGGTTCGTGATTTTTTTCGAAATCAACGATTCTTTCCTCCAGCGCTTTGCGCATTTCCGGGTCAATCCCTTTAATGTCGATTGGCAGTTGTTCAACTGGTAACATCTGATCACCTCTTTCCTGTTAAAACCGTCAGCTAAAAATGTTTACTACGATTATTGTAAAACAAGATTGAATTTGTGATAATTATCCTCAAGGATATTTCACCCGGTTTTGACTATCCCTGAGGCGTACCGCCGCATGCAGGTTATGGAACAATCATTTTATTCATTTTTAAATTTACTATTTATATTTAAATAATAATAAAACGTTGGTAGAAACCTTGGAATATGAGTGGTTTTCTTTGTTTTTAAAATTACGGTCTATTCATATAAAAATTTCATTTAATTTTCAGTCCCTGTTTTTGCTGAAAATTCGTTCTTTTTCACTCGAATTTGATTGGAACGAATCTTGCTTTCTAATAGATTATGGCACTTACGTTTTTTCATTGTTTATTAGGAGGTGTTTCTCATGAAGGAAAATCTGTCTTTGAATGCCAATATGGATTATGACTACATTTTGACAGGAAAAGCGATCTACACGCTGGACGAAGACCATCCTGCGGCAGACTGGGTTGCCGTCAAGGATAAAAAAATTGCGAAGGTCGGCGACGGCCCCATCCCGGAAGGCTGCGAAAGGAAGGACTTTGGCGATAATATCATTATTCCCGGCCTGATCGATTCCCATGTCCACGCAGGGCAGACCGCGATTATGATGGGAGGCGTCAACCTGATCAACGCTGTAACCATTGAAGAAGTTTTAAATCTGATCGATGAACGCTGCAAAACTACCGAGGACGACCTGGTATTCGCACCCTTTTTCATTGTAGCTCAAATAGAAGAAAACCGGTTCCCCACAAGGAAGGAGTTGGATGCAGTTTCCCACGGCAAGAAGGTCATGGTAATCAGCATTACGCTGCATACATCCGCAATCAATACTGCGGCCTATGAAGCAGTCGATTACCACGGAAGCACTTACGGCCTGACCATGGATGAAAGTGGAGAATTCAACGGCTATCTGGCGGAAGACGAGGTTAATTTTTATACCCTTGGCGAGCTGATCGCCGGCATTTCTGAGGAAAAGTACGACAGCTATATTACACAGTTCGCTCAAATGTGTGTTGAAAATGGAATTACCACTGCCCATTGTCTGGAAGGGCAGTTTGTCACAGGTGATATTGATCTGGATTTGTGGCTCAAACGGTTAGATAAGGGTGATCTGCCTCTCCACTGCGTGCTTTATCCCCAGATGTGGGATTATGAAAAATCCAAGAAATACAATCTGCCCAGACATGGCGGGTGTCTGACCCTGGATGGCGCTGATTTGGATTACACCATGGCTCTGGACGAGCCCTATACCTGCAGGCCGGAGGTTCGCGGCGATCTTTATCGGAAGGATAGCGAGGTCTATGAGCTGACAGCAAAAGCTTATGCCGATAACAAGCAGATCGCCTTTCATGCCATGGGAGAGCGGGCCATCGATCAGGTAATGGATGCATACCGGCGGGTAATTGCTGAGCAGGGGCAGAAAAATCTCCGCCTGAGAGTGGAGCATTTTACCCTTCCGAGAGAAGCCCATATCAAGATGGCAGCCGAGCTGGGTATTGTCGTCAGCCAGCAGCCGGAATACACCTATCTCTATGGCTCCCCCGGCGGACCAATCGAGCAGTGGTTCGGGGAGGAGAGGAGCCGTCGTATGGAGCCCTACAAATATATCAGCGATCAGGGGATCATCGTAGCCGGAGGCTCTGATTCACCAGTAAACAGCTTGAATCCTCTGACTGGAATTCAGGGGCTTGTAAATGCCCGTTTTGATACCAGGCGGATGAGCGTGACGGAAGCGTTGAAGGCTTACACGTATAATGCGGCCTATGCTGCCTTTGAAGAAGACGAAAGAGGTACGATCAAAGAAGGTTATTATGCGGACTTTACCGTATTGAGCGAGGATCCATATGAGGTTTCCGACCGCATTGATGAGATTCAGGTTAAAGGGACGATTTCGGAAGGCCGGGTGGTCTTTGAAAAATAACCGGCCCGGCGGCGGGCTGCTGCATGAAAAAAGGAGCTGATCGCGTTTTATAATGCGACAGCTCCTTTATTTGCGTTTTTGTGGCTTATTCTACGACCCGAATAATCGCGGCGACTCTCGTGCCTGAATTATTCAGTTGCTTCACGCTCTGGGCGCATACTCCCTTTCTTGCGTTAGCAGCATGGATAATCTTTCCGCTTCCGGCGTATATAGCCGCATGGCTATAACGTCCGCCCCTCTTAAAAAGAATAATATCTCCGGCTTTCGCCTTTTTGATGCTCTTTATGGAAGAGCCCACTTTATACTTTTTAAGAGAAGAATACAACCCGGCAGAAGAAGTCCGTTTTACTTTTTTCTTTGCGTCTACATCCGCGTTTTTATATACCCAGTATACGAATCCGCTGCAGTCGAAGGATTTTGGGCCTGACCCGCCAGATCGATAGCGAGCGCCTATTTTGGCCTTTGCTTTTGCGACCACTTTTTGAGGATCGCTCTTTTTCGTCTTTGTTTTTGTGGCTGCGGAATAATCTCCGTAATATGTCACGCCGTTTACTTCAGCGTATGCTCTCACCTTATAGCGGTAAGTCGTATTCCCTTTCAGCTTTTTATCTGTATAGCTGGTCTGGGATGTGGTTGTCAACTCTTTATACTGTTTCTTTTTTGAGTTGTACCTGTAGACCGCGTATCCGTCTGCGCCGGACACGGCTCCCCAGGTCAGTTTGATCGTGCTGCCGCTTGTTGCCTTCGCTTTCGCACCGGTCGTTTTCGCCACTTGCGGGTCCTTGCCGTCAGCTCCATGCACTGCTGCCGGAAGGCAAAAGATGCTGAACATCATTGCCAATGTCACCGCATAGGTTACCATTTTTTTACTCATAAAAGCCTCTCTCTAAGTTTTTTCCCCAGCTTTTATTGAATAACACGGGTATTACTATACCATCGAACATACAAAAAGTCAAATTCTGCTTCATCCCTTGCTATCACTAGTATGCAGTGCTATATTATCAAAAACATCTAAAAATCTTTTTAAATAATTTTATAAAATCAGTTGTTTTTGCTGGGTTAGCGACTTAAAACCATTGATTTTTCTGATTTCTTTACGCGTTTAGCAGTATTTTTACCATTTTTATAAAAACTATTCTATTGCACTTAAATGTTTTTCAGTAACTAATTTGCTGTAATTTTCGGATTGTATGTATTGGTTTGTTTGTTATGTTTATTCATGTTTATGAATAAAACCCATCTCATGCTCTGGGATGGGTTTTATCGTAAACGTCTTTTATTCGATTTTTGGTAACGGTGAGATAGATTTGGGTAGCCGATATATCCTCATGCCCCAGCAGCTCCTGCAAGGATTTCAGGTCGGCTCCATTCTGTATCATATGAACCGCAAAAGAGTTCCTTATAATGTTGGGCGTCAGCTTATGCTCAAGGCCGGCTTGCTTTCCGTATTCCTTTAATACTTTCCACAGTCCCTGGCGAGTAATTCGCTGTCCGTAATAGTTGACGAAAAGCGCGGTTTCCTCAGTTCGTTCTTTAAGCAGTGTATTTCTGGCATCGTATATATATTCTTCCAACGCTGCTCTGGCCGGCCGCCCCATGGGAATGATTCTGGCTTTGCTCTGTTCACCGGCGCAGGTGATGAATCCCATGCGCAGATTGATATCCTCCACATCCGCTTCGATCAATTCGCTGACCCGAATTCCGGTGGCGTAAAGCAACTCCAGAATTGCTTTGTCACGAATCCCCCGAACGCTTTGGTCCGGAAGGGACAGCAAGCGGTCGATCTCTTCGATTGTAAGATATTCAATCGTTTTTCTTTCGATTCTCGGCGATTTAATATCGCTGGTGGGGTTGACCGCAACCTCTTTTATGGTCAGCAGGTAATTGTAAAGAGACCGTATGGAGGCCAATTTGCGATTAACTGTGGCTGCGGACTTACCTTCATTTTTCAGCTTTAGAAGATACGCCACCACCTCTGTACCAGGCGTTTGTCTGAGATCTGTAATCCCGCGCTGATTCTCAAATCGAGAAAACTCCAAAACATCCCGCCGATACGCTTCCAGCGTATTTTTCGCCATCTTCTTTTCGCTCTTCAAATACTCAAAAAATTGTTCAAGAAGCATGTACGCTCCTCCCTCCTGTAAGCAAATACCTGCTTTCCGTTCTACTTTTCCATTATAATCCATTTGGTTATGGTTTACAATAATATTTTGTCGAATTCTGACATTTTTTGTAGAGCAGTAATAAAGTGCTTCTGGTTAACATAATTTAACTAAGTAAGAGGAGGCATACATATGAAAAGGGTTCAAATAAATAAACGATATACCTTAAATCAGGCCGTATCTGTGGCTTTTGGCAGCAAAAAGGTACTCCTGATTTGTGCGTTCTTTTTTCTGACTGGTATATCCACCGGTATTTTCTTGGAACTGACCATGGCTTTTGATGAAAAAACCAGTCTGGCCGGTTATTTGAAGCAATACTTGTATATGGAAGGCAGCAATGTGGATTATCCCAATCCATTTTTTTCTTCCCTGACGAGCAATCTGCTGCTGCTGTTGATCATATTTCTAGCTGGCCTTTCTGCGCTGGGATTTCCCGCTGCTCTGGCTGCGATTACCTATCAAGGTATGGCCTTGGGGTTTTGTACTGGTCTGATCATTGAAACGTTGAAGGATAAAGGCATGCTGATGATCCTTACTTCTCTGGTTCCTCAAAATCTGATTTTGATCCCGGCCTTTATTTTGGCTGCAGCCGCGGCGGTTAATTACGGACTTTATTCTCTGCGGTCCAGGCATATGGCGTCAAAAAAGAACCTGAAAGATTTCTCAGGCTCTTATATTTTGGTTATGATGTTTTTGTGTCTGGCCATCGGACTGGCCTGCGGGCTGGAAGCTATTTTATATCCAATTGTTCTTTCGCCATAAAGATGGCGGCGATGGTTTTCGCATCCACCAGCTTGCCGGAAGCTGCCATTTGATAGGCTTCTTGAAAGTCGTATTCCACAATATCCAGGGCTTCGTCATCGTCAAAACTGGTTTCGCCCGGGTTCAGGCCGGTAGCAGCGTATAAATGAATGACTTCCTCCGTATATGCTACGCTGGGATTGAGTTTTCCCAGATAATGAAGGTTTTGCGCGGTATACCCGGTCTCTTCTTTTAGTTCACGCTTTGCGGTCAGGAGCGGGTCGGTCTCACCCTGGTCGATTTTGCCTGCAGGAATCTCTAGAATGACCTTTCCCGTGGGATAACGAAATTGTTTTACCATGACCAGCTTTCCGTCATTTGTAATGGGAACGATGGCGACTGCCCCATTGTGTTCGACGATTTCCCGGTAAGCCTTGCCTTTGGGCGCTGTAACCGTATCTTTCCTCAGGTTGAGTATGGCGCCTTCGTAAATGCGTTCGCTGCTGATTTTCTTTTCTTCAAAGACCATGTTTTCCTCCTATTTTGTCATTGCTTTGGATTTTTCTACTGCTGCCGCAAAGCCTTCCTTTACATGATCCATAAAGCCGTTTTCCATCAATTTGTTCACGGCTTCGATGGTGGTGCCTCCCGGCGAACATACATTGATGCGCAGCTGCTCCGGGCTGATATCAGTTTCCAGAACCATCTTAGCGGCTCCCAGGACTGACTGGGCCGCAAAAACTTTTGCCTTTTCCTCATCCATGCCATAGTCAACGGCCGCCTGTATAAGCGCATCTATGTACATATACGTATATGCAGGGCTGCTTCCGCTGACGCCGATGACACAGTGGATCAAAGCTTCATCTACTTCTTCGGCTCTGCCGATGGCCTCAAAGATGCCGAATACCTGGCGGAAAGTTTGATCATCCACATGCTGGTTCCTGCAGACCGCCACCATGGACTCGCTTACCTGAGCCGGTGTGTTGGGCATAATGCGGATGATCCTTTGCTCACTGCCCAGATAGCTTTGGATAAAGCCGATGCTGACACCAGCTGCCATGGAAACGATCACTTTTTCACTGGTACATTCCTCTGCGATCTGGGGCAGAAGCGTTTCAAACATATTGGGCTTTACTCCTAAAAGAATCACGTCGCTGCTGCGGGCCAGCTCTTTTTCCGAGCTGCACGCTGAGACTACCGGGATTTGCTGTTCCAAAGCCGTTCTTTTTTCTTCATTTATATCAAAAACCAATATCTGATCGCCGTTTTGGGCAGCGGTTTTTGCATAACCTTTTAAAATAGCTCCGCCCATATTGCCTGCGCCGATAAATCCAATCTTCATTCTTCTACCTCCCCGAAAATACTGTTCCCGTTTCTTTGCCATTCCATGCTTTGTTGATGATATCCGGCTTTTTTCCGTTTAAAAGGATCATGGCGATCCCGTATTGGTTGACCAGTCTGGCCGCCTCGATCTTGGTGGCGATGCCGCCGGTTCCGAAACTGCTCTTTTCTCCGATATCGATGTCCGCAAGCAGGCGGTCGATATCCGGCACTTCTTCGATCAGCCTGGCATCGGCCTCTGCCTTGGGGTCTTTGTCGTAGACGCCGTTAATGTCGCTGAGGACGATGAGCGCGTCCGCGTTCCAGAGTTTTGCGGCATGGGCGCCAAGGGTATCGTTATCGCCGATTTTAATTTCATCGACGCTGACGCTGTCATTTTCGTTGATGATGGGAACCACGCCTTCGTCCACCAGGGTGAACAGGGCGTTGCGTATGTTGAGCGTCCTGTGGGGGTCGAGAAAGTCCTCCCTGGTCAGCAGAATCTGTCCCACGTGAATGCCGTAGTCGCTGAAATATTCTTTATAGGCCATCATCAGCTCAACTTGGCCGATGGCGCAGAGAGCTTGCTTGTAGTTCATGTCTCCCCGCCGGCTCCATTTGTTGATGGCGCCTACTCCGCAGATTCCTGCCCCAGAGGAAACCATGATGACTTGTTTGTGATGTTCTATGAGATTGCTGACTTGTTCTACAATATTATGGAGAACCTCCCGGTTTACCGCTCCGTTGTCATCGGAAAGCACATTGCTTCCGATCTTGATGACAATTTTCCGGCTCTCCTTGATTAAATCGCTGATCGGATTCATATTTCATCGCCTCTTTCTTTATTTATATGACCGTATAAGTATACGACAAAATGGGCGCATCCGCAAGGTTCACAGGGCAGAATTTGGTCTGTATCCGTGGAATCCTTGGAATCGTTCGGAGGATTGGTGCGGATTGGTATGGATTGACGCGGCGGCAGTCTGGGTGTGATGCCGCTCTTGGTTGCAGGCTTCTGATTGGATGGGGCCGTGGGTTGAGTTGAGTGGGGTCGGCGGGGCTTCTATCAAAATGGGTAACTTTGCGAAAAAATTTGTGATCTTTTCGCAAAGTTACCCATTTTTCTATTGTCCAGCATTGTAGAGTTGCTGGATGCGCGATGCGCAGCAGGCGCCGAGATTTTGGAAAGATCGATAAAATCGATCTTTCCTACTACTTTTAATAGAAAAAGCGGAACCATCTGACTCCTATGTAGATTCAAGTTCCGCTTTACATTATTTTTTATGCTTCATGTAGGCTTATGATTATCTCGGCTCCACGATCAGCTTGATTGCCGTCCGTTCTTCTCCATCTATCTCTATATCCGTAAACGCCGGCACGGTCACCAGATCGATACCGCTTGGTGCAACAAACCCTCTTGCAATAGCGATGGCCTTCACCGCCTGATTGAGCGCTCCGGCACCGATAGCCTGGATTTCCGCTCCGCCCTTTTCTCTCAATACTCCTGCGAGTGCTCCTGCCACCGAATTCGGATTTGATTTCGCTGATACTTTTAAAACTTCCACGTGTACATCCTCCTTAATATAAATAGATATTCATTTATCCCTCACGGGCTTACAAGGTTAAAGTGAGGTTGAAACGGTTTTCATCCTCGTATCTATTATATAGTTCAAAAATACCAATTTATAGCAAAAAAATCCGACAAATTCTTTGCTTTTTTTCTTTTTTCTAAAATTTTTAGACAACCCCTTGATTTTTTTGACATGACCCGCTATAATCAAATTGTGGTTATCCCCCTGATAACCTCATTAATCTCTAATCCCAATACCCCTTTTGAACAAAACAGACTGCTCCCCTGCAGTCTGTTTTGTTTTTTGGAGAGGGGAATTTGTGGTATAATGTTTGCATCAGATTGGTACGGCGTTGCCGTAGGGATGCAAACCTTGAAATATGCTCGACTGCGCTCGCATATTATAATGTCCGCATCAGATTGGTACGGCGTTGCCGTAAGGATGCAAACCGGCATCCTGCACCTGCGGCACGTGACTCCGCTTCAGCGCTCCTTTTGCTTTGCGGCCCTGAGAGGCCCCAGGCTTAGCAGACCTTTGACTAAGATCAAAGTTACTGCAGGCAGCAAGGTGAGAGGTCCAGCAGCAGAAAAGCGGGGAAATGGGTGGAACCACGAGCGCACCGGTTTTATCCAGACCGGATCCGTTGCGTTGGTAAAAGATGATACAAGGAGACAATATGGAATATATTACGGACAAAATTGCATATCCTTTATACGCATCCAAGGCCTTCGACCTCTATTTCGATGGAATGCGGCTGGGGGTCGTTGATATTGAAACGACTGGACTCAGTCCGCAGCGGAGCCGCTTTGTTCTCGGCGGGCTTTTGACAGTAGAAGACGGAATGCTTCAGGTGCAGCAGTTCTTTGCCGAAGATCTTTCCCAGGAAAAAGAAACGCTTCAGGCCTATCTTTCGGCCGTCAGCGAAACAGATTTTTTGCTGACCTATAATGGAAAGCATTTCGACGTTCCTTTCATAAAAGGCCGCGCCGGCAGGCCGGCGCCCCAGCTGCCATTCAACCTGGACCTCTATCTTCTGGTCAAAATCTACAGCCCGGTGCGAAAGTTTCTGCCCAATCTCAAGCAAAAAACAGTGGAAAATTTCCTTGGTTTATGGGATCATAGAAAAGACGAGATTTCCGGAGCGGAAAGCGTAGAGCTTTACTACCAATACCTTTCGCAGAAGGATCCGTTCGTAAAAGAAAAAATACTGCTTCACAATCACGATGATATTCTCCAGCTCTACCGTCTTTTGGCGGTTTTGGAAAAAGCGGACGTTCACAAAGCGATGTTCCACATGGGATTTCCTTTGAAGCCAGATGTACCGGGGCAGCCTGGCCTGATCGTCGAACAGATTGCCTTTTCCGGAAACCAGCTGAAGATTTCCGGCAGCCAGCGACAGCCCGGCTGGGACTACAAATGCTTTGAATGGGGAGAGGTCCCCTGTTATGCGGATTTCAGCCGACAGAACGGCATTTTTTCAGTCTCAGTGCCCCTTATAAAACAAGCTGGTCTTGTTCTTGTGGATTTGAAGGCCATGAAATTGGACCTGAGTATCTTTGAGAAATATCCCGGCTGTCAGGAAGGCTTTCTGATTTTGGAGCAGCAACATGAAAAGCATTATTTAGAAATTAATCACTTCGTTAAAATATTTTTAGAAAGGATGTTGAACCAATGGATTATAAAACCTTAGCAGCTAATGTCAAAGCCGACAGCTTTAAAATGGCGGCCTTGCCCCGTCAGATCCGGGACAGCGCTTTAAACGCCATAATTGACGATCTTACGGCCAACAAAGAGGCGATCTTTGCTGCCAATGCCAAAGATTTGGAAAAAGCAGCGGCGGATGCTCTGCCGGCTCCCATTCAAAACCGGCTCAAATTCGACGAACACAAACTCAATGATTGCATCAGCGGCATCAAGGATTTAATTGCCATGGAGGACCCTCTTTTTCAAGAGCTGCTCAAGCGCCAGCTGGACGAGGGGCTCACCCTGATCAAAACCACCTGCCCCATAGGCGTCATCGGCGTCATATTCGAATCCCGGCCCGATGCGCTGGTTCAGATTTCCTCCCTGTGCATCAAAAGCGGCAACTGCGCCATCTTAAAGGGCGGAAGCGAGGCAGGCAATACCAATCGGATCCTCTTTGACATCATCTACAAAGCTGGCACAACTGCAGGTCTGCCGCAAAGCTTCGCCCTGCTGATCGAAGATCGGGCAGGAATTGACGAACTGCTCAAATGCCACGAATCCGTCGATTTGATCATTCCCAGAGGCTCCAATCAGTTCGTTTCCTACATCATGGCCAATTCCAAAATTCCGGTCATGGGCCATGCGGACGGCGTTTGCCACGTATATGTGGATAAAGATGCGGATTTGGAAAAAGCGGTGCCCATCGTAATCGACTCCAAGACGCAATATGTAGCAGCCTGCAACGCAGCCGAAACCCTGCTGGTTAATCGCAGTATCGCTTCTCAATTCCTGCCCAGGCTGGCGGAGGCTTCCGGCGCCTCCATTGAATATCGGGGAGACGAAACAGTCTGCAGCCTGATCGGCTGTAAAGCAGCGGACGATCAGGATTTTGAAACGGAATATTTGGATTATATTTTGTCCATAAAAGTAGTGGACAATGCCGACGAAGCCATTGACCACATCAACCGCTATGGCTCCCACCATACGGACTGCATTGTTACCGAAAACAGCGACACAGCTGCAAGGTTCATGGCCAACGTGGACTCTGCCGGGGTCTACCAGAATTGCTCCACCCGGTTTGCCGATGGTTTCCGCTATGGCTTCGGCGCGGAGGTGGGCATCAGTACCGGCAAGCTCCATGCCAGAGGGCCTGTGGGCCTAGACGGACTTGTAACCTACAAGTACAAACTCTTTGGCAGCGGCCAGATCGTTTCCGACTATGCCGGCGGCGTTCGCAGCTTCCACTTTAAAGATTTAAAATAACACCATTTGAGAACAATTTACGGGGAGAAGAGATTTTATTTTTCATTTGCAAGACTCAGGGGAGGACCATTTATTAAAATGAGTTATATCAAACGGTTTTTTTACGGCGTCCTGATCGGCGTCGCATCCATCGCACCAGGGCTTTCCGGTGGCACCATCGCCATTGCCCTGGGTTTTTACGAGCATCTAATCCATGCTATCGCAAATCTTTTCAAACAGTTCCGTAAAAATTTTTTATATCTGCTGCCCTATGGGATCGGCGGCTTTATCAGCGTTGCCTGTCTCTCGGTGGTAATCAATTACTTTTTTATTCACCATCCGCTTCCGACCAACACCCTCTTTATTGGTTTTATTATTGGAACGCTGCCTTTTATTTGGAAAAAACTGAAGGGCAGCCTGGATAGCGGCAGACTCAGGGTTTCCCACGGTCTCACAGCCACTGCGTTCCTGGCGGTCGTCCTGATCCCCGTATTTGTAAAGGGTTCCGCAGGAGGGGGCAGCTCGCTGATTTCTGCAGATCCGCGCGCTGTGATTCTCTTGATTGGAATCGGTATGATCGCAGCAACCACGCTGGTGATCCCGGGGCTTTCCGGAACCATGATTCTCACTTCGCTGGGTTATTACAAGCCGCTGCTTTTCATTGCCAGCACCTTTGTTACAGCCGTCGTGACTTTGGATATGCAAACTGCCCTCAGGCAGCTGATTTTTATCGTACCCTTAGGCGCAGGAGTGGTCATGGGAGTTTTTTTCACAGCAAAACTGGTGAACCTCCTCTTTGAAAAGATTCCCGCTTATGTTTATTCAGCTATCGTCGGGCTTATTGCTGCCACCCCCATCGTCATGCTGGCGGACGCAGCCAAAGCAGAGGCCGATCTATCTCTGCTCAATTCCGCTGTCAGCCTGGCGGCACTGGTAATCGGCCTGCTGTTGGTGCGCAGACTGGGAGAAAACTAGCAGTTTCCAGTAAAAACATCTTTTAATTCCGTTCTCGCAACCTCGGCCAGCTGATAAACGGTCTCGATTTCGGTTGCAGCCCGATCCCGCATTTTCCGCATGGGAAAGAAGCGGGTTACATGGAGCGGGATTTCCGCATCGACAGACGCGACCCAGGAAGCCAGTTTTTTCATTTCCTGTGGGGAATCATTTTCTCCAGGAACAATCAAGGTCGTCAGCTCCACGTGGCAGCTGGCGGCCGCTTGCTTTATAAAAGCCTTGACGGTTTCCAAATCTCCACCCAGCTTGCGGTAATAGGTCTCCGTGAACCCTTTCAGATCGATATTCAGGGCATCAATATGGGGCAGGACTTCTTGGGCGATCTCTTTACAAACAGAACCGTTGGTAACGCAGACCGTTTTTAAACCTTCCTCTTGAGCCGCTTTGGCAGTGTCCCGGACATACTCAAATCCCACCAAAGGTTCATTATAGGTAAAGGCCAGTCCAATGTTTCCGGCGACTTTCAGTTCTATCCCTTTCTGCATCAGTTCCTGGGGCGACAGACAGATGCTCCGGTGCTCCCAGCTGCCCGACTCGGGCCGGGCAATCTGGTAGTTCTGGCAAAAGGGGCAGTCCAAATTGCAGCCATAACTCCCCACAGATAGGATTAGACTGCCCGGATAAAACCTTCGCAGGGGCTTTTTTTCAATGGGATCCAGTGCCAATGCCGTTATCTTTCCGTAAGTTTCGCAAAGGATCCTTCCGTTCTCATTTTTTCTAACGCCGCATCTGCCCTTCTGTCCAGGAGCCAAAAGGCAATGATGCATGCAGACCTGGCATTGCCGCTTCATTTGTGTCTCACCACTTCGAACCGCTTCAAGTGCACAGACTCGTCCGGCCCGATCCCGGCTTTTTGTTTTGCAATGGCAATCTGCTGCTGGGGCGTATCGACGCCTTCCAGATTGGGCAGCAATAGTCCTCGTTTATCGCCTCTGGTGACGATAACGCCGAACTTGCGAGCATCCAGCTCCTGCTCCGATCCAATGGGCTGCGGCTCACCCAGCACATCGACACTGTATTCCAATTTGACCAGTTCCTCCGCGCCCACAGGAGAAAATCTGGGGTCCCTGCTCCCAGCGCTGACAGCGTTTTCCAAAATCTCGGCTGCCAGATTCTCTCTCACAGGTCCAATGGTTCCAATGCAGCCTCTCAGCCTTCCATCTTTCTTTAAAGAAACAAATGCTCCCGCCCTGTGCTCCGTCAGCTCCTTGGGTAAATTATCGGGCATAAGCAGCTTTTCGCCGGTGGTCACGTAAGTTTCCAGAGATTCTCGGGCAAGGCGGACATAGATGTCCTCCGCAGACTTTTGCTCTTTCAGACGGCGCCGCTCCTTTTCTTCGTACTGCTCCTTAAAATTTCTCTGACAATTCTCGCCGGCCGCCTGATAAGCGCAAACTCCATAACCTACGCCGAAGGTTCCTTGATAGGAAAGCTGCTGCGCTTCCACATCCGTACAGTCTAATGCTCCGGCCATAATCGTAAATGCTCCGTGTCCGCATTCGCTGGCGTTTCTACGAAATTCATCGGCAAACTCGAAAAGCCGGAAAAAGTTGGCGCTGCCCATAACGTTCATGATCTGCTCATCATAGACCGGCCCTTCCTTTTTATATCCATAGGGACCGTCTTCTTTCAAACAATGGGACAAATCTCCGCTGGCAATGACAACAGTCCGGCGCTCCAGCCGCCCAGCCGCCTCCTTGATGGCCTGGCCCAAAGCGTAGTGATCGGTCAGCGGCAGCCCGGACAGCCCCACTCTAACCAGCTTGTAGCCTTTATAGACCTGGTCGATAAAATAAAGAGGCACCATGGTTCCGTGGTCAAGATCAGCATCCCGCTCCCCCAGCGGCCCGGCCATCAGATGCCGATTTCTGCAAACAGCAGAAATTTCTTTGACCAGCTCCGTATCGTAAACGACATCGAAGTTGATTTGCTTTGCCCGGAACTGTTTGAAGTCGCCATGTGCGCCCTGCCCTGGGGAAATATGAAAATAGTCGGCGTACATGGCACAGTGGGGAGAAACGACAACAATGGTTTCCGGCTCCAGTAGTGCAATCTGCTTGGCAACAGTCTGGTAAGCCTGCGTAGTATCGCTGATAGCCGCTTCCTGACCCTTGCCGATCTCTGGAACGATCAAAGGCGGATGGGGAACCATAAATGCTCCTGTAATATACATGAGGATCAACTCCTTTCGCTTTTTTCTCATTATAGCACGTTTGAGCGAAAGTGGCGGCTATGAATTTTCTGAAAATTGTTCATGCTCTAATAGGTTACTATAATGAAAGCACTGGCTCGGTGTAAATCTTATGGGTTTGCAGGCGGCCCCAAGCGGCCCGGCACCGGCTCGGAAAATTTCTGTGAAATATAAAAAAAGCAACCAGCTTCGGCGGCTTTGCCTTACTGCTTGCTTAAAAGTGGGTACTTTTAAACTTCGTATTCTTCTTTCTCATGAAAGAAGCTTGATCTGCCTGAATGATGCCGGTCCCACCCGGCGGCAGATTTGATCAGCCTTTTAACCAGGCTTCGACCGTTTCCAGAGATAGCTTTG
>NZ_JAJAGH010000018.1:0-70129 GCF_020734085.1 Hominibacterium faecale
AGAGTCGAAAGAGGCTGCCTGAAGGTAGGAGAAGAAGTAGAAATCGTAGGACTGACCGAAGAAAAGAGAAAGGTCGTCGTAACGGGAATCGAAATGTTCAGAAAGCTGCTGGACGTAGCGGAGACCGGAGACAACATCGGAGCGCTCTTAAGAGGCGTGCAGAGAGATGAAATCGAAAGAGGGCAGGTACTGTCCGCACCGGGAACGATTCACCCGCACACAAAGTTCAAAGGCGAAGTATACGTGCTGAAGAAGGAAGAGGGCGGAAGACATACACCGTTCTTCAACGGATACAGACCGCAGTTCTATTTCAGAACAACGGACGTAACGGGAGATCTGCAGCTGCCAGAAGGAACAGAAATGTGCATGCCTGGAGATAACATCACCATGACAATCGAGCTGATCACACCGATCGCGATCGAAGAAGGACTGAGATTCGCCATCAGAGAAGGCGGAAGAACAGTCGGCTCCGGCGTCGTATCCGAGATCATCGAGTAATTAAAGATTGATATTAAAAAAGACCACCGGTTATCGGCGGTCTTTTTTTGCATTATTGCTTTTATTTATCATTTACACGGAAAGTTCAATAAGGAGAATACTATGAAGCGTAAAAAATGGATCGCGATATTATTGTGTCTCAGCCTGCTTTTGATCCCGGCAGCTGCGTATGCGGAAAGCCAGAAGGATAGCGCTGCGACAGAGAGCAGCAGCTCGTCGGAAGCGATGGATCCGGCAGAAAACACCACGGTAGAAGCAACAACGGAAGAATCCGCAGTATCGCCTTCTGAAAAGGCGGGGGGGGGGTATAGTATAGAAGAGAAAACCGCTGCCAAAGACACCATTGCCTTTTCCCAGCAAAAAGCCGCCGCCCCGTCCGCAGCCCAAGCCGCATGGGGAATAACAGTAAGCGGAGTGGAAAATCAAGACTGGGTTGCGGAGGCGAATCCGGACACAAACAAGATTGACCCCCTCACCCCGGAAACGTGGCACAAGATAAAAATAAAAAGCAATTAGCTGACGGTTAGTGGGACTACTACGGATTACGTCATGATTCAGCTGAAAACAATGTGGAGTCCATAACCCTTAACGCCCTGCAGCAGGGAGATAAAGAGAATATCCATAAAAAGCCGAAAACACACTTGCATTTAATAATGATCATATTACGGCTGGATTGATCTATGCCGCCCAACCCCTTTCCATAAAAGCAAAGTCCGTTATCACAGCAGGAACGACCGAGGAAATAAGGAATCAGGACGTGCTGTGAGGTATTGTTCCGAATCTGAAGGATTATCAAGACATTATTACTTCAGAACGAGAGATGCAACGCGGTTATAAATACGCCACAAGGCCCAGGGCAGGTAGGATACCGCAACCACCCCGCAGTCGGTGGAAGATCTCGAACTGTTATACTTGGACCTGCTTCTAGTGGTTTTGCCATGGTTATGGAAGCTACGCTAGACTACCCAAAATCGACCGAACCGACCGGAGAATCGACCGGACCGACGACCCCAACTGATCAGTCTGATCCCACTAATGCGACTGGCCCAACTAACACGACTGGCCAGATCGATCCGACCGAACCAGCCGCTCCGACTGACCGGATTGATCCGTCCAAAACCGCTGGATCTTCGGACAAGACTGCCGCTGAGACCTCTTCCACGCAGACGGGAGACTCCGGATTGTCTCTATGGATCTATCTGACTCTGATGTTGTCAGGTGTTGTGCTCGTGGCCTTTTTGTAAAGGTCATCAATGGCAATTACAAACAGGGAGCTGAAATTCTGGAGCGCTGTAAGGTTTTGAACGAATACAGCAGATTCATATACCTGGTACGGAAAAACTGGGAGAAAACGAATGACCTGGAAGCTGCCATCAAACAATCCATAGACACCTGTATTGAGGAAGGAGTCTTACGAGATTTTCTAAAGAAGAACGGTGGTGATGTTATGAGTTTTTTGTATGATGAACTGAGCAGAGAAGAGTGCGAAACGATTCGGGAGCAGGACGGCTATCAGAAGGGGTTATCGGAAGGCTTCGACAAAGGAATCGAACAGGGTATTGCAGCCCTGACAGAGCTCTGCCAGGATATGGAGCTTTCCAGAGCGGAAACGAAAGCCCGGATAGCGCAGAAGTTTTCCTTGTCGGAAGAAAAAGCTGAAAACTATATAGCAATACTGGACTGAGCATCCAGGCAAATGATTCTTTTGCCTGGATACGAGTCTTAGCCATTATAAGGCAGCCAATACTTCAAAATCCAGCGTGCCGCGTTCGGCGCCGTTTACAATCAGGGTGACCGAATGGATGCCTGGGTAGTGTTTCCTCGTACTTTTATCTGCAAAGGAATGGGATTTTGTGTAAGACTTCTTTCCATCGGCCTTGAAGGTAAGCTGGGATATTTGGAATATCTTACGATTTCGCCTGCCGCTTGATTTTACATAATCAATGCCATATTCCAGCCGCACCTTAGCTGCTTTTTTTGTCTCAATTTCAAAGGAAAAGATCATATCCGCCCCAATGGAAACAGATGCACTTACCAGCGAAAAGCCGTAAACCTTCACACAATCGGCATCTGCAAACCCTAAAAGGTCAAACACATCCCGGCGGCCCTTTTTTAGAAGCGTTCTGCATCCATGCCTTACAATCCAATCAGTGCCCTTGTCTTTGCCGTACCAGTCCCGAGCGATTTTTACCACAAGGTCAGGATGTGTTTTAGAGATATCGTTTAGATTGTTGGCTACACTTTTACGGACATACGGCGATGGGTCAGCTTTCAGCAGCTCTAAAATACAAAGAACGGGAACTGGGTTTTTTTGAAAACTGGGCAGGGCTTGTCCCCAAGGCAGCCTGGGGCGGCATCCCTCGCTGGCAAGCCGCCGGACATGTTCGTTGTCATCCTTAGCCCAGGCGGCCATCTGCGCCATCATGCGTTCTTCATCATTGAGAATGAAGGCTCTTACAGCAAATTCGGCAGAAGCGTACTGGGTATACCTTGCCAAAGCAGCCATAGAGACATCCCAATTTTCTTGATCCTGCCCGTAAAGCTCAACAAAGCCCGGAAAGAAAAAGGCAAATCCGTCCAAGGAAATTTCATAATTTCGTATCACTTGATTGATGATCTGAATCGCCCTTTTATAGTCAGCCGGCAAGTATTTCCCCAAATTCATACTAATCTGCATAATCCGCTGCTTGAATTCTAAACAGTCCCACGCTTTGTCCATCGTTGAATTCAAAAACGCTTCTGCCGGAAATTCATCATAGACCGTTTGAATCTCCAGTGCAAGCTTGTATAGCGATTCGTGATTAAACCTGTCTTTATATAAACCCGCCATATCCTTCTCCTTTGAATTTTATTTTGCCGAGAGCCCTTCAACACTAGCGGTTTCATTTTAATATTAGCCCATGGAAATGTCAAACAACGCATTTCCTCTCATGCGGCTGTTATGAAACCGGCTTGCCCGCTGGCGCCGTTCAGGAATCTTTTTCATCAGTACGGGCTTGCAAGGCACAACAAAGAAGTGGATCGCCATATTATTATGTCTCAGCTTGCTTTTGATCCCGTAGATCCGTATATATATTTTAATAAAAGGAAGCTCAACGATCCAGATGGTGATCGAACCTTGTGGCCCTTTCATATTAACGATGAGCTTATTTTAGGCACCTACACCTTCATACAAACACCGAAAAACGGGAAGATAGGCCCGCTTGATCCCCCGGATACGGTACTTGGGATCCTCAGATTGTGCCCAAGACAGGGCGGAAAGAAGGAACCTATAAGGCGGCCGTTACAGCGTCCGGGGACAGGGATCAGCAGACCCCTAAAACCGGCGATGAGAGGGCGTCAATGGGCTGGGAAGTATTGCTGGCGATCCTTTCCCTTATGATAGGAAGCGCAGTCATATTGGGATACAGGAGGGGAGTTGGAAGCGAACATAAGTAGAAATTTACGGGCCTTGGGCATCTGGTGAAATTCTGGACGCCGCGAGGCCCGTTTTCCCTTTGCTGAAAGCAACCCTATCTAGAATAAAAAGCCGCAGATTAAAAATCCGATGGCAGCGAAGACGCCGGCCAACAGGCCGAAAGGCATCTGTGTAAAAGCATGACGGAAGTTATCGCATCCGCAGGCCGAAGACGTGAGGATGGTGGCATCGGAATAGAAGCAGCAATGACTTCCCAGAACTCCGGCGGAGAGAACTGCGCCGACAGCCAGAGCCATGTTGACGTCCAGTTGCTGCGCCAGAGGAATGACGATTGGCAGGGCGATGATATACATGCCCCAGTTGGTACCGGTTATGAATTCGGTTACAGCCAGGGCCATGAAAATAATGAACGGCATCAGGGCCGGGGTCATAATCTTCGCCGCAGAGCTGATTACATAGGCCGTGAAGCCGATCTGGTCATTGACTTCGGCAAACAAGAAGGCGAGCACCATCAGCATCAGGGGCAGGATCATGCTTTGAATTCCCTTGACGCAGGTATCGGCAAAATCCATGGCCGACATGATGCCCTGCAGCAAATAAAGGATAAACATAAATACGAGGGTGCAGAGAACCCCCATCTGCATATCGACATCGAAGATGATGGTGGAACCCACTAAAACGATGATGGGCAGGAAAAGATTGATCATTCTCGGATTAGCCGGCATTTCAATATCCCCAGCATTGGCGTGGATATCGATTTTTTCCGACCCCGGAGGCGCCAGAGGTCCGCCTTCAGCAACACGTTTTTCCGCGCCTTTCATAGGACCGAATATGGGTACGATGCCAAAGACAACCAGCGGAACCAGCAGAGCTGCCGCCCAGCCGTAAAAGTTAAAAGGTATCGTATAAATAAAATAGATAAGGCCGTCTCCCTTGGGTGCCCAGCCGTTGGTTTCCAACAGCCTTCCGCAGAACACCGCCCAAGTGGAAATGGGGATCAGTACGCACAGCGGCGCGGCGGTGGAGCTGACAACATAGGATAAAAACTCACGGGGAACCTTATGCTTATCCGTGAGGGAAGTCATACAGGAACCTACGGTCAGGGAATTGAGATAGTCATCGATAAAGATAACCACGCCCAGCAGCCAGGTCCACATGAGTGCGGACTTTCTGCTCTTGGCTTTGGTGGCTGCCCACTCGCCGAAGGCAAAGGCGCCGCCGGACCGTTCGATAAGGCTGATAATACTGCCCATGAGGCCGCAGACGATAATCAGCCAGGCGATATCTTCGGCCATCATCACGTTGAGCAGAGAATCGCTGAAGGTACTCAGCAGATTGCCGCCTTCCGAAACCATGATAAAACCCATGATGGAAGCTAGAACCAGCGATTCCAGGATACGTTTGGTCGCAAAGATATAGATGACCAGGAATAACGCCGGGATCAGTGACCAGGCTCCCAGCTGGGAAGGATCGTCTGGTATGAAAAGTTTGGTTACGATATAAGTAATAAGGATGACGAGCACCACTGCGATCAAGGAACGCAAGGGTTTGAAGTTGTAGGCTTCCGCCTTTAGTTTGTCAGTCATGTTTCACTCCTTTCTTTGATATAAAAATAACAATTAAAAAAACCAACGCAAATCACTTTGCATTGGTTTTAATAAACGAACAGAAAACAGACTGTTTTTTCATTAACCTTTCCAATGAAATATCAGCTTATGAATATCTTGTTTCACGTCAATGGCGATTTCAGATACTTCCACATCCATGTTTAAGCAATCTGCGATCAGCCTCCGTATTTCCTCGCCTTTTATGGAGAAAAATAATTGCCTGTTCTGTTTAATTATAGCAATATTCTGAAAATTGTCAAGTAACGTTTTTTCATAAGGAGTCAAAACGCCTACTGCGGTCAGTTCCAGGCAGTTATCGGAAATCAGTACTTTAACGTCTAAAGGTCCCTTTCCGGTGGCGGCTTTTAAGAAGGATGAAAATTCTTTTTTGATGGAGGATTCAAATTCTTTTTTATGGGACAGAACGGTGGGAGGAAGAGCGTGGTCCGCACTGCAGCGCTGTTCCACTTCCCCGGCCATCAATGCCAGCTCATCCATCAATGCTGGCAGATCCAGGGGCTTGACGATATACTTGTCGATGCCCACATCCACGGCATCCAAAATGACCTTCGATTCGCTGACCGCTGTGGTGATAATTACAAAGGGCTTATGGCCGGCAGCCTTAATCTGCCGGATCATTTCGACCCCGCCCATATTGGGCATAAAGAGATCCGCAATAATGATTTCCGGCTGGTAAGTTTGAAAAAGGCTCAAGCCTTCTGCGCCGTCTCTAGCGGTAAACAAGCGGCCTACACGCCGTTTCAGCATGGATGCCAGAGCATCTCTGGCATTGTCATCGTCTTCTACATAGAGGACTTTTACCTTTTCCAAGGGCGTGTTTTCATGCATGGTTATTTCCCCCCTTCCGTAGGTATTTCGATAATACAGCTGACCCCGCCGCCGCCGTTTATGAGGCGGATGGTGCCGTTCATACGCTTTTCGATAATGATTCTTGAAATATAGAGGCCAAGTCCAGTGCCTTGGTCGGAGGACTTGGTGGTATAGTATTGATCGAAGAGTTTGGCAAGCTGCTCGTCTGGAATCGGATCGCCCGCATTAAAGATTTCCAGCTGAGTATGGTGGGTTCCTTGGTGCATACAAGTGTGGATGGATATGCGTATGCGGCGGTCTTCAGGACCACTTTCCAGGATCGCATCGCGGGCGTTATTTAAAATATTAAAGAGCACGTGGGAGCATTCGTTGGCATTCCCATAAGCATAATACGTCTGCTTTGCATCAAAATCCACAGTAATGTTATTTCTGCGCAAGCTTTCTTCCATCAGGGAAAGAGCTAGGGCGATGCACTTGTTAAGCTCAAAAGAGCAGTTTTTAGCAGGAGGCTTGAGAAACTGGGTGAAATCGGTGATGGTCCGCGCCATGGTTTTGGTGATGGTTTCGATTTTATCGGCGGCAGCAGTCATGGTTTCTTTGTCCAGGGCGTCATAATTATAGGCGTCCAGCAAATTTTCAATGATCAAGTGGATGCTGTTGAGGGGCTGCTTCCATTGATGGGTTATATTGCCCATCATTTCGCCGATTTTCGCTTGCCTTGCTTGATAGACCAGCAAAACGTCTTTTTCGTAGTTCTCCTTTTCCAAGAGCAGCTGCTTTTCTTCAATTGGTTTGGAAAAGGCTCGGGAAAAGAAAACGGCTAAAATGATAATCACTGTCAGTGTAATGATGAAAATGATAAGAAAGGCATTTTTTAGCTGGTCAATAGCATGGTAGGCTTCGGACTGGGGCTGTACTGTAGCTAGCATCCACCCGTTGGAAAGGGGAGCATAGGCCACCATCATCTTTTCACCGGCAGTAAATTCGGATACGGATGCCTGACCTGCCTTAATTAAGCTTTGCGCTTTTGGATTTTTTGGTGCAATAATAGGATTGCCTTTCTCATCAAGAAGAAAGGCATAACCGCGGGGATAAAGCTTCATGGAGCTGACCAAATCCAAAGTCGTATCTGTAGTAATGTCAGCTCCCGCCACACCGACAAATTGTCCGTTTATGCAGATGGCTCTGGAGTAAGAAAGGACACTGAGACTTACATCCCGATCGTAATAGGGGCCGGTCCAGGATGGGGAACCGGTTTCTTGGGGTTTGAAGAAGTAAGCCACGTCCTCGTCGTATGGCAGAGAAAAATTCCTTTTATTAGCGGCAAAATCTGCAGCAATATAAGTGATCTGGCCGTCCATCCGAGCGTACCATACTTCATCGTTACGGGATGTAAACTCTGGGTTATATGTGACGTAAAGGCCGTGGGCCAGCTGAGTGGCAGAGAGGCTATTTTTAATAATCCTTTTTAAATCGCGGTTAAAAGACTTTACATATTGCGGGTTGCTGCGGCCCTTTTTTGCATCAAAAGCAGCCGTAACCGTGCCGGTCAAAGAATCGACCAGTCCTTCGATATGGCTAAATTTGGAACTGAGCCCATTGGCCTGTTCTTTCGTTGATGCCAGGAGCTGGGTCCTGGTTTCATCCTCCAGCAAAGAGGAACTTCGATAAAGGGTCGCAGCACCGATGATCAGACTGACGGACAATGATATTAAAATAATGGTAAGAACGAGTCTTGCAGTTATACTTTTCATATTGTCATTATAGCAGTTTATCTGAACCTGGGGAAGATTTGTTTTGGCGGACACCGCTGGAATAGGGGAGGGGCTGTCCTTGTGATACTGGAATGTGCCTGGCAAAGCCTTTCCCGCAGTAAAACATTGTGCCGTCTGCTTGACGAACCCATAAAAGTGTACTAAACTAAGGAATAGCAAAGCATTGAGGAGAAGTGAGAATATGAATACATTGACAATCGGAGATTTGGTTTTGGGTAAAGGAATGCCGAAAATCTGTATACCTCTTACCGGGTTCAGCCAGAACGAGATATTAAAAGAAGCTGAGTTGACAGAAACGTTGCCGTGCCAGCTGGTAGAGTGGCGGGCTGATTATATGCTGAGCAAGATGAAAGAGGAAACTCCCCAGAGGCAGGGCGAAAAACTCAAGCAGGTGCTGGGCTATTTGCGCATTGCCCTCGACGTACCAATCATCTTTACCATCCGTACGGAAAAAGAAGGCGGGATGGTGAAGATGGATAAAGAAGACTATTTTAAGATCAACGAGCTGATCGCAGAAGGCGGGATGGCAGATTTTATGGATATAGAGACATTCGACGCACCGGGGCAGGTAGACGAAGAGCGAATTCGCGATTTCATTTTTTATGCCCATAAAAATGGATCGAGAGTGCTGCTTTCTAATCATGATTTTGAGAAGACACCTGATTTGGAGGAAATGCTGGCAAGGTTTTTTGTTATGCAGGAATTGGGAGCAGACATGATGAAACTTGCAGTTATGCCAGAGTCAGAAAGTGATGTGTTCAGCCTACTGGAAGTTGCGGCGTTGATGCGGGATACATATGCAGAAATTCCGTTTATCGCATTATCCATGGGAGAGCTGGGGGCTACTACCAGAATCTGCGGCGGCGAGTTCGGCTCGGTAATTACCTTTGCGGCCGGACAGAAGGTTTCTGCTCCTGGACAACTGGATGCCAACGCCCTGCATGAATTCCTCGTGCAATATTACTGATGGACATAGGAATTTCCTATGATATAATAGTGCGGGTGCACGGCAGATTTTAGGGAGAGGATGGATATGAAAAAGAGAGCGGTTCTTTTTTTTCTGCTTGCAGCCGTGCTGATGCTGGCAGCCTGCGGAAAAGATCCGGTTGACATACAAAAAGAATACGTGGCGATGATGGAAAAGCCGGTATCTGAACATCAAATTGAAAAAGTAGAGGCATATTTAAAAGAAACTATTCCCAATATGAGTGAAGAAGCGGCAGATGAAATGCTGATCGAATATGAAACCTATCTTTTCCCTTATTATGATGGAATGATCGATTATGACAAGATCTTGCAACTCTATGGATCCTACGCCAGCGACGATTATCGAAATCTATGCGCAATAAAGAATAAGGAACAGAAAAAACCGGCAACTAAGGCTGGAAAACTGACGATATCAAGACAGGAATTATGTAATAGAGCTGCAGAGGTAGAACACCTGATCCGCGGAGAAAAGGAGAAAAAGCCCATTCATCAGGATGCGGACGCGCTGTATAAAACGTATATAAAGCTGCTTCTTGCAGGCACTGCTGACAGCCCAAATTTTAATTTGAAAAGCGGCCGCTTTTTGGAAGATGCAGATAAGGTCTACCGGACCTATGCAGCAGAAAATCCGGATACGGTGCTTGCTGACATCCTCAGCCAATACTTGGAATATGTCAAGAACATGCACGGAACATTGGATTTGAAAAACGCGGAGGCGGTTAAAGCCTATTACAGCACCTGTACCTATCTGGAGGCAGAAGCAGGAAAGAGAGTAATGGAATAAATGAACAATATGATACAAATCGAAGATTTGGTATTTGAATATACGCGGGACGAAGATCAGAAGCATGTACGTGCCATTAAAGGAATCTCTCTGTCAATTGAAAGAGGCAGCTTTACGGCCATCATCGGTAAAAATGGTTCTGGGAAATCCACCCTGGCAAAGAATATCAACGCCTTGCTGCTGCCCAGCAGCGGGGCTGTTTATGTTAACGGTTATGATACGAGAAAAGAAGAGAACATTTGGGATGTTCGACAGAGCGCGGCCATGGTATTTCAGAATCCAGACAATCAGATCGTATCGTCCATCGTTGAAGATGACGTGGCTTTTGGTCCGGAAAACCTGGGTGTACCTCCAGGCGAGATTCGAATACGGGTCGACCATTCTCTGAAGGCAGTAAATATGTACCAGCATAGAAAAAAGGCTCCCCACCTGCTGTCGGGCGGACAGAAACAGCGGATTGCCATTGCCGGCGCTATCGCAATGAAGCCCGACTGCATTGTCTTTGATGAGCCTACTGCCATGCTGGATCCCAAGGGGCGCAGTGAAGTAATGTCTATTATTAAGGGCTTGCATGAAGAAGGGATTACTGTTGTTTTAATTACCCACTTTATGGAGGAAGCTGCTGAGGCAGAACGGATTGTAATTATGGACCAAGGAAAAATCGCCTTGGACGGCACTCCCAGGGAGGTGTTTTCCCGGGGCGACGAGATTCGGGCAATGAACCTGGATGTGCCTTTAACCATCGAACTATGTCATCGGCTGCGAAAGCGAGGCATTGCAGTGCCGGAAAATATCATCAATATGGAAGAAATGGTTGAATTCTTATGTCAATACAAGTAAAACATTTAACACATATCTATAGTGAAGGCATGCCCCATCAGTCTATCGCACTGGAGGATGTGACCTTTAGTGCTGAGGACGGCCAATTTGTCGGCATTATTGGACATACGGGATCGGGAAAATCTACCTTGGTTCAGCATTTGAACGGGCTGCTTAAACCGAAGTCCGGAACCATTGTTGTCAGTGGAACCGATATTACGGGGGAAGGTGTGGTGATGCGGGACATCCGCAAGAAGATTGGGCTGGTTTTCCAGTATCCGGAATACCAGTTGTTTGAAGAGACTGTGGAGAAGGATGTGGCTTTCGGGCCTCTTAATCTGGGTCTGAATGAAGACGAGGTAAAGGCCCGGGTCCGCGAAGCGCTTCTTTTGGTAGGTCTTGATTATGATGAAATTCATGAGCGGTCTCCATTCGATTTGTCAGGAGGGCAGAAGCGGCGTGTTGCCATTGCCGGGGTCATTGCCATGAAGCCGGAAGTCTTGATTCTGGACGAGCCGACAGCGGGTCTGGATCCAAAGGCTCACCAGGATGTGCTGCAGATGATCGAGACGATTCATACCCATGAGAAAAATATTATATTTCTAGTATCCCATAACATGAACGATATTGCCCGCATGGCTGATAAAATTTTGGTGATGGACAGCGGCCGGCTGGTGATGCAGGGGACTCCGGAGGAAGTATTTTCTAGAGAAGAAGAGCTGACTTCAATGGGGCTTGCACTGCCGGAATCTGCTCAACTGATGAAACTGGCCAAGCAAAAGAATTTGCCTTTTACAGGGAGTTTTCTTCGCATGGAAGACGCGGAAGAAGCACTATATCAATTTTTAAAAAAGGAATCGTTTAAATGATAAGAGATATTACACTGGGGCAGTATTACCCAGGTGAATCCTGGATCCACAGGTTGGATCCCAGGGTCAAAATTATAGTTACATTAGCTTATATTGTCGCCCTCTTTGTGGTGACGGATTTCTGGGGGCTTCTGATTGCGGTGGTGGTATTGGGCATTGTGATTGCCGTTTCGAGGGTGCCGCTTAAATTCATGCTCAAAGGTTTGAAACCCATATTTTTGATTATTTTATTCACCTTTGTGCTGAATATGTTTATGATACCAGGAAAGGTCATAGCCCATATCTGGATTCTGACGATTACTGAGGAAGGCTTAAATACCGCCTTTTTTATGGCAGCGAGGTTGATTTTGCTGATTATAGGCTCGTCCCTTCTGACGCTGACCACCAAACCCATCAGCCTTACCGATGGCATTGAAGCGCTGCTTTCTCCTTTAAAGCGGATTGGTGTCCCTGCTCATGAGCTGGCGATGATGATGACCATCGCCCTGCGATTTATTCCTACTCTGCTGGAGGAAACCGATAAGATTATGAAAGCGCAGCAGGCCAGAGGCGCCGATTTTGAAAGCGGCAATATCATCCGCCGGGCCAAAAGCCTGATTCCGCTGCTGGTGCCGTTGTTTATCAGTGCGTTTCGAATTGCTCAGGAATTAGCTATGGCGATGGAAGCCCGCTGCTACAGGGGTGGACAGCACCGCACCAGAATGAACGGAATGAAGCTTGGCAAGCGAGATTTGGCAGCCGCCATTTTGCTGATCGCTTTTCTGGCAGTGATTATTTTGGAAAGAGTATTGATAGGAAGATAAAGGATTGCAAGAAAATGAGACAGCGTAAAGCAAAAAATATGGAAGAACGTATGGCGGCTCTAAGTCATTACTTGATCGAGAAGCCGGAAACATACAAAGGAAATTGGACGTCAGCATTCGACCAGGAAGGCCCTCTTTATCTGGAGCTGGGCTGCGGAAAAGGCCAATTTCTGATTGGCCGCGCTCAATCATCTAAAGACGCCAATTTGATCGGTATTGAAGGGCAGGACAGCGTTCTGCTGCGGGCCCTCGAAAAAGTGGATGCGGCGCAAATCGTCAATTTGCGATTTGTGCATATGTTCGTGCGCGATATCCGAGATCTCTTTGAAGAAGGAGAGCTTGCTGGTATTTATCTCAACTTCAGCGATCCTTGGCCCAAAGCACGTCATGCCAAACGGCGTCTTACCTATGGTGAATATTTAACCCGTTATAAACAGATCCTTGCAAAGGATGGCTTTATCGCTGTCAAAACAGACAACGACGGCCTCTTTGACTTCACAATAGAAGAAGCCCAGCGAATGGGCCTGGAAGTGAAGGAAATGACCAGGGATTTGCATGGCAGCAAGTATGAAGCAAGGGATGTTACCACGGAATATGAGGATAAGTTTCGGGCTGCCGGTAAAAAGATCAATTATGTACTGCTGTAAACACAAATGAATAAAATGAAAGCCGGAAGCGGCCGGGCGTGAGCAAACAAGAAGCTCTACGCCCGGCTGCTTTTTTGTGGCCGCTGCTAGACAGCGATTGGTGCCATACTTCGGTTCTCCCATAGACAAAAAAACAGCTTGGCAAAATAAATTGTTCGAATTGTTAAAAACAGCCAAAATGTAACGTAGATGTAACAAATCGTGGTTACGATGTAACTATATTTAGCACGAACCAGGAGGAGAAAATGAAGAGGAAAAAGAAACGTACACGGCTTATCGCAATTTTAGCAGTCGTGATCATGGCCTTTATACAGGCGACGCCTGTATCCTTTGCGGAGCAAAACACCAATAGCGGCTCCAGCCAACAAATTACAGATACCAGTAAAAAGGTACAGATCTATGAGAATGGTGACCTGAAGATAGACAAATATATTGAAGGCACTGATACGGAAAACAAGTTTCAAGTCACTCTAGATGTAACAACTACGGAAAAACTGGATGAAATTCCGACATCAGCAGATGCAGCTGTTGTACTCGTGATGGATACATCCAATAGCATGAGCGATGAGAAGATAGCCGGCAGTAAAAAGAGCCGTGCCGATGCGGCAGTAGATGCAGCAAAAAGCTTTATTGATGCATTTGGTACAGTAGAAGGCAGTTTAACTGAAAAACGGCTTATCAAGCTGGTCCAGTTTGGAAGCAATGCAAAAGTAAAAAACGGATGGAATTGGGAGAATGTGCTTTCTTCTAGCGGTAAAAAACGCAGTAAAGAAGATATCAATAGTCTCGATTGGTCGAATGGAGGTACCAATATTGAGGGCGGCCTTCAGCTGGCATATAATGTAATAAAAGCCGCTGATCAGGATGGTACGCTCGAGGGTATTAAAAATGTAAATGTAATTATGCTGACGGACGGGTGCCCCACCTATCATATTGCTGATGATGCATCACGAAATTCAACCGCTTATATAAAAGGGGCGCGTGGAGGCGGAAACCGCGCTTCCTGGAACGATCATAACTCAGTAACAAAAGATGGAGGTATCGCTCAGAAAATAAAAGAACTGAAAGTTAATGAGAGCCCGGTTTCTTTGTACTCGATCGCATTTGCTACTGGAAATGCTTCCTTCCAGCAGTCGCCAAGAGGCAACTATAAAAATCAGAACGTCTTTACCTGGCTCAGCGGATTTTCCAGTAAAGCGTTTAAATCGGACGATACGGAGGAATTGATTAACAATTTCAACGCAATCTTGACGCTGATCAAATTAGGCGCCGAGGCATGGTATGCGACAGATCCAATGGGGGAAAACATTCTTTATCTTGGAAAGTCCAGCCAGGGAGGCTCTCAAACCGAGAATGCCTTTACATATAATGAAAGCAAAAGACAGCTGACCTGGGATCTTAAGAACAGCCCGAGGACGGAACAGAAAGACGGGAGAAAAACGTATTACTCGTATACGTTGACCTATCCAATTGCACTGGATACAACTCAAAAAGGGTTCGAGTTCCAAAAATCAGTCGAAACAAACGGGTTGACGGACTTGGCTTACTTTATGTTCTCTAAGGTAAATGACGATCAGGTCCTCAGCAAATTAAACCATCAACAATTTGAAGTGCCCAAAATCCAAGGATTTTGCGGGGACTTCACTTTCAAAAAAGTAAAAGAGGATAAAAAGACGGCCTTACCGGGAGCGAACTTTCAATTAAGCGGCACTGCTTCAGGCAGCGAAAAAACCGTCATAATGAATGCTGCATCCGGCGAGGATGGTACTGTATCCTTTGACAAAATCCCTGCAGGAAATTATAAACTTAGTGAAACAACAGCACCGGAAGGTTATGAAGCGAGTTCGTCAAAGTATGATGTAAAAGTGGCTTATGGAAACGTAACCATTGAAGGAAAGCCAGCAGAAGAATTTACGGCTATCGCAAATACGCCAAAAAAAGTTCAGCTGAACGTTCATAAAACAATTAAACTGGAAGCCCAGGCGAATCCGAAGGATATTCCGGACACGCTTTGCTTTACCTTCAATCTGTATAAAAACGGCGGCAGCGCCGGAGAGCCAAAAGTCGAGGGCAATGCTCTGCAATCTTTGACAATCACGGCAAAAGAATTGAAAGAACAGGGATTGGCCTTGGAAAAAGCGTTTACAGATAAAGTTAAGTCAGGAGAGTACGTAATTATAGAGGATACGTCTAAGGTTCCTGCAGGGTGGGAATACGACACAAAAATGGTCGCGGTAACGGTTGCCGATGGAAAGGCGGTCTACAGCAGCGGAGGAAACAACTTTGAAAATAAATTCTACGGATTAACGGATATCACTGCGCAAAAAGAATGGAAATACAACGATTTCCAAGATAAAAAAACTCCAACCAGTGTTCAGTTTGAGCTGTGGCATAAGATCGGCACACAAGAGAGTAAGGTGGATATTACTGGAAATCCGGCCACTTTAAGACCGGACTCAAACGGAGAATGGAAGGCAAGCACTAAGGTGACCTGGGAGAACCTTCCCCAGTATTCAATTGCACAAAACGGAATCGCTACAAAAATTCATTATTTTGTAAAGGAAATCAATATTGCAGATGATGATGCAGATCATTATGATTCCAATATAGATGACAGCGGGCTGAACGTTACCAATGAATATAAGAAGCCAGGTCCGACTCCCGAAATTTCCAAGAAAATTGAAATTGCGGGCGATGAAGCAGGTACGATTCCAAAGGAATTCTCTTTCCAATTCAAGCTGTATAAAGGAACACAAGAACTCGGTACTGCAGTGATCAGTAATGACACCGAAAAGCAAGAAGGTGTTTACGGCCCGGTAAAGTTTGTCGGTTCTGATAATAAACCCGTCAAATTGGCGAAGGGTGACTATATAATCCAAGAGACCGCTGCTGATGGGTGGGGAAAAGCCGATGACATAAGAGTCAAAGTTGATTCGTACGGCGATATTACCTACAATAATCAAAACAGCGTGACCGCTACCAACACATGGCTGGGTCTTAAAGATGTGACCGCCGAAAAAATTTGGTCGGATGGAAATGACCAGGATAAAGTAAGACCAGACAAAATTACGCTGGCGCTGAAAAAGGATGGCACGCTCATCGAAGACAGCAAGCAGGAAATTACAGTTGATGGGTCCAAAAACAAAGATGTTGCAGTATGGAAGAAGCTCCCGGTTTATCATCCGGATAAAACAAAGATTCATTATACAGTGGTCGAGTTCAACGGAGACAAGGAAGTGACTGACAGCTACGATGACGAGTATACAACCGTTTACAGCGGCCTTACAGTAACAAATACACATGTACCGGATAAAACTGCAGTAAAGGGCACGAAAATCTGGAAAGACGGGGAGGATTTATTTAAGACCAGACCGGACAGCGTTGAAGTAACACTCTTTGCTGACGGCGCTGCGACCAATCGAAAAACAAAGGTGACAAAAGAAAATAACTGGACATATGAATTCAAGGAACTGCCCGTGTATAAAGATGGTGTAAAAATCGACTATTCGGTAAAGGAAACAAAAATAGGCGATCAGAAGGTGGAGACAGAAAATCAAAAAGAAACTGCTGCCGGCTATATTGTAACCTATGATGGTACCAATATCATCAATACACTGGATGATTATGAGGCTTATTCCTGGGATGGAACGATTAAAGTCACAAAGAACGTTACCGCGGACAGCCGGCCGCAGAAGGTAACGGATACCTTCTATGTGGCACTCTTCAGCGATAAAGAATGCACCATTAGAGCGCAGATGCCGGATCCGAATCCTGAAGGTCAGGGGGCAGACATGGATATCCCTGTTCAGAAAATCCAACTCAGCGGCAGTGATACAGGCACGGCAGAATTTAAAGGCATCCCGGTCGGCACCGCTGATGAGGCGATCACTTACTATCTGGCCGAAGTAGCAGATGACAGCGGACAACTACTTGGTGAGGATTATGAATATCGTGCATCCATAAAGGTTGACGGAACACCAGGCAATCAGATCGAACTGACTGTAAAAAACCATCAGGGGAAAGCAGAAATAACCAACTCCTTTAATAATGAAACCTCTGTCAAGGGTGTTAAGAATTGGGAAAACGATCAATTCGTAGCAGATTTGTTCCGGCCGGACAGCATTACGGTAAAATTGCTTCAAAATGGGAAAGTATATCAAACGAAAGAGGTAAAAGCCGACGACAATGGGGAGTGGATTTATACCTTTGATAAGCTGCCTAAATTTGATAAGCACGGAACCTTATATCAATATACGGTAGATGAAGTGGCGGTAGATGGATATTCAGTGACTGCAGAAGGAATGGATTTGACGAACACGCTGCAAGGTTATCTGGCCGGCTCAGTTTCCATTACCAAAAAGGTTACGCTCAGAGGCAGTCCATACAATGTGGCCGGTGTGTTCTACGCAGGAATATTTACAGATCCGGCGTGCAAGAATATTCTTACTGTAAATCAGGACGGCAGGGAAGTGTCTGCAGTAGCAGCCCTTCCGGTGGATGGCACTCAGAGTCAGGCTGTGACGGTCGATGGCCTGCCCTTGGGAGCTGGCGGAGAACCAGTTAAATACTATATTGCGGAAACGGACAGTAAGGGAAATGCCATCACCGAAGGCAATGAGTTTACCATCAGCATTGATCACCCAGAGGTAACGGTAGACGCGCGTGGTACAAAAGCAGTAACAATTACCAACGAATATACCCAAAAAGCAGAACTGAGCGGGACCAAAACCTGGAATGACGATAATAACGCAGAAAATAAACGGCCGGCTTCCATCAAAGTAACGCTGCTGCAAAATGGAAAGGTATATAAAGATCCCATTACAGACAGCGCGCTTGTAAAAACGGTTACTGCAAAAGATAATTGGTCCTATCATTTTGTTAATCTTGCGGATAAAGATGAAACGGGAAAACCATATGAGTATTCGGTAATGGAAACAGGCGCTGAAGCAGCGTATACGTCGGAAGTGAGCGGTATGAATCTGGTCAATACCCTCAACGTGGAGCAATACTACTACCAAGGGACCATCGACATTACGAAAAAGACGATGCTGAGGGATAAAGCCTATAATGTGGATGATGTATATTATGCAGGTGTTTTTACTGACAGCCATTATACAAATTTGCTGACCGATGAAAACGGCGAGGATATCATCTACGCGATCGCACTGGATAATGAATCGCAGGCTTCGATCCAGGTGCCTGTTCCTGCAGGAGCGAAGGGGGAAGCAATCACTTATTATGTAACAGAAGTTGATGAATATGGAACTCCTGTCGATTCGTCCGGCAGTCAGCAGTTTACCTGCGAAGTCAAAGGCGGGGTCTGTTCCGTTAAGGGCGGCGGCACTGGTAAGGTCACATTTACAAATACTTATCAAGTCAAAAAAGTTCCTCAGACGGGTGATTCTGATTCCAGCATGCTTTGGCTGCTGCTTCTATTGATCCTGGCAACACTCACATTAGGCTATGTTTTGATTTATAGAAAATTGGTCTCAGGAAGAAATAAATAGTTTACAGATATATGAAAAACCATATACTGGAGGATCTCATTCCTCTTTGTATATGGTTTTTTGATACAATTGACATGATCCCAGCAGATCGTTTTATTCGATTATAAGCCTTTAATATAATCGGTTGGGTCGACATAAGCGCTATCTCTAGTCATTTCCAGATGCAGATGTGATTCCTCCAACGTCTCGAATAGAGCAGTTTCCCCTACAATCCCGATGACATCTCCTTGCTTTACTACATTGCCTTCCTCGGTAAGCCCCTTCTCCGCAAGATTGGAATAAATGGATACAATGCCATTACCATGCGTAATTTCCACTGTCATACCATAGCGATCATCTTCAGCAACTTTTGTAACCGTGCCGCCTGCGATGGCTTTGACTTTCGTACTAAGAGCAGCGGCGATATCGATGCCCGGATGGGTCATATACTGGTCCAGAGTCTTTGAATAGATGGGCATATCCATGGAATACTCCATTTGTATCTTTCCATTTAAGGGTGCGATGTAATCGGCGGATGCTTTTTTCTCAGCTTTTTTTTCCGAATTCTTGCTGTCCACTACCGGGGTCTGCGCAGCCGCCTGTGTACCTTCCGTTTCCGTTTTCGTATTTTTGGAAATTTCCATATTCTTGTCTTCGGTATTCAATTTATCCAAATTGGATTTAACTGCAAATACTGAGGTAAGCGCTACGACACAGAAACACAGGACCAACGCCAGTGCTGCCCGATCTTTTTTCTTTTTCTTTTCTCGCATAAAGTTTCACCTCCAATATTCTTTATTATCGCCATAGTTGAAAATTTTCATACTGTCAATTGCTTGTAATTCATATGACTTGTGGTATAATGTTCGCATGGATTTATACGGCGTTGCCGAAAGGAGGCGAACATTGAAATACGGCTCGACATAGCTCGGGTATTATAATGTTCGCGTGGATTTATACGGCGGTGCGCTGCTGTAGTGTTTGATGAGGTAATGAGGTGAAATATGTCAGATTATATTTTAGCAAAACAAAACGGAAGAAAAATCCCTTTAGAGGATAAAATATTTGGTATCAGCAATCGGGCGAAGAAGATGATTGCGGAAAAGGGCGCCGGACAGGTAATCAATGCTACAATTGGTTCGCTGCTGGATGACGACGGCAATCTGGTTGTGCTATCTTCAGTGGCAGAAGCGGTAAAGGAGCTTGAACCTGTTGATTTTGCCGATTATGCACCCATCGGCGGTATTCCACAGTTTCGCGAGGCCGTAAAAAAAGCAGCTTTTGGAAGCTTTCAGCCAAAACGTTTTACCGAGGCGGTTTCAACGCCTGGAGGCACAGGCGCAATTCGAAATGCCATCGCCAATTACTCGGAGCCGGGCGACAAGATTTTGACATCTGATTGGCATTGGGCTCCCTATAATACGATCGCCGGCGAAATGGGCCGGACCATTGACACTTACCGGATGTTTGACGAACAGGGCAGATTTAATGGAGCTGCTTTTGCTGAAAAGGTTGAAGAACTGTCTGAGGCGCAGGGAAGCTTAGTAATTATTTTAAACACGCCGGCTCACAATCCCACCGGCTATTCACTGACACTGGAAGATTGGGACCGAGTGATGGATTCGATCAAGTCGGCGGCTGTAAAGGCGGAAAGCATCGTGCTTTTGGTGGATGTGGCTTATATTGATTTTGCAGGAGATGAAGAAGAGTACAGGAGATTTCTGCCTAGGCTGGAAGCTGTACCTGAGAATGTTCTTCCCATCATCGCTTATAGTTTATCCAAAACATACACGCTTTATGGCACCAGATGCGGAGCAATGATCTGTATGGCGCAGACCGAAGCTATTGCGGCTGAGTTCAAACGCGTATGCGAGTTTTCATCAAGAGGTTCCTGGTCCAACAGCGCCAAACTGGCTCAGGTGATTTTGTCGAAAATCTATGGCGATCCTGAACTCTTGAAAAAAGTTGACCAGGAGCGCGCTGGCTATCGTGAGATGCTCATTAAGAGAGGGCGTGCTTTTGAAGAGGAAGCAAAAAAAGCAGACTTAGAGATTGTTCCTTTTGATGCAGGCTTCTTCGTATCAATTCCTTGTGAACGTCCGGATGAAATCAGCAAACAATTGGAAAACCAAGGACTTTTCATTGTTCCTTTGGCAAAAGGTCTGCGCGTATCGATAGCATCTGTATCAGAAGCTGCCTGCAGAAAGATTCCGGGAATGGTCAAGGCAGCAATGGAAAAATAAAGAGATTTGTTTCATATCGGTTGCGTTTTTCGGGGATGAGTGCGCGCAGAAAATGTAAATTTGTCCCTTTTATATTCGAAACTCGGTGTTTTTATGGTAATGTCCATATAAAATTTGCTTTTTTGACCCATTTTCAGAGGGTGGAAGCTGATTTGTAAATTTTTTAGTTTTAGTTAGTGCAAACTTATGACTATGAATTGCTGATATACAACAAACTAATTGAGATTAAGGTTGAATACATGAAAAACAGGGCGTTTTTATATGGACATTCGTCCTGATTTTGTTCATTTCGAATATAAATCCGCAAATAAACGGAAAAAAGCCAAGAACTCCCAAGATTTTGCCGCAGCTGTCGAATAGAGGCTAGAGTCAGAAAATTTTTAATAGAAGACGAGCTTTTTCTAAAAAGCCTATTTGACTATCCGATAAATATTGGTTATAATAAATAACAGTTTATGAAAGAAATATAATTTTGCGGATGTGGTTCAATGGTAGAACTCCAGCTTCCCAAGCTGGCGACGAGGGTTCGATTCCCTTCATCCGCTCCATGTTGAAAACCCGCCAAAGCGCGGGTTTTTCATTATATTTAAAATACCCTTGACAATCGCCAGCTTCCATGGTATATTAAATACATATTCTAAATGTCGCATTGTCTCACATGTTTTTGTAAGTCACTGGTTCATTCGATGATTTACAAAAGCATGTGTTTTTTTGTCTAACAGTTGGGGTATAATAAAAAATGGAGGTGCCACAATGAATAATGGTACAGTAAAATGGTTTAATGCTGATAAGGGATTTGGATTTATTACGAATGATGATACAAAGGAAGAAGTTTTTGTTCATTTTTCTGCGATTCAGGGAGAGGGATATAAGACCCTTGCTGACGGACAGAACGTAACCTTCGATACAGAAGCGGATCCGAAGAACAGTCAGAAAGTAAGAGCGATCAACGTATACGCAGCTTAACCTCCGCTATGGAGAAGGCCAGCACTAGTTGATGCATCCAAATACAAGCCCTGGAAGATTGAATCTTTCGGGGTTTTTTCATAGAAAAAAAGCAAACCCTACATTTTAACACCAGGGTTTGAGAATCTGTCATAATCGGGAAGGAGGTGCAAGAAATGAACACATTTAGAACCAATGAAGTGGCAAAAATGATCGGGATTCATGTAAATACGGTCCGGCTTTATGAGGAATGCGGCCTAATCCCAAAACCCGAGCGTCAGGAAAATGGCTACAGAATTTTTACCGATCTGCATATTGAACAATTTCGGCTGGCTCGTAAGGTCTTGCAAACCGAAATCCTGCAAAACGGACTTCGTAAGCTGGCTGTATGCATCGTTAAGACTTCAGCTGCGGGAGATTATGATAAAGCTGAGGATCTGATCGGGCAATATGTTGAACGGGTAAATGCAGAGGAAGAGAAGGCAAATGAAGCAATCAAAATTGCCAGAAAGATACTTTCAGGCATTGAAGGAAATTGTGAAATAGAGGATAAAACCTATTCGCGAAAAGAAGCAGCCGATTTTCTGGAGGTGTCTATCGATACACTTCGAAACTGGGAATTGAATGGCCTTTTTACCATAAAACGCCGTCAGAATGGGTATCGGGTTTATACAGAAGCGGATTTGCAGGGGCTTATGATCATCCGCTCACTGCGATGCGCAAACTATTCCCTCGCTGCAATATTGAGAATGCTGCGGGCATTGTCAAGCGATCCAAAGGCGAATATTCTGGAAATCATCGATACGCCGGAATTAGATGACGACATTATCACCGCCTGTGATCGGCTGCTGACTTCATTAAAAGAGGCGAAAGACAATGCGCTGTTTGCAGCCCAACAAATTAAAAAATTGAAGAGGATGACCAGCAATAAGCCTACACTTACCCACCAGAGCGACGGAACATGCTAGTCTTTATACACATCAACATAAGGAGGTATAAAGACATGGATCAAACAATCCAAATTTCCGGCCTGAGCAAATCCTACGCCGGAAAGAACGTAATCGATCATCTCAGCATATCGGTTGCGGCAGGTGAAGTATATGGGCTTTTGGGGGCCAATGGGGCAGGGAAGAGTACCACCATCGAGTGCGTCCTGGGAACGAGAAGCGCTGACAGCGGCATTGTGCGCATCCTGGGGGTTGGCCCGCAAAAAAAACGTAAACAACTTTTTGAGCAAGTGGGCGTTCAGTTTCAGGAGGCTAATTACCCGGATAAAATCAAGGTCAAAGAGCTGTGCGAAGAAACAGCCTGCCTTTACAAAACACCTGCAGACTATGTGCAGCTGCTGGATCGGTTTGGCTTGATAGAAAAGAAAGGTGCCTTTATCAGCGAATTGTCAGGGGGGCAGAAACAAAAACTGTTTATTGTTTTGGCATTGATACCGGACCCGAAAGTCGTCTTTTTAGATGAGCTGACGACCGGCCTGGATCCTAAAGCACGGCGCAGCGTGTGGAAAAGCCTGCTGGAATTGAAAGCGCAGGGGCTAACCATATTTTTGACTTCTCATTATATGGATGAAGTCGAGGTGCTTTGCGACAGAATCGGAATACTGAAAGCAGGAAAGCTGATTTTTACCGGTACAGTACGAGAAGCGATGGAGCAGAGCGCCTGTTCCAAGTTTGAAGATGCCTATCTATGGTTTAGCGGAGAGGAGGCCGATGATGAATAAATTCCTTACCATGCTCAAAACAGAGCTGAAACTATCATTCCGGGGAATGGATATGATTATTTTTGCTCTGATTATGCCATTGGTTGTTACCGTTATTCTGGGAATGATTTATGGAGAGGAGCCGGCAGCTGCAGGTGCAGAATACACGTTTTTGCAGCAATCCTTCGGAGCATTGTCCTCCATTGCCATATGTGCCGGAGGCGTTATGGGGCTCCCCCTGGTTGTATCTGAGTATCGACAGCAAAAAATTCTCAAACGTTTTAAAGTGACACCGACAAGTCCTGCATTGCTGCTGGCTGTTCAGGCAGCCGTATATGTGCTCTACTCGCTGTTATCCCTGCTCTTGATTTTCGTAACAGCATCCTGGTTCTTTGGATATAGGTTTACGGGGTCTGCGGGGCTGTTTCTATGCGCATATTTTCTGGTCATGTTATCAATGTTCAGTATCGGCATGCTGGTTGGCGGCCTATCTCCCAACGGAAAAATTGCCGGTGCTGCGGCCAGTATTCTCTATTTTCCGATGATCATTTTTTCAGGGGCTACCCTGCCTTATGAGGTGATGCCCTCTGTATTACAAAAAGTTGCCGATCTTATGCCTTTGACACAAGGCATTAAGCTGCTCAAGTCCTCGTCTCTCGGGTTGCCGGTAGAATCCGTATGGCTGCCAGCGTTCATTATACTCGCCTGCCTGCTCATTTGCGGCGGAATCTCGATCCTGTTTTTCAAATGGGAATAAACGCTGCGGTGTTTGTTCTTTTGAAGCTTTCACAGCTCAAAATCAGCATGTCCAACATCGGACGCTCATAGGAAAATCATAAAAAATTAATATTTATATCCTGCAATGTTAATAAATGTATGATAGGATATAATCAATATAGATGAAAGACTGGAAAGGAATGTTTGGACATGCAAAAAATAGGATTGAATTCATTTCAACTGAAATTTATCGCACTGCTTTTTATGACTTTGGATAATGTGGACATCCTCTTGAACCAGGAGCCGTTTCCATACTACCATATTTTTTCCAGATTTGTGGGAGCCCTGTTCGCCTATTTGCTGGTGCAAGGCTTTTTCCACACTTCGGACCGGACCAAATATTTTATCCGTCTGGCTGCGGCAGGAATTATCATGTGGGGCGGAAACAAGCTTGTGGCGTATCTGACAGGTAATGATGCTCCAATCGGCCATAGTATGTTCCTGACCTTGGCTGCCGGATTTGGGGCCATGTGGGTCTTTGAATGGTCGCGAAAGCAGGCTGAAACCATACAGAGCAAGCTGGTGGCATTTACAGCGGGAGCGATTATCTGTGTCATGGCCATGATGTATACAGAAGGTGGGTTTTATATTATTCCGGTCATTGCGGCCAGCTATTTTCTTTACAAAAAGAGATGGCTACTGTGCCTGATATTGATTGCCATTGGCGCAGTCCTTGCTTTTACCAGCCTTACTTACAATTCCTCCGGCGAGATCGAGTGGGAGCTGTTCTTTGCAGTAAACTGCGACTGGGCGATGGTGAGCGTGATTCCCTTTATCCTGCTGTATAACGGCAGAACGGGTCCGAGAAACGGATTTTCCAAGTGGATGTTCTACGTCTATTACCCGCTCCATATCTGGGTATTTACAGTGATAGGCACGTTTTTGCAATAAAAAAACATACAGACAGCGCTTCAACGGGGCGCTGTTTTCTTTTGCAAAAAAAGGCCGGCCTTTTGCTTGCAGTTAAAGGAATCCTCACTGATAAGGATGATTCATGGGTCTTTTGTTCATACTAAGGCTGAGGTGGAATTATGAATAAGGGAAAATCAATTTGGCAGGAACAAATGAGACCAATCGAATATCCTCGGCTGTCACGGACTATGAAGCGGGAAGCCGTGGTCATCGGAGGCGGTTTGGCCGGAATCCTGACCGCCTACTTTCTTCAAAGCAGAGGCATGGATGTGGCGGTCCTGGAGGCGGACCGAATTGGAAGCGGACAGACGGAAAACACAACCGCTAAAATTACCATCCAGCATGGAGCCGTGTATCACAAATTATTATCCTGGTTCGGAAAAGATGGGGCGGGTGAATACGCGCGCCGCAATCAGCAGGCGATCGAGGACTATGAGCAGATTGTACAAAAAGAAAAGATCGATTGCGATTTTAAACGATTGCCTTCGTTTTTGTATACGATAAAGCAGCGGGAAATTTTGCGTCAGGAGGAAAGAGCCGCCAGGTCCCTGGGTATTAAATGCAAAGTCAAAGGCGACACAGAACTGCCCATTGAGATTGCAGGAGCATTGGAGTTTTCTGATCAAGCCCAGTTTCATCCGCTCAAATTTCTTACTGCTGTCAGCCGGGGCCTGGAGATTTACGAGCGGACGCCGGTCCTGAAAGTGGAAGGAAACCGGATTTTTACTCCCAGGGGCGGCGTGCTGGCGCAGACGATTGTATTTGCATCCCATTACCCCTTTATCAATCGGCCGGGATACTATTTCATGCGCATGCATCAAGAGCGAAGCTACGCGGCGGCCCTGGAAAACGCCCAACCCCTGGAAGGAATGTATTATGGAATCGATCAAGACGCAGGCTGGTCCTTCCGCAGTGAGCAGGATCGCCTGATCATCGGCGGCGGCAATCATAGAACTGGGGACATGCCTGAGGAGGATCCGTATGAGAAGCTGCTAGCCGCATCAAAAGAATTTTGGCCTGGCTGCCGGCCAGCAGCATGTTGGTCAGCTCAGGACTGTATGACAGCCGACCAGGTTCCCTTTATCGGCAGGTTTTCCCGCCGCACGCCCGGCTGGTATGTGGCAACGGGATTTAATAAATGGGGAATGACCCATTCAATGGCAGCAGCCAGGCTTCTGACAGAAGAAATTTTGGACCAGCGGGATGAGAAAGAAAGCATCTTCAGCCCGCGCAGATTCAAATGGTCCAAGGAGCCCTTTTCTATGCTCCGGGATGGGGCCATCACCAGCAAGAACCTCTTTATGGCCTGGGCGGGAGCATCTCCCAAATGCCCTCATTTGGGATGCCGTCTCGACTGGAATCCTTTTGAAAAGACGTGGGAATGCCAATGCCACGGCTCCCGCTTCGATAAAGACGGAAAGCTGCTTGCCGGACCGGCTCAAACCCGCTTGATACAAAAAGGAGAGAAGCGATGAGTCACTTTCATGGAACCGGAAAGCGAAGCGCTTATTTTGAAGGATGGTATTTCAAGCAAACTGGAGAAGACGGTACCGCAGCGTTTATCCCCGCGTTTCATATCGATGAAGCGGGGAACCGGTGGGCCTCTATGCAGATCATCACTCAGGAGGCTTCGTTTGGACTGGAGTTCAGCAACCAGGACTTTCACGCAGCGCAGAGCCGTTTTCTGGTTGAGATCGGCATGTGTAGATTCTCCAAATCGGGCTGTCGTTTAGATGCCAAAGCCGGGGAGCATTCTGTAACTGGCATTTTGAACTTTGAAGAAAGAAAAAAGCCAAGGTACGATATCATGGGACCCTTTGCCTTAGTGCCCTTCATGGAATGCCGCCATAAGGTAATCAGTCTCCACCATAAGGTAAGCGGCCAACTTTCCATTGATGGAAAACGATATCGTTTTCAGCAGGGCCTGGGTTATATTGAGGGGGATCGTGGAAGCTCCTTTCCCTCCGAATATCTTTGGACCCAATGCTATTGGGAAACAGGGAGCATCATGCTTTCCATTGCGAAGATCCCGTTTGCCGGGCGATCATTTACGGGCTGCGTTGGTTTTATCTATCTCAATGGGAAGGAATACCGGCTTGCAACTTATCTGGGAGTAAAGCTGATAAAAGTGACCAAGGAAGAAATTCAGATATCCCAGGGCGGATTGCAGCTGGCGGTTCGTCTGATCGAGGAAGCTGCCCATCCGTTGAAGGCGCCCCAGGGGGGGAGCATGGGTCGTATCATCCACGAAAGCCCTTCCTGCGCCGTTTTCTATGAGGTTCGCAAAGACGGACAAGTTATATTAGAGCATTATAGCCAAAACGCAGGATTTGAGTGGGCGATGGACGGCTAGGCTATCTCGGTACTGGCTGGCGGTTGCGGGTTGTGCTGGGGGCAGCTATGGAGTATTCGGGGGGGGGCGAATGTCAAACGGGGGTATTGACAAGAAAGCGAAAAGGATATAATATTAAACATGAGTTCAATATTGAAAGGCGGAATATATGCCACAGGTACTGAAAGATGAGATAAGGGAAAAAATTCGAAAGGCGGCGGAGGAAGAGTTTTACGAAAAAGGATTTTCTAAGGCAACGATGCGTAAGATTGCTGAAAAAGCAAGCATTCCAGCTGGTTTGATCTATTCTTACTATTCCAGTAAAGATGCGCTTCTCCAAGCGGTTTTGCAGCCGGTTATCTACGACTGGAAAAAGGTCCTCACTTCAGGGAATCAGTATCATGAGGGCGGAGGAGCTGACTGGCTCAGCAGAGAAGAACGGAACTGCCTTCAGACGCTGCTGCATGATAGACAGGCATTCATCATTATGATGGACAAATGCAGGAATACCAAGTATGAAGAGGAAAAAGAACGTCTGATCGAGGAGATCGAAAACCATCTCAATTTGCATAAGGAGCAGATTTCGGATTATGACCCAGTGTATATACATATTATCGCCAGTAATTTTGTGGACGGACTTTTGCAGATTATGTACCATTACAAAGGAGAAGAATGGGCAATGAAACTTTTGAATAAATTAATAACTGCATACTTACAAGGAATCGGCATCTAGGAAGGTGCCTTTTTTTATTGAACAATATTGAACGATTGTTTAATATTAAATGCAGAGAACTTTCCATTAAATGGTAATTCTGCAGTAAACAGGAGGAAATTTTATGATGACAAGAAATGAAGAAAAAGTAAGTGTTCTAAAGACCGAGCGTGTGCCGAAAGCACTATTGAAACTGGGAATACCAACCATGACGGGTATGCTGATATCGGCACTTTACAATGCGATAGACGCATACTTTGTGGCCGGACTGGGTATTGCGCAAATGGGTGCCGTTTCAGTTGTTTTTCCCATTGTCCAGCTTATCATCGGACTGGGAATGATGTTTGGAGCTGGAGCTTCCTCCTATATATCCAGGCTTTTGGGAAGTCGGGATTATGTGCAGGCGGGAAAAACAGCATCAACAGCATTGCTGTCTGGCCTGCTTTTCGGCGGTATTTCCATTATCCTGATTTTGCTGTTTTTGGATCCGGTACTGACAGGACTGGGGGCTACTGGTACGATTCTTCCGTATGCACATGCATATGCAAAGATTTATGTCACAGGTTCGATTTTAAATATTTTTACTGTCACGATGAACAACTTATTGACTGCCCAAGGCGCTGCAAAATATACAATGATCGCTATGGCCAGCGGCAGCCTGGCCAATGTCATACTGGATCCGATTTTCATCTACGGTTTGCATTTGGGAATTGAAGGAGCTGCAATTGCCACGATTTTGTCTTTGTGTTTCAATGCAGCGTTTTACATCAGTTTTTTAGCAAAAGGAAAAGGTGTACTGCAAATTTCTTTAATGCTGTTTTCACCTAGGAAAGACATTTACAGCCAGATTCTCAAAATTGGGGTGCCGGTGCTGGCCTATCAGCTCTTTACGAGTGCATCTTTAGGCTTGACCAATATCGCTGCGAAAAGCTATGGGGACTATGCGGTGGCAGCGATGGGAGCGGTTACCAGAACCATGACTGTCGGAAGCTATGTGGTCTTCGGTTTTATGAAAGGGTATCAACCTTTTGCTGGATTCAACTACGGAGCCAAGCAGTACGAACGATTAAAGAATGCAACCCGGCTTTGTCTGTGGGGTGCGACTTGCTTTTGTGTGATCCAGGCGATGGTTTGTATCTTTTTTGCTGAGCCAATCATCCGTTTTTTCGGAAGTGATCCGGCGATGATCGATCTGGGAATACAGGCTTTGCGGGCGAATGGGGCTCTGTTTATCACATTTGGGCTGCAAATGGTATATGCATCCTTGTATCTTTCTGCCGGTAAGAGTTTGGCAGGCAGTATTCTCAGTCTGGGCAGGCAGGGAATCTTTTTCTTCCCTCTGATTATTGCATTGCCGCTTCTTTTGGGGATCCAGGGGCTCATCTGGGCCCAGCCTCTTGCGGATTTGTGCGCCTCGGTTGTTGCGTGTATATTTGCGGTACAATTGGATAAGAGGCTGCACATTCCTGCACAAAAGAAATGAGGTATCTGCAGAGCATTCAACAACCTATTTTTCTGACACTGGCGCGTTGACACGATGGAATCCGTGCGCTTGCTATGCTCCCACTTCCAGCATAAGCTTCGAAAAATACTCCGCAGCATAAGGCTCAATGATTCTATGTGCCTCTTCCTTGGATATGGCGATGATTTCATCCTTGACTTTAATATAGTTCTGAAACCACTTACGGTACTGGCTGGGCGTCTGGCCCCAGGCCAGCTTAAAATGTTTGTAAAAATATTTGTCGTCTGAAAAGCCGCAGCGGTTGGATATGTCGATCACGGACAGATCCGTAGTTAAAAGCAGAGACTGGGCGGCGAAACAACGCATGTAGCCAATCATATTACTGAAGCTGCCATACGGTGATTTTTTTATGAATTGGGAGAGATAGTTTTCATTGATATGCACGGTTTTCGCCAGTTCGGAAATCGTCACTTTACGTCTGAAATTGGTTTGACAATAAGAGGAAATCGCCTGAAACCGTTCCCTTATTTCGTCATTGCTGTTGGGATAGATGTTAATGTAATTGAACCAATCAAAATAATTCAAAAGAATCGATATGATTTTATTGGCAGCAGCGGCGCATTCTTTTTCCGAGAGAGCGCCCTTTTTGCTGTGCAGATAAGCGATTGACAAAATAAGATTTTTAATTTGCTGCAGCGGAGCCTGCTGGTAGGGCTTGCAAGTGCTGTCCTCACATGCGAAATAAACAAACTGGAGGTAGGACCAGGGAATGTAAACTTTTTTCAGATTGATATGAAGCATAACAATTAAATTATCGCAGCTGGAATAGAGGCAATGGACATCTTCAAAATCAATGGTGAACATTTGGCCCTTTTTGAGCGTGATAAATTCATGGTTGCAATGGATATCGACTTGGCCGTCAAGACAGTAAACAAGCTCAACAGCATCGGCGTGGTAGTGTACGGAAGTATGCCTGATTTTGCAGATGTCGATGGAAACCACCGAACCGTTCCTGTAATCAGGCAATTGTTGTTTTAAGTCCAAAATTTTGTTGATTTTACGCATAGCGCCCTCCTATCAGTATACTGTTAGTATATAAAAAAAGTTAAATGCCGTCAAATCTTATATAAAATTATTGAATTGTAACAAGAAATGCCGGTTGTTACCTTAAAGTCAGAATAGTAGGATAATAATACAAAGCAAAGCTGCTCGAAAATTAAGGAGGTAACAAGATGAACAACAAAATGAAGCTGAGGGATGAGAACGGGAAAGTATACTTTGGCTGGTATATTCTCATCATGTCTGCAATCGTCGGAACTCTAATTTATAACGGAATTATTTCCACATCGGGCGTATTTCTATTGCCGGTTACGACGGAGCTGGGAATCCCTGTGGGGGCATTTTCCTTCTACATTTCCATTTTATCGATCGCCAATATTATTACACTGTATTTTATATCCAGAAAGCTGAACAAAGGAAACATGAAAAAGATCATGCTCATAACAGGAGCCTTGGGTGCTTTGTCCTTTGTGGGGTTCGCCTTCAGCACGCAGATCTGGCACTTCTATTTATTTTCCATCCCAATGGGAGTTTGCTTCGGCGCATGCACCATGACACCTTGCACGATTTTAGTCAGTAATTGGTTTGGGCCAAAGGTAAGAGGAAAAGCAATGAGCTTTTATATTGCAGGGGTTTCCTTGATCGGTATGCCGGTTATTAATCTTTTAAACTATGTGATCTTAGGAAACGGCTGGAGAGGCGGATATGTTTTCTGTGCGGTCGGCGTGCTGATCTGCCTGCCTCTGATGGCAAAGCTGGCAGTCTGGAGCCCGGCCGATAAAGGCGTAGCAAGAATGGGAGATGAAGAGGAGGCGGTTGAGGCAGGACCGGTGGACCCGGATGCGACTGCCGGATACACCGCAAGAGAAGGGCTTAAAAAATCCGCTGTATGGATTGCGCTCCTTTCATGTTTATTCGTTACATTAGCATCCAGCTCCATGCTGCAGCACGGTATCCCGACCCTCATAATGTCAGGACAGTCTCCGGCAATCGCGACCTTTATTTCATCACTAATTTCCATTGCCCTCATCGGCACCAACATCATCATCGGCTGGGCAACGGACCGGTTTGGCGTTCAGTTCGGCGCCGTAGCAACATGCCTTTTGTTCGCCGTCGGCGTATTGGGCTATGCCATGGTGGGAACCATCCCGGGCCTGATGTATCCTGCGATTCTTCTTTACGCCTTTGGCGTGCCTGCGGTCAATACGGTTTCACCTCTGATTATCGCCTACATATGCGGAGAAAAAGCAATCCAAAAATTTATCAGCTACATGAATATGCTGATCGCCGTAGGCGGAATCTTCGGCGCAACAGTTGTGGGATTGCTGTTTGACGCAACAGGCGGCTATAAAATCCCATGGCTGATCATGGCGGCGGTATTGCTGATCGCGGCAATCATGAGAGCTGCGGCAACCTCGAAAATGAACAAGTATGCAGCAGAATAACTGGAGAAAGAGATCAGGAAAATGAAAGCAGATATTATTATAAAAAACGGCAGGGTGTTTTCCGCGGAAAAAGCCGATTGCATTGCGATCGGTGAGGGGAAAATCATCAAAGTCGGCACTGAAAAAGACATGAAGGATTATGAAGATAAGGGCGCAACGATCCTTGACGCAGAGAGAAACAGCGTGATCCCCGTATTTATCGACGCTCATCTGCATGCGTCCTCCTGTACGGAACTCTTTAAAACAAAACTGATGTATGGTTTTGAAAGACATGAAGGGGAAGGCAGGCAGGAATACATTGATCGAATGGTGACGGAAATCAAGGCGTATTGCGACTCGAAACCGGACGCCCCGATCATCCGGATCGTTGGCTGGAACCCTGCGGAGTTTCAGCAGGACCCGGAAGGCGAGCCGACCTGCAAAGATCTTGATAAAATATGCGAAGATAGGCCGTTAACCATGAGGTCCTATGACCATCATTATCTGCTGGTCAATAGTAAAGTGCTGGAAAGGGCCGGAATAACACAGGATACGGAAGACCCTTCAGGCGGCATGAAACGGGATTCGGACGGGAACCCCACCGGACTTTTTCGGGAAATGCAGGCCATAAACATTGTGTTTGACCATTTGGAGCTGGCGGACTTCTCTGTTGAAGAATACAAGGAAGGTCTGCTGGCCTTCCAGGACCAGCATGCGCTGCCCAACGGAATCATGGGGATCTTCGACGCATATGCCAGTAAAAATGCCATGGCTGCCTATCAACAGCTTGCAAAAGCAGGGGAATTGAAAATAAGGGTGCGGACCGCATGGCTGGCAGATCCGGGAAAAGATGACAGCCAGTTTGACCGGATGATCGCGGAAAAAGGCAAATATGATGTGGGCGATGACTTTAAAATTGAAACCATCAAGTTCTTTTGCGACGACGGCCTGTTTGGGTTTTATATGAATGAACCCTTTGAAAAAGAGATTTTAAGGGTTCACGGATTGCAGCAGGATTACAGAGGGTCTTCCCAGTGGTCCGATGAAAGGTTGAAAGCTATTGCGATTTGGAGAAAACAGACGAAATGGAACTTGAATTCACGAAAATCACCCATCGTATTTTGAAAGGTGAAATTCTGTAAATCATTTGGGAGAAAGCAAAATGAAGAAATACATAATAAAAAATTCCAGGATATGGACAGCAGATGAAAAACATCCATGGGCGGATTGCATTGCGATCAAGGATAAGCGCATCGAATATGTGGGAGCTTATGAGGACCTCAATGCCGATGAAGATTTCGCTGAAGTGGATGCGCAAGGGAAGATGATGATTCCTGCATTTCTTGACAGCCATACCCATGTGGCCGCCACAGCGAAAACCCTATGGTGCCTTCTGCTAGAAAAGAAGGAATACGGCTCCATCGATGCGGTCATGGAAGTCGTTAAGGAATACGCATTGGAACATCCAAAAGAGGAGGCGCCGTACATATATGCCTATTCCTGCCCGACCTATCTCATGGATGTAAGTTATGCGGACCGGTATTTTATGGATCAGTATATTTCAGACCGGCCTGTGCTGCTCTGCGATATGAATTTTCACCGGTGCCTGGTGAACAGCAAGATGCTGGAGCTGATGGAAGTGGATGAGACGGTGGAATACGACCCTTCCACATCCTGCAATTATGAAAGGTTTGAAGGAAATATCCCAAACGGCATCATTCAGGAGCGCGCATTTGAGTTCCGACATGACATTGAAAAAATGTTTGAAAAACTCAATTGGTACCCGCCGTCAGAATCAGACCCGGAAATCTTGAGCAGGGTGTTTGAAAAAATGACAGACTATGGCATCTGCGGGCTCCATGACGGGTTTTCTGATTCAGAGGATGTCTTTGCAGGCGTTAAGGCTCTTGAGAATCAGGGCAGGCTGAATCATTATTACCATACGATGCCATTGATGGCCAGTTTTTCGGATCTTGAAGAAACGATCAAAACGGCCAAGGAATGGGCGGCCAAGTATAACGATGATTTTATTCGGGTCGACAGTATCAAGTATTTCCTGGACGGAACCAATGAATTGGGGACAGGGGCTGTGCTAGAGCCTTTTGTCAATGACCCCAATAATTTTGGCAAGATCAATATGTCGGAGGAGGAACTTACCCAGGTATTTGAGCGGCTGAACCAAGAAAGCCTGAGTATCCAGATCCATCTGGTCGGCGACCGCTCTTTCCGAACAGCCCTTAATGCTGTAGAACGCGCGCAGGAGCAGGAACGAAAAAAAGGCAGGGATTTTACCATCCGCGTAACCTTGCTCCATTGCGAGCTCATACATCCTGACGACAGAAAACGTGCCGCAAAGCTGGGCGTATATATTAATTTCACACCAATCTGGGCAGGCGGAGCCTTTGGAGACGGTGCAAAAAAATATCTTGGCGAAAGACGATACAATAGCATGTATTCCTTTAATGAAGTGATAAAATCAGGGGCAACTGTAAACTTTTCGGCAGATGTGGTCGATGAGGAAAGTCTTCCTGAAGCAGAGCCGCTTGTGGGAATTCAAGTAGGTCATACGAGAAAAGAGGTGGGCCCGGAGAGTCCGGTCAGAGAGCCGGCCGATGAGTGTCTGTCGCTGGAAGACCTGCTGAAAGGTTATACCATAAATAATGCAAAGGGAATGGGTATCGCGGATAAAACGGGAAGTCTGGAAATGGGTAAAATGGCGAATCTATGTATTCTATCGGGCAATCTATTTGAGACACCCGCAGAGGACATACATAACATAAAGGCTGAGGTTGTTATCTTTGAAGGAAATGTGGTCAGGGGGGAGTTATAGCTATGGAAATGAAAAAGTATCCTTTGCCTGCTCCCAAATTTGAAAAGCTGTTTCGGGCCGAAGTGCTGCTTGGCGATGTGTATCCCCTTGGAAACATTGGCGGAGGCTATCAGGAGATTGTAGCGGTCACTGGCGGCAGCTTTGAAGGGAGCATCCATGGAGAAATTATGAGTTTCGGCGGCGACTGGGGCCTGCTTTATGACGATACGGTAAACAACCTGGACACCAAATACCTCCTTAAAACGGATGACGGAGCATATATTTCTGTTCATTGCAGGGGACGGCTGATTATGAGTCTGGAGGACATGCAGAAATCAGATGAAGGGCTTTTAGCGGAAGAGGATTACTATTTCAGGCAGAGCATCAGCTTTACAACAGGGGCCGATCCATATCGCTGGATGAACGAGATTGTCGCTGTCGGCATTTCTGCTATCACGGATGACGGAAATATTTGTCTGGATGTATATAAGCTTATATAATAGAAAGGAAAGATGGTATGAAAAATAGAATGAAACTGCCCAAAGCGGAGCTGGAGCATCTGTTTTATATTGAAGTGGATCTGCATCAGAATCTATATGAAATCGGGGATGTGGGGCGGGGAGATCTGGTGATCTGCCCGATCGCCGGCGGAAGATTTGAAGGTAAGATAACGGGAGAAGTGCTGAATTTCGGTGCGGACTGGAACCTGATGTATCCAAACTATTTGAATTGCGTGGATACGCGATATCTTCTGAAGACGGACGATGGCGCGCTGATTTCGCTGACAACCATTGGCAGAGCAGTAATCAAACCGGAACAGGATGAAGCCATGGAGCGGGGCGAATATGTGGACCCGGCGGACTACTATTTTAGACAGCATCTGCTGTTTGAAACCGGGGACGAAAGATATGACTGGATAAATGGCGCCTGCTGTTTTGGGGTGCTTGGGTGCAAGGATGAATGGACGATTGTATATGATGCATATATGGTGAAATAAAAGGAGTGAATAAACATGAAAAAGATTTTAGTATTAGGAACAGGAGCGCAAGGCTCGACCGTAGCGCAGAGAATGGACGAGGAACCCAATGTAAGCGAAATCATCTGTGCGGACTACGACAAAAAAGCAGTTGACGAATTGGTGAAAATTTTAAACAAAGCAAAAGGCATGATCGTGGATGCCAATGACGTCGACAGCATCATCAAAGCGGCGGATGGCGTGGACCTGATCGTAAACGCGCTGCCCATCGCCTTTGCACCAAATGTTTTGGAGGCGGCAATCGCTGTGAAAGCCAACTACCAGGACTTTGCGGCCACCGATGTTTTGGATACCTGGTGGCCGAAATGCGTAGAAATCATGTATGAAGATTATGGAAAGCGTTTCGCGGAGATCGGCAAGATGGCGATTATCGGTACCGGCTCCGCACCCGGAATGATGTGCGTAGCGACGAAAAGCTGCATGAGATACCTGGACACTTGCGATGACATTCTCATGATGGTTTACGAAGGCGTGGAGGCCAAGCGTTTCCTGCCATTCTGGTGGTCGCCCTTTACGGCTCTTTCCGATATGATCGACCCGACTTTTGCCCTCAAAGACGGCGTTCTGGTGGAAACAGAGCCCCATAGCCTGCCGGTAACAAGAAACTTCAAGGGCTGCGCCGCGCCGGTGACCCTGGTGGAACACGCCCATGACGAAACGGTTTACATGGGACTGAACAAAGATACCCACTTCAAGGGAGCAAAGAATATTAACTTTAAGTACGGCGGCGTAGGAATCAACTTTTCCACTCCGCTCTACCGGGCGGGCCTGCTTTCCAGAGAAGAAGAGACTTACAAGGGCCATACCTTCGTGCCATTTGATGTCATTGTATCCCACTTGCCGCCTGCGCCAAAGTTTAAGGAAGAAATCAAGGAAATCCTGGACGAGGGCCTTGTAAAGGATGAGGGCGCGTTCGTAATCGAAGCCACCGGAACCAAGGACGGCAAGAAGGTTATGGTTGAAACTTACTTGTACGCTCCGGGCTGTGTGGAATCCTTTGAAAGAGCCGGCATCACAGGCGAAATGTATTTGACCGGACAGTGCGGCTCCCTTTTTACAAAGATGTTTGTAAACGATGACTACACCCAGACCGGGCTCATTTCCTCCGATATGCTGACCTATGAGGAATGCGACCTGTATCTGGACTATGCGAAAGCCTTGGACATCACTCTGGAAACGGAAGTGAAGCCTCTATAAAACATAATTACGGTTAGGGAAGAAACCTGGCTGGTTTGCTGGGTTTCTTTTCGTTTACAGTCCTGGGAGGGGCTGCGGCTGAGATGACTCCCGGGCGGGGCGGTTTAGCGCGACTGGAGCGGGGCGCCTTTTCTTGATCTGGTGTGGCCCTCATAGAAGCTCTTCGGGAAAAAAGCAAAAAAATCATCCAAAATTTACGCAGTTTTCAACGGCCGCAGCCTCTTGAAATGAGCTTTCAGCAACCATCCGCGCCTTTTCTCGATCAGAGGCCCCGCAATCCCACAACTTTGCGTAAAGAATGCAGATTTTTACAGAAGTTTTCCGGGAATCTGCGGCCGTGGCGGTTGGGATAGAATGGTAAGAAAGCTATTAATACTGAATGTGAAAATAATTGGAGGGAATAGAATGAAACAAATTATGATGAACGAAATGAATTTCAGCATATTCCGCTCTTTGATTTTCTTGACAGCAAATTTCCTAAAAATGGATGTAAACACGATTGTTCTCTATTAGAAAAATATTGCAACACAAAAAACTTGATGCGTTAGTCCTTAAAAAATGGTTTGAGAAGCATGGTGTTTTTAGTTAAACGAAACGAATTATTTGTGATATACTATATTTGAATCAAGAAAGGAGAACAGCGATGTTTAAAAACATAATGGACGAAAATTTAATCGTCGTGGCTGCGGTAGAGGGCTATGCTCGTAAGCACAGTATGGACGAAAAGACCGTCTTCGAAATCTTTCATAAATTTAATCTTTTGCATTTGCTGCGCTCTCAATATGAAGTCCTCCATACACAGGATTTGGATGAAAGCGTTTTTTTTGCCGAAGATGTGATAAAGAGGAACAAATGATGAAGAAACTGACATTATATCACGGATCGAATCAAAAATTCGATGTTGTTGATCTTTCAAAATCACGGGACAAACGAGATTTCGGGCGGGGATTTTATATGACAACACTACAAGAACAGGCGGAACATTGGGCAGAGAATATGTATATCCGCTATGGTGGTGAAGGCCAGTATATTTATGAATTTACCTTAGAGATGCCAGATGATCTAAAAGTAAAAATATACCAGGGACTCTGTGAAGAGTGGCTGAACATGGTAAAAGCAAACCGAATGGAAGGTAATGTTCAACACGAGTATGATATTGTTTGCGGCCCTGTTGCAAATGATAACACCATGAGAACGATTGCACTGAGGGTATCTATACTGTGGATATGGCTTTAGAGCAATTAAAGTTTTTCAAGGCAAATGATCAAGTTTCCATTCATACGGAAAGTGCACTTGCGTATCTCACGTTGGAAGGGAGGCGCTCCATTGAAAGGTAAATATATTTATCGAGGGCAAGATATCACATTGGATGTGCTCATGAAAATTGAGCATGTTGTTCGCATCCTTTCCGAAAGGGAAGGGAGAGAATTTGATGATATGTATCAGGATTTTTTAGGATCAAAGACATATGCCGCATTGAAAAAGATGGAATCCCTTTTGTGGGCTGAGAGCGCAGAGTTTATCGCCGATGAATATGATCGCGAAACGCATTAAAACAGTGAAGGAAAACATTAAAAGCAAAGATGGCAGAGGCTAAAAAATGATTAAACTACAAATAAACCCAAAAGTATATGGTAATCTTTTATACATCTATCAGTGATTTCTTTAATCTTTGAAGATCAGTTGAATAAAGAATAAAATACAAGAAGTTCAAAAATAGAGCTTGCCTTTCAGGCTCTATTTTTAATTCTCCCAAAACCGGGTATCAATAAACCATCTTCGGAAACACTAATACAAAATGTCAAAAAAGGTGGTACCCATCATGGAAAATAAACTTATAAACGAAAAGTCCCCGTATCTTCACCAACATGCAAACAACCCGGTGAACTGGTACCCGTGGGGCGAAGAGGCCTTCCAAAAAGCAGAACAAGAAGACAAGCCGATCTTCCTTTCCATCGGCTATTCGACCTGTCACTGGTGCCACGTGATGGCCCACGAATCCTTTGAAGACCAGGAAGTTGCCCAGCTTCTCAACGATGGCTTCGTTTCCATAAAAGTGGACCGGGAGGAGCGTCCGGATGTGGATGCGGTATATATGGCCGTCTGCCAGGCTCTGACCGGATCCGGCGGCTGGCCCCTGACCATTATCATGACGCCAAAAAAAGAACCGTTCTTCGCAGGAACGTATTTCCCCAAACGGGGAAAACGCGGCCAGGCCGGTCTGATCGAGCTGCTTACCTTTATCCAGGAAACCTGGCAGGAGAACAAAAGCAAGCTGATCTTGGAAGGGCATAAAATAACCAACTTCATAAAAGAACATGCACAAGAGACCGCAGCAGGAGGCGCAGACGACGAGGACTTGATGGAAAAAGCCCGGGACTACTACAAGCAGACCTTTGATGCACGATGGGGCGGATTTGGCCCCATGCCGAAATTCCCTTCGCCTCATAATCTTTTGTTTCTGATGGAAACAGGGGGAAGCGAAGAATTGGGTATGGCCCAAAAGACGCTGATCCAGATGTATCGGGGTGGTCTGTTCGACCACATCGGCGGCGGATTCAGCCGCTATTCAACCGATGAACGGTGGCTGGCGCCCCATTTTGAAAAAATGCTCTACGACAATGCGCTGCTGATTCTGGCATATGCCAAAGGTTATGAAAAGACCGAAAACCAACTGTATAAGGAGATCGTCCAGCGGACAGTTCAATATATCGAGCGGGAGCTGACGGATGAAGAAGGCGGTTTTTATTGCGGACAAGACGCGGACAGCGAAGGTGAAGAGGGAAAATACTACCTTTTTACTCCCGGCGAAATCATCCAAGTGCTGGGCGAAGAGGATGGCGGCGCATTCTGCCGGCAATTCGACATCACGGCCGCCGGTAATTTTGAGGGAAAAAGCATTCCCAACCGGATTAAAGATGCCCAATATGAGCAGATGCCGTCCAAAGACCAGGTGGAAAAACTGTTGGAATATCGGAAAAAGAGGACCTGGCTGCACAAGGACGATAAAGTGCTGACGGGTTGGAACGGCTTGATGATCGCAGCGCTGTGCAGAGCGTCGAGATTGATGAATGAGTCTCAGTACCTTGAGCTGGCAGAGGCGGGAGCACGTTTTATCTGGAACAATCTGCAGCAGGACGGATATTTAAAAGCAAGATGGCGCCAGGGAGAAGCCGCCCATGCAGGAACACTGGATGACTATGCATTTATAGCCTGGGGCCTGCTGGAGTGCTATCGGAGCACCCTGGAAGCCGACTATTTGGAACGTGCCATACAGATTGGAAAGCGAATGACGGAGCAGTTCTTTGATTGGGAAAATGGCGGCTGCTACCTGTACGGTAAAGATAGCGAACAGCTGATTATCCGCCCCAAAGAGGCATATGACGGTGCGATGCCGTCGGGAAATTCTGTTGCTGCCCTGGTGATGGACCAGCTGGCTTTTTATACCGGCGAGGACAGCTGGCGGCAGGCGCGGGAAAAACAATGGGACTTTATGAGGGGAAAAGCGGCAGGACATCCTGCGGCGCTTAGCTTCTTTCTTTGGCAAATGGAAGAAGAACAGAGCTCCAGCCAGTTGATCTGTACTTCGCAGGCGGCGCTTCCTCCACAAAGCTTTCAAAACTGTAACGTGAAGATTCTGCAGGTTACAGAAGAAAACCGGAAAAAAATGCTCACAATCGCCCCGTTTCTAAGCCAATACCCAATCCCGGAAAAAGAGGCTTCCTATTACCTTTGCAGAGGGCAGCGATGCGAAAGTCCGGTCAGCAGCTTGAAAGAATTGGAAGAAAAATACAATTTATGATTGACAAAATATGTAAATTAAAATATAATATGGATGCGGGTAAAAAGGGGCCCGCATTCATTCTGGGAAAGGAGATACATAGAAAATGCATGATAATGAAAGAAGCGAGATCGTATTTGAGATCAAAGAACAGATTGGTGTGATAAAGCCGTATCCTACCGGCTGGAACAAAGAACTGAACCTGGTATCATGGAACGGTAATCCCGTAAAATATGATATAAGGGATTGGGATCCGGAGCATGAACATATGTCCAGGGGAATTACACTGCATCCGGATGAGATGCGTAAGATTGTTCAATTGCTCAAAGACCGGCAGGTATGAGGGAAAGACACATAATCGGGGGAAATGCATATAGTGATAGAAAAAGACTTTTTAGGAGGTATTTCCATATGAGATGCTATAACAAAAACGAAGAAGGCATTGAGCCTGCTCTGTTATTTTTCTTCTTGATCCTTGTGCTGATCTTCTGCAAACCAGGAATCGTCGGATGCGGCGATGAATGCTGCGAAAGAGAACCGGTATGTGAACCGTCCTGTGACTGTTAAACGCTTGCTTAGCACCAGTAAAAATTCCGTCTGTAATCAGACGGAATTTTTACTTCTATCAAAGAAGAATGAAATGGCATAAAGTCCGGCGAGCCCAACTACAGCGAAAATGATTTTGCTGATAAAGAGCAGGCTGTTCCCAAAGATTGCTGTGACCAGATTAAAGTTAAAGAATCCAATCAAGCCCCAATTTATTGCGCCGATGATGATCAGCGCAAGAACTAATTTTTTCAAAGTACTCACCCCTTTCAATAGGTATTTTGCCCATTTCTACATAAAATATGATATACTAATCAGTAATCGTTTAAGGAGGAAGTCACGTGAAGATTAAATTAAAAACAGGCCCAAAAGAGCCGGAACGTGAAATTGAAATAAAAAAACCTGTTCCCATAGAAGAATTAAAAGACACTTGGGGCAAAGAACTGCCCTATACAATTCTTGCTGCTAAGGTGGATAATAAAATAGAAGAGTTGACCATGATTGTTGACCATGACTGCAGTATCGAGTTTCTGGACATGCGCACGCAAGCTGCAAATCTGATTTATCAATACAGTCTGTGTTTGATTTATCTAAAAGCAATCGAGGATGTGCTGGGAAAGATACCTGTGGAAATTCAGAACTCTCTTAACAAAGGACTTTATACAGAAATTAAAACTGCCAGGGCCGTAACCGAACCGCAAGTGCGTGCTATTGAAAGACGGATGAAGCTGCTGGTGAAAGAGAACCGGCCTATTGTAAAAGAATCTGTATCCTGGGATCAGGCAATTAAGCTGCTGACCGAACGAGGTTATGAAGAAAAGATTCGAATTTTAAAAAATCACCCGGAGATTGAGCATCCCGTGTTCTACTGCCTGGATAATTATAAAAATTTCTTTTACGGAGCCATGGTTCCTTCAACCGGATATATCAAGTTCTTTGAGCTGGTAAAATATCGCCGCGGCGTTATTCTCCGGTTCCCCTATCCTTCTGAGCCCAACCGCATTCCGCCGTATGTGGATGAGAAAAAGCTTTGCTCTGCGTTTGGTGAAGCGAAAAAATGGCACAAGCTTTTAAAGATTTCTTATCTGGCCGATCTCAACGAAAAGGTTCGGGACGGAGAATATAAAGAAATCATTTTGCTTTCGGAAGCACTCCATGAGAAAAAGGTGGCCGAGATTGCAGACCAGATCACAAGAGGTAAAAAACGCATCATACTGATAGCAGGCCCGTCATCTTCCGGGAAAACTACTTTTGCCAGACGGCTGTGCATACAACTTAAGGTCAACGGGCTGGATCCGCTGTATATGGGTACGGACGATTATTTTGTAGAACGGAAGGACACTCCGCTGGATGAAGATGGGGAACCTAACTACGAAGATTTATCCGCCATTGACATCGATCTGTTCAACAGTAACATGAATGGCCTGCTCTGCGGCAAGCAGGTAGACCTTCCTACGTTTGATTTCATTGAAGGAACGAAGCTTTACGGCAAACGGATTACGTCGATCAAACCCCATCAGCCTATTGTCATAGAAGGGATTCATGCCCTCAACAAAGAACTGACCAAATATATATCGGAGGAAGAAAAGTTCCGCATTTATATCAGTCCGTTCACCCAATTGAATATTGACAGCCATAATCGGATTCCCACTACCGATGCCCGGATTCTGAGGCGAATGGTCAGAGATCATCTTTTCAGAGGCCATTCTGCAAAGATGACCATTGCTGACTGGCCCAAGGTACGCAAGGGGGAGGACAAAAATATTTTTCCATTTAATGGAGAGGCGGATGTGCTGTTTAATTCGGCATTGACCTATGAGCTGGCTGTTTTGAAAAAATATGCCCAGCCCCTATTGGAAGAAATCGATCGATCAGAGCCGGAATACAGCGACGCGCGGAGACTGCTCAAGTTTCTGACCTTTTTCGAGGCCATTGAGGAGGAATCGATCATTCCCAACAATTCGATCCTGAGAGAGTTTATAGGCGGAAGTATATTTGTAGAATGATTCATATAGGAAAAGGAGAAATATTGAATGAGCGAAATTACAGTAATTGGTGGAATTAAAGGAAATGTTGTAGCAAATGCACAAGAGCAGCTGATGGCTGCCCAGCAGAATGGAGGAACCATCTCCGTTTCGTACGGCGGAACAGGACGTAATATTGCGGAAAACCTGGGACGGCTGGGTGCTGCTACGGCTTTTGTGGGCGCAGCGGGAAATGATATCGTAGGCAGGGGGGCCAAGTTGCAACTGGAAGCCTTGGGGGTGGATACGTCTCAGCTGCATTTGATTGAAGGACAAAATACTGCCATGAATATCTCAATTCTCGATATTGTCGGCGATCTGGAATTTGGGGTGGAGAACATCGACGCGTACGGCTTGATCGATCTTGAGGCGATCGATCAAGCGCTGCCCATGATCAATAATTCTGAGATCGTGTGTGTGGATGGAACCTTGTCCGAAGGCGTTTTAACCTATTTGGCAGAAACGGTAGAAGTGCCGCTGTTTTTCGACCCGCATACGGAAGAGGACGCAACAAAAGTCAAAGAATTCATCGGCTCTTTCCATACCATCAAGCCCAATCGAGGAGAAGCGTCCGCTATCTGCGGCCTGGATATTTTCAGCGAAGACCAGTTGATGGAAGCTGGCAAATGGTTTGCTGATCAGGGGGTGAAACGTGTATTTATCACCATGAGCGGCGGCGGTGTCTATTATAAGGAAGGGATGAAGGAAGGAATTCTGCGGCCGGAGCAGGTGCTGCCTTTTGCCAATGAAGAGGGGGCCGGCGATGCTTTTTCCGCGGCTATCCTGGACGGAACGAGAAAGAACATGGATATAGAGGCGATTGCAGCATACGGAATGAAGGCGGCGGCCATCGCCTTGGAAAGTAAATGCGCGGTAAATCCGCTGATGAGTGAGAGGAGGATGCAGGAATGAATGAACACGTAAAAGAAGCCAATAAAAAACGGATCGAAGCCATTATTAAAAATCTAGAAACTCGAAACATGAGCGGTTACTATTGTGAAACCGCAGAGGATGCCAAGAATAAGATTTTGTCCATGATCAGCGAGGGCGACCTGGTTTCTTGGGGCGGATCGGCTTCTCTGGATGAGCTGGGAATTAAAAAAGAATTGAAAAACGTGCTGGACGGAACAGCTCCTTCCAAGGAGGAAGCCCTGGAAAACCGCCGCAAAGCGTTTATGGCAGATGTATATCTGACTGGAACCAATGCCGTTACTATGGATGGAGAGCTGGTCAATATTGACAAGACGGGCAACCGGGTAGCGGCCATGTGCTTTGGACCTAAAAAAGTCATTGTAGTGGCAGGAATTAATAAAATTGTTGAAAATGAAGATGCTGCTGTCGGCAGGATCCGGACAGAGGCCTGCGTGCCCAATGCCATTCGCTTGGGGTTGATGACACCGTGCGCAGTAACTGGAAAATGCGCCCACTGCCTGGGACAGTCCATGTGCTGCTATACTGTGACTACCAGAGCCAGCGCGATTAAGGACAGGATACATATTATATTGGTTAATGAACACTTAGGCTATTAAAGTCTTACGGCCCAGTGAACGCCTGTCCGCGTCTGCCCGCTGTTAGAAGCGGAGTGCGGGGCAGGCGTTTTGTTTAAATGAAAGGGAGGAGCCTATGCAAATTGAATATTATATTGTGGACGTTTTTACAAATGATAAGTTCGGCGGTAATCCGGCGGCGGTCTGCCTTTTAGAGGAGGCGATTTCCACGAAACTGCAGCAAAAAATTGCGTCAGAGATTAATTTGTCTGAGACGGCATTTCTCATTAAAAGGAGCGATGCCGGCGCGGTTTATGATCTGCGTTGGTTTACACCTAAAGTGGAAGTGGAATTGTGCGGCCATGCGACCTTGGCATCCGGATATGTTTTGTATGAGCAAGCAGGCGTGAATGCGGATGCGATCCGGTTCAACACCTTATCGGGCGTTCTTTCAGTTGCCAAAGCCCAAGAGCGCTTCTGGCTAACGCTGCCCAAAAGAAAACCCAGTCCGACAGGATGTTACAAGTCTTTTGCTTCGGCGTTTGGTACGGACAATTTTCAGACATTGAAAGCCAATGATTTTTTTCTGGTCTTTGATTCACCGGAAGAAGTGGCAGCGCTCGAGCCGGATTTTGAGAAGTTGAAGCTGGTGAAAGAAGAGGCGGGACTGGAGGATGACGTATTCGGCATCATTGTTACGGCCCGCGGCGGCGGATTTGGCTGCGATTTTGTTTCGCGATTTTTTGCGCCTAATGCAGGCATTAATGAAGATCCGGTTACCGGGAGAGCCCATAGCAGCCTGGTGCCGTATTGGTCAGACGTTCTGCATAAAAAGGATTTGACCGCAAAGCAGCTGTCGGAGCGGCGAGGAGATATCGCCTGCGTCAATAACGATGATGATACGGTGAGCTTGGGAGCGGAACTCCAAATCTTCTCCAAAGGGTACATTTTGCTTTAACAAGGTGATAGTGTTTTATCGGGTTTGGCTGGCCAGCCTGGTTGGGCAGCGGGATTGAGCAGCCGGAGAAACTTTCTGGAAATATCTGATTTATTTACGCAAAGCTGTGGATTTGTGGGGCGTCATATTGAGAATAAAGGGAGTTTCCTGTCCCATCTCCAATTCGAGAGGGAATAACCGTTGAAAAATGCGTAAATTCTGCGACGTATCCTTAATTATTTCACAGACGGCCCCATTCCTTTCAAAAACCAAACCTTAACCAACTGAGCCGGCGGGCCAGAAAAGGGCTTACTATCAAAAACCATGAAAGAAATATTGGAAACCAGACTGTTTCTGGTTTACAGCCTGCCTTTCCAGAGCCAAGCCGCACCAAAACTATCAGGATTGGTCCCGCAACCATTTAATGCTGATCGTTTCCAAGTACTAAACATCAAGCACCCGGCACCAAGCAGCGGGAAAGCCCGCCCGCAATAAATCCTCTTAAAACTGCCGCTTATCTTCCCGCCCCCCTCCCAATACTACAGGCCTCACCCCTCAATTCAAAAAAACGCAGCAATTTCTCCCTCAACTCTATCGTCAGCCCGCATCTTCAACAATCCCAGCATCTCGTATCAAGCTCTGCCAAAACTATGACCCAGCATACAAAAAACATGCAACCCGTGCGGCAACCTGCACTGCCCAAGCCGCCGCCAGATTTCGCAGAAGCTGCCTCCCAACAATCGTCCGCTGCATCCGCCAAATCCCATATCTTGTAGGCAAATCGCTAAAACTAAGAAAAGATACACTAGAAATGCAGCGAAAAAGGAACACCAGGATGCGTGTTCAGAAAACATCTCTTTTATGCATTGGAAACACAGCCTTTTGCCTGTCCAAAAAACATAAAAAATAGATCAATTTTTTTACCAAAAACTCTTGCAATTTCCAATCATGTGGTATATACTACAAAAGCTTGTGTAAGGCGATGAAGTAGGAAGTTACCTTGCTATAGGATAATTTCTACCGAGAATTGTCCCCACCAGATGGGGGCGAAGGGATTCGCCGGCTTTTTGCTTTGTGTAAAAAAATAAGAAACACACGGAGCCGTGTACTAAGCAAGCAAGACCTCGTACACGCACTTGAAAAGCGGGCAGCAGAACCCCCTGTACGAGCATAGCGAAAACAGTACAAAAAATTAGGAGGATGAAATGAGCGAATTACAGAAAATCAGAATTAAGCTTAAGGCTTATGACCACGCACTGCTGGATCAGAGCGCAGCCAAGATCGTCGAAACAGCAAAGAAGACCGGCGCAGAAGTTTCCGGCCCGATTCCGCTGCCGACAGAAAAAGAGGTCATCACGATCTTAAGAGCGGTCCACAAATACAAGGACTCCAGAGAACAGTTCGAACAGAGAACACATAAGAGACTGATCGACATCACCAGTGCTACGGCTAAGACGACCGACGCACTGACAAAGCTCGATCTGCCTGCCGGCGTGGACATTGAAATTAAGCTGTAAAACGTTGCATTCCGGTAGATTACTGCCGGCGCGATAACTTTTTACAGAACAAAAGCTGCTTTGCAGCAGCACAAAAAATGTAAGGGAACTCCCCTTAGTAAGATTGCATGAGAGGGAAGACGGCCTAAAAGAAAGAGTTGCAGATACAGGTCAGGGCTTCCAGCAGTAAAGCGCAGCCAAAAGCAAGTTTTGGGCGCTTCTTGCAGGAGAACTTCGGCGATTTGCATCAGCAAATCGGGATAGGGCTTCCAAACCAGAGCAATCCGCTGTAAGAATTAGGAGGAAAAATATGAAAGCGATTTTAGGAAAGAAAGTCGGAATGACTCAGATCTTTACTGACGCAGGCGAAGTGATTCCTGTAACAGTGATCGAGGCAGGTCCGGAAACAGTAACACAGATCAAAACGGTTGAAAACGATGGTTATGCCGCGGCTCAAGTAGCGTTCGAAGATGCGAAAGCCCACAGAATCAACAAGCCGATGACAGGCCATTTTGAAAAAGCAGGCGTTTCTGTCAAGAAGCACCTGGCGGAATTCATAATTGAAGACGGCGAAGCTTATGAAGTAGGACAGGTCATCACCGTAGCTGATTTTGAAGAAGGCAAGAAGCTGGACATTACCGGAACCTCCAAAGGTAAAGGTACCCAGGGCGAAATCAAACGGCACGGACACCATAGAGGCCCGATGACCCACGGCTCCAAGCATAAGAGACTGCCGGGCGGCAAGGCCGGCGCATCCTATCCGGGAAGAGTTTTCAAAGGAAACAAAGAATCCGGAAGAATGGGACGCGATACTGTGACCGTACAGAATGTCGTATTAGTAAAAGTTATTGAAGACAGAAACCTGATGCTGGTAAAAGGTGCTGTACCGGGAAACAAAGGTGGCCTGGTTCGCATTCAGTACGCAGTAAAGGGCGAGGACAAATAGAAGACTTCAGGAAGGAGGAAGTAAAATGGCAAAAGTAACGATGCTTAACATGACTGGAGCAGAAGCCGGAACCATCGAACTGAACGATGAAATCTTCGGAATCGAGCCTAACCAGAACGCAGTACACGCTGTAGTAAAAAATTACTTGGCGAACCAGAGACAGGGAACGCAGTCCGCAAAGACAAGAGCAGAAGTAAGAGGCGGCGGAAGAAAGCCTTTCAGACAGAAGGGAACAGGACGCCATAGACAGGGAAGCACCACAGACCCATCTCAGGTAGGCGGTGGAGTAGTATTTGCTCCAAAGCCAAGAAGTTACAGATATACACTGCCTAAGAAGCTGAGAAGACTGGCAATGAAATCCGCGCTTTCCTCAAAGGTAGAGGAAAAGGAAATCATCGTTTTAGACGAGCTGAAATTGGATGCTCCTAAGACAAAAGAAATGGTAAAAGTTCTGGAAAATATCAAAGCTGGTAAAAAAGCGCTGATCGTTATGGCTGAAAAAGATGAGAACGTGATCCGTTCTGCGGCCAATATTCCGGGAGTTAGAACAGAGCTGGTATCCACAATGAACGTATACGAGATCATCAATCACCCCAGCTTCATTGTAACAAAAGATGCGATTAACAAGATTGAGGAGGTGTACTCATAATGAAAACGCCTTACGATGTAATTTTAAAACCTGTCATCTCTGAAAAAAGTATGGAAGATGCGCAGAACAAAAAATACACATTCAAGGTTGCGGTAGATGCGAACAAGACACAGGTTAAGCACGCTGTAGAAGAAATCTTCGATGTGGAAGTGAAAAAAGTAAACATTATGAACGTTGTCGGCAAACAGAAAAGAATGGGAAGAAGCGTAGGAATGACTGCCGCTAGCAAAAAGGCAATCGTTACTCTGACAGATAAGAGTAAAGAGATCGAATTCTTCCAGAGCTTATAATATAGGAGGTAGGAAAGAATGGGAATCAAAAAATATAATCCGACTACTCCTGGTTTAAGAGGAATGACGGTTTCTACTTTTGAGGAAATCACCAAGGACGCCCCTGAAAAATCCCTTACCGTGACACTGAAAAAGCATGCTGGAAGAAACTCCAGAGGCAAGATCACCGTAAGACACAGAGGCGGCGGATACAGACCCAAATACAGAATCATCGATTTCAAGAGAAATAAAGATGGTGTTCCAGGAACAGTAGCAGCGATCGAATACGATCCGAACAGAAGTGCCAACATCGCCCTGATCAACTATGCTGACGGCGAAAAAAGATATATCATCGCTCCTGAAAAATTAATGGTAGGCGATATGATTGAATCCGGCCCAGAAGCCGATATCAAAGTAGGAAACACCCTTCCGCTGGCAAATATTCCGGTAGGTACCGTGATCCACAACATCGAGCTCAAGCCTGGCAAAGGCGGCCAGATGGTAAGATCCGCAGGTAACGGAGCCCAGCTCATGGCCAAAGAAGGAAAAGAAGCTCAGGTAAGACTTCCTTCCGGCGAAGTGAGAAAAGTGAGAATGGAATGCAGAGCGACCATCGGAGAAGTTGGTAACGGAGACCACGCCAACATCCAGATCGGTAAAGCGGGAAGAAAAAGACACATGGGTATCAGACCTACCGTTCGCGGTTCTGTCATGAACCCCAACGACCACCCACATGGTGGTGGTGAAGGTAAGGCTGGAATTGGTCGTGTAAGTCCGGTTACACCTTGGGGCAAGCCTGCTCTCGGATACAAGACGAGAAAGAAGAACAAGGCTTCCGACAAGTATATCGTTAAGAGAAGAAATGAAAAATAAGGAAGGAGCATAGATAATGGGTAGATCACTGAAAAAAGGCCCTTTCGTCAACAGAAAACTGCTTAAGGCTATCGAAGATATGAATGCAGCCAACGAAAAGAAAGTCATAAAAACATGGTCAAGACCATCCACGATATTCCCGCAGATGGTGGGACACACAATCGCAGTGCATGATGGAAGAAAGCACGTACCTGTATATATCACCGAAGATATGGTAGGACACAGACTTGGAGAATTTGCTCCAACCAGAACTTACAGGGGCCACGCTGCAGACAAGTCATCAAAAGTAAAGTAAGAAAAGGAGAACATGAAAATGGAAGCAAAAGCAATTGCAAAATATGTAAGAATGTCTCCGATCAAGCTTAAGCCTGTTGCAGATCTTGTAAGAGGAAAAGATATAAATGAGGCGCTTACTATATTAAAATTCACACCGGGCAAAGGTGCTGAAATCGTAGAAAAGGTTGTTCAGTCCGCTCTGGCTAATGCTGACGTAAAAGAAATGGACACAGACAACTTATATGTAGCGGAAGTTTATGCTAACCAGGGACCGACTATGAAGAGATGGAGAGCTGGATCACAGGGCAGAGCATCGATCATCTTAAAGAGAAGCAGTCATGTCGGCGTCACTTTAAGAGAAAAGAATTAAGATAGGAGGTTCATTTAATGGGTCAGAAAGTAAGTCCACATGGATTGAGAGTGGGCATCATCAAAGACTGGGATTCCAAATGGTATGCTGACAAAGGAAACTTTGCCGACTACCTGATCGAAGATAATAAAGTTAGAGAGTTCGTAAAGAAAAAGCTGTATGTAGCAGGCGTTTCCAAAATACTGCTGGAGCGTCAGGCTGACAATAAACTGAAAGTCATCGTGCTGACCGCAAAACCCGGTATGGTTATCGGAAGATCCGGAAACGGCATTGACGAACTGAAGAGCGATCTGGAAAAAATGACCGGAAAGGCCATTAATATCGAGATCAAAGAAGTGAGAAGATCCGAGCTGGATGCCCAGCTGACAGCTGAAAGCATCGCACAGGCTCTGGAAAGAAGAATTTCCTTCAGAAGAGCGATGAAGCAGGCCATCGGCAGAACCATGAAAGCCGGCGCAAAAGGTATCAAAGTACTGGTATCCGGCAGATTGGGCGGAGCTGAAATCGCCAGAAACGAAAAGTACAGCGAAGGAAACGTTCCTCTCCACACACTGAGAGCGGACATCGACTATGGATTCGCGGAAGCCGATACCACTTACGGAAAGATCGGCGTCAAAGTGTGGATCAACCACGGAGAAATCCTTGACAAGGGACTCAAGAGCGCGGTTCGCGATGAAGGAAACGGAAGAAGAGACGGCAAAAGAAACAGAAGAGACGGCGACAGAAGACCGAGAAGAGATAACGACAGAAGAAGAAATGATCGCAGAAGAGACGATAAGCCGGAACTTCCAAAGGCAGTAAATCCGAGAAAGAGAAAAGCTCCGAAGGAAGAACCAGCTAAAGCAGCCGAAGCGCAGACCACAGAAGCACAGGTTGATGCAGCGACCGAAGCAGCAACAACTGAAGAATAGACGAAAGAGAGGAGGAAACGCTGATGTTAATGCCAAAGCGCGTTAAACGCAGAAGAGTCCACAGAGGTAGAATGAAGGGCGTTGCTACCAAAGGTAACAAGGTTACTTACGGAGATTACGGCCTGGTGGCTACCGAATGCGGATGGATAACTTCAAATCAGATCGAGGCAGCCAGAATTGCCATGACCAGATCGGTAAAAAGAGGTGGTAAGGTTTATATCAAAATCTTCCCCCACAAGTCTGTAACAAAGAAACCTGCAGAAGTACGTATGGGTTCCGGTAAAGGTGCTCCGGAGTACTGGGTAGCAGTTGTAAAACCAGGCAGAGTTATGTTTGAAATCGAGGGTGTAACCGAGGCCCAGGCAAGAGAGGCTATGCGTCTTGCATCTCACAAGCTGCCTGTTAAATGTAAATTTGCCATCAAAGAAATGGAAGCAAAGGGTGGTGAAGCATAATGGAACTGAAGAAGATGAGAGAAATGTCAGAAGTGGAACTCAATGCTGAACTGGTAAAGATGAAGAAAGATTTATTCAATCTCAGATTCCAGCACGTTACCGGACAGCTTGAAAACCCGATTAAAATGAGAGATACAAAGAAAGACATCGCCAGAGTCAAGACGATCATCAGAGAAAAACAGCTTGAAAAGGCTCAGGGCTAGTAGAAAGGAGGATGTAATATGACAGTTGAAAGAAACCTCAGAAAAACAAGAGTTGGCGTTGTTGTAAGCGACAAGATGGATAAGACTGTTGTCGTTGCGCTGGAAGACTTCGTAAGACATTCCCTTTATGGTAAAGCTGTAAAGAGAACCAAGAAGGTCAAGGCTCACGATGAAAACAACGAATGCAACATTGGTGATAAAGTTAGAATTATGGAAACAAGACCTCTGTCCAAAGACAAGAGATGGAGACTTGTGAACATCGTAGAGAAAGTTAAGTAAGGAGGCACCAGAATGATTCAGACAGAAACAAGACTGAAAGTCGCTGACAACTCCGGTGCAAAAGAACTTCTGTGTATCCGTATTCTCGGCGGAACAAGCCGTCAGTACGCGAACATCGGAGATGTGATCGTTTGCGCAGTAAAAGACGCGACACCGGGCGGCGTTGTTAAAAAGGGCGACGTTGTTAAGGCAGTTGTAGTTAGATCGAAAAAGGGTGCCAGAAGAGTTGACGGCAGCTATGTAAAATTCGACCAGAACGCGGCTGTAATTTTGAAGGATGATATGACACCGGTCGGCACTCGTATCTTCGGGCCAGTAGCCAGAGAGCTCAGAGAAAAGAGCTTTATGAAGATCGTATCGCTGGCACCGGAAGTATTATAGGAGGCGAGCGGATGCGAATTAAGAAAGACGATACAGTAATTGTACTTACTGGAAAAGATAAAGGTAAGACTGGCAAAGTGCTGAAAGCTATGCCCAAAGACGGCAAAGTGATCGTAGAAGGCATCAACATGCAGACCAAGCACCAGAAGCAGACCCAGAAAGAGGCTGCCGAGATCAAGCATCAGGAAGGTCCGCTGGACGTTTCCAACGTTATGTACTACGATACAAAATCAAAGACCGCCAGCAAGATTGGCTACAAGATGGACGGCGACAAAAAAGTCAGAGTAGCTAAGAAAACCGGCGAAGTAATCGACTAAGAAAGGAGGAGACGATTTTGACAGCCAGATTAAAAGAAAACTATGACAACAATGTCTTTCAGGCATTGATGGAAAAATTCTCATATAAGAATGCAATGGAAGTTCCCAAGCTGGAAAAAGTGACCATTAACATGGGCCTTGGCGAAGCCAAAGAAAATGCCAAAATTATGGAAAGCGCAGTCGAAGAGCTGGCCCTCATAACCGGCCAGAGACCTGTGGTTACCAAGGCGAAAAAATCAATCGCCAACTTTAAGGTAAGACAGGGTATGCCTGTAGGAGCGAAAGTCACTTTAAGAGGAGAGAACATGTACACCTTCGTTGATAAATTCATCAACATCGCTCTTCCCAGAGTGAGAGACTTCAAGGGCGTCAGCAAGAACTCCTTTGACGGAAGAGGCAATTATTCCATGGGGATCAAGGAACAGCTCATCTTCCCGGAAATCAACTACGATAAAGTTGACATGATCAAAGGTATGAACATTGTATTCACTACAACGGCTAAAACAGATGAAGAAGCGGCAGCTCTGCTGGAACTTCTCGGAATGCCGTTCGAGAAATAATAGGAGGGAAACATGGCGAAAACATCTCTCAAAATAAAACAGCAAAGAAAACCGAAATACTCAACACGCGCATATACAAGATGCAGAATCTGCGGAAGACCCCATTCTGTTCTCAAGAAATATGGAATATGCCGTATCTGTTTTAGAGAGCTTGCTTACAAGGGAGAAATTCCCGGCGTGAAAAAAGCGAGCTGGTAGAAAAGTGAAATTGCCAGAACTGCACGTGCGTGCAAAGCTGGTCAAGAAAGGAGAAATACTGTAATGACAATGACAGATCCAATAGCAGATATGCTGACAAGAATCAGAAATGCCAATACTGTAGGTCATGACACGGTTGATATTCCGGCTTCAAAGATGAAAAAGTCCATCGCAGGAATTTTGACGGAAGAAGGCTACATTAAAGGATTTGACGTTATAGACGACAACAAGCAGGGCATGATCCGCGTTCAGATGAAATATGGTCCTGACAAAGAAAGAGTTATCACCGGGATCAAAAAGATCTCAAAGCCAGGCCTGAAGGTTTATGCTAAGGCAAGCGACGTTCCAAAAGTTCTGGGCGGACTGGGAATCGCGATCATCTCCACGTCAAGCGGAGTTATCAGCGACAAAGAAGCCAGAAAACTGGGCGTTGGCGGCGAAGTAGTTTGTTATGTTTGGTAGGAGGTAGACAATGTCAAGAATAGGTATCAAACCTGTTGATCTTCCTGCTGGCGTTGAGGTTAAGGTTGACGGTAATAATGCAGTTACTGTTAAAGGACCAAAAGGCGAACTTACAGAGCAGATCAGCAAGTTATTAAAAATCGAAGTAAAAGATAATCAGGTTAACGTTTCCAGAGATTCGGACGCCAAGGCTTACAGAGAACAGCACGGGCTGGCAAGAAGCTTGATCCTGAACATGGTGACCGGCGTAACCCAGGGCTACGAAAAGAAACTGGAACTGGTCGGTGTTGGATATAAGGCTGAAAAGAAGGGCAAGAAACTGGTCCTGAGCCTGGGATATTCCCATCCGGTAGAGCTGGAAGACCCGGACGGAATTACCACCGAGGCACCTTCCAATACCGAAATTACGGTTAAAGGAATCGATAAAGCAGTTGTTGGCAACTATGCTGCCAATATCCGTGCCTGGAGAAAACCGGAACCTTACAAAGGCAAAGGTATTCGCTATGTCGGCGAACACATCCGCAGAAAAGAAGGTAAAACCGGAGCAAAATAAGGAAAGGAGTGAAATAAGATGGCAAACAGCAGAAATGATAGGCGTGTCGCAAGACACCAGAGAGTTAGAAAAGACCTTTATGGAACTCCTGAGAAACCTAGACTTTGCGTTTTCAGAAGTAATAAGAACATTTCCGTTCAGATTATCGATGACGTAAATGGAGTTACCCTTGCTTCCGCTTCCACATTGGATAAGGAGCTGAAAGGCCAGATCGAATACGGCGGAAACAAAGACGCTGCTAAGAAGGTCGGAGAAGCTATTGCTAAGAGAGCACTGGATAAGGGCATCGAAACCGTTGCTTTTGACAGGGGCGGATTCCTTTATCACGGACGTGTAAAGGAACTTGCTGACGGCGCTCGCGAAGCTGGATTGAAATTCTAACAGGAGGTAAAAGGAATGCGAAATACTATCGATGCTTCCAAGCTAGACTTAAACGAAACGATCGTCAGCATCAGACGTGTAGCTAAGACAGTTAAGGGCGGCAGAAACATGAGATTCAGCGTAACTGTAGTAGTTGGAGACGGCGAAGGCCATGTAGGAGTTGGTCTTGGCAAAGCTCAGGAAATCCCTGAAGCAGTAAGGAAAGCGACGGAAGACGCAAAGAAAAAACTGATCAAAGTTCCGACTGTAGGAACTACGATCCCACACAGAATCCTGGGAATTTTCGGAGCAGGCAGAGTACAGCTTATGCCGGCTGCGGAAGGTACAGGAGTTATCGCAGGTTCATCCGTACGTACGGTTCTTGAAGCTGCTGGAATCAAAGATATCAGAGCTAAGTCCATTGGCTCTAACAATACGGCAAACATGGCTTATGCAACGATCGAAGGACTGAAAAACCTGATGACTGTAGAAAAGGTTGCTCGTCTGAGAGGAAAAAATCAAGAAGAAATTATAGGATAAGGAGGAAGAGCAATGGCTAAAATGATTAAAGTTACTTTAACAAAAAGCACGATTGGCGCTTCCCCAAAACAGAGAAAAGTTGTAGAAGCGCTAGGACTAAAAAAGATGCACCAGTCAGTTGAGCTCGTTGATTCTCCGGTAACCTGGGGTGCTATCAACAAAGTAGAGCATCTTTTGACTGTAGAAGAGCTATAGGATTGGAGGTGCAAATAGATGAAACTGCATGAATTAAAAGCTGCTCCGGGCGCCACAAAAGCGCCGAAGAGGAAGGGCCGCGGTACTGCTACCGGACAGGGTAAAACTGCCGGAAGAGGTATGAACGGCCAGAACTCCAGAAGCGGCGGCGGCACACGGCCAGGATTTGAAGGTGGACAGATGCCTCTTTACAGAAGAATTCCAAAGAGAGGATTCACCAACATCTGGGCAACAGAATATACCGTTCTCAACGTTGATGATTTAAACCGATTTGACGCAGGTACTGTTGTAACGCCGGCACTGCTGGAGGAAGTAGGGCTTGTAAAGCAGGTAAAAGATGGAATTAAAATTCTGGGAAATGGTAACCTGGATAAGAACATTACTGTTCAGGCTCACAAATTTAGCAAGACAGCGATCGAAAAAATAGAATCTGCCGGAGGAAAGGCAGAGGTGATTTAAAATGGAGATGTTCAAAACAATCGCGAAAGCTTGGAAGATCATGGACATCAGAAAGAAGATTATTTATACGCTTTTGATGCTTGTGATTTTCCGAATTGGCTCCAATATTCCGGTTCCCGGAATAGACAGAGCTTACCTGGCTCAGCAAATGAATCACCAGGACGGATTGTTTGCTCTATTTAATTTATTCTCTGGTGGTGCTTTCAGCAACTTTACCATATTTGCTTTGAGTATCACCCCATACATCACGGCTTCCATCATACTGCAGCTGCTCACGATTGCTATTCCAAGGCTGGAGCGTCTGGCCAAGGAAGGTACCGAAGGCCAGAAAAAGATTGCTCAGTACACCCGTTATCTCACGGTAGTGCTGGCGGTCGTTCAGGCTATCGGCGTATCGGTGGGGATGTTCAGAAATGCATTGATCAGCACCGACTTCTTTTCAGTAGCGGTCATTGTACTGGTACTGTCGGCAGGAACGGCCTTTCTTATGTGGCTGGGTGAAAAGATCAATGAAAACGGCATCGGAAACGGGATCTCACTGATTATTTTCGGAGGGATCATCGCCAGACTGCCGAGCGGAATTCACGAAATTTGGCTCAAATACAGGGAAGGAACCATGACCTTTGTATCCTTGGCTCTGTTCGTCGTTTTCGCAGTAATCGTTATTATCGGAATCATCGAGATCCAGCAGGGTCAAAGAAGAATTCCGGTCCAATATGCTAAGCGCGTGGTAGGAAGAAAGATGTACGGCGGACAGTCAACACACATTCCGCTGAAAGTAAATCAGGCAGGGGTTATCCCGGTAATCTTTGCCATGTCGTTTTTGCAGTTCCCGCTGACCATCACTTATTTCATGTCAGCCGACAGTTCCGCGTCCATGTGGATCACCAAGTGGTTGTCGCCGCAGGGTTCTCCGGGCGTATGGGTGTATGCCGTATTTAATGTGATACTGATTTTATTCTTCACCTATTTCTATACGGCTGTTACCTTCAACCCTATGGAAGTCGCGCAGAATATGAAGGCCAACGGCGGATTTATTCCGGGAATCAGACCGGGTAAGGCCACGGTTGAATATTTAAACAAAGTAATGACAAGAATCACTTTTGTAGGAGCTGTTTTCCTGGCCCTGGTAGCGGTACTGCCGACAATCGTCAGTCAGTACACAGGCCTGAACATCCACTTCGGAGGCACATCGCTTTTGATTGCCGTCGGTGTGGCTCTGGATACGATGAAACAGCTGGAAAATCAGATGGTCATGAGAAACTATCAAGGTTTCCTTAAGTAGGGAGGTTAAGAAATGAACTTAATTTTATTAGGCCCTCCGGGTGCCGGCAAAGGCACTCAGGCAGTAAAGATCGTTGAAAAATATCATATTCCGCATATCTCTACCGGCGATATTTTCAGAGCCAACATTAAAAACGGCACTGAGCTGGGAAAGAAAGCAAAGGAATACATGGATAAAGGCGAACTGGTTCCCGATGATCTGGTATGTGAGATCGCAACCACCAGATTGCTTGAGGATGACTGCACGGACGGTTTCCTGCTGGACGGTTTTCCAAGAACCGTATATCAGGCGGAAAAGCTGGATGAATTCCTTGAAAAACACGGTAAGAAAGTAGATAAAGTACTGGATATCGCAGTCGAAAAGGAAGAACTGATGCAGCGGCTCATCAACAGACGGGTATGCAAGGCCTGCGGAGCCACGTATAACGTTAAAAACATGCCTCCTGCAAAGGAAGGTGTTTGCGATAAGTGCGGCGGCGAGCTGATGCAGAGAGCCGACGATACGAAAGAAACTGTTGAAAACAGAATCGAAGTATATAATTCGCAGACAATGCCGCTGGTTGAATATTATGAAAAGGCCGGCAACATCGCCCATATCGACGGTGCGATCGGACTTGAAAATGTATTTAACCACATTGTAAGCGTTCTAGGTGAATAAGCATGATCATCATCAAGTCAGAGCAGGAAATCGACATAATGCGGCAGTCCGGGAGCGTCACAGGTTTGGTGCTCAAGGAGCTGGAGAGCTTCATAAAACCGGGTGTTACCACCCAGGAGATCGATCAGTTCGTTGAGGACATGATCCGGGATCACGATATGATCCCATCCTTCAAAGGTCTGTACGGTTTTCCGGCGAGCGCCTGCGTTTCGGTAAACGAAGAAGTGGTCCATGGGATTCCCTCGAAGAAACGCAAGCTGAAAGAAGGCGATATCGTCAGCGTAGATGTGGGTTCCACCTACAAAAGCTACGTCAGCGATGCGGCCAGGACTTATCCGGTAGGCAAGATCGACCCGGAGGCACAGCGCCTGATCGATGTAACCAGAGACAGCTTTTTCGAAGGTCTGAAATTCTGCAAAGTAGGATACAGGCTTTCGGATATCTCTCACGCCATCCAAGTAAAGGCGGAGAGCGAAGGATACGGTGTTATCCGGGATTTTGTAGGCCACGGCGTGGGAAGAGACATGCACGAGGAACCGCAGATCCCCAACTACGGGGCGCCTGGCAGAGGACCCAGACTTGCGAAAGGCATGGTCTTTGCCATTGAGCCCATGATCACCCAAGGCGATTATGAAGTTGAGACTCTTCTCAACAATTGGACTGTGGTCACACTGGACGGAAAGCTGTCCGCCCATTATGAAAATACTGTTGTTATAACTGATGGTGAGCCTGAGTTGCTTACATTGTAAAAAGAGAGGTGTTATTATGGCGAAAAAAGACGTCATTGAAGCAGAAGGGACGGTCGTAGACGCGCAGCCCAACGCAATGTTTGTAGTAAGGCTGGAGACCGGACATGAAGTGCTTGCACACGTTTCAGGAAAAATCAGAATGAACTTTATCCGGATCCTTCCGGGAGATAAAGTAAAAGTTGAGCTTTCTCCTTACGATCTGACCAGAGGCCGGATCACCTGGAGAGGGAAAGCGTAGACAAGAAAGGTTAGGAGGAGTGCGAAATGAAAGTTAGAGCTTCCGTAAAACCAATCTGCGAAAAGTGCAAAGTAATTAAGCGTAACGGGAAAGTCATGGTTATCTGTGAAAACCCGAAGCACAAGCAGAGACAAGGTTAGAGCGCGGAAATGTTTTGCTTCGGCAAGGTCCTCGGCCGGCGCTGTATCGCTTACGCGATACGCCGTCCTGCGGAGTTTGCCTGCGCAATAACATTTCCGCTTAGGAAATTGTTGACTTGGTTAGTGGGCGAATGGACTTGATATGGCTGCTTTGGGAGCGTCAGGTTCGCGGCTGCAAGGGCCCGCTGGGGTCGATGGTTTCTCAAGATAGATAGTTATTTTATATTGCAAGACGCAAAAGAACATCCCGTTTATATTACGGCTGCCGAAGCCGCGAACCTTCGGTTCGGCGGCAAGGCAGAAACGTGACGGAAGATGGGAATAGGAGGGAAATATGGCTCGTATAGCCGGTGTCGATTTACCAAGAGAAAAGAGAGTTGAAATTGGTTTGACATACATTTATGGTATTGGCAGACCGACGGCAAACGCAATATTGGAAAAAGCCGGAATCAATCCTGATACGAGAGTAAAGGATTTATCCGAGGATGAAGCTGGTAAGATCAGAAAGATCATTGACCAGGAATATGCAGTAGAAGGTGACCTGAGAAGAGATATTTCACTGAATATCAAGAGACTCATGGAAATCGGATGCTACAGAGGAATCAGACATAGAAGAGGTCTTCCGGTGAGAGGACAGAAAACAAAGACAAACGCTAGAACTCGCAAAGGTCCGAAAAAGACTGTAGGAAGAAAGAAGAAGTAAGGAGGTAGAACAATGGCTAAAACTGTGAAAAAGACAGCTAGAAAAAAAAGAAGAGAACGCAAGAACATTGAAAAAGGCCAAGCACATATTCAGTCTACCTTTAACAATACCCTTGTAACTCTTACAGATCTTGCAGGAAATGCGCTTTCCTGGTCCAGTGCCGGTTCACTGGGATTCAAAGGATCGAGAAAATCCACTCCGTTCGCCGCTCAGATGGCTGCTGAAGAAGCTGCAAAAGGCGCGATGGAGCATGGTCTGAAAACCGTTGAAGTATATGTAAAGGGTCCGGGATCCGGAAGAGAAGCCGCGATCAGAGCGCTTCAGAGCGCTGGCCTTGAAATCACCATGATCAAGGACATCACTCCAATACCGCACAACGGATGCAGACCGCCGAAGAGAAGAAGAGTCTAATTGAAGGGAGGAACTAGGTAGAATGTCAAGATATACAGATGCTAGCTGCAGATTATGCAGAAGAGAAGGACAGAAACTGTTCTTAAAAGGCGACAGATGCTACAGCACCAAGTGCGCCATCGAAAAAAGAAACTTTCCTCCTGGACAGCACGGTCAGGGAAGAAAGAAAGTCTCTGACTATGGAACTCAGTTAAGAGAAAAACAGAAGACAAAGAGATTCTACGGACTGCAGGAAACTCAGTTCAGAAACTTATTTGATAAGGCAGCGAGAAAGAAGGGAATCACAGGTGAAAACCTGCTGATCATGCTGGAAACAAGACTGGATAACGTTGTGTTCAGACTTGGATTCGCTTCCTCAAGAAAAGAAGCCAGACAGCTTGTAACACACGGCCATTTCCAGGTAAACGGCAAGAAGGTAGACATTCCTTCTTACGAAGTGAAGGCCGGCGATGTGATCAAGGTCAAAGAAAAGAGCACAAGTTCTCCGAAATTCAAGGAGATTAAAGATATGACCATTTCTGTACCATCATGGCTTACAGTAGAGGTTGAAAAACTGGAAGGCAAGGTTGTTACTCTGCCGACTAGAGAGGATATCGATACTCCGGTCGCAGAGCACCTGATCGTCGAATTATATTCCAAATAATCGGTTGATTAACGTTTGTTAGTTGACGGTGTTTTGGGAGAAAAGGAGGGTTTTGAGTGATAGAAATCGAAAAACCAACAATTGAATGTGTATTTTCTAACGAGGATCCCAACTATGGGAAATTCGTTGTAGAGCCTCTGGAAAGAGGTTACGGCACTACGCTGGGAAACAGCCTTAGAAGAATTCTTTTAAGCTCGCTGCCAGGAGTAGCTGTCACATCTGTTAAAATCGACGGAATACTTCACGAGTTTTCAACCATTCCAGGAGTCAAAGAAGACGTTACAGAGATAATTCTAAATCTGAAAAAGTTAGCCATTAAATTAAGCGGCGAAAATACGAAAAAGGTTCTGATCAATGCCATTGGGCCCAAAGAGGTAACGGCTGCGGATATTATTGGAGATTCCGATCTGGAAATCTGCAACCCGGATCTGCATATTGCTACTCTGGAGGAAAATGCTACGCTGGTCATGGAAATGAATCTGGCCAGAGGCAGAGGCTATGTCTCCGCCGACCAGAACAAGACCGAAAGCACTCCCATCGCAGTGATCCCGACCGATTCGATTTATACGCCGGTAAGAAAAGTTAACTTTACTGTTGAAAATACAAGAGTTGGTCAAGTTACTGACTACGATAAGCTGATTTTAGAGATCTGGACAGACGGTTCGATCACACCGAGCGAAGGGGTGTCCATCGGCGCAAAGATCATGCAGGAGCATCTGAACCTGTTCATCGAGCTGACGGACAGCACGGATACGATGGAAATCATGGTCGAGAAGGAAGAAGACCAGAAAGAAAAAGCTCTTGAGATGACCATCGAAGAGCTGGAACTTTCCGTACGTTCCTTCAACTGCCTGAAGCGCGCGGCCATCAATACTGTCGAAGAACTGACACACCGTTCAGAAGAAGACATGATGAAAGTCAGAAACCTTGGTAAGAAATCTCTAGACGAAGTAAAACATAAACTAGAAGAATTAGGTCTTGGATTAAGACAAAGCGATGAATAAAGGAGGATTTAGCGATGCCAGGATATAGAAAACTAGGCAGACCTACTGCTCATAGAAAGGCAATGCTGAGAAATCTGGTTACGGATCTTCTGAGAGAAGGACGGATTTCCACAACAGAGCATAGAGCGAAGGAAGCCAGACGTCAGGCTGAGAAAATGATCACTCTTGCGAAACGCGGCGATCTCCATGCCAGAAGACAGGTGCTCGCATACGTTTACGACGAAGACGTGGTTTCAAAGCTGTTCGATGAAATTGCACCGAACTACGCTGACAGAAACGGCGGATATACAAGAATTTTAAAATTAGGACCGAGACGCGGAGATTGCGCGGAAGTTGTATTTTTAGAGTTGGTATAAACAAAGAAGCTTTAAAAATGAGGGTTTCCCAATAATATGGGAGGCCCTTTTTTGTATGTGCGCGCAACCGCTGGGCATGGAATATGACGCGCTGCCCGGACATAATGGTACGAAAATATTATAAAAGAGAGCTCCGGATAAAGCTGCGCTAGAAGCAATTCGCTCGTATAAATAAAGGCATAGAACATAAAAACAGAGTGTTAAAAGAAATGTGTGATACAATAGAAGCAGAGAGATGCCGGGGAGTATGCATGGCACGACACTAGGCAAAGGGAAAAGGCGTAAGAATATGATTGAAAAAATGCTGACCATTTCGGTAAAAAATAAAAAGCAGCCGATACACTGGCACGATTTGCTGGAAATCAATTTTGTGATTCAAGGCGAACTGGATATCGTGCGCAACAACAGAACCTTTCATGTGCAAACCGGCGAAATGATGGTTTTGAATCGAGATGATATCCATTCTGTGGAAAGCCGGTCCGAGGATTTATTATATATCCAACTGCACTTTGATCTGGAAAAATATAATCAGTACCTGCCTGAGATATGGACAGCTTTGTTCTATTGCTCTCCTGAAGAGGATGATATTATTTCGCAGAATTTGAAAACGGAAATGAAAGGTCATATCAGCAGAATCCTCAGACTTATGTCGGAGCAAATGAGGAATATAGATGCTGAAAATAAAATCGTTTATTACTCCATAGATATATTGAGCAGTCTGAAAATGGGGTTCTTAGCGACCATAGACTCAAATGCACAGCGATACGATGAGCAGATGAAAAGGGTATGGAAAGCAATCGACTACATCTACGACAATTGTCACAGAAGGCTGACGCTTCACGAAGTTGCATCGCAGATCTATGTGAGCGATGATTACCTTACAAGGCTGCTGAAGAAAAGCAACGGAATGGGATTTGAACAATTCGTAGCGTTCGTTCGAGCGGAACTGTCAATTAAATTCTTGTTGAATACAGACATGAATATTTCCGATATAACCTTTGAATGTGGATTCTCCGCTCCGAGATATTATAACGCGGCGTTTCTGAAAAGCTATGGCTGTACGCCATCCGAATACAGGAAAAATAATAGAAAAAATTTTAGGCTGGAGAGACAAAACGAAACGATGGGCGTGATACTCGATGAGGACATAGACCTTTCGGATGTTCTTGAAAAGGCAGAAAAATATGAAATCGTTTTCAGCGAAGACGAACAAATCAGGGAAAAGGTAGATATTGATTTCAATACGGTGCGGGCGGATATAAAGGATATGTCCGGGATCAAGCTGCCAATAGCAAAACAAAGCAGTATATGGCATTACAGTGTGCAGCGTTTCCTGGCTGATATTCAGTTCCCGTGCTCAAAGCCACAAGAACATGTTTTTGTATGGAAAGAATCCGATGCTCTGAAATTGCTGTGTATGAATCCCGACGCAGCTTCAGGAAGAGAATGTATCATTAAAATATCAGGCCTTGACCCATCAGGTACTTATATATATTGCCGTGAGAAAAGCCTCAATATTCCAGACAGCTTGAGAAACATAATGAATTCAGGAAAAATAAACATTCTAAACAGAGATATCATCGATCATATATTTCATGCGGCATACGAATACGGGGAGATTTCACAGGAGGAACAAGTTTATATGAATATCGATTTGAATTGTGAGCAGATCGCTAAGATTATCATACAGAAAATCGGATAAAACCAGCAAATTGAAAAGTATGATTCCGCACTCCAAAACCAACGATTCCGCATAAAATAGAATGCAACTACTCTATCTTATGCGTTTTTTTGATATTATCATGATTTGAAGCGGTACTGTGCGTGAATTAATTGAATTTAGTGATTATTATAAAAATAGCTTATAAGCAATGATTAATACTTTTTCACTCTATTTCAAAGGAGGAATGTAATGAGTCAGGAAAGGAAAAAGAGTTCATTGGGAACGACGATCGGCTATGGACTTGGTTCTATGGTTAGAACAGGTGAGAACCTCTGGGGATTTTATTTAAGCTATTTTTTAGTAACCGTCGTAGGTATAAACGCCGCGGCAGCCGGAACTATCAGCGGAGCAGCGCTGCTTATCGCATCGGTCTGGTGTATCTTTATCGGCTACATCTCTGACAACAGTAAATCAAAGCACGGCAAGAGAAGACCGATCATGCTGGCCTCCATTTTTCCTACTGTGATTTTGATGACCTTAATTTTTATCAAAGTGGATTTTGGGCAGGCGACGGCTGCTTACTATGCGATCGTCTGTATTTTATTTTATATCATATATTATACCTTCCTTGTGCCGTATGATTCTCTTGGTGCAGAGCTGACGGTAGATTACAATGCGAGAACAAAAATCAGAAGCCTGTGTACCGTTATTCTATATGTTTCGGTATTTGTCGGCGGGACATTAGTCATGTATGTACAGACGGGATTCGCCAATGCGGGAATAGGCGGCGAAGCAGGAAGCTAGAGCCTGGCGGTTCTGATCTCATGTACGCTTCCCATGCTGATTTGCGGACTCATTGCATGGGCGGCTACCAAAGGAAAAGAACCTATAGGCGTAGAAATCGGCGAAATCCAGGAAAAACCAAAAGAAAATATTTTTAAATCCTATATGTCCGTATTGAAAATAAAACCCTTCTTAGGAATTGCCATATGGTCGCTGCTTTATTTCATCGGCAATACTGTTTTATCAGGATTTCTTGTTTATTTCGGAGTATATGTGTTGGGACTCAGCGAAGCCACAGCCTCTACATATTTTACAATCAGCATGGTTGTTACGATATTAATGGCTGTACCTGCGAATTGGCTTGCAGGAAGATTTGGTAAAAAGAATACCTTGTTGATTGCTATGTGCGTATATGCAGTTTGTGGACTTACAGTCATAATTAAAGGCCCGTCTTCCTATCTGGACGGAGCTATTCTTTCAGTAGGATATGGTATTACCAATTCTATCGCCCTGATCGTAAGTTATTCGATGGTTTATGATATCGGTGAATTGAACGAATTTAAATTTGGTGACAGCAAGGTAGCCGCATGCGTAGGAACATATACGCTGGGAATGGGTCTAGCACAGGCGATTGGATATTCACTGATCGGTTACATATTGGCATGGGCAGGATTTGACGCTATGGCAGCACAGCAGCCTGACAGTGTAATAACAGCTATAACCCTATCTGAGACTGTAGTGCCGCTCGGATTTATGGTTTTGAGCGCGATTGCTGTAGTTTTACTTTATAAAATCACACCTAATAATTATGCGGCGCTTGTTGAAGCTCTCGAAGCTAAGAAAGAAGGAAGAGATTATTCTATAGATGGATTTAGAGAAATTCTGTAATACTGTAGAATATATGAATTTGTCGCAGGAGGAAAATATAATGAGAAATATGATTCTTGATAAAGACATAAAAAATTTCTGTAGAGAGTTAGATGTTGGTTTTCAGGTAGAGTTTATTAAAGAGTACGAAAAAATAGGTGACAGTAAGCTTTACGGCGGTAAGCATTGCGGCTCTGATGCGGAGAATGAAGGTTCCGAATTCATAGCTGAAAAATTGAAAGAAATCGGATTGAGTAATATACAGATGCTTCCCTGCAAGACGGCAAGATATCAGTTTAATTCGGCAGAAATATCGGTTGCAGATGAAGAAAAGATTATCTATCCATACGGCTATGTTTCTCCGGGAACTGCAACAGAGGGATTAACCGCGGAACTGATGGACCTGGGTAAAGCTACTAAGGCGGAATGCAGCGCGCTGGACTTGAATGGAAAGATAGGACTGTTTGCAGCGATGGGTACGCTTGAGGGAGCGAGTCTTTCCGGACAGATGGAAGAAGCTATCCGGCACGGAGCAGCGGCTTTGGTGATATATGCAGCTGAGGATATTTTGAACGATGAAACCATACGGGTGCAGCCGCCTAATATAATCAGTGATATCCCCATCGTAGGTATTTGTCACAGGGATGCGGAATTGCTGAGAAATAAAGTGTCCGCAGGAAATTGTGTAGTGACGTTAAAGGTAGATGCGGATTTTGATCCCTACGGCGGAACTACTTATAATGTCGTAGGCGAAATCCCTGGAGAGATAAGCGATGAAAGGATTGTTTATACCGCGCATCTTGACCATTATTTCAGGTGCCTGCAGGATAATATGTCAACATGTTCTACGCTTCTTGGTATTGCGAAAGCTATCATAGATTCCGGATATAAGCCAAATAGGATGATAACCTTTGCATTTCATGGAAGCCATGAAACAGGGGGCATGGATACGAGATACCCCTATATCTATGGTTCATATGAGCTTACTCACGAAAGCAGAAAGGACTGGACAGGAAAGACGGTTGCCAATATAAACTTCGAATATACGGCGCTAAAAATGAAAAAGCTGCAGGCAACTGCATATATAGGCGTAAATCGTATACCCATTTCATATTATACATATTCTCCCGAGCTTGTTGGCGGAGGATTTGAAGAAAAGGAGCAGTATGCGCCTCAGACAGAATATTATATGCTCTCATGGTCCGACAGTATTTCTTATCATACGGCAGGTATACCTACGCTGTGCAACGACCCAATTTCAGAGCAGTACTATGAAGGTACCGGTCCTTATGTAGGCAGAGACCACTCAAATTTTGATAACTGGGATATATTTGATACGAAGATACTGGAAGATATAGGAAGATTTTACGGTGGTATGGGGTTATATATTGACAGTATGCCGTATCTGCAGCTTGATTATACAGAGCAGGCCGCCAGAATCAAGAATGAGGTGGATATAGATTTGCTGAATACGCTTGGTATTACTCACGAAGAATACTTCAATGCTGTAGAGAGGTTGAATATGGCTGCCATTCAACTGAATAAAACGACGGAATCGCATAATAGAGATTATATAAAAGCGCTCTCGTCCGGTTTGACACACGCAGAAAAGAAGGCATTCTTTGACGCTGCACATGAACAGAACCAATATACCCTTAAAGCTTATAAAGCTGTTGCTGACGGGCTTGATAAAATCAATAGCTGCGACTTCCTTTGCCTGGCTACCGTGAAATATATGCAGAACACAGAACTTTTGATGGCAGCAAAGGAAGCTCTTGTAAAAGGAGATGCAAAAGCGGCATTTGAATTGCTGGTTCAGCTTGATCTTGCAGCGGCCTCATACTACTTTGACGAAGAAGTGGCTGAGCACATGAGGAAGCAGATATGCGATCCGGAATTCGTTGACAGACGAACGTGGGCGGCAGGACGAGAGCTGAATGTTTTCACGTATTATGAGCTTATGCAGAGCTTTGCAGCTGAATCAGAAACAGGCGACGGATTTGAAAAAACGCTGGCCCTTGCAGACAAGGCGATAGAAACAGAAGCAGGATTTATACCTCAGGCAATGGATGACGAAAAGGCTTGCATAGAGAAGGTGACAGAACTTATTCGGAAAGCACTTGATGAATAATAGTAAAGGAGAAGAAATGACATATCAGGCAAAAGTAAGGCAAAATAGTTTTCCCGAAGGAAAGGAAATCTTTTCATGGATCAAGGATCTGGCCCAGTGGGGACACAGGAAGACCGGAACTCCGGAAGGACGCAAATCTGCGGAATATATCGAAGGCAAAATGAGAGCGTTCGGATTGGAGGATGTGCGCATTGAAACTGTTCCATCTATGTGTATGATGGTGGAAGATTTTTCACTTACTGTTGGCGGAGAAAAAATGGACGCTTTCTATATCAATGGGACGAACAGAGGTGGAGAGAGCGGCAGATTCTCATTCGGAACGGACGGATCGGAGTCAGAATTTGTATATGTTGGACAGGGGCTTGCAGAGGATTTTGAAAGATTAGACGTTAAAGGCAAGGTGGTGGTTGCCAGCGTGTATCTGCCGGAATTTGATATGCAGAAGCAGCATGAGTGGTTTGATGATCCGTTTGTATACGATCCGTTAAACCAGATGGAGGAGAAAAAGAAGAAGGTTGACATATATTCACCATCGATCTGGCCTGCGAACTTTTATCTGGCGCAGAACCATGGCGCTGTCGGCTTTGTGGGTATCCTTGAAAATTATATGGACGATCCTTATTTTTACAATGAAGATTATACGGAAAACGGGTGGCCCTATGGCTGTCAATACATGTCTCTGCCGGCCCTGTGGGTGAGTAGAAGCTCCGGCAAAAAGATAAAAGCTGAGTTTGAAACCAGCGGCGTGATCAGGGGGCAGATGACAGTAGACACGTTATATGAATATAGAAATGCGTTCAACGTTTCCGGCAGATTAAAAGGGAAATCGGATGATATCGTACTCGTGCATTCCCATCATGACGCAGTATTTGAAGGCGCTGTACAGGACGCGTCGGGAACTTCCGAAATGCTGGCTTTGGCAAAGTATTTTGCGCAGATACCGGCAGAAGAACGCGAAAAAACGTTGATGTTTGCAGCGCTTGATACGCATTATACGGATTATGCAGCTAATATAGGCTTTGTGAAGAAACGTAAGGAAGTCGGGGATAATGTCATAATCGATATTGCGATAGAGCATATAGGAAAAGAGGCTGCTTTTGATGAAAATTATAATTTGTATGAAACAGGTCAGGTCGAGCCCAGGCTGTTCTATGTATCAGAACCAAAGCTTTATGCATTTACGAAAGCTACTATCGCAAATTACGATTTGAAAAAATCCATCGCAGCGCTTGTACCAGTTGGAAAGGGGCTTGAGCGAGAGTATAAGTTTCACCAGGATGAAGTCATATCAGATGCATTTTACTGGAATGAGTCGGGCGTGCCTGTTGTCAGTATGGTCTGCGGCATGCAGTATCTGTTCCATAATTCAGATAAACCTGACAGAATCCCTGTCGAAGAATTGCAGCCTGTAGGAATGGCTTTCGCAGAAATAACGACCGAAGCGATGCGCAAGTTGTAAATGCCGGCATGCTCAGTAATTACGTCGAGCATCATCCTTTCGCTGATTTGATCAGGCAAGCGGGAAAAGAACAAACCGATTATATAAGTATGGGTCGTTTTCGGCAATCGCCCAATTAGAACACAAAAACCAGCAGGCAGGGAGCATCTCGCTCCTTCGCCGGCTGGTTTTATTAAAATGTGGAAATATATCACATTTATTAATTGACATAATATGGAAATAATGTTAAAGTAAAAATATACCAATTAAAAAAGGAGGTCTTACATATCGCACTCAATTTAAAAAACGATCTTTTATTCAAAGCCGTCTATGGCCGGGAAGATGAGGAATGCAAACAGGCGCTGATCGCCGTGCTCAATCTCATCCTGGACCG
>NZ_JAJAGH010000019.1:0-50373 GCF_020734085.1 Hominibacterium faecale
TGGGAAAGTAGGACGTTGCCAATTTTACAAAAATAGAGACTGTTTAAACAGTCTCTATTTTTATGTAAAATTGGACAACGAAAAGAGAGAGCCGAAGGTAGGCTCCCGACTGGAGGAGCGAAAGAGGCAGTTTTTTCAACAACAGGACCATTTCGCCCAGATGTTGAGAAAAAAAGGTACCTTGTTTTTCATACAGGTCAAGCATTTATGGTATAATGAACAATATGAATGAAAGCACGGGGGACAAATTATGGAAGAAAGAAAAAACGGACGCAAGGAGCTGCAGATCAGACAGGCACAGCCTGAAGATGCGGCCATGGTAGTAGCGTTTATGCAGAAACTGGGGACATACCAAAAAATGAGAGATGGCGTCACTGCTACACAAGAAGGCATCCGCAGATTATTGATGGATGGGGCTGGTGAAGCGATCTTCGGCGATTTGGAAGGAAAGACGATTGCTTTCCTGTATTATTACAATAACTCTTCAGCCTTCATTGGAGAGAAAGGGCTGTATATCGATGGATTTTATGTGGACGAAGCCTATCGGGAGCATGGATTCGGCAAACAGATGATGAAATATATGGCAAACCTGGCGCTTCAAAGGGGGTGCAAGCGCCTGGAATGGGGGTGCCTGGACTGGAATGAATCAGCCTTGAACTTTTATGGCAATTTGGGAGCGAAAGGCGTGGATATCATGACGATTTACCGATTAACGCCCGATAAAATACAGGATTTAGCTGATTCGAAATAACCAGGATCAAAGAGTGAAACGGACTGACGCAAGAAGCGAAGCGATTTGCTTCATGTATCAGCCCGTTTTCTGTCTGCACGCCTTTTTGCCTATATCAATCGGGTTTCATTAAAAATTGCAGACAACATCCTCTTTAAAGAAATAGGTATTTTAAACAATTCTTAAAGAGTTTCCTGATTTTATCTTAAAGTTTGTTATGGCATAATACTATTGGAGGTTGACAAAGGATGTATAACATATTAATATGCGACGATGAAAAAGATATTGTCTCCGCTATAAAAATCTATCTTGCAAGTAATGATTACCATCTGTATGAGGCGTATGACGGTCGGGAAGCTCTGGAAGTCATTGAGCAAGAAGAGATTCATTTGATTCTTCTTGACATTATGATGCCCAAACTGGACGGTGTGCAAGTGCTGGCACAAATGCGTAAGAATTATAATATCCCTGTCATTTTTCTTACGGCAAAGAGTGAGGATACTGATAAAATATTGGGTCTTAACCTGGGTGCGGACGATTATATCACAAAACCGTTTAATCCGGTAGAATTACTGGCAAGGGTAAAGTCGCAGCTGCGGCGTTATATGGAATTGGGGTCAGGAAACAAACAGAAGCAGGTTTTGAAGGTGGGGGATATCGAGCTGGATGACATAGCTAAGGCTGCTTTTCTGATGGGAGAACCGGTGGGACTGACGCCAAAAGAATACGGAATTCTCAAGTTCCTGATGGAACATCCAAGGCAGGTATTTTCGCCCAAACAGATTTACGGGCAAGTGTGGGAAGAACAGGCCTATGGAGCAGAAGGGACCGTAGCTGTACATATTCGGCATCTTAGAGAAAAACTGGAAGTCAACCCGGAGGAGCCGAGGCATTTAAAAGTTGTTTGGGGGCAGGGATATAAAATAGAGTGAGGTGTGTATTGAAATGGAAGCATTAAAAAAGAATCAATGGGCCAAATTGTCGGCATTTTTGCTGCTGCTGGTATTTGCAGCCATTACATTTTTTTCAGCAATTGTTGTCATAAAAAACTTAAATTATGGATGGTACTCTCAGAGCGGCGAATCCGTCAAGGCTGATATTTATCACGAGACTGCGCTCCAAGCTTCCTCTGAAATTATGGAGGCGGCTGTAGAATATGGAGATTATCAAGATCTTGATGGAAGTGAGGTTCCAAAACTGGTTGACTATGGGCCGGATGAAGAAATTCTAGCAGGGGAAAAACATGCTGCAGGCTTTGGATATACGATTTTTTCAGCAGCAACGCAAGAGGGTGAAGAAAGACAAGCGGTTCGAGCGGTTAATGCAAGTTTGGAATCCGATCCCCAGGCATATACAGAGACCTTTGACCATAGCGATTACCGAATCGCTATCTACCTAAAACCTAGTGAAATAGGAGGTGGACTGCCGGCAGAGATAGGGGCGGTCTATCTATCCAACAGTAATATTTACCAATACCGCAGCTACGCGATCGCGGTCGGTATTGCAGGATTGGTCCTCTCTATTGCCCTGTTTTGCTTCTTAATGGCCAGCGCAGGATATGGGGCGGAAAACGAATCAGAGGGAATATTGAAAATCCTTCCTCTGGATTTGCTGGGGCTGGTATCCCTGATCGTGTTATATACGGCACTCCGGTTTCTGCGTGATATCGGCGGTCCGGGAGATAACGTTGAACGAGATATTGTTCCTTTCGGGCTGGGTATTATGATGGCCGTTGCGGTTATAACAGGATTTTTTATGGTTTTTTCCGCCAGAACCAAGCAGAGTAAGTGGTGGCACAGTACGGTTCTTTATCAGGGCTTGCACATCTTGCGTAAAGGCGGAAGATATATGCTCTCGTTTATGAAAACTGTTCCGTTGGTATGGCGAACGGCTTTAGGTGCGGCAGTATTTCTTCTCTTGAACCTGATGTTGGTGCCGATGATGTACAACAACGGGGTGCTCGTGCTCCTGTGGGGCGGCCTGCTGATCGCGGCGTGTGTATTTGTGGTTTATATTGCATTGGGACTCAAAAAGCTGCAAGAGGGGGGAAAACATCTTGCAGACGGCGACCTCAGCTACCAGATTGATAAGAGCGGCCTGCGCTGGGATTTGGCCAGTCATGCGGAAGATCTCAACAGCATCGGAAAGGGAATGTCAAAGGCTGTAGAAGAACGATTAAAAAGTGAACGTTTTAAATCGGAGTTGATTACGAATGTTTCTCATGATATTAAGACGCCGCTTACTTCGATTATTAATTATGTGGATTTTCTCAAGAAGGAAGAGCTGGACAATGAACAGGCAAAGGAGTATATCAAGGTTCTGGACCGCCAGTCCGGACGCTTGAAAAAGTTGATTGAGGATTTGGTGGATGCATCCAAGGCCGCTACCGGAAATGTGAAACTGAACCTGTCTCCGTGTCAGGTAGGGGTTCTGATGACGCAGACAACGGGCGAGTATAAAGAAAAAGCGGAAGCCAGCGACTTAAACATCATTATGAGGCTGCCTGAGCAAGAGCTGGAAATCATGGCCGACGGCAGAAGGCTGTGGCGAGTTTTTGACAATCTATTAAACAATATCTGCAAATATTCTCAGCCAGGGACAAGGGTCTATCTAAGCCTGGAAGAAAAGAACGGGGATGCGGTCATCACCTACCGGAATACTTCTCGCTATGAGCTGGATATTTCAGAGGAAGAATTGATGGAACGCTTTGTAAGGGGTGACAGTTCGCGCCATACCGAAGGCAGCGGCCTGGGTTTATCCATCGCCCGCAACCTAGTGGAATTACAGGGCGGAACCTTTGATATCGTGATTGACGGTGATTTGTTTAAGGTAGTGATCCGGTTTAAAACGATCGATTAAATGGAAGAAATAGGATTAGCGCGGTTAAACCAGCTCTTGGCTGGTTTGACCGCACTTTATTTTTTGGGAATGGAGTTTATACGGGCTAGATGGTGGGCAGTTTCCAGAAAACTGATTTGATTCATGCGGCAGTGCTGGTGCGGTGTTCAAGCTTATACTAAATTTTTAGTTTTTAAAAGTTTCGTGTAGAATTTTAACTGATTTGAAGCCCTTACGGGGCTAATGGGCTAAGAATGGGATAATTGGCGTTACTGTCCAGCCATTGCCGGCGGACTGTCACACGGCCGGGCATTCTTCACGCGAGGGAAGAGGTGTGGTATAATGTTCGCATGGATGAAAACGGCGTTGCCGAGAGGAGGCGAGCATTGAAGCCCGCGGGCTGCAAGGAAGGAGTTTTGGGAGAGTGGATGATACTTGTGCGACAAAATATCCGATTATGCTGATTCATGGCATTGGTTATAGGGATGGGGATTATGACCGCTACTGGGGCCGGATTCCCGGATTCCTGCAAAAGCACGGGGCGGAAATCTATTTTGGCAATCAAGATGCTTTTGGCAGCGTGGAACATAATGCAGCCCAGATCAAGCTTTCTGCGGAAAAGGTCCTTGCAGAAACAGGAGCGGAAAAGGTCAACCTGATTGCCCACTCCAAGGGCGGGATAGAAGCACGGTTTATGGTTTCACGGCTGGGTATGGCCTATAAGACAGCTTCCCTTACCACCCTGGCGACTCCCCACCGGGGCATCCTTTCCATGGATAAGATGAAAAAACGTGCCGGGGCGGCCTATAAAGGACTTTTGTCCCTTTTCAATCTCATGCTGCGCTACGACGGAGGAGAAAAAAACAATTCCCTAAAGCCCTACGAACAGCTTACAGCTGATTACATGGGGGTTTTTAACCAACTGGTCCCCGATATGGAGGAGGTCTACTATCAGAGTTATGCTTTTGACATGAAAAACAGTTGGAGCAATCCGGCTATGGGAATTTTTTACACGCTGGTGAAGAAGATCGAGGGCCCCAACGATGGGCTGGTCTGCGTGGAGTCTGCCAAGTGGGGCGACTTTAGAGGTATTTATTCGGGGCCGGGGAAAAAAGGGATTTCCCATCCCCAGGCGGTGGATTCCGATATGAAGGCGCTGACGGAACGGCGAACCGGCGGAGGTGTGGCAGATATTACTGACCTTTACTGGGACATCGCAGCCAGATTGAAAGCACTGGGATATTAGTGTTGTGAAAACGCCGCCGGACATGGTATAATATCATGTATATTTTGTGCAATTTATGAAAAGAAGGGGGCGTAATATGGCTTTCATGACAATCCTAAAAATTATATTCGTATTACTGCTCTGTGTCCCTCTCGCATATGTGATCATATATTTTCTCATGCAGCTGATTGATGAGGTTGTAAAGCAAAATAAAGACAATGGCGGAAGCAAGAAATCAAACAGGAGAGGCAGAAGATGAAAAACGGACTGTTTATTACGCTGGAAGGGCCTGACGGGTCAGGAAAATCAACACAGATAGAAAGAATTCGGACTTTTTTCAAGCAGCGGGGAGAAAAAGTGATTCTAACAAGGGAACCAGGAGGGACCCCCATCAGCGAAAAAATTCGAACCATTATTTTAGATAAAGAAAACCGTGACATGGATGCCATGACCGAGGCCATGCTATATGCGGCGTCCCGGGCCCAGCATGTGGCTCAGGTGATCAGACCGGCCCTTGAGCGGGGTGAACATGTCATCTGCGATCGTTTTATCGATTCCAGCATTGCCTATCAAGGGTACGGCCGGGATTTAGGCGATTGTGTTTCGATCATCAATGCCTATGCGGTCAGAGACTGCATCCCGGATATCACCTTCCTTTTAAAAATAGATCCCAGCATCGGCAAAGGACGAATTGAACAGGAAGCTGAAGATCGGATTGAAATGGAAGCGCTGGACTTTCATAATCGAGTGTATGAGGGGTACGAAGAGCTGGAACTCCAGTTCCCAAGCCGCATTGTTGGTATTGACGCCAGCAGGGACGTTGAAGCTATCAGCGGGGAGATTTTGGAACATATAGAAAGGCTTTTAAAATGAGCTTTGATCAGATTAAGGGAAATGAAAAATTAAAGGATCGGCTGTCGGCGGCGATCCGGAGTGGAAATATCTCCCACGCCTATATCTTTGAAGGTGAGGCCATGCTGGACAAGAAAGCGTTCGCAGAAGCTTTCATAAAAGCGGTTTTATGTAAAGAAGCGCCGGCAGAAGGCTGTGATCAATGTGTGATTTGCAGCAAGATTGACCATGGTAACCATGAGGACTTGATCTATCTGCAAGCTGACGGGAGCAGTATCAAGGACGAGGCTATCGAACATTTGCAGGAACGGCTGAAGACAAAACCATACGGAGATCGGAATGTGGCTATTATCAGCGATGCTGATACAATGACGCTGCGAGCGCAGAATCGTCTTTTAAAAACGCTGGAAGAACCTGCAGAGGGGACGATCTTGATTCTATTATCGGAAAATCTTGAAAACCTGACCCAGACCATCTTATCCAGATGTGTAAAATTCCGTCTCAGCTATTTTGGAAAAGAAAGCTATGAAGGAATGCTGGACAAGGCCAGAGAAGTGGCGGACATGCTCCTTGACGGCCAGCCCTTTTATAAGAGGAAAGAAGCTGTTGCGGAAATCATGAAAGACAGCGGCCAGACCTATGCATTTTTGGATGCGTTGGAAAAAGTATACCGGGATTTTTTAGTGGAAAACACGGAAGCGGGAAAACTGTATAAAAAGAGCCAAATCTACCGCAATGTAGATTTAGTTGAACAAGCGAGAAGACAGATCCAGCGGGGTGTGGCCAAGAGCTATGCTCTCAAGGACTTGATGATAAAAATTGGAGGATAAAGAATGGTAAAAGTAGTAGGCGTTAAATTCAAAACTGCCGGTAAAGTATACTATTTCGATCCGGCTGATCTGGAGGTCGAGATCGGAACAAATGTCATTGTTGAAACAGCCAGAGGCATGGAATTTGGAACAATCAATATGGCGGAAAAGGAAGTTCATCCCTCAGAGATCGTTATGCCGCTGAAAAAGATTATTCGCATCGCTGATGAAAAGGACTGCAAAAAACATAGGGACAATGTGAAGAAAAAAGAGCGCGCTCTGCGTTTGTGCCAGGAAAAGATTAATAAACACAAGTTAGAGATGAAACTGATCGACGTGGAATATACCTTTGACAACAGCAAGATCATTTTTTACTTCACTGCCGACGGCCGGGTGGATTTTCGAGAGTTAGTCAAGGATCTGGCCGGTGTATTCAAGATGCGCATTGAGCTGCGCCAAATTGGCGTGCGGGATGAAGCAAAAATGATGGGCGGCATTGGAACCTGCGGCCGCAGCCTATGCTGCCACAGCTGGCTGTCCGAGTTCGAACCGGTTTCCATAAAAATGGCGAAAGTTCAGAACCTTTCCTTGAATCCAACCAAGATTTCCGGTATCTGCGGGAGATTGATGTGTTGCCTGAAGTACGAAAACGATGTTTACATGGAGATGAGAAAGGGCCTGCCGGACAACGGAGAACGAATTAAAACGCCGGACGGCATGGCAGTGGTTGTGGATACCAATATTTTGGAAAATAACATCAAGACCAGGCTGATCCTGGAAGAAGGAAACAAAGAAAAAGACCGCCAGGAAAAGTTGAGTACAGAGTTTTATAATTACAAAAAAGAAGAAATCAAACGTCTTGGTAAGGGCAAAAAGAAGAAGAGAAATGATGACCTGGAAGAGCTGGACGGAGAACTGTTGGCAGAGATCAAGGATCTGCTGAAGGATTAGAGCCATGCTGTACCCAGGGGAGCGTATTGATCAGATCGGGTTTTCCAATTTAAAGCTGATCCAAAAACCGGAAGACTTTTGCTACGGCGTAGATGCTGTGATCCTGGCGGATTTTGCCTCCAAAAGACAGGCACGGCGAATGGTTGATCTGGGAACAGGAACCGGGATCATACCCCATATTCTCAGCCATAAAACCAATGCAGAGAAGATATACGGTATTGAATATCAAAAGGATGCCTGCCAGAGAGCAATAAGAAGCGCGCGGCTGAACGGCCTTGGAGACCGGCTGTCTTTCATTGAAGCGAATGTAGCAGAGTTCGATCAACTCAATGGGTGGGCCGATGCAGTAACGGCCAATCCGCCCTACATGCCTGGAAACGCAGGTATTGCCAACCGGAATGAAGCCAAAACCATCGCCCGCCATGAAACGGTAGGAACGCTGGAAGACTTCATCAGCTGCGCTGCACGGCTGCTGTGCGACCGAGGCGATTTTTATATGGTCCATAGACCCAGCAGGCTGGTCGATATTTTTTCCATTTGCAGAAACTACCGTCTGGAGCCGAAAGAGCTTCGTTTTGTGGCACCCCGCCGAGGGCAGATTCCCAATATTGTCCTACTTCATTCTGTAAAAGGAGGGGGACCGGAACTCAAGCTTTTACAGACGCTTTGCGTATACAAAGAAAAGGGCGTTTATTCCGATGAAATACAGCGAATCTACGAACGAATCCGCTGAAGCCGCCGGAAGCTACATGATCTGACAAATAAGAACAGAAGCAAAAATGCCGACAATATAACCGATGAGGCCTGCCGCAAAGGCGTGTCTCATTTTTTTTACAGCAGTGACGCCAAAATAAAGCGCCAGAACATAGAACACGGTCTCGCAGCTTCCGACCATAACAGAGGCGGCTCTGCCGATGAGGGTATCGGCTCCGTTTTCCTGCATGATGCGCTCTGCCAGAACCAGGGAGCCGCTGCCGGATACAGGACGGAGCATGATCAGAGAGATTAATTCCTTGGGGATACCGGCGAACTCAAAGACAGGACCTAAAAGACCCTCCAGCCATTCCATGGCACCGGAAGCAGTGATCGCTTCAATGCCGATAAAGATGGCAATGATAAAAGGCAGGATTTCTACTGCCGTCGTGATGCCGTCTTTGGCGCCTTCCGCAAAGAGATCATAAACCGCTACTTTTTTCTTCAGCCCATAGACGATAATGACGGTTATAATAACAGGTATAAAAAAGACCGAAATTGTGCTAAGGACGGTTGACATCCGGATACTTCCTTTCAAAAAATTTGCATACTGCTACAGAAACGACCATAGAAATCAAGCCTGCGATGATAGACGGAATGATTATGCTCCCAGAATTGACAGAACCCAGATCATTTCGGATTTTGATGATTGTAACTGGAACCAGCTGCACCATGGACATGGTTACCGCCGTAAACATGCACATGGCGTTGCTGGCCTGAGGAGACTGGTGATTCTCATCATCCAGCCGTTCCATTGCTTTTAAGGAAAAAACCGTGGCGCTGTTTCCGGCGCCGAAAATATTAGCTACAAAGCTCATCAGCATGACGGCGATAGTCTGATCGTCCTTTTCATGGGGGAAAAGATAATGCATTAGAGGGCGTACTTTCCGAGAAATTTTTTCAATCAGCCCAGACTTGTCGGCGATATTCATAAGACCGCTCCATACCGCCATGATTCCGATGAGACTGATCACGAATTCCACTGCTTCCGTACAGCTCTCCATCAGCCCGTCGGTAAAGCTGCTCAGGTTCCCGCTGACACAGGCAAAGCCGATTCCCAGGCAGAGCATTCCTGCCCATATATAGTTCATCATTGTTTGTCACCTCAAAGTAAACTTATTCTGGAACCTTTAAAATATGTACGAAATCGCTTCTTAACGATTAATTAAGAAAATAGATTATAAAAACTTGTTGAAACAATTTACAATTTATGTAATAATAGAAATATATTGTTTAAGGGGCGGAGGTATTAAAATGGTAGTAACACTAGATTTAAAGGCATTAGGATGGGCATTGATCATAATTGCTCTGTTGGTTTTGATTATTTTTTGTATCGTATTTATGAAGAATTTCATCGCAACCATCAGGCATACCAATAAGATCCTTGCAGATGCGGAGCGAATCTCTACGATCGCGGCTGAGAGGACGGAGCAAGTAAATGAGTCCATTGGCGATGTAGCGGAATCTCTTAGTGGAATGGCGGATGTAATTAAAGGAAATCAAAGCGTCGTTGCAGCCCTGACCTCCATTGTCAACGCGCTTAGCTCCCTGAAAAACCTGGTGACTAGAAACAAAGATAAGGAATAGTAAGGGTGAATTTTGTGGGTCCGTGGCAGATCAGATGAAGGGCTGTACCTTGCTGCGGAGAAAGGAGAAATCATGAAAGCAACAGGTATTGTTAGGAAAGTGGATGAACTGGGCAGGATCGTATTGCCGATTGAACTGAGGAGAACACTGGATATTGAGATCAAGGATCCAATTGAGATCTTTGTGGACGAGGATTACATCCTGCTTAAAAAATACGAACCGTGCTGTATCTTCTGCGGCAGCGCCAAAACCGTAAAGCAGGTAAAAGGCAAAAATGTATGTGAAAATTGTATTAAAGAGCTTCAGGAACTATAGAACGGTTTGATGGAGCATGTGAAAAAGCGTTGCTTGCAATGCTTTTTTTCTTTATATTGGAATGTTTCTGTATAAAGAAGGCAAGAATAATTAGGAAAGAAAGAGGCAATAAAAAATATGTTTTGTTCCCCTTTAGCATGAAACATTTAATGTCTCTTTCTTTTTTTATTATCCTTGAAATGGAGTAATGAAACAGTTATACTGTAAGTTAGAGAAAAATGTTTGGAGGAAAGAAGTGGCAAAATTTTTGGTGCAAAAGAGTGCTCCGTTAAAAGGGGAAGTCGAAATTAGCGGAGCAAAAAATGCTGTACTTCCGATCATGGCGGCGGCTTTGCTGACGGATGATAAGTGTACGATCATGGAAACCCCGGCCTTGAGGGATGTTGATGTTATGTGCCGTCTGCTTCGCAGCCTGGGTGCCGAGGTTAACGACAAGCTGGATGAAAACATTGTTGAGATAGAAGCAAAAGATGTGGTGGAATCAGAAGCTCCTTTTGAGCTGGTAAAAAAGATGCGCGCCTCGATCCTGGTGATTGGGCCGTTGCTGGCTAGGACAGGCAAAGCAATTATACCTTTACCCGGCGGCTGTGCCATCGGCAAGCGGCCGATTGAACTACACCTAAAGGGCCTGCGGGCATTGGGCGTGGAGATTAAAGAGGATGCTGACCATCAAGGCCCGCTGGAGGCCAGGGTGGACAAGCTGGTAGGCAACGATGTTTACCTGGATTTCCCCAGCGTGGGGGCGACTGAGGTGATTATCATGGCAGCGGCTCTGGCAGAAGGAACGACCATAATTGAAAATGCGGCACAGGAACCGGAGATCGTCGATCTCGCCAACTTTTTGAATAAGATGGGAGCTCGGATCAAAGGCGCCGGCACAGATACGGTTAAGATCGAAGGCGTGGAACGGCTACATGGCGTCAGCCATCATGTCATTCCGGACCGCATCGAGGCAGGAACCTTTATGGTTGCCTCGGTCATTACCAAAGGTAATATTCTGATTCGGAATATCCTGCCGGATCATGTTAAGCCTGTGACTGCCAAATTGAGAGAGTGCGGCGCTGAAATCTACATGACCGATGAAGGCATGGTAGTACGAGGAGACGTGAATCCGATCGTTTCTACTGACATTAAAACGATGCCCTACCCGGGGTTTCCCACCGATATGCAGTCGCCGTTCATGGCGCTTTTGGCAGTATCCAAAGGACCCAGCGTCGTAATTGAGACCGTCTTTGAAAACCGATTCATGCATGTGGCCGAGTTCAACCGGATGGGCGCGAATATCAAGACTGACGGTAATTGTGCGATCATACCTGGAGCTAAACAGCTGCAGGGTGCGCAGGTTGTAGCGACCGACCTGCGGGCGGGAGCGGCTGTCGTTCTCACAGGTCTGGTAGCAGAAGGAACTACCGAAGTATCGGACATTTATCATATAGATCGGGGTTATGAGAAATTCGTGGAAAAATTCAGAGGGTTGGGAGCAACGATTATTCGAATTGAAGACAACTAGTTTGTATGGAAACCGCAACAGCATAATGTTAAGGGCTGCTGCGGTTTTTTAGTGCCTATCTGCTAACGGTGTTACTTATCGCTGGAATGTACCATGTCTGCCGCCAGTTATAAAACTTGATATATGCAGCGGCTGATCTGGGATCGAGTCATCGCGCGGAACTCCAATTATGAAATGATAATTCAAAATTTTCGAAATCTACTGCTGAAATATGATATACTGGAAAAGAAAGTGAGCAAAACTGCGAAATTTCTAACTTTATTATAAATAAAAGGAAAGTTTTTTGCTTTTTTGCTAAAAATACTATTGACTATTGGCTTATAATAGTATATATTACTTATTGAGAAGAGTTACTAATAGTAAACAGTAACCAATGAGTAGTGCTAACAAAATCGATAGAATGAGAGATTTATTGAGGAGGAACAAAATGAAAGATTTAAAAGGAACAAAAACACTGGAAAATTTACTGACCGCGTTCGCAGGGGAATCACAGGCTAGAAACAAATACACCTTCTTTGCTTCCAAAGCAAAAAAAGACGGATACGTTCAGATCGCAAAGCTCTTTGAAGAAACGGCTGCCAATGAAAAAGAACATGCTGAGCTGTGGTTCAAGCATGCAGTAGGCATCGGAACAACAGAAGAAAACCTGATCGCTGCTGCTGAAGGTGAAAACTATGAATGGACTGAAATGTATGCGGAAATGGCGAAAACAGCCAGAGAAGAAGGATTCCCTGAAATCGCCGCACAGATGGAAGGCGTAGCTGCTATCGAAAAGGAACACGAAGAAAGATATAGAAAGCTGGCTGAGAACGTAAAAACAGGCAAAGTATTTGCTAAGGATGAAGAGGTTGTTTGGCAGTGCTCCAACTGTGGACACCAATTTGTCGGTAAAGAAGCTCCTCAGGTTTGCCCGGTATGCTTCCACGCTAAGGCTTACTTCCAGGTTAAAGCAGAAAACTACTAAAAATATATAGCCTTTGATAAGAGGTTGCTGCACAACATGCAGCAGCCTCTTTTGACTAGTTACGAAATCCACGCCCTTAAAGAATGACTGTGCCGCTGTAATAGTGGGACAGAATTTCTTTATAGCTGTAACCAGCTTTGGCCATACCATTGGCCCCGTACTGGCTCATGCCCACGCCGTGGCCGGAGCCTGTGGTGGTAAAGGTGATCTTATTGCCAGAAATGCTGATTTTAAAATTAGCCGAAAACAGCCCCAGAGCCTCGCGAACCTGTTTGCCTGTGGCAGTGCCGCCGCCGATCTGCATCTTCTCCACCCGGCCGCCGTTGCTGTGGGAAAGGATTTTTATGCTGCCTGCAGAAACTGAACCATAACCGGCTTTTGGATAAGCGGTTTTCATTTTCGAAGCAAAGTCTGAAATGGAAAGCGTTGTGTTTTCTTGCTTGTGAGTGGCCTCGTTTTCATAAGGACTTTCTACGCTGACAAGATAGGGAACGGAAGCTGAGAAAACGTCTTCGCAATTCTCGGTTTTCCCGCCGCTGGAAGAGTGGAACAGTGCCTGCTCTACCAATTTCCCATCGTAATATAATAGCTGGCCTTTGGTCTCATCCACCGCAGCCGAAATCTTTTTCCAATCCGACTTCATCCATTTAGAGCCTTTGGATTTTTTCAAGTCAGCTTCATCCTGATAAACCTGACAATGCACCGTATCGCATACCGGCGCTTTTGAATGGGTACCGGGATTTCCGCTTTTTTTTGCGCCAAGATATCTGGATAAAGAATAGGTGCGGGCCGCAACTGCCTGAGCTTTCAGCGCTTCTTTTTCAAAGGTGGACGGCATTTCACTGGCCACAACGCCTTTAACATAATCCTCAAAGGCGACGGATTCCGTTTTCCCGGAAGCTTTTCGATATACACGGATCTTTGCAGGAGCCGTTTCCTTTTTAACTGTTTGCCCGGCCGGAGCCGTCTGCGCCTTGTCCTGAGTTTTTTCAGGCGCAGGAGGAGTCTCGGGAATAAAGACTTTCGTGATAGTGAAGGGAACGACCACTAATACGAAAACGACCGTCATCAGACTGAGCAATATTGGCTTGAGAAATTTCCTGTATTGGCCGCTTCCGGCTGAACGCCCTCTACGTCTTGTCCTGATTTGGGGTATATGAATTTTGTTTCGCATCTTTCTTATTTTTCGTCTCATCGCGTCCTCCAAAGGTAATGTACATAATATGGTATGCGGCAAAAAGACCTGATATGAATAAAAAGAGATTTCCGGATCAAACGGCCTGTCTTGTTAAGCAATGGATTTTAGCGTATACTATAAAAGAATGAAATGTCAGGAAAGAAGAGGGAGGAATTATGAGAACACTCGACGTAAAAGAGATTACCAGCGCTGTGGCGGAAATGGCGAAAGAAACCAACCATTTCCTCAGCAGTGATGTCAAGTGCGCCATCTCTGGCCGTGCAAAAAAAGAACCATGGCCGGTAGCTAAAGGCGTATTGGAAAAAATAGAAGAGAACATTGCCATTGCAGAAGAAGGCGTTCTGCCTCTGTGCCAGGACACCGGCATGGCCTGCGTGTTTTTAGAGATCGGACAGGATGTCCATCTGGTGGGGGGATCTGTTTACGATGCGGTGAATGAAGGGGTCCGCAGGGGCTATGACGAGGGCTATCTGAGAAAATCGGTGGTCAAGGATCCGCTTCGCAGAGTCAACACCAAGGACAACACCCCGGCGCATATCCACTACGAAATCGTTGATGGAGATCAGGTGAAGGTTATTCTGGCACCCAAAGGGTTTGGCTCAGAAAACATGAGTCAGATCAAAATGCTGCCTCCTTCCGCCGGCGAGAAGGGCGTAAAAGACTTTGTGGTAAAAGTCTGTGAGGATGCGGGAGCAAATCCATGTCCGCCCATCGTAGTCGGAGTCGGCATTGGAGGAACCTTTGACAAAGCGGCATTGATGGCAAAGGAAGCGCTGCTGTACCCCTTTGATGAAGAAAACAGCGACCCTTATTACGCACAGATGGAAGCGGAACTGCTGGAGCGGATCAATGCCCTAGGCATCGGGCCGCAGGGATTCGGCGGAGAGACGACGGCTCTGGCAGTAAAAATAAAAACTGCCCCGACCCATATCGCAGGACTTCCGGTAGCCGTCAATATCAACTGCCATGTTTCACGCCATGCGCAGCGGATTCTGTAGAGAAGCGGAGGAGAAAAATATGGAACATAGAATCAGCGAACCATTCACCACAGAAAAATTCAAGGACTTGAAGGCGGGGGATACCGTCCTGCTGACAGGAACCATTTATACAGCCAGAGATGCCGCCCACAAGCGGATGCTGGAAATGCTTGAGCGGGGAGAAAGCCTGCCCTTTGACATAAAGAACGCCGTCATTTATTATGTGGGGCCCACGCCGGAAAAACCGGGCAATCCGATCGGTTCCGCAGGCCCGACTACCAGCTATCGCATGGATGCTTATGCGCCCGCGCTGCTGGATTTGGGCGAAACAGCCATGATCGGAAAAGGACAGCGCTCTCAGGAAGTAAAGGAAGCCGTGCAGAGAAACGGCGCCGTCTATTTTGCCGCCATCGGCGGTGCGGGGGCGCTGATGGCCCAGCGGGTTTGCCAGTCCCAGATCATCGCCTTTGAAGATTTGGGAGCCGAGGCTGTCCGCAGACTGGAGGTGAAGGAGTTTCCGGTCACAGTGGTTTTAGACAGCTGCGGCGGGGATTTGTATCAAGAAGGCAGGGCAGCATATCTGGAGAGTAGAAAATAGATGGAGCAGAAAGTTATTACCGATAATCAGATTGAAATCTATTCCTATCCCGGCGGCCATCTGCATAGTTTTTGTATAGGACTTTATGTAAAGGCGGGCAGTCTGTATGAATCGGAAGATGAGAACGGGATCACCCACTTTTTGGAACACGTGGTGATCCGCAATATCAACTGGCTCATGGATGGACAGCTCTATCCTTATCTGGATCGGCTGGGACTGATGTTTAATGCCTGTACTTATAAAGAATTCGTCCAGTTCGAGATCACCGGTGCCAAAAAGCATATCCGGGCAGCCATCGATGTCTTTGTCAAGCTTTTTGAAGCCATCCAGCTTCCGGCGGCGGAGATCGATATTGAGCGCAAACGCATCAAAGCAGAGATCCGGGAAGACGATGAGAAGGGATCTTTAGGGTACTTCACCAATGAAATTATTTGGAAGGGAACTCCGCTTGTGCGGCCCATAACCGGAAAAAGCACAGCCTTGGATCGAATGGGCAAAAAAGCCCTCAAAAGCGCCCACGAAGAATGTTTCGTGGCCAACAATATGTTTTTTTACGTGACCGGATGCGCGCAGCAGTCGGATATCGACTATCTGGCAGAAGCAGCAGCGCGGTACCAGCTGAAACCGTCTTCAGCCGCCCGCAGGAATATGGCTCCGGTGCCGGAAGATTTTTTTCACAGGACAAACAATCTGGCTATAAAAAACAGTTCCGATACGGTGGTGCGTTTTTCCTTTGACATCGACAGCGCTAAATATTCCCAAGCAGCCTATATGCTGCTTTACGATATCCTCTTTGACTGTGAAAACTCGAAAATCCACCAAGCCCTTTCCGAGAAATCCGGTTATATTTACAGCTTTGATCCGGGACTGGAGCAGTATAGCAATATTGGCAGCCTTTATTTTCAGTATGAAGTACAGCCTTCCAGGCTGCTGGACTCGGTGAGTATGGTCGTGGATTTGTTCTGCGAGCTTAAGCAAGGAATCACCGACGAATTGGATTATGTGAAAGCAGTCTATATTGATAATAGCGAACTGATTTTGGACCATGCTTCCAACCTGAACTGGACCCAGGCGTATGAAGCCCATATCCTGGGCAGGACCAGCCCCGATTTGGAGCACCGCAGGAAGGAATTCTACGATGCGACAGCAGGCGATATTACCCAGCTGGTGCGAGAGGCCTTTACCCTTTCCAATCTGACTGTAACCTTAAAGTGCAAGAAGAGTAAAAAACTGGAACGCCAAATGAATGGAATTTTGAAACAACTGGATGAGGAGAACTAAATGAAAATTGTTTTTTTAGACAGCGGTATCGTAAATCCCGGAGACCTTTCCTGGGAGCCCGTTAAAAAACTGGGTGAATTTGAACATTACAAACAGACGTCAACGGACGAGCTGAAAGAGCGGATGCAAGGAGTGGATGCGGTTTTAATCGATGCTTTTTGCTTTGACCGGGAGCGGCTTGAAAGCTGCCCATCTCTGAAGTTTATCGGAATTGCCGCCACTGGATTTAACCATGTAGACCTGACAGCGGCAAAGGAGCTGGGGATCGCGGTGGCCAATGTACCGGCCTATTCTACGGATGCTGTGGCGCAGCAGGCCATCTCACTGCTGCTTGCTGTAACAAATCGTGTGGACCTCTACCATCAATCAGTGGTCACGGGAAACTGGCGGGATTCTGCTGAACCGACCTTCCTCACTACTCCCATCACTTTGCTGGCCGGCAAATCCATGGGCATCATCGGTTATGGAAATATCGGAAAAAAAGTGGCGGAAATCGTTCGGGCCATGGGCATGAATGTCCATGTCTACAGCCAGGACCGGGAGGCAGCGATCAAATCCGATGTGATTTCGCTCCACTGTCCGCTGACGCCAGAAACAGAAAAGCTAATCGACGCATCCTTTATCAGCCGCATGAAAGACGGGGCCATTCTGATCAATACAGCAAGGGGCGGCCTGGTGGATGAAGAGGCCTTAGCTGCAGCCCTCAAATCAGGAAAGCTGGCCGGGGCCGGACTAGACGTACTGGCGCAGGAACCGCCTCTTGAAGGAAGTCCGCTCATCGGGCTGGAAAACTGTTACATCACGCCCCACATCGGATTCAGTCCGGCGGAAACGCGGCGGGTTGTCATCGATACCTGCGCTGCCAACCTGGAAAGCTTTATCAACGGCGGAACCCTGAATCGATTAGTATGAAAAAGAGAAGAAGGAGAAAACGCCGGCTGGCGAAAAAAGAAAAGATCCTGATCTCTGTGCTGATCCTGGTCTTGCTTCTGCTGGCAGCAGCCATCGCAGCATCCGTATTCCACAACAAACAGAGCCGGCCCCAGGAAGAAGTCCGCGCAGTTTGGCTGGCCTATGTGGATTTTAAGGACCTGGGTCTGCACAATCAAAATGAAGCCGATTTTCGCCAAAACGCCCAAGCCTTTTTTGATCAGGCGGAGAAAAACTCGATTAATACGGTTTATTTCCACGTCAGAGCTTTTCGGGACGCGTCCTATCCATCGGAAACCTTTCCCATGAGCAAATACATATGGGACAAAGAAGAGGCGATTCCCTACGACCCGCTGGCGATCATGATTCAGCTGGCCCATAAATACGATATGAAGCTTCATGCATGGCTCAATCCCTATCGAAATCACACCCTGGACGAGAAAATCCTCGATCCGGCTGCGGAAGCTTCCACGGAAGAAATTCTCTCCTGCGTACGGGAAGTCCTGGAAAGCTATGAGGTGGATGGGATCCACTTTGATGATTATTTTTACCGGGAGGACTCCAAGCTGCCTGCTGAGGAAAAAATGTCCAATGTCAACCGTATGGTCCGGTCTGTCTATCAACAGGTAAAGGCATGCGGCAATCATTTTCAGTTTGGGATCAGTCCTGCAGGGAATATAGGTTATTGTGAATCCATCGGGGCAGATGTGCGTACTTGGATGTCGGAGGAAGGATACGTGGACTATATTGTTCCCCAAATCTATTGGACGGATGAACACAGTGCCAAGTGGCGCCCAAAAATGTTTACCGATACTCTGGATGAATGGATTGCAGCCAATGACAGCAATGTTCCGCTTTATGCGGGTCTGGCCCTTTATCGAACGGGCAGGGCTGAGGACGATGATCCCGGATGGGGCGAACGCAGCAATATCCTGGCCGGACAGATCGCCCAGCTGCGGCAGAAATCGTGCGGAGGCTTTGCCTTGTTCAGCGCAAAGGACTTTTTCCGCAAAGGTGCGCAGCCGGAATTGGAAAACTATCGCCGCCAATTGGAGAAAAAGTGAGGCGCCAGGCCAGCATATGTTGACTATATAGCATTGGAGCCTTATAATAAAGCTGAAAGCGCTTTTCGCTGCAAAGTGAAGAACAGCAAGCGGATTTACAGCAGTTACAGTTCTTATACCATGAAGAGGGCAAAATGAAAAAACGAGTCATAGCAATCATTACAGTATGTATCTTTGGAATTACCACGATATTAGGAGGGCTGCCTTTTAATAAAGCTGAGGAAGTCAGCGCCGCCAGCAATCAGGAAGTGAGAGCGGTCTGGCTGGCCTACGTGGACTTCAGTTCACTGGGCATGAAGACAAACAGTGAATCCACCTTCCGTTCCAAGGCTTCGGCTTTTCTGGATAAGGCCAAGTCCAACAATCTCAATACCGTGTATTTTCACGTCAGAGCCTTTGATGACGCGGCTTGGAAGAGCAATACCTTCAAGGCGTCCAAATATCTGACATCAAAGAGTACGTCGGGGAAAACAGCAGCGCAGACCTATTCCTTTGATCCCCTCAGGATCATGGTGGACCTTGCCCACCAAAAGGGAATGGAGCTTCACGCCTGGATGAATCCCTACCGCATCAGCATGGATTATTACCTGGATCCGGCGCTGGATGAATCCACAGGCAGGATTGAAACTGCGGTAAAAGAGGTAATGGCCTATGGAGTGGACGGGATCCATTTTGATGATTATTTTTACCATGCAAAAAAAGGCTATAAAAATCCTGAAGGCAAAGTTACAACAACTAAGGAGCCTTCCGCCAAGACACAGCGCAGCAATGTGAATAAAATGGTGCGCTCCGTTTACAGCACGGTCAAATCCATCAAGGCAAACGCCCAGTTCGGTATCAGTCCCCAAGGCAATATCGATAATTGCCGTGGAGCGGGAGCCGATGTAGACACATGGCTTTCTTCATCGGGATATATCGACTATATCATGCCCCAAATTTACTGGACCGACCAATGGGGTTCCAGCGGAAAGACGAACATGTTCACAAGCCGGATCAAGCAATGGAAAAATCTTAATAAGAACGGGACCACGATGTACATCGGCCTGGCGTCGTATCGGACAGGCATAAAATACAACGATGACCCCGGCTGGAAGAAGAAATCCACCAACCTGGCAGATCAGCTGAATATCCTCCGCTCCTATGGATGTGACGGCTATTCCCTGTTCAGCGCCAAGGATTTGTACCGGAGCGGAGCCAAGACTGAGCTGAGTAATCTGAACAAAATGGTTAAGCGGATTCCAAGGGCTAGTGTGTCTTACAATAATTACAATGCCTTGACAGTCAAATGGAACAAGATTTCCGGAGTTTCCGGCTACCAGATTTACCGGGCCACCAGCAAAAATGGGAAGTATAAAAAGATTAAGACTGCAGGAAGCGGAACGACCAGCTATAAAAACAGTAAGCTGACCGCCGGCAAGACCTATTACTATAAGGTTCGCGCATATAAGGGCGGAACTACTTATTCTTTCTCGTCGGTGGTTTCGAAAAAACCAAAACCAAAGACGCCCAGCATCAGCACCAAGGCCGGAAAACGCAAAATTACGGTCAGCTGGAAAAAAGTTTCGGGAGCATCCGGTTATAAAGTCTATCGGGCAACAAAAAAATCCGGAAAATATAAGACGGTTAAAACCATTAAGAGCAGCAAAACCAGAAAATACACCAACAAAAAGCTGAAGAAGGGCAAACGCTACTACTATAAAGTAAGAGCTTATAAAACGGTTAAGGGTAAGCGCGTATACAGCAGCTACAGTTCTTACAGCAGCAAAAAAGCCAAATAGAAGAGATAAACCACCTCTCATTTGCATAACTTGTAACGGGAGGTGGTTTTTTTTATGGTAGAAAAACAACAACGGGAAACGATCCTGGTAAACGGATACGCATATCCCAGCATTGGGCCGGAGACGCTGCAGGCCTGGCTGCCGGACTTGACCTTTGTTTCTACGTTCAGTTACGGCTTCACAGCAGACGGGCAGCTGATCGATCTGATGGATGAAAATATAATTCGCGCCGCACAACCGGCGGGCGTGCAGTCTTTGATGGTACTGACTCCTTTGGACAGCCAGGGAGCTTTTAACAATCAACTGGCAAAAGCCCTGCTGGAAAATCCCCAGGCACAGGACCAATTGATCGATAATATACTGGATAATATCCGGACTAAAGGCATGTTTGGCGTAGATTTTGACTTTGAATATGTTCTTGCGGAAAATAGAGATCAGTATACGGAGCTGGTAAGAAAAGCCCGGCAGCGGCTCAATGCGGCTGGATATTTGGTTACGGTTGCGTTGGCTCCAAAAACATCAGCGGATCAGCCGGGACTATTATATCAGGGCCATGATTATCGGGGGATGGGGCAGGCGGCAAATTTTATTTTGACTATGACCTATGAATGGGGCTATACATTACCACAACGATGTAGTAAGTCATTAGATTTTTAAAAGAGGGTACAATTTTAACGTATAATCCCTCATATGATTCACGCCCTTTTCAGTTTTAAGATAAGTGCATTTTTCTAAGACCGTTTTCAATAATGCGTTTTTTTCCGCAGCCGTTTCGACCTGCCAATAGACATCAAGCACATGTTCGAGTTGAGGTATATATTTTTCCCGGCTTATGGCAGCTCGCTTCTTATCAAATTTTTTGTTCAGTTCGGCAATGGCCATCTGGATATCTTTTTTCTTGCCAGCAAGGAGCTGCTGCCGCTCCAGGAATGTTTCTATGGTATATACACCTTGCTCTAAAAAATCATGCAGACTCTGAATCTGCTTCTCAATTTTCTCAAGTTCCTCATTATGTCGGCCAATGGCTGCGTGAATATCTGCATCAGGATCAGTTGGCGAGTCAGATATCGGTTCGAACTTGAGCCGGTCAAGATGATCTTTCAGAGCCTCGATAATATCCTCTTCCACGTATTCAAAATGGCTGGAAATATTGTCGCAATATTGTCCTTCACAATGCAGCCAGATACTGTTTCGTTTCTTTTCTTCCTGGCGTTGCATCTTTCGCCCGCAGCAACCACACTCAATTAATCCGGCTAGAGGGTTTTTGGGAACTCGATTACCAGGAGCGCGGCCAATGATATTATTCTTCCTGACTTCTTTTGCAGCATTGAAGAGATCCATGGAGATCAGGGCAGGATGCAGGCCTTGAACCAGAATCAAGTTCGGATTATGAGGCCGTCTTTTCACAATGTTTCCATGTGCATCAATTTCTTTGACTTCGGCGCGTTCGCCCCACTTGACCATACCGGCATAAACAGGGTTGGCAAGCATCCCGCGGATCGTGAGCCTGGACCACTTATCAGATCGAGCTGGCTTAAAACCATACTCATTGAGGCGCTGCGCAATTCGATCGGCGCCAAGGTGTTCTTCTGTGTACCACCTAAACATCAGGCGGACAGCTTCCGCCTGATCCTCTCGCGGTTCTAACGTATAGCCGGAATCTCCATGCACCGGTACCCGATTATAGCCATAAGGAGGCTCTGGAGAAATCCATTTCCCTTCACGGATAGACCGGATTCGGCCTCGCTGTATCCGGCGATTGATTGTCTTGTATTCCCGCCTACTCATAAAGAGATTGAATTCAAGGTATTCTTCATCATATTCATCGGAGGGATTAAAGGTCTTGATTGGTGTAATAATCTGTGTATCGGAAATCTGGAACGCCTCAGAGACAGCTCCCTGATCTTTCGTATCTCCGCGAGCCAGGCGTTCGATCTCCATGACAAGTACACCTTCCCATAAACCTTTACGAACCTCGTTGAGAAGTTGTTGCATAACAGGCCGGGCAGCTATAGTCTCTCCGGATACAATTTCTTTGTAAACTTTTGTGAGATTAACATTTAGTTTTCCGGCAAGCTCTAAGAGCGTTCGCTCGTGGCGAGTGAGGGTTTCCCCATCGCCGCGCACTTCTGCCTCCATGTCCGCCCTGGACTTTCTTAGATACATACAATATGCCATTTTATTTCACCTCAGCTTATAAGTCAAATCTAACCCACAAACCGTCAATAGTTGTTATGTAGGAGGTTACATTATTAGGCACGTAGAAGCATATACGACCAGAGCCATATTCTCCATCATATAAACGAAGGAAACCTAACTCATCATTACCTCCAATAAAAAAGTTTTTAAATGGACGGAGTTGATCTGACGTATTCCAATCGAACACCCCATAAACACCAGCGGTTACATCTCCAGAAAGAAAATTTCCGCTGTATGGGTAGATATTGTAGCCTGATTTCACTTTTACATTAAATTCCATAAGAACAAGACGACAGTTATCTTGTGATGCTCGCCACTCCTCAATACTCCTATACTTTTCATTAAGATATGCTACAGCATTTTTCCCCTGCTGTAATTCTGTTAAGGTTACATTTAATCTTGAAGTGCTTAGAGCTTGGGTGGTCATAGGAATTGGATTTGATTTACTTCCGGCAGGATCATACACTTTTACAGTACAGGACTTGGAGATCCCGTTCATTTTGGCGGTTATTTTTGAGGTGCCTGCTTTTTTTGCCGTTACGAGTCCGTTCGCATCTACAGCAGCTATAGAGGGAGCGTTTGATTTCCATGATACAGTTTTGCTTTTGCCATTGCTAGTAGCTTTTAATCTATAAGTATCTCCCTGATTCAGAGTGAGGCTCACTTTACTTAGTTTTGTAACTGGGTTCTTAACAGTGAGCTTGCATCGATATTTTTTCTTTCCGATTTTTGCGGTAATTGTAGTCTTGCCGGCCTTCTTTGCAGTCACCTTACCTTTTTTATTTACAGTAGCTATTTTTTTCTTGCTACTCGTCCATTTTACTTTCTTTTTGGAGCCTTTCACTTTTAACTTCAAAGTTTTACCCTTTGTAATGGTAGCTTTAGATTTACTGATTTTTACCTTAGAGGCAGCATAGGACTCGAGAGTTCCAAGTGGACCAGGGAGTGCAAAAGCACATCCGACAAATAGGATCATACTAAATGCTATAATTCTTAAAGCTTTTTTCATGACAACCTCCTAAAATTACATAATATTACCAAACCAATTTATGCCATTATAGCGTTACAATTATTGAGCGCCCGTTTTTTTTAAGAAAGAAGGCGAGATAATGACTATAATCTATGTTTATTTCAAAAACCCACTAGTGCATGGAATTTATATTAGAAAGACACGTACTTTGTACATATCAACTAACGCTAAATCTGCAGAGGGGGTGATTTTTCTAAGACATAAGATATAGCACACCTTAGAGGGCGCGCTTATCCGTTTTAACTTGCTCCCTTAATTCGTCCATAGCGTCATCTACCGGATCTCTGGTATACTTGCCGCTGGAAACAAGATATTCGGCATACTCGAACATACGATTTCTCCCGTTATCATTGAGCTGTTCTAAGAGTGATATAAATTTTTCATATTGATCAGGAGCGGAATCAACACCGGGAAGTACCAATGTTGTTTTGTTGGTTTTTCCTAAAAGATAATTCATATCTACATTAAAAAAATCAGAAATTAATTCCAATGTTTCGAAATTCGGTTCTCGCTCCCCGCGCTCATACATATTAATGCGACTTTTAGAAAAACCTAATCTATTCGCAAGCTCTTCCTGAGTATACTCTTTCGACAGCCGTAAACCTTTAAATACATCTGCAAATGTTGCCATTGTATTAGACCTCCTTAACTATTTGATTATACACAAAACGTGACATTTTGTAAACAAAAAAGCACAAAATGTGCAAAATCATATTGACAAACAATAGAAAACCATGGTATATATTAACTGAGCACAAAACGTGCTTAAAAAGGAGGTGAAGATAATGAAAGCTGAAGAAATTGGAAAAAGACTAGAAATATTAATTGGGGACAAAGACAAGAAACAGGTGGCAACGGACTTAAATGTAAGCTATTCAGCGCTAAGAATGTACCTTACAGGAAAAAGAGTCCCTAAAGATGAAGTTAAAGTTAGAATTGCGCGCTACTTTAACAAAACGGTAGATGAAATTTTTTTTGCAGATGATGAGCACGAAACGTACTCAAACAAAGAGGTGGGGTAAAGAGAATGAAAGCAAAAGTAGAAATTAAATTGAATGGAATAGATGAGCTCGAAGCACTTATTAAAGAAAATGAGCGGCTTACATTCAAGCTGAATAGAAATATTGAGGAAATAAATAATATGCGACTTCATATTAACGCACAAATAAAAAACGAGCAAGAGGTTAGACAAGGAGAAAATTCGGATATATCGATTAAATATATCTGTGACAGGCGCGCTTGTTTGAAATGTACAAGAGAATCGATAGAAAGTTGTAAGCATACGAGCGATATAAGACATGCAAAGAATTTTAAAGTAATTGATGGGGTGGTTTTTGAAACGGCAGAAGACTTGTATAGTCGCTTGCACATAGGAGCATCGGGCGCAATTGGTGATCCAAAAGGCAAAAATATTGAATAGTACAAGCAGACATATAAATAAGATATGAGAAAGGAGGTAAGTAGCATGGTTATAAAGGAATATAAAAACAAGCATGGTGCGACAATCCAAATTGACGATGCCGCTTACCGTGACAAATCTTCCGAAGAATTGAAAAAAGTACGGGAAAATATCAATAAAACCGCAACACGGCTGATGTACGCCCAGACGAAAAAAAGACTTACATAGGAAAATACCAGTTAGACAAGCCGAGAAGGAGGAGATCATGTCAGAAATAGAAATGAACACATATGAAGGCCAATGCAAATATTGCGGCAACATCCAGCCGATTATGGCCATGGATCAGATTGATGCCAACGAGCAAATATCGGAAAAATGCGATTGCGGTGGGGCAGAAACAGAACGTCGGAAAGCCTCACTTTTAAAAAATTTGAATGATGTGGTTGGTAAAAATGCCCCGAACTACGGTATGAGGCAAGTGGAACCAGAGCAGGAGGAGATCATCACACAAATGGCACTGGCAGTTTTTAACGGACTCCTAGAAAGGGCATCCTGTAAAATCGACGGGATCACAATCGCTATTGTGCGAGCAGGAGGAAAAACGAAAATAAAGAGAATGGATCAGCAAAAAGCAGAATTGGAGGCGTAGATGAGACAAGCCAAGAAGCCAACACGCCGGCGAAGATGCTCATTAAGAAGTGGCGTCTGAATCCGAAGAACTGGCTGGTGTTGGAAAGCACAAAGGATTATACGAAAATTGTGCATCGTCATACAGACACGATAAAGGTAATAAAGGAGGGAGCATGAATAGCTATTATAAGACCTGCCCATACCCAAAGCCGGCAACAAAGAAAAAGAAGAGGAAACAGAATGGATGGAAGGACAAGCCTAAACGACATTGTTACTATACCGGCCGTCCATACGCCGAACGGCATGAGTTGTTTTACGGCAATCCATTGCGACAGATCAGTATAAGCCATGGATTCCAAGTCGATCTCTGTATGCCAATACATAAATTATTCCACGGTATCGTAGACAAGGAAAAACTTGAAAGCCTGAATGTTCCTGGGATGCTCCCGGATCCGCTGAAATGGGCGGCAAATGAACTGAAAAAACTCCGGCAGGTATGTCAACGGGATTACGAGGACCAGGCGCAGATCGAACTGGGACTCACCCCAGAACAGGCAAGAGATGGATGGATGCAGCTTATAGGGAGGAACTACTTGGATGATTAATTTAGAAGTAATATTAACCGCCGATCCGGCACAGCTGGCACTCATGATGTGCTACCTTGCTTACGACTGCACAAACTGCCCTATATGTCTGCGAGAGGGGCCGGACCAAAGTTTAGAGCAATGCCGCCGCAAGCTATATAGCTGGATCATGGATACAAAAGATGAAGCATTTTGGAGGAACACAGAATGAAGACAGAGAAACAAAAACAAGTACAAAAAGACAGGCGGACATCAGAAATCATGCTGTATGAATTATCTATGTCAACAGCTCCGGTCAACATAGACTGGAACATGAAAGAAAAATACATACAGGCTTTTATGACAGGGCTAAAAGCAGCAAGGGAGGAGGGTTGTTATGAGTAACGGGTTATTGTACTGCAAGGAGAGGAATACAGACTGCACAGAAATCTACGCAGGAAAAGGACAATGCCGGTTAAGTGCATGCGTCTTGGATGACCCGGAATATCTGGCCAAGGAGGCCGCTAAAGAGCAGCGCAGAAACGAGTTGCTCAAAAAAGAACAGCTGCGCCGGAGAGAGGAACAGGCTGCGGCTGCAAAAATTCGGATGCAAAATAAAACAACGGATAATCTGCTGCGGGAGCAGATAGAAAGCACACGAAGAAAAATGGAACGATATTATACAAGAGGTTGGACCAAGGCTGCTGATAAACTCAGCCGAGAGTTGGCCGTACTCGAAAAAAGATTGGGGGAACTATTATGAAGTGTTATGGTGATCGCTGCCCGGAAGGGCTAAGGACTTGCTGCAGAGATTGTTATCGGTATCAAGTCGGACTTTGCAAAGACAGGGTATGTCCGGACATAGAACAGGTTGGATGCCCAAACTATGAAGCGACAATCCGGCTTGAGGAAAAAAGAGAAAACAGGAAGCTGACCATGTGGGCGATTGCCCTGCTGATCACCGTCCTAATCATCCTGGGGGTTGCGGTCTATCAAAGCTATGAAAACGCAAAATATATCACAAAAATAGAAAGCGGACTGCCGGTTGCCGCCGATCAGTCCGCAATGTCCTCAAAGGAGGACAAGTCTAACACCACTTATAGCATACCAGATCCGGGGGTGAGCTGCAATGATTGATAAAGCGATTGAAAAAATACGCAGAGAAATCGAAGAAGAAACAGAGGAAGCAACGAAGATGCTAGGACAACAGACCATCGATATCATAGAGGCCACAGGCGATTATGGGCAGGTTCTGCAAGCGGACAAGTCCCTGGAAGGATGCCAGAAGGCCATGGATGACTACGCATCCAAGCATAGGGGCAAGGGGCGGACTGTAATAGGCCCGCAGCAGGCGGAAGAGATCATCAAAAATTATTATGGGATCCAGAAAGGACTCACGCCGGCCGCCGCACCTGGACGGGTGATTGACCTCCTGGACTTGATGTAGGGGGCCGCTGAGGAGCTAGAAAAATATCCGAAATTCAAACGTGCTTACTTGAAGTCGTTTGAAAAGATGCTTATTGAGAGCCACAAAACGAACCCTGAGAGATTTAACACAAAATGGAGTAGCGCACAAGAAGTCATGGACTGGTGGCTGGAAAAATAGGAGGAACAGAAAATGTGTGAGAAGAGCTGCAATAACTGCGCATATGGAGATCGGAGCAGCATGGAGCATCCTTGCAAGGTATGCTCCCAGAACTACATAAACAAATGGGAGCGGATCCGGCGGCCCTGTGATGGATGTGTCTACGACGATGACCACAGCAACAAATACTGTGATAACTGTACCCGGGAGACGCAAGGCCGGATGGATCATTATACGGAGGCGGACTGATATGCATACAACAAAAGACTCGTTCCGAATCAATCGCCTGGTAAATATGGATTGCATGGACGCATTGAGCCGATATCCGGATGATTTTTTTCAACTGGCGATCATTGATCCGCATTACTGCCAACTTGCACAGGAGCGGCTTGATGCCACGATGGCGCAGGTGAGAATGGAGGTGTAGGGAAAATGATCAGATTAGTCGTAGCTCCATACTGTCACAACTGTACCGCCTTTGAGCCTGTGGTCGAGACACACGATACAGGCAAGACGGTTGACCATTTTGTACGATGCCTGCATTGGCAAAAATGTGAGACAGAGGAAAGGAGGATGCATGATACTGAATTATACGACGACGATAGACGCTTACAAAACAGTAAGTGAGATTGAATACATACTGGTAAAGCATAAGGCGAAATCTGTTCTGAAGAACTATACCAATGATGGAAGTATCGAAAGCCTCAGTTTTATCGTTGAAATACCGACCGGACAAATGCCGATCAAGTTGCCAGTTAATACTGACGCCGCGCTGGCGGTACTCATCCGAGAGAAAAAATCAAATCCACGAAAACAGATTAAAACGACAAGGGAACAGGCCGAACGGGTAGCCTGGAGAATTTTAAAAGATTGGGTTGAGGCACAGATGGCACTAATCGAAATTGAATTAGTCAAGATGGAGCAGGTTTTTCTTCCATATGCGGTGTTAGACGAAAGCGGCGAAACAATCTTTGAAAAATTAGAGAGCAGGCAGTTTTTATTACCAGAGTAAGGGGAAGGAGGATGCCAGAAGGCCATGGATGACTACGCATCCAAGCATAGGGGCAAGGGGCGGACTGTAATAGGCCCGCAGCAGGCGGAAGAGATCATCAAAAATTATTATGGGATCCAGAAAGGACTCACGCCGGCCGCCGCACCTGGACGGGTGATTGACCTCCTGGACTTGATGTAGGGGGCCGCTATGCTTAGAAAAAGAGAACTGCTTCAAATCCCCGTGCCAGAGTGTCCGGAAAAAGAAGAAGGCCATGGCATGGCAAACCTGCATATTGTGGACGGGATTTTAAATATAAACATTTTTTCACCAGAGAGGTATCTGGAATACCGTTTTTTCAGCGATGGGAAAAACGGTATTGTATACATCACAGAAAAAGACACATGGACCACAAACCAGATTCGGGAAGACTGGAGAATTGGCGGGGCTACCCTTTCGAAAGAGGAGCTGAAGAAGGCGAAGGAATTCGACAACGACTTCTGGATGTATCATCATTCGGCGGAGAATCTGATCAGTGGCTATTTTGGAGCAAAAAACGCACGAAAACGGCAGAAATACGAAAACAACAAATACAAGCGGATACAGCGTCATATTGACGCAGTCCCGGACCCGCCCGCAGACCTGCCAAAGTTCTGCGATCGGTACCTGTTTGGGCGATATTCCGTATTACTGCCAAAAGGCAGGAAAAAAACATACACCATCCATTGCCTGCACTGCGGCCATGAGAAGGAAGTAGAAACGCCACCCAAACATAAAAGCGGGTGGGAATGCCCGCATTGCAAGTCACAGACAACTGTATATAAACAGGCAAACCTGTCGGCGATCCGTGAAAAGGATCACATCTGTGTGTTCCGCCGTACCAGGGCGGCGGAGATCGCCGTATTCGCAAAAATCCGGCGCAGCTATCACAAAGATATGGAACCACAATATAATTACGAACCGGAGTACATCGTATATAAAACAGAGGAGAGAACCTACCGGTATAAATGGTGGTCAACCGGATATGATGCAGATTGGATCGAGGCAAAGTGGGATTATGGGAAGAAAACACACCTGTACACTTGGAATTTGAAAGCTTTGTTCCCGAAAGGTCTACATGGGTTAAACCTAACCAGGCTGAAAGGAAAAGGCCGATATGATATACATCGGCTACTTGAAAATGCAAAAACGTACCCAGCAGCCCAACAACTATTCAAGATCGGCTGTACCTCTTTAGCGGAACGGATTGACCTATCTGACAATCCAAAAGGAAATTCATTCATGGAAATCACAGGGGTGGATCCAAACTACAAACCGTTGTTTCGGAAATATGACTACGGATGTGAAATGGCCTGGAAACTCCAGGCGATCGGCATTCAATTAAACGAAATACAGGTACAAAAATTGGATGCGATCCATGCAACAGGGAAGCAGATAAAAGCGGCATTACAATATATGACACCGCAAAAATTAATTAATTATTTCCATAGGCAAAGTCGAGATTTAATGGATCAAGATGGCACGAGCATCAATCTTTACGTGGACTACATAGAAATGACAGAACGGCTCAATGAACATCTGGAACAAAAAATCGACCTGACCGCAACGATCCACCGTTTCCCACGGAACATAAAAACGGCGCACGATGCAGTTGCTGCAGAACTGAAGGCGTTGATCAACCGGGAAAAAGATAACATTTTAAAACAGATGGCGGAAAAATATCGAAGAGAAATTCAATTCGCATACCGAGGGCTTGCCGTTGTATTCCCAAGTTGCGCGGAAGATTTTGTACAGGAAGGAACCTGTCTGCATCATTGCGTGGGGAGCCATCCAGTCTATATTGAAAAACAGGCGGAAGGAAAATACCTGACCGTCTTCATCCGGAAAGAAAGAGCGCTCGAGACGCCCTACTACACAGCAACCTTTTATCTAAACAACGACGGAATAAAGCTGAAAGAATGCCACGGGCTACACAACAAAAGTGCCCCGGATACAGTAAAGGCATTTTTAGAACGGTACGAAGAACATTTGAACAAAAAAATGAAAAAACAACAGGAGGCAGCATAATGGAAAATATCATAAATGCAGATTACCAGGTAGTTCAAGAACGGACATTGCCGGTCATCATATCAGAAATCAAAACAATTGAGGCCCAGGTATATAAAACGGCCATCGACGGAGCGGCTGAGATCGGCGCAAGGCTCCTGGAAGCAAAAGAACAAGTCGGTCATGGAAACTGGATCGCATGGTGTGAAGAAAACCTGAATTACACCCCAAGGCAGGCACAGAATTTTATAAAAATCCACGAAAATTACAGGGATGAAAACAGTCCCTACGCAAATACGAAGATGTCTTCGCATTTAAGTATTTCCAAGGCTTTGGCGCTGCTGCAGGTACCAGAAGATGAAGTGGAAGAGTTCGAAAAAGAACATGATATTGAAAATATGACCGTCAAAAAATTAGAGTCAGAAATCAAAGAATGGAAGAACCGAGCCGCCTCATTAGACGCATATCTGGAAGACGTAAAAGAGGCACATGCCAAACTGCAGGCACAAAAGGAGGAAAAGGAAGCTGAATTAGCAGAAAAAAATGAAATCATCAGTCATTTAGATGATGAACTGGAACTGATGAAAGAGAAACAGGATGATCCAGAAAAAATTGCACTCTTAGAAAAGCAGATTGCAGAAGAACAAGCAGCTGCTGAAAAAGCCAAAGAAGACCTGAGAAGAGAACAGGAGGCCAAAGAACAGGCGATCCAAGAAGCAATTGCAGAAAAGAAAGAAGCACTCAGAAAAGACGTCGAGGAGGCTCAGGCCGAAAAGATAAAAGCAACCGAGGCTGCGGTAGCAGAGAGAATCAAAGCAGTAGAAGAAAGCAAGCAGGTCCTAGAAGAGAAACTGGCCGAAACGCAGAAAAAACTGGCACTATCCAACAATGCCGATATAACGGCCGTAAAGATAAAAATGGATATGATTCAGAAGACTTTTATGGAAGTGGACATCGCAATTGAAAACATAGGCCTGGAGGACAAAGAGCAAGAGCGTAAACTCCGGGATGCGACTAAACAGGTGCTGCAAAGTCTAATAGATCGACTGTAAAGGTGAGAGATATGTCAAAACCTAAAATAACCGATGAACAATTACAAAAGGAACTGGATGATGGCATGTCGGTGCCAGCCATTGCAGAAAAATATAATATGCAGCCAAGAGGGGTTCGAAATAAAATAACCAAATTACATAAAAAAACGAGAAGAACCTGCCTATCAATCCTACGGAAGGCAGCAGGCTGAGAAGCTAAAGGACCAGACAAGGATCAATCCGAACAATTGTCTGCAATCGCTTCTGGAAACCGAAAAAATTAAGACAAAGCAACTATTGCAAAAAGTAAAAGAGCTGGAAGCAGAAAATGCCAGGCTCCGGTCTGAGGGAGACAAAGGATTAAAAATCTCTCTCCCCTGCGAACCGGGAAGCGCAATATATTGCATAGAAACTAAAACAGAAAAAAGAAAGAAGCCTGTGAAATGTATTAAGGAATACATGGTCGATCATTTTAAAATCGGAGAATCCAAGATTCCGATGATCATAGCTTGCGATAAAGACAATGAATGGACCGACTTAATCGATAGCTGCAAGGAAGGCAAAGAGTATTTTAAAACAGAAGAAATGGCCCGCATGCGGCTGGAAGAATTGGAGGGGGCAGAATGAAGAGCTTTTATGTTTTACGCACTATTTGTTATATACAAGCAGATAACAGGTGACGATGTAGATATTTTAGATTTCGTTGCAATATGCAACAAGCTTTCCGTGCAAAGATTAATGGATCGAGAAAGAGAGGTAGCCGATGACTGAGTATATCAAGATATGGATGGCAAAGTATTTGCGGGATATAGGAATCGGCCTTAGTGTAGCAGCAGCAGCCGGAATCGTATATATAATACTTCTCTTAATAAAGAAGATAGGAAGTAAAGATGATATATGGAGGATCAAAATGAATATAGGATGTAAATGCGCCAAACTTTATGGTGAAGGCCCGGATGCCACAGATATTGAAGAGGATATTGATCCATACGAAATACCACCATACCCATACGATCAAGAGGAAAGCAAATGAAAGAAAATCAGGAATTAGAACAGCTGGTTGCAAATGCTGCAAAGCGGTTTATGACAACATTTAGAGACATGATTAAAGGCGTAACAAAAATGGCACAGACTATAAAAAAGGATTTTAAAATAAGCATGGCCATACAACTAGCGGATCCCAAAATCCGTAAGCTGGCCTTGCATCATCCAAAATGGAGAGTGCGCAAAAAGAACCTAAATAGAATAATCCGAGAGTATGAAGAAAGAGGACAGAAATGATGCGAAAAGGAAACGAATTTATAAAATTTATCAATGACACTGCACAACTTTGCATTAAACTGATCGCGTTATCCGCAGTATTCGTAACGGTAATGGCCTGGATGTGGATTGGTATGATGCTCCTGTCGGCATGGTTTGAAGTCAATGCCGGGACGGTGTGGGTAGCCATAACGGCCATGAGTATCGTGGCTACACTGATCGTTGTTGTAGGTCGCAGATATCTAAACCGAAAAAGTAGCAAAGGGAGGCAAAACAATGCAGGAAAATAAAAAGCAGGATCTCAACTGCGAGATAATAGCGGAACTTGCTATCCTTAGCGAGAACAGGAAAGGTGAACGAAAAGAATTGAACCTCATTAAATGGGGATGGCAGAAGCCAATGCTGGACATAAGAAAATGGGGACCTAATCATGAATATCAGCGAAAACAATGTACTTTAACAAAAGAAGAGGCTATCGAATTGCGGGATGCACTCAATAGCATTGATTTTGAAAGTGATATAGAAATTTAGCTACATTATATATAGGAAAGAGAAAACCTGGGACAAACTGTTCCAGGTCTACCTATCAGAAAAAGTTTTCTACATATATAAAGCCACGCGACTGAAAGTAGGTCGCATTAAAACTTGATAAGAGTATTAAAGTTAGGACAAGCCATGAAATATTATAGAGATACGATCGCTGCTGGAAAAACACTTATGAGAAGATTTGTAGCAAATGCGAGAATTAAAACTGAAAAAGGTCATAAAAGAAACAATCGAATAAACCCAACTAGGGAGACTGTGCAAAAAGTGAATATGAGAAATGCTGCATGGAAACTTTGCGCGCTACTCAATACATATTTTGGAAAAGGCGATTTGTGGGTTACCCTGACTTATGCTAATGAACCAAGCAAGGCAGAGGCCAAAAAGGATCTGGACAGGCTGATCCGGAAGCTAAGGGAGCACCATAAAAAAAATAAAAAGATATTCCGATGGGTTGCGGCTACGGAGTATAATCATAAAAGAATTCATCATCATGTCGTTTGTAGCAGAACAGATTTAGAAATACTGGAAAAATACTGGCCTCATGGATGGGTTACACCAAAACCGTTAGATGCATCCGGGAACTATATCAAGCTGGCCGAATATATCATCAAAGAAACGGATAAGACTTTCCGAGAAGATGATTCACCTGCGAAAGCAAGGTATAGGAGAAGTCGAAACATGCCTATGCCAGAAGTGAAGCGTGAAGAGGTTACGGACAGGGAATTAAGGGATGGCCCGAAAGAGGTAAATGGATATTACGTGGACAAAGACACGATACATAAATACGAGCATGCTATCCTTGGGGTGGATTGCATGCAATATATCATGGTCAGTTTAGAACAGAAACCAAGATTCAAAAAATGGTATCGAGGAAAGCGTATAATATTTGACGGTGAATATAAAGCGCCGGACGAGAGGCAGCTCACAATGGATGAGCTTATTTATGATAGGGAGAATTAGAATGCAAGAAATGACCAGGGAAGAATTGGAATTAAACCTCGTGCGAAAACGGGAACTAAATAATAAAATCAAACGTTTAGAGAATCTGAGAGTGGAGTATGTAGGAGATACGGCCAGAGTGGGAGACGCTAGAAAAGGACCGATTGTAAAAATACAAGGCTACAACAGTGAGGCGGTAGACAGGAGAGCTGCTGAATTGAAAGAAAGAATATTAGAACTTGAGGAATCAATAGAAAAGACGGAACAATGGATTACAGGTTTGCCAGAGGGGGATGAAAGAAATATACTCGAAATGAGATTCGTTGACGGAATGACCCATAAGAGTATAGCTGCGCACATGGGGTATAGCAGATCCCGAGTCACACAGATTATTAATGATTTCTTCAAAAAAATAAAAGATTAACCCAATTAACATTTTTCCGATGCTATAATGATATTAGCGAAAAGTATATTTGAAACACTGAAAAGACCTTGTGCAACAGCAAGGTCTTTTGTTATAGGTAAAATTATGTTTGATTATTACGGATCAAAGTGGAAAAAGAAACGTAAAAAGATATTACGCAGAGATAAATATATTTGTCAGTTGGCAAAGCGATACGGAAAAATTGAAGAAGCGACAGTCGTGCATCACATTTACCCGGCAGAAATGTATCCTGAATATGCCTGGTGCGATTGGAATTTAATCAGTCTCAGCCTTGCTTCTCACAATCAGGTGGAAAATCGTAAGACTGGAAAACTGACTCCGATTGGAATGAAGTTGATGAAAGAAATATCCCCCCCTGATCACAACCTCAAGAAAAAAATTTGATCTACTGGGGAGGGTAGGTTTTTCCATCTCCACGATATTTTTGAAAAAGGGGGATAAAATCATGAGCGGATCAAGCGACAAAGCAAAAATAACCAGGAAACGAAATAAGATTTTCAACGATACAAAGAGAAAAATGGAGGCACTCCACACATACAAGAAAGAATTCGAAACTCCGATCATGCGATATGCAGAACTGCGGATGCAATTTGACGCATTAACAGAACGCTGGCATGAAGAGGGTTGTAAAATTACAGAAGAATACACCAATAAGGCCGGGGCAAAAAACATGCGAAAAACCGCACTTTATCTTTCTTTAGAAACACTTCGAAAGGAATTGATGGAAATGGAAAATATATTTGGATTAACACCGCGAGGGTTGAAAATGATAAAAGTAAGTATGGTTGATAAAACTGGGGGCGGGAAGCTGGCGGCGGCAATTGAGAAATTAGGTGGATAATTATCAGCATTATGAAGAGGTAATGCAGTATGCGAAAGATATTGTTTCCGGAAAAATTATTGCAAACAACTATAGAGTTAAGGGCTGCCAGCGCTTTCTGGATGATTTAAAAAATCCAGCGTATGATTTTATACCGGACGATGCGGAATTTATTATTCGCTTAATCGAAATGACAATTTGCCATCAGCAGGGAGAAAAAGTTGACGGAACACCACTTCGAGGGCAACCGTTTCACTTGTTGCCTTTTCATAAATTCAATATATACAATCTGGTCGGATTTAAACATGCAGGAACGAATAATTTGAGGTTTACCGAGTGCCTGATATTCATTCCGAGAAAAAATATCAAAACAAGTTTTGCGGGCGCATTAGCTTATGCGTTGGGAATCAAATATAGAAAAAGTGGCAGCAAGATTTACATTATCGCAGCGGCATTAAAACAGGCGTTGGAATCCTTTGATTTTATCAATTACAACATTCGAAATATGGGGGAAGAGGATAATTTTAGAATCATTGACAATAACAACGAACACTCCATCAGTGCCGAAATTGGGGATGGATTGTTCTCCGTGATCGCGCTGGCATCAAACCCGGATGCGCAAGACTCGTTCAACTGCAACTTTGCAATCGCGGATGAAATGCACGCTTTCAAAAAACCGAAGCAGTACACATTATTCAAGGATGCGATGAAAGCATACACAAATAAATTGATGATCGGTATATCGACGGCTGGAGATGATCCGATGAGTTTTTTAGCGGGAAGAGTGAATTACGCTAAAAAAGTCTTGGATAAAACGATACGGGATGAACAACTGTTTATTTTTCTTTGTGAAGCGGATCCGGATGAAAATGGGGTGATTGATTACACGAACCCGAAAGTGCAAGAAATGGCGAACCCAGCCTATGGGGAATCCATTCGACCGGAAGAAATTTTGAACGATGCGCTTCAGGCCCAGAACGATCCTCAGTTGCGTAAGGATTTTTTTGCAAAATCACTAAATGTATTCACATCATCCATGAAAGCATATTTTGATATTGCAAAGCTACAAGAATCGGATTCTGAATACAACTGGAAACTGAAAGAGCTGGCAAAACTGCCGATCAAATGGTATGGAGGTGCGGACCTCTCAAAGATGTACGACCTAACCGGTGCGGCGCTCCATGGAAGATACCAGGGAGTAGATATTGCAATCACACATGGATTTATCCCGATCACCGCAGCATATCAAAAAGCGGATGAAGATAATATTCCGTTCTTTTGGTGGAAAGAAAAAGACTGGCTGACGCTTTGTAACGATGAAGTCATTGAATATGAAGAGGTCGTGAAATGGTTCATAAAAATGCGGGATATGGGGTTCCGGATCAAGTGGACCGGATACGACCGGAAATATTCGCGGGAATTTATCTTGAAAATGAAAAAAGCAGGTTTCAAGGTGAAGGACCAGTCACAGCGGTATGTTGAAAAAACAGAGGCGTTTCGTGAGATCGAGAAACAGATCATGCGAAAACGTTTTTATTATATCGGGAATAAAGCATATGAGTATTGTATTAGCAATGTAACGGCCATTGAGGACAGTGATGATTTCATACGGTATAAAAAAATTCAACCGGAGCTGCGAATTGATTTATTTGATGCAGACGTTATTGCATGCAAGCAAATGATGGTCGATCTGGAAAAGTATCAAAAAGCCAGTGAGTGGCTGGAGTAGGAGGAAGAATTGGCGAAAAAAAAGAAAGCAAGAGCGGAACCACAGCAGAGGAACCAATCAGGAATGGCCTGGCTTTGCAGCACAGGTGGATACGATTCATTATGCTGTGAAGGATATACGAGACTCTCTGATAATCCGGAGATCGTTAGCGCGATTAATAAAATTGCTGACCTAATTAGTTCTATGAGCATACATCTGATGGGAAATTCGAAAAACGGGGATGTGCGGATCAAAAATGAACTGTCACGGAAAGTAGACATTAATCCAAACAAATACATGACACGAAAAACCTTTATTTCGGTGATTACTCGGATTCTTCTCCTAGAAGGTGATGGAAACTGCGTTGTATATCCGCAGAGTCAGGGAGGGATGATCGGCGATCTGATTCCGCTACAGCCGCAACATGCAGCATTTCTCTCGGATGGGTTCGGCTATAAAATTTTGTATGATGGCAAGGAATATGCCACAGATGAATTGTTGCACTTTGTAATCAACCCCGGGACGGATTACCCCTGGAAAGGGACTGGCTACCGGGTAGCGTTGAAAGACATCGCAAAGAACCTGAAACAAGCAAGCAAAACCCAAAAAGGTTTCATGGAATCAAAGTGGAAACCGTCAATTATTGTAAAAGTGGATGGGCTGAATGATGAGTTTTCAAACAAAGCGGGTCGGAAAAAACTATTGGAACAATATATTGAATCAAGCGAGGCGGGAGAACCGTGGATGATTCCGGCCGAACAATTTGATATCCAGGAAGTGCGGCCGCTCTCACTGAATGATCTTGCGCTGTCTGATGCAGTAACGCTGGACAAACGGACGGTGGCGGCTATTCTGGACGTTCCGCCTTTTGTAGTTGGCGTGGGAGAATACAAGCGGGAGGAATGGAACAATTTTATCAATACCAGGATCCGGCTGATCTGCAATGCAATCGAAATGGAACTGACAAGGAAACTTTTGATTCAGCCAGACTGGTATTTTCGATTCAACGTCCGGTCCCTTTATGCGTATGATATCGATACACTTTCGACGGTCGGGGCAAATATGTACACACGCGGGATCATGACAGGAAATGAAGTAAGGGATTGGATCAACCTTCCACCGAAGGAAGGTCTGGACGAATTAATCATCTTAGAAAACTATATTCCGCAGGGAATGATCGGGGACCAGAAAAAACTATTGCAAGGAGGTGATGGAGAAAATGGAGAGAACTAAACGACAAGTTCGGAGCATCCTATCAAAGCCGCAGACACGGGAAATAGAAACCGGGGAGTTTATCATCAGTGGGTACTTTTCCGTATTTGGTACAAATTACGAATTGTGGCCAGGTGCAACGGAGAGTGTGGATCCGAACGCATTTGCTGAAACAATGGGAGAAGATATCCGGGCATTGATCAACCATGATACGACGCTGGTTCTTGGTAGGACGAAGGCCGGAACATTGGAATTAAAAGTAGATGAACGCGGCCTATATGGAGAAATCAAGGCCAATCCAAAAGACAGTGATGCAATGAATCTTTATGAACGTGTGAAACGTGGTGACGTTGATCAGTGTTCGTTCGGGTTTGACATTTTAGATGAAGATATGGAAGTGAATGATACGACGGGAGATGTGCATTGGACAATCAAAAAAGTGAAACTGTATGAAGTTTCCGTCGTGACGTTTCCGGCCTATGAGGATACGGCTGTGATTGCAAGAAAAGCGCAGCTGCAGGATGTAAAAAAACGAAGATTGGAAGTCTGGAAACAGAATATGCGAAAGAAAATAGGAGGATAACATGGCACTGAAAGTATTGTTGTTGAGAAAAAAGTTAGAGGCAAAAAATGCAGAGCTAAAAGTACAGCGTGAAAAAGAAAAGGAACTGAAAACCAGAGAAACAGAGCTGGAAAAAGCAATTGATGAAATCCGGGAGGATACACCTGCAGAAGATCAGGAAGCGGTGGAGAAATCCGCAGAAGAATTAGAACAAGAAAAGGAAGCGCTGAAAACAGCAATCCGTGCGCTGGAAGATGATATCAAGGAGATTGAAGAGGCAATCAAGGCGGAAGAGGAGAAAGAACCGACCGCAGATCCAGCTGGAGATACTGGGGATGGTTCGGACGGAGAAGCAAGATCACATGAAGGAGGAGAAGGAAGATCAATGAAAAAGTTTTTTGGAATGAGCAGGCAGGAAAGAGCGGCGTTCTTTGCAAATGAAGAGGTAAAAACATTCTTAGAGCGGTTAAGGGAGATCGGAAAGGAGAAACGGGCCGTTTCCGGAAGTGAACTGATAATCCCAGAGCTGATGCTGGATCTGATCAAAGAAAACGTCGAGAAATATTCGAAGTTGATCAGCAAAGTCAGAATGCGCCCGGTACCTGGGAAAGCAAGACAGAACATCATGGGAAAAATCCCGGAAGCGGTATGGACGGAAGCATGTGGTACGCTCAATGAATTAGACTTCCTGTTTGGGCAGGTGGAAGTTGACGGATATAAGGTCGGTGGGTTTGTTCCAATCTGCAATGCGACACTGGAGGATAACGATGTAAACCTGGCACAAGAAGTGATTGCTGGGATTGGACAGGCAATCGGTATTGCAATTGATAAAGCAATCCTTTATGGTTCTGGTGTAAAAATGCCAATGGGAATTGCGACCAGATTGGCACAGACAGTAAAACCGGCTGATTACCCGGATAAGGCGCCGGAGTGGGAAGATTTACATAGCACAAATATCAAAAAGATGGATGCGGCTCTGAATGGTGCGGAATTTTATTCGCGGCTGATTCTTCACACGGCGGCTACAAATTCCGACTATGCGACTGGAGAAAAGTTCTGGGCAATGAACGAGCTGACTTACGCAACAATTCTATCAAAATCCGTAACGGTAAATATGGCAGGAACGTTTGTTGCGTCGGTAAACGGAACATTGCCGCTTATTAACGGTGAAATCGTGATTCTGAATTTCATGGATGATGGTGATATTGTGGGAGGATATGGGCAGTGCTATTTCTTGGCAGAACGAGCCGGAACATCCGTTGCGGTATCCGATCAGTATAAGTTCGTGGAAGATCAGACCGTATTCAAGGGTACGGCAAGGTATGATGGGATGCCGGTGATTGCGGATGCCTTCATTGTGATCAACATCGAAAATGTGGACGCTGCCACAATCGCAGACTTCAAGCCGGACCGCGCAAATGAGGAAATTGAATTGCTGGCGATTGCTTCCGCTGCCGGGACAAATGCAGGGACAACGAAAATTACCGTAACACCGGAAGTTGAAGCGGGGAACACCTATAAATACAAGGTACTCAATGCTCCGGAACGGGTAAGGAACGGAGAACGGATTAGAAAGGGATGGACCGGATGGGACGGAATATCAGACATTGAAGCAGAACCTGGTACTGTAATTACGGTTGTTGAACTGGATGGTGGCGAAGCTGTAAAAGTCGGTTCTACATCCGTGGCGGTAAAAGAGTAATGGAGGCAGGCCATGAATGGAGCTACAAGGTTGGCAATGCTGCGGAATGATCTGCAGATGCTTACAACATCACAGGATGATTACCTACTACAGCTTATTGAGATGGCCGATGGTTTGATCAAGAAAGAGGGAATTGTTTTGACTGAGGGAGACATAGAAAGTGATGGGCTGGTCGCAATGTATGCAGCGTATCTATTTCGTAAAAGGGCGGGAAGTGAAACAGCTATGCCGCGCCACTTGCGATATGCTATGAATATCACACTGTTCAGCCAGAAAGCAGGTGGATAAATGGCAGCGACATTCGATGATGGGATTTTAAAAATCTATTCCGTGGAGAATGCATCAAAGCCAGGGAAAAAGCCGGAAGAGAGTTTACATCATAAGCTCTCTTCTTATTTTGGTTTTGAAAAAGTTGGTTTGACACGATATTACAAAGCAAAAGGCGCGGACGATCAGGCAGATGAATCTGTCCATATGTATCAGGATCGCAGCATCTCCACGAAGGACATTTGCGTATTAGAAGATGGTCTGCAATACAAGATATTACAGGCGCAACATCAGGAAGACGATGACGGGATACGGATCACGGTATTATCATTGGAAAGGATCGGTAAAAAGTATGCAATTACAGATAGTTGAACAAGCACTCTTGACCGTGACGGACCAGGTGTTTCATTACGAAAAAATGGGCGATATGGAGCGGTACATTGTATGGGCAGAGGATAGTGAAGGAAGCTCCGTAGAGGCGGACAATTATAAAATAGAGCAGTCGATCCAGGGGACCATTGATCTCTTTTCAAAAATAGAAAATGATCCATGGATCGAAGAAATCCAAAAAGCGTTGAACAAAGCCAGGGTTTCTTTCTATTTGAATTCCGTGCAATATGAAGAGGAAACAGGATATATCCACTATGAATGGGTGTGGGAGGTAACATAATGGCGTCTATAACAGTGAAAGGACTGGACGAATATGCGCTGAAAATAGACCGAATGGGGAAAGCGTCAGAAGAAATTATAAAACGTGCAGTATATAAAGGAGCAGAACCCGTAGCAGATGCTATAAAGGCGGGACTGCGCTCGCTGCCAGTAGATGACAGCTATGGATCGGCGGAGCATCCGGTCAATGGGGTAAGTAGGAAACAAAAAAGCGACTTGATTGAAAGCTTGGGAACAGCACCGATTCAGGAATTCAAAAAAGGCTATATCTCAACAAAGATTGGTTGGGATGGATATGGGAGCATCAAAACAAAGAAGTATCCAAAAGGCGTTCCAAACCAAATGCTGATGAGATCGGTTGAAAGCGGAACTTCGTTCCGAAAGAAAAATCCAGTTGTAAGAAAGGCGATCAATAAAGTAAAAAAAGAATCAGTCAATGCAATGGGCCAGGAGATTGACTTGGCCTGCAGTGAAATTATAAAGTAGGGAGGAAATAAAATGGCAATTAAAGGCGTATCGAAACCAATTTGTGCGGAATATAACCACGATGGAGCTGGTAACGTAACATACTCCAATCCGTATAAAGCCGATTGTGCCGTAGAATACGGTGTAGAAATAGAAAGTGGGGAAGATAACGATCTATATGCGGACAATAAGGTCAAAGAACAGGCTGCAGGAACTTTCAGCACTGCGGCGCTCACAATAACTACAGCGGACATGGAACCAAAATTATCCATGAAAATCGTTGGCCTTAAATCTGTAGAACGAGATGTCGGTGGCGCAAAGATAAAAGAAATTGTGCACGATGATGATGCAAGAGCTCCATATCTTGGCTTTGGTATTATAGAGGAGCATCAGATCGACAATATCACAAAATACTTGCCGATTGTGCTTGCGAAGATTCGATTTCGTGATCCGAATTTAGCCGCAAAGACAAGAGAAGGTGAAATCGAATGGCAGACTAAGGAAATCACCGCAACGGTCATGCGGTCGGATCAAGTAGATGAAAACTATAATCATCCGTGGCAATTCAGCCCGGAAGAAATGTATGACACAGAAGCGGGAGCTGAAGCGTACATTATGGCAGTGCTTGGCGCAGCAGAGCAAGTAACGCCGCAAGGCGATCAGAACCTGGAGGTGTAGCAAATGGGAAAAGTCGTAAACATTGAGATTGCAGGAAAACAATATCCAATGTCTTTTTCATTGATGGCATCGAAGAAAATCATGCAGCAGTATGGCGGAGCAGACAAACTAAACGCCTCTCTTCAAAACGGCCAGGATGAAAAAGCAATTGAAATGCTTCTTTCTATATTAGATTTGCTTATTACCCAAGGGTGCGCATATAAAAATTACTTTGAAAAAGATGTACCACCACCAGAGAATGCCCCGATCATTGATGGGAAATGGACGCCGCTTCCGACTGATATCCTGGAAATCGCAATCGGGATTTCGGATATGGAAATGATAAAAGAAAAAATCCAGGAGTGCATTGAGGCGGGAAATCAGAAAAATATAGAAGCGGTATCAAGTAAAAAAAACGTAAAAACCAGGCGGGAGTAAATACTCTCGCCTGGTTTGACATATGGGGTAGAAAAATAGGAATGCAGACGCTGGAATATTCCTGCATGCCAATTGGAGAACTATCAGACTTAGTTGATTTGTATCTTGCGGCAGAAGGGAACATAGCAATCAGAGAAAAGAGAACATACTCCAGCATTCCGGTTGAGTTGAGGTAAAAAATATGGCATATGATATCGGCCCAAGGATCGGCATACAAGGTGAAAAAGAATTTAATAATCAAATTAAGCAAATTAATAATAGCTTGAAAGAGTATGGATCCGAAATGAAAGCCTTGACAAGCAAATTTGCTGAAAATGAAAATGGCCAGGAGGCATTAATTGAAAAAACAAAGGTCCTTGAAAAACAATTTGATGTTCAGAAGCAAAAGGCGGATATATTACAGCAACAATATAATAAGCAGTCTGAAAAACTCAAAGACCTTGCGGACGCATATCAGAAAACCGTAGAAGAATCAGGAAAGAACTCTGATGAGGCGCTGAAAGCCGAGAACGCATTTAACAAACAAACCGAGAGTGTATCAAAACTCAAAGTAGCAATGAATGAGACAGAGAACTACATGAACACTCTGCAGAATTCAATCAATGCAAATAAGACCGCTTTGAATGAAATGGATGCAGGAACAAGGGATGCGGTCACAGGACTTTCTAACCTTGCTGATGCAGCAAAGGGTACGGCAGATCAGCTGGAAAACATTGATAAAAAAATTTCTGCTGGAAATCTTTTGGACGCTGCACAAGAATTGGAGGGAGTTGGGGACAAGATTACACAGATCGGCTCATCCGCAGTGGAGTCTTTTGCAGAAGTGGAGTCAGCAACGATTAAAGTTAATGCTAGGTTCGATGAAACAGGAGAAGCGGCAAAGACAAATGCAGATGTAATCAAAAGCGTATATGAAGATGGCGTCGGTGAATCGATGGATACTGTAGCCGAAGCAGTTATCTTAGTTAAAGATAATCTGAAAAATCTCAACGATACAGATCTCAAGAATATAACCGAACAAGGACTGATTCTTGAAGAGACGTATGGAATTGATATGTCGGAGTCCTTGAGAGGGGTCAACTCTCTGATGAAAAATTTTGGACTATCAGCGACGGAAGCGATGGATTATTTGGTTGCAGGTACACAGACCGGACTGGACAAGACCAACGAACTTGGTGATAACATATCCGAATATGGAGGAAAATTCGAACAAGCTGGGTATACCACGAGCGAATACTTCCAGCTTTTAAAAAATGGACTTGAAGGCGGCGCATACAATCTGGACAAAGTCAATGATGCCATAAATGAAGTGACCACTAGGCTGGCAGATGGAACGATTGAAGATAATATGGATGCGTTTTCTTCGAAAACAAAGGGCGTCTTTGCTGCATGGAAAAACGGAGGAGCAACACAGAAAGATGTCATTGATTCGATCGTTGCTGATATTTCAAACACAACAAATCAACAGGACGCTTTAAATATGGCTGCAAACGCTTTTGGAACAATGGCCGAAGATGGAAATTTAACATTCATTGAATCTTTGACCAGTGTCGGAGATACATATGACGATGTATCAGGAAAAGCCGAAAAGTTCCAAGACGATACTACCACTACTGCTCAGAAGATGGAGGCAACGTCAAGAAAGGTAGAGGATGCGATTGCTCCGCTGGGAGAGTCGATTGCTGACATTGCGGTGGCCATGTCCCCAGTAATCGATGTAATTGCAAAAATCATCGAAAAGTTTTCGGAATTGCCTATGATCGTTCAGGCACCGGTTCTGGCAATTATGGGTTTGATTGTTGCGATTTCAAAAATTGCACCTGTCATGGCAGCGCTGAATCTATCTGGAATTATAGGTGTACTCGCAAAGATTGGTCCATTGATAACATCAACGATATTGCCGGCAATATCGGGAGCATTGCCGATTATTATCGGCGTGATAGCAGCTGTAACGGCAGTTATCCTAATTATAAAGAACTGGGGTACTATCTCTGAATGGTTCAAAGGTGTGTGGGAAACTGTTTCATCGGGCATATTGACAGCATGGGAGGCGGTGAAACAGTTTTTCGATGGGATACCTGAATGGTGGAGAGGAATATGGAAAGGCATATCAGACTTCTTTTCTTCGATATGGAATGGAATTAAATCCGTTGTGACAACCATTGCAGATGCGATCAAAACAAAAGCAGTTACAGCTTTTGAAAGCCTGCGTGACGGAATAAAAAGTGCAATAAGTAAAGTGGCAGATATAATAAAAAGTCCATTTGATACAGCAAAAGATTTTATTGTTGGATTAGCAAAAGACGCTTTCAAATGGGGTTCGGATTTTATTGATGGTCTAAAGGATGGAATTATGAGTGGGGTTAGACATATCATCAACGCAATCAAAGGCATAGCGGACCAGATACGGAGTCTATTACATTTTTCACGTCCAGATGAAGGACCGTTAAGGGATTATGAAACGTGGATGCCAGATATGATGGAAGGACTTGCTCAAGGAATCTACGATAATATCAATAAGATAAAGGCCGCGGCCGGAGCGGTATCGGGTACGATTAACAGCACAATTAATGAAACAATGCCGGAAATGGTTTCGGCTGCTGCAGTAACATACAGCGGAGAAATCGTAATCAAAGGTGGGGATGTTATCATGGACGGAAGAAAAGTAGGGCAGATGCTCGAAAAGAGGGTTTCGCTGAGCCAAAGACAAGGAAGCAGAGGGAAAGGATATGTATGATATAACGTTTAAAGGAAAGACAGGTTACCATAATGGGGTACTGGTAGTAAAACGACCCAATATTCCAGCCCCAGAGAGAAATGTGGAGTACATTGAGATTCCAGGTAGGGATGGCGCGATCACACAGGACCAAAAAACATATAAAAATATCGAAATCAGTATTGAGCTGAATTTTATGGCAAAAGAGACGGAATGGCAACAATGCTTTAGAAAATGCAAAAATTGGCTGCAAGGTGCTGGAAAATTAGAACTCTCAGATGATGCGCAATTCTATTACCGAGTGAAAAATGTTTCTCTTTCTGAAAATGAAAGAACATCTCTCGAAATTGGGAAGTTTACGGCAACGTTCGTATGCGATCCATACATGTACCTAAAAAGCGGCATGAGAGAAAGAGCCATTGAAGAGGTCACTTATAACCCCTACGACCTATCGTGTCCAATTTACATGATTGAAGGTGAGGGAATCTGCGCTATCGATGTTAATGGAAAAACACTTGCGATCAATGTAGGGCAAAATGCTGTGATCGATACAGATTTAATGATTGCATATAGGAAAGACGGGACCTTGATCAATGCACAAGTCTATGGATATTACGAAGACGGGAGACTAAAACCAGGAGATATTTCGTTATATGCTTCAGACGGGTTTAATGTAAAAATTATACCAAACTGGAGGTGCTTATGATACAAATTTATAGTGCAGGAAATACTGATTATGAGAAAAATGGCGATATGATACTCATGCCAACGGAATGCCACATTAAAGCGAAAATGAATGATGCTTGGTATATGGAACTGGAGCATCCGGTGATCACGGAGAAAATTGGGGAGGCACAGTTAAATCGGTGGAAATACATTGAAGAGGGAGCTGTTATTAAAGCTCCTTTTTATAATGGCGAACAACTCTATCGCATAAAGAAAAAAGTGAAGCGGGATAACATGGTAGAAGCTACTGCGGAACCAATTTTTATGGATGCCCTGGGAGATTGCTTCCTAATCGATGTGCGGCCGACGAATAAAGATGGACAAGAGGCGCTTGACCTTATGACGGCGAATAGCAAGTATAAAGGCGTGTCGGATATATCGGGTTTATCAACGGCCTATTATCAAACCATAAACTTAATCGAGGCAATAAACGGCGATAATGAAAACTCCTTCGTGAACCGCTGGGGCGGTGAAATTTTCTTTGATAATTACACGGTCCATGTGAATAAACAAATCGGAAGTGATAAAGGGGTGCAAATCCTATATGGAAAAAATATTAAGGCGGACGGATTTTCGGAGGAGATAGATAATTACAATGTCGTTACTAGAATCATCCCTAAATCCTACAACGGTCATATGCTGGAAGGAGAAAGTCCGTGGGTAGACTCTTCGCTGATCAACCATTACCCGGTCATCCACACAAAAGTTATCCAGTACGAAAACGTGAAGCTTAAAGAAGACGCAAACGAAGGTGACGAAGAAAATGGGCTTACCGTCTGCGACAGTCTGGCGGTCCTACGGCAAGAGCTTGTGAAAAAGTGCAATGCGGAATTTGCGGCCGGGATCGACAAACCCGCCGTGACCATAGAAGCAGATATGGAGCTATTGGAAAACACTGTGGAGTATGAGGAATATAAAATCCTTGAAACGGTTGGCCTGGGCGATACGGTGCATTGCAAACATAGGAAGCTGGGAATACAGACAGATGCACGGGTGATTGAAATGGTTTACGACTGCCTGAAACAGCGCACGGAAAGCGTTGTACTTGGGGATTTTGAATATAACTACTTTCAGGATGTTTCTTCTATCTTCAATCGGGTTGATAGTGCGATTCGGCAAGATGGTTCATTAATCGCACAGCAAATTCAGGGCATCGTGGATGGCATGAAGGCCAGCCTGCGGGTGCAAAAGACAATCGCAAAAAAGCAGGATGTTCGGGCAATTTTGTTCGAGGATTTGAACCCGGCAAGCTCGACCTACGGAGCTATGTGCCTTGGGACATTAGGTTTTCAGATTGCCAATTCCCGGACCGCAGACGGAACTGACTGGGACTGGCGAACCTTTGGTACAGCAAAGGGGTTTAGCGCAGATTTAATTACCGCTGGCACGTTGGCAGCGATTAGGATCCTGGGGGCAACCATAACAGGCGGAACCATAACCGGAACAACGATAAACGGCGTAACAATCAACGGCAGCACAATTATAAGTGAGGCAAACGGGACGAAGATCATAATAACGGGAGGAAAAATCAAAATTGAGGTTACACAAGCAGGACAGGCAAACGCAATTGAACTAACCTACCCTGGGGGCAATACGATTACATTATCCTCCGCTGGTCTCAGTATGCGAGATAATGGCGGGAGTAATAAAACGTTAATTTACCCAGGGAGAATTACAATAAATGGAAGAGCGTTATAGGAGGTGAGAATTTATGGATAAAATAACCGTGCAAATATTTGTCGCAAGTAAAAGCATATCGTACCCAATCAACTATGTGCAGGGTACAAACACGATACCAATTGAGCTGATTTTAGCAGATTACAATATACCATCCGGTGCTGAGGTGAGGGTTTATATCAAAAAGCCATCCGGCAAGGAGGTCTATAACAACTGCACATACAGCGGTAACGTGGTGACGATACAGCCAACCTTACAGATGTTTGCGGAGTCTGGTCGGCAGGTTGGACAGATACAAATCGTCGGAACGGGTGGAGGGATTTTAGTCAGCTTCCTGCTCATCTTCGATGTTGAACAAAATATCATATCGGACAGCGCCGTTGCAAGTAGCGATGAATACGGAGTCCTGGACGCCCTGATCATGGAAGCAAGAGAATCAATACCGAGAGCGACCGCAGCAGCAGGGCGGGCCGAAACAGCTGCCACTGCAGCGGAGGCTCAGGCAGATAGGGCAAAGACAGCAGCGGATAAAGCTGAAACAAATGCAGCAGCGGCGGAGAGCGCAACAGAAGCAACAACGCTTGTAAAAAATGAAATTGAAAGGAAGCTTGCGGCTGGAGAGTTTACCGGTGCGCAAGGCCCTCAAGGGGAAAAAGGCGAGAAAGGGGAACCGGGAAAAGATGGCGCTCAGGGTCTACAGGGTCAAAAAGGTGACACCGGCCCGCAGGGTCCACCCGGTGAAAGCGGTGTCGTGACTCCCGTAAATGCGTTTTTTACAATGTCGGTCGATCAGGAGGGGAATCTTTGGTCGAATTATGCAGACGGCGGTACAGCACCGGAGTTTGAACTCGATAACGGAACACTTTATTTTGTAACGGAAGGAGCTTAATATGGCAAGAACATTAATCGGTAACATTAAAGGCCCAAAAGGAGATACAGGAGGCACTGGCCCGGCTGGCCCAAAAGGAGACAAGGGGGAAACCGGAGGCACTGGCCCGCAGGGGCAAAGGGGGACACACTGGACGCAGGGAACAAAGATTACAGGGACCTCAACAACAGCGACAATCTTTTCCGGCAGCGGCATAACAGCCGCAATTGTGGATGACTGTTATCTTAATACCAGTACGGGGAATACATATCGTTGCACGGTAGCCGGTCCGGCCAGCACGGCGAAGTGGGTCTACACCGGCAATATCAAAGGCCCAAAGGGAGACACAGGAGCGACCGGCCCAACTGGCCCGAAGGGAGAAAAAGGCGAAACCGGAGCGGTCGAAAATTTAGATGCGCAGATCGTTACATTTGCCGAAGCCGCTGAGGCTTTAAATATCCAAAGCGGCGATACAGTAGCTACCGTGTTAGGCAAATTGCTTAAATTCCAGAATACCCAAAATTCGAACTGGGCAAACCTCATTTCAGATGAAACCATCGCAGCTGCCCAGGCTGCAGGCATTGATTTGTCGGGGGGGGGGGGTCCTAAATCTTAATAGGTTGGTGCAGCTGTTTTTGACCAATCCGGTTGTGGAGGAGTATGACAGCGGAGACTGGCATGTAAAAATACACGCAAATGGATGGGTAGAACAGGAAGGGATCATAAACGTAAGTCTCACAGCATCTACCCTCAGCGGTTCAACAGGATTTTATTGCAGGAATGGAATGGTAGGATTCCCCGTTGCGGTCGATATAACAAGACCTCATAGTGTCTACGGGATAGACGCATCAGGCGGAGCAAG
>NZ_JAJAGH010000002.1:0-36999 GCF_020734085.1 Hominibacterium faecale
AGACGGAAGTTAGAGATACAGTAGAATAGCCCATACATATGCCCCGGGGGAGTGATCCTGACCGGGGCTTTTTTGTTTGCAAAGTTGCTGAACTTGTTGCAATCACTTATGTCGGTACTTCCCCAATTCGATTGTGGATATAAAGCGTAAAAAGCCATCTCCACCATACTGAAGAACAAACGCAAAAACAGCTTTCCATTTTGGAAGGCTGTTTTTGTATTTATCTCTTGAAGCTCTTATTTCATAAACGTTTCCGTGCCCCCGGCAGCGATCACTTCGACGCTGCTGGGCGGACGGCAAGAAGGGTGTGCAAATATTGTTTTTCTCCATTTTCATGATAGTGAAAATATTCGGAGAAAACAGTATTGTATCCAATTTTTTTATCTTCAATGACCGTGTATCCGTGCAATATAAGCGTATCCATATAGGATGATAATGTAATAAAGGGATTCATGGCACGGCTGTATTCCCGGGAAATATTCAGGGGAGATTTCGCTCCTGTTTTATAATAACAAAGACAGCCGGCAATAGACGCACTATCCGAAAAATAAGGATCGAGATATTCATAGAGCGGTTTATTAAAAAAGAACGCATAATTATATGAACCCAGATAGTCGATCAGCAGATTTATGCTTTTTTTCTTTAAAGGAAGCTTATTGGAGGCGGTCACAATATAAATAATATTCAAATCTGTTTGCAGACTGTCAATATGTTTGCGAACTGCAGCGATTGTTTCTCTCGATAGTCCCATGATAATAATCGTTGCATTTTTCAAGTACTCGGCATTGCTGTACAGGTATGGAAACACAGAAGCGATATCGGGAAAAAGGACCGTATCCGGATGAGGAATTCGGTTTATTATGATTTCATTCAGCCAGGTTCTGGCTTCGTAGTTGATAGACAGATAGCGCTGAGGAGCGGAGAGAAATCCTTCGTAAAACAGCGACTCATGCTCACTAGTGGTCGGATCAATAAAATAGTCATCGCAAAATGAAGGATCCTGGTCCAGATCGATGTTTTTGTCCACACAAATGATTCCGTCCTGGATATAACCTTCATAACCGCATGAGCACCTCATAGAACCAGAGATTACGCTGCCTGCGGATAATTTTACATTATCCATATCAAGAACGCTCTCACAGTCGGGACAGACGATGAAAGACAGCGACTTCAGGGGCAGCCCGGTTTTCTTGCCCGAAAGGAGCGGCGTCTTTGCAGATGCGGTCAAAACGGTTTCTCTGAATGCAAGTTCTCTGAGTTTCAGATTGATGGTTTCAATAGCCGCCTTTGTGCTTTGTATTTGTTCAGCAAGAAGTTTCTTTTTACTCATAAAGAGAGCACCCAATTCTTTGCAGCGCAAAGGGTCTTTTTCGTCAAATATCCTTGAAATGTTGACAAATTGGCGCATTTCTTCCAGTGAAAAAGAGGAATCCCGAAGATCAATCAGAAGCTGCATTTCAGACTCGTTAAATTCATTAAAATTGTATTGCGCACCATGTTTTTTTGGTGTTATCAACCCCTCTTCAATATAATACCGGATCGTTGAAATAGGAACATTATATTTTTTTGCAAATTCACCTATCTTCATAAGTACTACCACCTTTTATAATATCTTCCATTGTATCACAAAATATCAAGTGCACTTAATGTTTTTGAATAAAATAAATTTTTTGACTAATTGACCTTTAGTGTACAGGACGGTTTATTCTTATAAGTGAAAGAACGATAATATAGGATTAATGGAAAAGGAGGTAGAGATGGCTGAAAAAACCAGCGGAGTATCAAGTCTGCAAAAAAACAAGTACAGTGTATTTTCCGTGTTCTGTATGATTTACTGTACGGCCAGTGCGGGAGCATTTGGAGTAGAGGAAATTGTGAGTGGGTGCGGACCGGGAATGACGATATGCATTCTCATAGGAATGGCGGTCGTATGGGCTTATCCGGTCGTGCTCGGCACTGCGGAATTGTCATCCATTATGCCGGGAGAGGGCGGATATTACTACTGGGCCAAGCATACGCTCGGTGAATTCTGGTCCTACGTAATGGGAATCAATGGAGCGGTAAGCTTCTATGTATGCAGTTCCACCTATGTCGTAATGTCGGTTAATTACCTGGCAACCATCGTGGATATGACCCAGCTGGAAGCAACCGTTATTAAAGTGGTCATTATCTTAATTTTCACGGCGATAAATCTGAAGGGTCTGAAAGATGTAAGCATTGTAAGCATGATCTTTGCCGTATGTGTAGTGGTACTGTTTGTTCTCGTTTCGGTCGTCGGATTTTCGAACTGGTCTTTTAGTCCTTTTGAGCCATTCATGCCGGAAGGAATGGATATCCTAACCGGTATAAGCATGGGCATAGGGCTTGGTATATGGATGTATTGCGGATTCGGGGCCATAACGCTGATGGCCGGTGAAATTTCAAATCCGCAGGTCATCTCAAAGGCTATGAAACTGGCCGTACCCGCATCTGCACTCACCTATTTGCTTCCGACAGCAGCAGGACTTGTTTCCGTAGGACAATGGGAACTGTGGAGCCCTGGTGAGATGGGGGGAATTGGATTCCCAACGGTTCTTTCATTGTGGTTTGGTGATGCCGGAAAGGTCATCTTCGTCGTGGTTGCAATGGTTGCCGCTTTATCCAGCTTCAATACCAACATGGCCGGAGGTTCGAGATCCTTTTTTGTACTCGCGGACGACCGGCTGTTCCCTAAAAAGTGGATCACCAATGTAACCAGAAAAAGTGGGGTGCCGTATATCGGCGTAATTTCTATAGCAATTGTAACCATTTTAATGATGCAGATCGAATTTAAAGCCCTGGTTCTAATCCAGGTGATCCCGATTCTGGTAGCGCAAGTTCTTGTATCAGTAATAATAATCAAAGCACGAAGAGATATTCCCATGGAGCGCAGAGCCGGATGTTATTCTGTGGGTGGCGGCAGAGTTGGACTGTTTCTTGTTACCGTACTTCCGGCCTTCGTAGCAGTGCTGGCATATTACATGAATGGTATGGATTATTTTCTATATGGTCAGATATTCCTGCTGATTGTAGGAGTTACATACCCAATCGTAAAAATCACCTTGGGAGGGTTTTCAGAAAGCGATCCAGAGCTATATCCCCAGAATCCGAGAACGAGGATGGCTTACGGAGACCTCTACCGCATCGCAAAATATATGATCATCATGGGCTTTGTCTCAATAGTCGGATACTTTTACTTCGGCGTGATGGAGGGAGACTGGGGTCCGGAATATTATGCGTCGGTATATGGAGGAGGATTGCTCGGCAATTTTGGAGCTATGAGACTGGCATTGCTGATAGGAGGAGGGATCTGCGTCATCATTTCCCTGACTCTTTATATGGCAGCTACTAAAAAAGATCAAAAGATGGCTATGCCGACAAAGATCACTGTGACAATAGGCGAACATGCTGATGAAACTCGGGCGCAGTAAATGAAATCATAATTTTGTATAAGATTGGGGTGAAACTTATGGATAAAATTTTATTAAACGGAGTGGTCTACACCATGGATCCCGAAAATTCAATAGCTGAAGCAGTTGCAATAGAGGAGAATATTGTGAAGGCGGTAGGGTCGAACGAAGAAATTCTTAGACTTAAGAAGGAAAGGACAGAAGTGGCGGACATGAAGGGCGCTATGGTGCTGCCAGGATTTATTGATGCCCACTGCCATCCGGCAATGACGGCATATTTCATGAATGCTATACAATTCAGCGAGGAGATGTCTCTGGAGGAAGTGCTGGAAACTTTGAGAAAGGAAATTGAGCAAAATCCGCATAATGAGTCATATGTGGGCGCGGGATACAATGAATTTATATTTGACGAAAACCAGCCATATTCTCTTAAACTGCTGGATGACATTTGCCCCAACAAGCCTGTTATCCTGATGGGAAGCGGATTTCATGCCTGCTGGGTCAATTCCAGAACCTTTGAACTTGCGGGAATAACGGAGGAAACACCGGATCCCATACCAGGATATCAGTACTTTGAAAAAGATGAAAACGGCAGGCTGACAGGTCATGTCGTCGAAACAGAGGCTGAAAATATGATTCTGCGCAAGGTTAACTTTTTTGACAATGCCAGTTTGGAGAACGCTTACCAGGTAATGTCCGATGAATTTTCCCGGGTAGGGATAACGACTCTGGTAGGCTGCGGCAATTTTGACTGGATGGGCCGCAGGCCTTATGAGGTTACATGGGAACTGACACGCCAAGGCAAAGTCTATCAGAGATTCTACGACTGCACGTTTGTAGATTCGGCTGAACAGGTGGAAAGAGCATTAGAGGAACTTATCGAACTTAATGACCTTTACGATGATGATAAGTGCAGGGTCAGTACCTATAAAGTGATCCTTGACGGAACCTTCGAGACAAAATCCGCCAGTGTTTCTTATCAGTATATAGATGATTATGAAATGGTCCTTCCTATTCTTGAAGGCGATGCCATCCGGAAACTATACGCCAAAGTAGCAGAGCTGGGATTTGATCTGCATGCACACACCATCGGCGACCGTGCGGCGCGCGCCGCCATTGAAGGCGCAGAGGCCGTAAGAGCGGCAGGGTTCAGCGATACGAGAGTGACGAATGCACATACGCAGTATGTAAAAAAAGAAGACCGCAAAAGGTTTGGGGAACTTAATATCATAGCAAATACTTCAGGCGGATGGCATTACTGGTATCCGGAAATTGAAACAACGCTGGGCTCCATATCGAAAGAGGAATTTATGTTAAAAGAGATCATGGATGGAGGTGCGCTTATCACTATGGGAAGCGACAGACCCGCTGATGAAGTAGGTTATGATCCGAGACTTGCTATAGCAACAGCGATGACTCGAAGATATGCGAAATTTTTTAACGATCCGCAAATGCTTTCCCTTCCGCCGCAGGAGCAGAAGCTTTCCCTGCAAACATGCTTGGAGGCCTATACGGTCAATGCGGCGTATCAAGTGCATATGGAGAATAAGCTGGGGCAGATCAAAGTGGGAGCGTATGCGGATATTATCGCCTTTGAAAAGGATATGTTCGATTTGACGCCAGAAGAAATTCTCGATGATAAAGTTGTTATGACAATGTTTGATGGAAGAACTGTATATAAATGTGATTAAAAAGGAGAAACGAAATGGGAAAGAAAATATTAGTATTAGGTACGGGAGCTCAGGGGTCAACGGTAGCGCAGAGAATGGACGAGGAACCGAATGTCGAAAAAATCATCTGTGCCGATGCAGACCATAAGGCTGTAGACGAACTCGTAAAAATTTTGAAGAAGGCAGAAGGAACATATGTTGATGCCAACGAGGTGGACAGTATTATCAAGGCGGCACAAGATGCGGATCTTATTATCAATGCACTTCCGATCAAATTCGCGCCGAAAGTGCTGGAAGCAGCGCTGGCAGTAAAGGCAAACTATCAAGACTTTGCAGCAACAGACGTACTCGATCCATGGTGGCCTAAGTGTGTAGAGATTCTATACAATGACTATGGAAAGAGGTTTAGAAAATTGGGAAAGCTGGCCGTCATTGGGACCGGATCAGCGCCGGGGATGATGTGCGTAGCAGCAAAAAACAGTATGAGATATCTTGACACATGTGAGGATATCTTGATGATGGTATACGAGGGAGTAGAAGCCAAGCGATTTCTGCCGTTCTGGTGGTCGCCGTTTACTGCATTATCGGATATGACGGATCCTACATTCGCGTTAAAGGAAGGAGTGCTTGTCGAGACAGAGCCGCATTCACTGCCTGTGACGAGACTTTTCAAGGGCTGTGCCAAGGAAGTAACGCTGGTGGAACATGCCCATGATGAGACGGTATATATGGGATTAAACAAAGATACCCACTTCAAAGGAGCAAAGAACATCAACTTTAAATATGGAGGAGTGGGGATCGACTTTTCAACACCGCTATATCGAGCCGGTTTGCTGGAAAGAGAGGAACAAACATATAAGGGACATACCTTTATCCCATTTGATGTGATTCTGTCACACCTCCCCCCTGCACCTAAGTATTACAATGAAATCAAAGAGATTCTCGACGAAGGTCTCGTAAAAGATGAGGGCGCTTTCGTGGTGGAATGCACAGGAACAAAGGATGGAAAGAAAATAATGGTGGAGACATATCTTTATGCACCAGGCTGTGAAGAAAGCTTCAAGAGGGCAGGGATCACGGGGGAACAGTATCTGACGGGACAGTGCGGCGCTCTGTTTACTAAGATGTTCGTAAACGATGACTACAATCAGACAGGGCTGCTTTCATCAGACATGTTGACGTATGAAGAATGTGACAAATATCTGGCATACGCTAATGAATTGGATATCATTCTTGAGACAGAAGTCAAGCCATATCTGAAATAAAAGCTGGTTCTTATGGAGACAGGGCGACGGAAAAAATACATATCTTCAGTAAGTTCTAAAATCTCATCTCCTATTTATAATAAAGGTATCGAAACATGGAACTGCTTGTCCAGATAAGAACAGGACAGCAGAAATAAATCAGAATCTTGTACCCTTTTAAAGGCACAACTAATGGATGGAATCGTTTAAATAGCAAGGTTAGATAAAAATCCGTCATTTGACGGATTTTTTGACATAAAAGTAACAGACTCATAAAATGTATCGGAATTATGAGAAAAATGATAAAATCTATTGACAATATCCCGAAACATGATATAGTAACAATACGAACTGTAAATAAAATGATTACAGTTAAGGGAGGGGAAATGGAAAATTTGAAAAAAAGCTTGGTTGCATTATTTCTTGCGGTTTGTATGTTGCTGGCCGCATGTGGCAGCAGCGCTGTGGAGGGCGGAGGCAAAACAGAAGACAATTCGGGCGCCTACCATAAGATCACTGCTGAGACAGCAAAGCAAATGATGGATGAAGGAAATGTTACAGTCGTGGATGTGCGGACAGAGGAAGAATACAAATCAGGCCATATCCCCGGTTCCATACTTGTACCCAATGAGGAAATCGGAACCGAACAGCCGCAGGAACTGCCGGATTTGGATAGCGTATTACTGGTGCATTGCAGGACCGGTATTCGAAGCAAGGAAGCCTCTGACAAATTGGTCAAGATCGGCTACAAAAATGTCTATGATTTTGGAGGTATCATCGACTGGCCGTATGAAACAGTAGAAGAATAATAAAAAATCAAAAAGGAGATGTAGGATATGTTGATTAAAGAAATTACGAACAAAAATTTTAACAAAGAAGTATTGGAAGTACAAGGCCCGATCTTAATTGAATTCTGGGCCCCATGGTGCGGCTACTGCAAACGCCTCTCGCCAGTAATGGATCAAGTAGCGGGAGAATACGAGGGAAAACTCCAAGTAGGAAAAATCAATATTGATGAGCAGACGGAGCTGACTGCCCGGTTTGAAGTGGAAACCATTCCTACTCTGATTCTGTTTGCAGAAGGAAAAGCCATCGATTCCGTCATCGCACCTCAATCCCGGGCACAAGTCACCGACTGGCTGAAAACAAACAACGTCTTGTAATTGGAGGTGGAGAGAATGACCAAGGAACATAAACAGCAATATGATGTCGTTATTATCGGCGGCGGACCGGCCGGTTACGCTGCAGCTCTTTATTGCGCCAGGAGCAGTTTTTCCGTTTTGGTACTGGAAAAGCTTTCTCCAGGAGGACAGATGGCTACCACCGGACAGGTAGATAATTATCCTGGCTTTGATGAAGGCATCGACGGTTTTGAACTGGCGGAAAAAATGCAGCGAGGCGCGGAGCGCTTTGGAGCAGAGACCGCTTTTTCCGAAGTGTTATCGCTAGACCTGAAAGCTCAGCCCAAAAGGATCCAAACAACGGACGGCGAGATTCTGGCACGTTCGGTCATTATAGCCACCGGAGCTTCTCCCAGAGAATTGGGTCTTGCGGGAGAATCGCAGCTTCGCGGCCGGGGAGTGGCATACTGTGCAACCTGCGACGGCATGATGTACAAGGATAAAACCGTCATTGTATCAGGAGGGGGCAATACTGCGGTAGCCGACGCCCTTTTCCTTTCAAAAATATGCAAAAAAGTATATCTCGTGCACCGTAGAAATCAGCTGCGCGCATCGAAGGTATACTTGAAAGCATTGGAAGACAGCGGCGTGGAATTTCTATGGAATAGCAGGATTACTGAAATTCTCCATGATAAACGAGTTACCGGCGCCATGATTGAAGAGCTGACCAGCGGGAAGATTGCACAGGTTGCCTGTGACGGCATCTTTGTAGCGATCGGCCGGGTACCAGATACAGAACTGTTCAAAGATCAAGTGGATATGGATTCTACCGGCTATCTAATTGCAGATGAGTCCACAAAAACGAATATACCTGGAGTTTACGCAGTGGGAGACGTCCGTACTAAGCCTTTAAGGCAGATCGTGACGGCTGCTGCGGATGGTGCGGTTGCTTCGCATTTTATCGAAGAGTTTCTAGCGGAATAAACTTTGAATTATCAGACTTTTTCTGTGGAAAAAACTTAATAAAAGAGTTATGATAAAAGAAAAAGGAGGAATCGGCCATGTTAGGCAGAGCAATGGGCGGTAAACATACTTGCTATGTTTGCGGAAAAGAAGTTAAGTGGGAGACCGAGTATAAAGGATATCCTGGAAATGCGGCAGACGATTTGATCCCAGTTCCTGCTCAGGAGAGTGCCCTTGGTAAATTAGAGGACGGGGCTGTTGTCTTTGAGATATCCTATATCTGCCCCAACTGCAAAACGAAAAATAAATTCAGGGCTGAACGGCATGTCAATTTGGATGATACCCAGTCTTCCCGGTAAAGCTCAAGCCATAGCGGAGCTGGGAGATTCTATCCTCAAGCCCGAAGAACGAAAGCAAAAAGAGCTGATTTTATAGGAAACAGCTCTTTTTGCCATATTAAGGTAGAAGGTATTGATGGATCATCCATACATTTGAAAACAAAGCTTATCACAGCAAATGCCGGACAATATCTTTGCTGTATGCATATTCTTGTGAATCTGCGGCCGCATTGACGGCAATGAGGGGAACCGTCCGTTCATACAAGGAACCGTGTGTTCGCACCTGATCTGTATGAAGGATTGGCGGATCCACCTCCCCAAAGGCACAATCTTTGGCAGCAAAGGCCACAAAATCGCCGATGTCATCCTCCGGAAGATGGTAGAGGGCAGCCGCCTCTTTCGCGGAAAGCACCTGTTCCACAGCCGGCAGAGAAGCAGTCAATTCCAGAATCTGCGCTTCCTCGCTTGGATCCTGCAAATAGAGGTAGAGAATACCGCCCTCCTGATAGATGTGGTTCTCAATATAGCGGTCTTTCAGAGGAGGCACGCAAACCATATGAAAGCCTGCCTCATCTGAAATGGTTTGGAGGTTGATAAGAGTCGTCTTTTGATTCATGCCATGATCTGCGGTAACGTAAATTTGGCGCGATGGATCCAGATCATGAATTTTAGCCACATAGTCGTCGGCAGCTCGTATCTGCTCCCGCGCCTCATCAGTTCCCGGAGGGAAATGGTGCATGATAAAGTCATTGGTCGTGCAGTAGACAAGAGCCGGGTTTTCTTTTTTGATGCATTGATAAGCGGCCTCGAAAATCCAGCGGCTGCTGTCAGGACTCTGTACCTGTGGCGGCACGGAAAGTCCTAACCGGGCAAGCAGCTCCTGATCCGGCTTTTGCACGCTGATGCCGATATCCACACCTGCCCCGAAGACTTCCAAAATCTTGCCTTTCACAGTAAGGAGCGATGTTTTCCCGCCGGCCGCTTTATATGCTTCCAGGATGGTTCGGGCCTTCATGAAGCCGGTGCTTTCTATAAAACCCTGGTCGCCGGTCGCGGGGTCATAATAATAGTTGCCCACCACATGGGTGTCTTCCGGAAAAGCGCCGGACATGATACAAGCGTGGTTTACATTGGTAACGCTTGGAATCGCTCCCTGTACGGTCTTTGCAAAGGAGCCGGGCCTTTCCGCCAGTCTGAACATATTCGGTGCGGTGTCCCTGGTCAGATATTCAGGTGCGCACCCATCGATGACAATGATTAACGCCTTATTCATAAAACATTCTCTTTCCTTTCTGCCATCAGTTTACAACAGAACCAATCTATTGTAAAATACAAATAACTTTTCGTTATCATTAGTAAATACTTATGGATAGGAGAAAGAAATGTCCTTTCGAAACCTGGAGATATTTGCAGAAGTCTGCAAATATATGAATATGAGCAGGGCTGCCGAGCATCTGTATATTTCCCAATCATCGGTCAGTCAGGCCATTGGAGAGCTGGAAAAGCAGTACCAGGTAAAACTGTTCGAACGGCTTTCGAAGAAACTGTACTTGACAGGAGCAGGCAGGGAATTGCTTACTTATGTTCGCCAAATCCTTTATCTGAACGAGCAGATCGAAGAAAAAATGAGCGATCTTTCCAGCTCTGAACGGCTTCGCATCGGCGCCTGCACGACCGTGGGTTTTTACTTTATGAATCCCCTTTTGGATCGATATCAGGCTTTATGCCCGCAGGTGCGGACCATGGTGGAAGTTGGAAACAGTTCCCAGCTCGAACGCAAGATCCTCGATGCACAGCTTGATCTTGCTTTTGTTCAGGATATTACCCGGGCAAAGGAAGTGACCAGGGAGAGCGCCCTCGCCGATCGGCTGATCTTAATCTGCAGAAAGGACCATCCTCTGGCCGAAAAAGAAGTGGAGCCGGAGGCGCTTCTCGGGCAGCCCTTTGTTGCCAGAGAAGCGGGCAGCGGGACCAGGAGACTTCTGGAAGAACTTTTGGCATCAAACGGCGCGGCTCCCGAGTATGCCTGGATTTGCAATAGTATCACATCCATGAAAGACGCAGTTATGCACGGCAGGGGAATCTGCCTCTTATCCGAATATTTGGTCGAGGAAGAGTTGAAAAACGGTGAGTTGGCGCAGATCCGCATTTGCGGCCGTGAGCTAAGACGCCATTTTTACCTGATCTGCCATAAGAATAAATTTAAAACAGAGGGCATGAACCGCTTTATAGATCTGTGCAGACAGCAGTCGGAGGAATTGGAGCCTGAGGCTTAGATGGCGGCCAGATATCGCTTGGTAAATTCATCGAGAGGAAGCGGTTTGCTAAACAGATAGCCCTGGGCAAGATCGCAAGACAGCCGATCGAGTAACTGGAACTGCTCTTCCGTCTCAACGCCTTCGGCCACCAGCTGAATGCCGAGTTTTTTACACAGTTCAACGATGGTTTGAATCAGAAGCTGAGCTTTTGTATTTTTGGCAACATCCTCCACCAGACTTTTATCGATTTTCAGCACATCAAAATCCATGGATGTAAACAGGGAAAGATTGGCGTACTTTACCCCAAAATCGTCGATGGATATGGAAAAACCTTCGGCCTTTACTTCTTTTAAAATGGTTACGATTTCCGCAGAAAGTTCCGATTCCGATCCTTCCGTGATTTCGATCTGAATCAGATTTTGAGAAATATCATACGATTTCCAGAGATTTTTCAAATTCTGTAGAAAGTTGGTCTGAGTCAACGTATATCTGGAAAAGTTCACCGATATGGGAATAACCTCCTGGCCCTCGTCGATCCACCTTTTCAGTATATTGCATACAGAGTGAAATACATAGAAATCAAGCATATAGATTAAGTGGGAGCTTTCCAGAACCGGGATGAACTGGGACGGTGCGACCAATACCTGATGCTTATCGATATACCGCACCAATGCTTCGGCTCCCGCCAGCTTCCGGTCGGAGAAAGAAAGCTTGGGCTGAAGATAAACCGGAAATTGCCCTTCCGCTAAGAACTTGGTAAGAACTTGCGGGTTGTTAAGCTCCAAGAATTGATCGTTGATATAACGATAACGGCTGGTCTGAGGATTTTTTCGATAATAAGCTTTCTTGTCAGCATACATTTGCTCATCCGCGTCACTGATCAGCTGCTGTATATTATCACATTGGCTGCTCCATGTGGAGCCAATTGCCGCATCATACTCCTGATTATTGATAAAGGACTTTTTCAGTGACCAGACACAAGAATCAAAATCATCTTTTTTGATTGGCCTGCAGATAATAACGAATTCATCGCCGCCGACGCGATAAATACGATCCTTCGAAAAAATGGAAGAAAGCTTGGTTACTGTGTTGGTCAAAGCGAGATCGCCGTAACTATGCCCTTGGTTATCGTTAATTGCTTTGAGCCCGTTCAAATCAACATAAACAATGCCGATATCGGTGCAGGTTTGGCCGCTCAGCTTGTCGATATCCTTGATAAAGCGATTACGATTATGGACACTGGTGAGTGTATCCTGATAACTAAGTTTGCGCAAGAGCTTTTCGGTTTCCTGCTTTTCGATAATGGAAGTAAGAAAGTAGCTGATTGTTGAGAAAATCAGCGGAATATGCTGAATGTTTTTTTCCGGAGGATTGTCAACCCCAATATATCCCCGAAGATTACCATCCGCCAAAAGCGGGGCAGCTACCAGACTATGTATGTTTTGTTTGGTCAAAACCTGATATTCCTTCGGCGAAATATCCTGGATTTCATCGATATTATCAATCACCACACATTCTTGACGATGAAAAGAAGGCCGCCATCTTTGCACGAGATCAATATCCATATCCTGCAGATTGTCTTTTTCAGGCTGAACGCCCGGGGCGCACCACTCATAAGTATTATCCATCCGCAATCCTCGAATTTCAAAAATATAGACGCGCTCAGCTTCTAAAAAGCTGCCGAGCGTATCCAGCAGCTTGTTAACAATTGTTTCCAGCGATTGGGACTGATGAAGAATTTTAGCGCAGTCAATAATAAGGCTGGCCGATTTGACCAGCCGCTCCAGTGATTTCTTTTGGAGCTCCAGTTCAGTGACTTCGAAAGCAACCTCAAAGCGGGCCGGTTTTCCTTCCCAGTCGATTAAACTGTCCTTGAGAATATAGTAACCATTAACAGAAGGATTATAATATTCCCAAGTATAGGCTTCCTCATAAACTAGACAGTCATTGGTGCAGAAGTCACAGGGACGGTCCCTGTTTTGCAGCAGCTGATAACATTTTTTCCCTTCCAAGGAATCGGTTCCAAATTTCTCCCTGCCCGGTTTATTCAAATAAAGCAGATCGTAACTTTCAATATCGGAGATGTAAACCAGCTCAGAGATGGCATCGAGCATTTCGAAAGCTTTTTGCATGTTGGAGCTCCTTTAGTTCATAGTAAATTAATTATATTTATTTTCATTATCTCACTAAAAACAAGCGGAGTCAAGAAAACAGCCGGGCCCAGAGGCGGCTGTCCGTTTGACTTATGCGGCGGGATTGGATATACTAAGAAAAGAATTCGTTGTATTTACAACGGAAGCGGGGATGTTATGAAAGACTCTAAATTATTTGAAGGTATCCTTCCGGCTGAAATTGAAGCACTGCTTTCCTGTCTTTCGGCAAGGAAGCAGAGTTACAACAAAAATGACTTTGTATTTACAACAGGAGACCGCATGGCTTTGACAGGTATTGTCGTTTCAGGCAGCCTGCGCATTCTGAAGGAAGATTATTGGGGCAACCGGACGATTATTGAAGTTTTGGAACCAGGAGAGGTCTTCGGAGAATCCTTTTCCTGTGCGGAAATTAACCATGTTCCTGTCAGCGTTATGGCCGTTGAATCTACGGAAGTTTTGCTGCTGGATTATAAAAAAATATTGACAACCTGTCCCCAATCTTGTCCGTTCCACGCTAGGATTATCCGCAATATGATGAAAATTCTTGCCCGGAAAAATATCGCCTTGATGCAGAAGATGGAGCATATCACAAAGCGAACCACCAGGGAAAAGCTGCTGTCTTATCTGTCGGCACAAGCGATTAACTGTGGAACGAGCCGTTTTGATATTCCTTTCAATCGCCAAGAACTGGCCGATTATCTATCAGTGGACAGGAGTGCCATGTCGGCTGAGCTGGGAAGGATGAAAGAAGAAGGACTGATCGAATATCAAAGAAATCATTTTATTTTAATCAGGAAAGAATAGCAAAGCTTCTTTAAAAGTGATACCATTGATAAAGATGCGCATCCGCTGCATATATTCGAATTGTCAAAGCGGATACCGATACATTCTGTTTCAAAAGAAAGGTTCGATTATGAAGAAATATGAAGAAGAAAAAGAGCATATAACCGGTATCTCTTTGGAACATTGGGTTTTTGGCGAGATCATGGATAAAATGAATGCCAATATTTATGTTACCGATATTGAAACAGACCGGATCTTGTTCATGAACAGGCGTATGAAAGAAGCATTCGGGCTCGATGAACCTATCGGAAAAATTTGCTGGCAAACACTGAAGAAAGGAAGAACCCACCGCTGCGACGATTGTCCGATCTTTCAGTTAGAGAAAAACAAGAAAGAAGCGGATTCTTATATGTGGGAGGCCGATGACTTGTCTAACAATCGTATTTATGAATGTTTTGACAGTCTCATTAAGTGGTATGACGGGCGTACGGCACATTTTCAATATTCAGTGGATGTCACAGAGGTCAAGCGGCTATATAGGCAGGCCAGCACTGATGAGCTGACTGGAGTGCTCAACCGCAGGGCTGGAAAAACAGCTTTGAAAAAGTCTATGGAAAAGGCCCAAAGATCGGATGAACCTCTTGTGCTTGCTATGATTGACGCCAATGAGCTGAAGCAGGTCAACGATAAGCTGGGGCATCAGGCCGGTGATCAGCTGCTGGTCACCATTGCCAGCCGAATCAGCGGGGTGCTCAACGAGAAAGAATACTTATTCCGATTGGGAGGAGATGAATTTGTAGTTGTTTTTTCCCATACCACTGAAAAAGAAGCAGAACGAAAGCTGAAAAACGTGCTGCAGGGCATCAGAAAAGAAAATTTGCCGGGCGTGATGACTCAGAATGCCTTTTGTTTCGGTGCGGTCTGTGTTGAAATGGACGAGATCGATTCCGTCGATGATTTGCTTTGCGCTGCGGATGAGAAGCTTTACCAGTATAAACGAACTGCCCATATAGAAAGAGCCAATGAAAGACTGAAGCAACTTAATCATCCAACGGATGCAGAGCCTTTTTCCTATAATAAAGAGCTGCTCTATGATGCCTTAGCGCAAAGTACGGATGATTACATATATGTTTGTAATATGAAAACCGGCGTGTTTCAATATCCCCAGTCCATGGTAGATGAATTCGGACTGCCGGGCCGGATTATCGAAAACGCGGCCGCAGTCTGGGGCGCAAAAGTACATGAACACGATAAAGCGGCATTTTTAGAGTCCAACCAGGAAATTGCCGATGGGAGAACCGATTGTCACAGAGTGGAATATCGGGCTCTTAATCACGAGGGACAGTGGGTTTGGCTCCGTTGCAGAGGTCGCCTGGAACGAGACAAAAATGGCGAACCGGAACTCTTTGCGGGCATAATCACCAATTTGGGCAATAAAAACAGAATTGACCATTTGACCGGACTCTTAAACAAATTTGAGTTTATTCACCAGCTGGAGCTGCTGACTCAAGAAGATCGAGACGCGCCTTTTTCTCTGTTGCACTTAGGCCTTGATAATTTAAAAAGAGTCAACGACCTCTACGACCGTCATTTCGGTGATGAAGTAATACGCATTGCGGCCCAGAGACTTCAAAGCCTCCTCCCCAACAACGGGATGCTGTTCCGTTTGGATGGAGACGAGTTCGCTGTGATTTTATTTGGCAAAGACAAGGCTATGGCTCAGAATTTTTTCCGCTCTTTGCAGAAATCCTTCGGCAAGCAGCAGAGCTATGATAACCGAACTTTTTTTTGTACCATATCCTGCGGATGTGTGACGTTTCCCGAATATGCCGCCGCCCATATGGAACTGATCAAGTATGCCGGCTATGCGCTTAACTATGCCAAACAGAGCGGAAAAGACCGAATCGTCTTTTTTTTCAGAGAAATGTTGGTTGAAAAAGTCCGAGTTCTGGGAATTGAGGAACTGCTTAGAGAAAGTATCAACAACGGATTTAGAGGGTTTGAAGCGTATTTTCAACCAGTATTCGATAAGCATAAGAAACTGGTTGGCGCAGAGTGTCTTTCCCGATGGGCCAGTGAAAAATTCGGCAGAGTGGGCCCGGATGAATTTATCCCTCTCTTGGAGAAAAACGATCTGATTTTAAAATTAGGCAGATGGATTTTTGAAGAGGCGGTCAAAAAGAGCGTAGAATGGACCAGGATAGGCTATCCGATCAAGATCAGTGTCAACGTTTCTGCCAGCCAAATGGAGGACGAAGGGCTGCTGCATTTCATACGGTCAACGCTGTCCAAATATCACGCCGATCCACGGCTTTTGATGCTGGAATTGACCGAAAGCTACTTTGCAGACAGCGGAGAAAATTTGTCTATGATTCTCTCCCAGTGCAGAGAGATGGGGATGTCCGTGGCAATCGACGACTTCGGGACAGGTTATTCTTCGCTGGGGCTCTTGAAGCTGGCGCCTGCCGATGTTGTTAAGATTGACCGCACCTTTATTAAAGGTATCCGGGATAGAAAATTTGATCGTTCTTTTGTCAGTCTGATTGCGGATTTGTGTCATGTGATGGATATGGATGTCTGTGTGGAAGGCGTAGAGGACGAGGAAGATTATCAGGCGGTGGCAGAGATGGATATTCAATATATTCAAGGCTTTTATCTCGGCAGGCCGGTGCCTAAACGCAGCTTTGAAGAAATGTTTTTAATAAAATATTAAGAAAACTTCCACAGCAGCGACCAGCATTCTATTGTACAATAACAGAATACGGGAGAAGAGACGAGCACATAAGAAAAAGGAGTTAACAAATGATTATTGAAAAAAAAGACGGCTTTCGATTGGATGATGCGACAGTACCGGCGGCTTTAAAGCCGCTCATGGATGAATTCCAGGATTACGTGCTTCTGCGGAACACCTATCATGCTGCCATTCGGGAAGTAAGCACCAAGTTGGAAATATTGGATGATGAGTTCCAAGTAAGATACGATTACAACCCGATTCACCATATGGAATGCAGGCTCAAGTCGCCCCAGAGCCTTTTCGAAAAGCTGGAAAGAAAAGGACTGGATATACGCCTTGAATCATTTTATAAAATCACAGATATTGCCGGAATCCGGGTCATTTGCAATTACATCGATGATGTATACGCAGTGGCATCGCTCTTACTGCAGCAGGACGATATCAAACTGCTGCGCCGCAGCGATTATATTAAAAATCCCAAGGAGAGCGGATACAGAAGCCTGCATCTGGTGGTACAGATACCGGTGTTCCTTTCTGACCGGACAGAAATGGTCCCAGTAGAAATTCAATTCCGGACCATTGCTATGGATACGTGGGCCAGCTTGGAGCATGAGCTGAAATATAAGCGGGTCGGCGGAATTACTTCCAAAATGGAGGCAGAGCTGAAGGAATGCGCGGAGGCTATGGCGGAAGTGGACCGGAAGATGGAACAGATACATAAGGAATTGTAATGTGTGTTCTGTGTGAACGAAACATGTAGATTTGTATCAAATCTTTAAAATTTGGTCAAGATATGATACGATTATAAAGATTCTGCGAAAAATTAAAGAGAAAGAGGAAGCTATGAAAAAGAAATTGATGGCACTGACTTTGATTGTATGTCTGTTCGTTGTGATGGGGCTGACTGGATGCGGCAGCAAACCCTACAGTAAGTATGATCTGTCAGAATATGTGAAGGTGGGAAAATATAAGGGCCTGGAAATAGAAAAGATTAACGTTTCTGTTTCGGACGAAGAAGTAAACGCTCAGGTCAAGGCCAACGTGGAGCAAACGAAAACCACAGAAAAGAAAAAAGAAGGAACTGTGGCTAAAGGCGATAAAGTGAACCTGGATTATGAGGGTAAGATCGACGGCAAGACTTTTGACGGCGGCAGCTCCAAAGGCTATGACCTGACGATCGGCTCCGGGGAATTTATCCCCGGCTTTGAGGATGGCCTCATCGGAAAAGAAATCGGCTCCAAGCAGACGCTGAATCTCAAATTCCCGGCGGATTACAACAACACGGAAGTGGCAGGCAAGGACGTGGTGTTCACGGTCAAACTCAATTACGTTTCCGTGGATCAGATCCCCGAATATAACGATGCCTGGGTGGCAAAAAACAGCAAAGTAAAGACCACCGCCGAATACGAAAAGCAAGTAAAAAAGCAGCTGCTAAAGGATAAAGAAGACCAGGAAAAGAGTTCTCAAAAAGGGGATCTCTGGCAGGAAATTTATGATAGCTCAGAAGTAATCAAATATCCGGAAGAAGAAGTAAATCAATATGTAGAGGTCTTGGAGGAGCAGTATAAAAAAATGGCCGAGAGCTACAACATGGAACTGAAGGATATCTGGCAGCAGATGGGCATCCAATCGGAAGAAGAATATAACGAAAAGAATAAGCAGGCAGCTCAGGAATATGTAAAAGAACAGATGGTTTCCTATTATATAGCGGATAAAGAAAAACTCAGCTATACTAAAGATGATGAAAAGAAGCTGCGCGAGCAGATTGAAAGCTCCGGATATACGGAAGATACTTTCAAGGAAAACTTCGGCGAAGAGATCGACTCCTATATAGAACTTTCTTTGACCTATGAAAAAGTAATGGATTTTATCTATGAACAGGCAAAGGTTGTAGATAAAAAGACGGAGAAAGAGACAACCGCGCCAACGGAGGAGTCAAAAGCTAAAGACTCTACTGAGGCTACTCAGTCCACCACGGAAGGAAAAGGCGCTGACGACGCTACCTCCAACGATGAACCGGGCGGCGCCGACGCATAACCAGCAACGGCATTGCCGCAAACCTACAACTTCTAGAAAAAAAGATTGAAATACACTGCAAGATGTGGTAATATCGATACGTTAGTTTGTCGATGGAGCCCGAATCTTGCAGTTTTTTCGGGTTAAAAAGCGACATCCTTTTCACCAAAGGCCGACGGAAGCGCCGCGGCGCCGACTGGTGAAAGCACAGAATTCTCTGGAGAGTCTCATGATGAGCGCCGAAGGTGTAAGGTGGAATTGCCGCCGATCTCTCAGGCAAAAGGACAGAGCAGATAGCTGATATCTTAATAGCTTTGCCCTATCTCTGGAAAGTCGAATCGTTCGGCTTTTTTCTTTTAACTGCAGTTTTATACGCAATTATACTTATGAAGAGAGGGTAGAAAACATGGATCAATTGACAAAAGTGCTAGTAAGCATTGATGATGTGGTATGGGGAGTGCCGATGATCGTCCTGATTATGGGTACCGGTATCTTTTTGACAATCCGCCTGGGCGTGCTCCAGTTCCGCAAGCTGGGAACCGCACTCAAGTACATGGTAAAAAACGAAGCCAACGGAGAGGGAGAAGTAACCAGCTTCGGGGCGCTCTGTACAGCGATGGCAGCGACCATCGGTACCGGAAATATCGTCGGCGTAGCTACAGCCGTTGTGGCCGGCGGCCCGGGTGCGTTATTCTGGATGATTCTGGCCGCTTGTTTTGGTATGGCCACAAAATACTCAGAGGGCGTCCTGTCAATCAAATATCGTGTTATCAAAGAGGATGGACATGCCCTGGGAGGGCCGTTCTACTATATAGAAAATGGAATGGGCAAGAGCTGGAAATGGCTGGCCAAGCTGTTTGCTATCTTCGGCATGATGGCCGGACTTCTGGGGATCGGCACCATTACACAGGTGAACGGAATCGCTTCTGCGGCTCAGGGATTCTTTGACCCCAACAGCCAGCACATGGTATCCTTATTCGGCAGAGATTATTCAATCTCCATTGTCATTACGGCAATCGTTGTGGCAGTGTTGACTGCTCTGGTTGTCATAGGCGGGATCAAGCGAATCGCCAGCGTTACGACGATCATAGTACCTTTTATGGCAATTGCTTATGTAATCATCTGTGTGGTGATTTTGATTGCAAATATTCGAGCAATTCCTCATGCTATTGTTGAAGTTCTGGCAAGCGCTTTTGGATTGAGAGCAATGGCCGGAGGCGCTTTAGGGGCGCTGATGCTGGCGATGCAGAAAGGTGTTGCTAGAGGTATTTTCTCCAACGAAGCGGGCTTGGGAAGCGCGCCGATCGCGGCAGCAGCCGCACAGACCAAGGAACCGGTAAGGCAGGGCCTGATTTCCATGACTGGTACTTTCATAGATACCATCGTCATTTGTACCATGACCGGATTGACGATCATGGTTACGGGAGCGTATGATAAAGCTGTCGCTGAAGGTTTGGAAGGGGCTCAGGTAACTTCCTTTGCCTTCGGACAAGGTCTGCCCTGGTCTGCGGGAACAGGATCCTTCGTACTGATGCTCTGCCTGGCTTTCTTTGCCTTTACGACCATACTTGGATGGGATTACTACAGCGAACGCTGTCTGGAATACCTGTCCGGCGGGCATAAAGGCGTGCTTACCACTTATAGATGGCTCTACATCCTGGCCGTTTTAGCAGGACCGTTCATTACGGTAAGCGCAGTATGGACCATCGCTGACATCTTCAACGGACTGATGGCGATACCAAATCTGATCGCACTGCTGGCTCTAAACGGAGTTATCGTAGCAGAAACCAGGAGCTATTTTAAGCGAATTTCAGAAAACCGGCTTCAGTAACTTTGTTCGATGAAAATTTGACATAGAAAAAAACGGCGGAAGAAGAAGCAAAAAAGCGTTCTTATTTCTGCCGTTTTTTAATATATTTAAAAGGACAAACATTAAAAGGGGGATAAAGCGATGTTAAATACGGAGAATATTAAAAATAAAGAAGTGATCAATATTTACGACGGCAAGAGTCTGGGATTTGTATATGATATTGAGATAAATTTGAAAGAGGGAAAAATTGAGGGGATCGTTCTGCCGGGACAGCGGGGATTTTTTAACCTGTTCGGCAGAGATACCGAAGATTTCGTGATCAAATGGAAGAACGTAAAAACGGTCGGCGAGGATGTAATTCTGGTCGACGTGCCGACATCTCTGGACTCGGTGGATTAAACATCGGATTAATCAATAGAAGGAAATATAAAAACCGGAAAAAACATGATCTAGAGGAAGATTTTCGTGTACAGGCTATAATTCTAAATTGAATAGACTCTTTAAATAATGAATAAAACAATGTATCAAGGAAATGTAACGATGACGGGTGAAAAATGTTAAGATGTACGGCGGCAGATTATTTCTAAATGAATAATCTGCCGCTATTTTAATGACAAGAATGGCCGAATACCAAGAACGTCAGGATGGCATGCATATTGCATTAATACTAATGGTGTTCAAAAGGTCAGAAGGGATTAGGACTTATTTGACAAACTTATATTAGATTTATGAAAGGAAGGTCTTAATTTATGGGAAACAATAACATTACGGCTAATAGCCCGAATGAAAAGTTGCCTTTTAAGGTCAAGCTGGGGTACGGATTATCCGGTTACTGCAGCTTTATCACATGGACAGCTTTCAGCTATTATGGTCTCTATTTCTTTACCGATGTAGTCGGTCTGTCGGCAGCTTTTGCCGGCGCAATGATCTCACTGGGTACTTTGTGGGATGCGATCACAGATCCGATCGTGGGAGGTATTTCCGATAACCTTAAGCTGAAAAGCGGCAGGCGGCGTCCGCTCATTATCGGCGTGGCAGTCCCCTTCGTTCTCATCAGTATCTTGCTCTTTACCAACTGGGGCTTCAGCGAGGCTGTTTCTAAAGTATACTTTGTAATTATTATTCTGCTATACTACACAGCTCAGACTGTACTGGACATTTCCAGCTCCGCCCTTGGTTCTGAGATGACACTGGACTATAACGAGAGGGCTTCGCTTGCTACTTTTAAGAACTATTTTGGCTTGACCGCAACGGTTGCCATCAGCCCGACGCTGATGTTAGTCGCATACTTCGGCGGATTGTTTGATAATGCTGACCGCGGTTGGAGCTGCACCCTGGCCATCTACATGATCGTGGCGCTGCTCTTTATCTTTATCCTGTGGAAATCGACCAAAGGATATGAAAGACACAGAGAAGACAGCGGAAAGTTCTCCTTTGCCGATGTCAAAGAAATTTTCAGGAGCAAACCGACCAGAATCGTCATGCTGGTCTTTGGTATTGCGATATTCGCCAATACCATCAATTATGCGCTGCAGGTTTACTACTATACAAATTATGCACTTCTATCAGAAGGACGGATTGCAAGTGTAACCTTAGTGTTCGGTGTGGCCAGTATTTTCTGCGCATGGATTACGGACAGACTGATGCAGAAACTTTCCAAAAAAGCAGCATGGGTAATTGCCATCGGTCTTGAAGCTGCTGTCATGATCATCATGATCGGATTTATCATCCAGCCGGGAAATGTGGCGTCGATTTATGTTTTGGCAATTCTTATGTCATTAGGAAACGCTGCTGTATATCAGGTGCCTTGGGCGATGATTCCCGACTGCGTCGATGTTACGGAACTTACATCCGGAAAACGTGTTGACGGCGTTATTTTCGGTGTTGTAGCCTTTATCCAAAAGGCATGCGGAGCTTTAGGAGCGGCGGTTCTTGGTACGCTTTTGACAGTTATCGGATACGATGCTGCAGCTGCTACGCAGACCGCGGATGCTTTGAGCGGTCTCAAGTACATGTATGCGTTCTTATGCGGAGGCATTTACCTCATTACGGTATTGATTATACTCAAGTACCCGCTCAGCAGACAGAAGCACGACAGAGTTCGCCAGGCGATTGCGGAAAGAAAGCAGGGCAAAGAAATCGATATGTCCGAATTTAAAGATCTGGTTTAAGAAAGGAGCGCATGATGAAAGTTAAAAAATTTGTAGACTTATCATGGGAAGTATCGGATAATAGTCCGATTTATCCGGGAGACCCGGAACCAAAAGTAACAACAACACATACAATTGAAAAAGATTATTACAATCTTTCCGGTGTTTATGTGGGAACTCAGACAGGAACCCATGTAGATGCTCCATATCACTTTAGAAATGACGGCGATACCATCGACAAAATGGAGCTGGATTTCTTCTTTGGGGAAGCAGTGGTAATCCGTGTGACCGATAAAAAAGAAAATGAAAAGATCACCATGGAAGACGTGATGCCGTATGATGAGAAGATTAAGGAAAATACCATCGTTCTCTTCAATACCAACTGGTATAAGACGAGAGGAACGGAGGCGTTCTATAATCATCCCTTCGTAGCTGGCGAAGTAGCCGAGTACTTGGTAGATAAAGGTGTTCGTTTCATTGGTATCGATACCATGAACGCGGACCAGTCGGGCGGAACCGAATTCCCGGTTCACGATCTGTTCTCCGAAAAGAGACTGATGATCGGTGAAAACTGGGCTTATTTGGACCAGATCGACTTCGATAACGTGGTCGTGGCAGCCTTTCCGATGAAAATTGCCGGAACAGATGGATCTCCGGTCAGAGCGGTTGCTATGGAAATTGAAGAGTAGACTTTGCTTAAAGGCTCCTGTACGAGCCGGCTATTGGCCGGGCTTGGGCGGGAGCCTTTTTTTTGGAGCTTTGCCAAAGCGGAAGTAAATCGGATAGATTCCCTACTTGGCAAAAACCACAATATGTAGTAAAATCACTATGTTGGCTTACAGGAATAGTAGTGATACAAGGAGGATATTGAGATGAGATGCCCGTTTTGTGAAAACCAGGATACCAAGGTAATCGACTCCAGGCATACGGAGGATGGACATGCCATTCGCCGGCGGCGCGAGTGCGATGCCTGCGGAAAACGGTTTACGACCTACGAAAAGGTGGAAGAAATGATCCTCATGGTCATTAAAAAGGATGGCAGAAGGGAAGCCTTCGACCGCAACAAGATCATGAACGGGATCATCAAAGCCTGCGAAAAGCGGCCCGTCCCCATTGCTGAGATTGAAAAGGTGGTCGATGAGATCGAGCGGGGCCTGAATAACATGATGGAGAAGGAAGTGGAGAGCACCTTCATCGGCGAACTGATCATGGAACGCCTGCGCAAGCTGGACGAAGTGGCTTATGTCCGCTTTGCATCCGTATACAGGCAATTTACCGATATCAATACCTTTGTAGCCGAAATTGAAAAATTGCTTACAACCAAAAAAAGCAAGTAAAGGAAGCGAAACATGGAGAACATTATCAGAGTAGCCATCGACGGCCCCAGCGGCGCCGGCAAAAGCACCATTGCCAAAGCGGTGGCCAAAAAACTGGGAATCGATTACATCGATACAGGCGCCATGTACCGGGCTGTGGGATATAAGACCCTGGTCTGCGGGGTTGACCCTCAGGATCGTCAGGCGCTGAAAAATATGCTGGAGAAAACCAGTATCGATTTTTCCAAAGGAAACATCATATTGGACGGTGAGATCATTAACGATCAAATCCGCACTCCCCAGATCGCAAAGAAAGCGTCCGAGTGTTCGGCCCTGGCCGATGTTCGTCAAAAGCTGGTCCAGCTCCAGCGGCAGATGGGCCAGGAAAAAAGTGTCATTATGGACGGGCGGGACATTGGCAGCAATGTGCTGACCGATGCGGAATACAAATTTTTTATGACCGCCTCTGCTGAGGAACGGGCAAAACGCAGATACGATGAGCTGACGGAAAAGGGTCAGGATATCACTTACGATCAGGTCCTGGAGGATATCCAAAAGCGGGATCACAGCGATATGACCAGAGAGCTGAATCCCCTCCGCAAAGCCGACGATGCTTTGGAAGTGGATACCACGGGCATGAGTATCGAAGATGTGACAAACTATATATTAAAGGAGATTGAGAGATAATGGCAACAGTCAGACCGTTTAAAGCCATAAGGCCGGCGCAGAAATATGCGGATAAAGTCGCTTCCCTGCCTTATGATGTCATGAACCGTCAGGAAGCAAGTAAAATGGCGGCGGAAAACCCCTACAGTTTTCTTCATATATGCAGGTCGGAGATCGATCTGCCCCATCAGAAGGATCCCTATGATAAGAGCGTATACGAGAAAGCAAGAGAAAACATCGCCAACTTTTTAGACAAGGGAATTTTTACCCAGGATGAAGAACCTGCACTGTACATCTACCGCCAGGTCATGGACGGAAGAGTGCAGACCGGTATTGTAGGCACCGTATCCGTTGATGAATACCAGAACAACACCATTAAAAAACATGAATTCACCCGCGTGGAAAAGGAACTGGATCGGATCCGTCATTTTGACGTATGCGATGCCAACACAGAACCGGTATTTTTGACTTACCGCGATGACAAGCGGATACGGGTTTTGATTGAAGGCTGGGCTTCCGGCCGCAAGCCGACCTATGATTTTACCGGAGCAGGCGGCATCCGGCATACCTTGTGGGTGGTGGATGACCCGCAGACCATCGAGAGCCTCACTTCCCTGTTTGGAGAGATTCCTTCTTTATACATTGCCGACGGTCATCACAGAAGCGCGTCCGCATGCAAAGTGGGGTTAAAGCGCAGAGAGGAAACTCCTGATTATACCGGTGAAGAAGAGTTCAACTTCTTTATGGCTGTCATTTTCCCGGACGCGGATCTCCATATCTTTGACTATAACCGGGTCGTAAAGGACCTGAACGGCAATACCGTGGAGAGCCTTATGGAAAAAATCAAAGCCGCCGGCTTTAAGATCGATAAGAAGGGCGAAGATGTTTACCGTCCGGAAGCAAAGCACTGCTTCGGCATGTTCCTGGAAGGCAATTGGTATCGGTTAACTGCAAAAGAGGAGATTATTCCCGATCATGTAATCGACTCATTGGACGTTGCCATTCTTCAAAACAAGATTCTGGGGCCGATTCTGGGCATCGAAGATCCTAGAACCGATAAACGTATTGATTTTGTAGGCGGAATTCGAGGACTGGAAGAATTGGAAAAACGGTGCCGCGAGGATATGAAGATTGCGTTTGCCGTCCATCCTGTAGAAATTGAGGACCTGCTTACTGTATCGGACAACGATCTTGTTATGCCGCCGAAATCAACTTGGTTTGAACCGAAATTGGGCAGCGGACTCTTCCTCCATCAGCTGTAAGGAAACCAGGTATAAACACTTCTTTAAAAGGTAAAGATACTTTTAAAGGAGTGTTTTTTTATGAGGAAGAGAATTGCATTTGTGACAGCGGCTTTGGGCATTTTGACTTTGGCTTTGATCGGCCGCCTCGCCTATATCCAATTTTGGGGGCATCAAGATTTGAGCCAGGCTGCCAGCGCGCAGCAGATGATCGCTTTGGAAGGCGCCAATACCAGGGGATTGATCTACGACCGCAATCACACTCCTCTTGTGGGAAATAACCAGGAATACATTTTTATAATCCGAGAAAAAAATTTTGACGGTGAGTCAAAACGGGCGTTGAATCTGATGGGGGCCCGGGAACTGAAAAACACAGGCAGCGGATATAAAGTGTTCGCATCCAAATCATACGACAAGGAGCTGGGTCAGCAGCTGATCCGCAATTCGTCCGCCTATATTCTTGAAGCGGGACGGCGCTATGGACAGCAGCAGAAGGCGGTCCATATTCTGGGCTACGTCAATCCCCAGGATGCCAGCGGCGCCACAGGCATCGAATTGATGTGCGAAAGCCAGCTTTCTCTACTCAACAAACGGATTTTCACCACAGCGGATGTAAAAGGAAATATTCTTCAGGGCAAAGGCCTGGTAGTTCGGACAGCGATGGATGAGGACTCTTATGTCAAAGAGGGCGTTGTGACCACCCTTGATGCGGGATTGCAGGGCGCGGTAGAAGATATTCTGCGAGGCTCTGGCAAAAACGGAGCTATCGTGGTGCTCAAACGTGAAACAGGTGAAATCGTTGCTTCTGCCAGTACCCCTGTCTTTGATCCCAACCGGGTTAGCGAATATATGAGCAGCGATAAAAACGAGCTGGTCAATAAAGTGACTCAGGGGACTTATCCTCCGGGGTCGGTTTTTAAGATTGTTCTGGCAGCTGCGGCCGCAGAGCAGGGCATCAGCCCGGACAAAACCTTTGTCTGTAAGGGCTATGAAATGATCAACGGCCAAAAAGTGATCTGCAAAACTGGAGGGGAAGAGGGTCATGGAACCATTACCCTGCGGGATGCGCTGGCACAGTCATGCAATTCCACCTTCATTCAGCTGGGGCAGGAGCTGGGGGCGGAAACCATTCTGCAAACTGCGAAAAAAATGGGCTTGGGAGAGATGGCCATAAAAGACTACCCGGGGCAAAAAGAGGGAAAATTGATGACCCTGCAGCAGTCACAGGGAGCAGCTATAGCGAACCTTTCCATCGGTCAGGGGGAAACACTGGCAACGCCCTTACAAATCGCCCGAATGACCAATATAATCGCCAACGGGGGAATCGACCCTGGGGTCCATATTTTGCTGGAGGACGGGGAAACGCAAGAAAAACAGGCTATCAGTTCCAATGCAGCTGAAGAAGTGAGAAGCATGATGGAAAAGACCATGAGCGATGGGACTGGAAAAAGCTTGACCGCAGATGTTTCCATGGCGGGAAAGACCGGTTCTGCTGAAGCGAGCCTGGGCGGCAAAGAGACCGTCCATGGCTGGATGACTGGATTTGCGCCTGCGCAGAATCCCGAATACACGATAACCGTATTTGTGGAAAACGGTCAGTCTGGGAGCCAGTCGGCCGGTCCACTGTTCGCCCAGGTGGTTCAGTATTTGAGCGATTCCAAGAGCTTTGAACGGCCGCTTGATTTTTAATGGAGTGTACCGGCGGCAGCCATAACTTATACACTATTTTGCATAAAAATAGGATGATTTCATTATGATAAACCAAAATCGTATCTGTACTGTCAAAACACTGAAAAAGGAAAAACCACGCTAGCTGCGTGGTTTTTCCTTTTAGGAACTGGATCTAATCCGCCAGCCCTATGTCATATTTCAATTCATCTCGCAGTTTGAGCAGCGCTTTTTTTTCTATTCGTGAAACATAAGAACGACTGATACCCAATAAAGCGGCAACTTCCCGTTGCGTTCTGGGTTTGTGCCCAAAGATTCCGTAACGATTTAGGACCACCGTTTTTTCCCGCGGTGTCAGCACCGTATTGATGGCCTGCAATAATTTTCCTACTTGAATCTTCAAACTGATATCATCCAGGATTGCATCCGGATCCGTGCCCAGTATATCATTAAAGCTTATTTCATTACCATCTTTATCGGTTCCTATGGGAACGGATAGAGAAACTTCGGCTTTGTTTTTCTTTGACGAGCGGATGCTCATCAGTATTTCGTTTTCAATGCACTTGGCCGCATAAGTGGCCAGACGAGTTGCTTTTTTGCTGCTATATGTATTCACTGCTTTTATAAGGCCAATGGTTCCAATGGAAATCAAATCATCCGCCGGAAAACCAGTACCAGTATATTTTTTCGCAATGTGGGCTACCAGCCTCAGATTGCGTTCGATCAATACATCCTTTGCATCTTCATCTCCTGATTCATAAAGAGATATATAATGTTCCTCCTCTGCAAGTGTTAACGGTTTCGGAAAGGAAACGCTCATTTATGTAACCCCCTCTATAGATTTTAACTATATGCAAAATCCAGAGGGGAAGTGCCTGGCCCAGGCAAAAGTGCATGGTCCTATTTACACTGGAAAGACAGACAATCTGTGCACTGATCAACAGTCGGGCACGCTTCGTGTGTTCCTACTGTGATACAGTCTAAAGAGCAGAAATTCTTCTCTCCTGCGTGGTGTGTGCACTGTTCAACCGTACATTTGATACTTTCGTTAATATGACAGCTCATGTTTGTTACCTCCTTTTTCATTCTCGATGTTATTATGACCGATATTGGAGAAAATATAATGTAGAAATGGTTGTTTAAGTTTTGAATATATGGTAAAATATGTAAAATGGAGGTGCAAAACATGAATATAAAACGGCTGCCGCCAGAAGAGCGGCCGAGAGAAAAATTATTGTTTTACGGAAAAGAAATGCTTTCCAGCGCCGAACTGTTGGCCATTCTGCTGCGAACCGGTACAAAGTCTCAATCAGCGCTAGAAATCGCGCATGAAATTTTAACCTTAGATGAAAGAGGACTTTTGTTTCTGGAAAACTGCAGTCCCGAGGAATTGTCCAAGCTGAAAGGTATGGGAAAAGCAAAGGCTTGTCAGATATTAGCGGCGATTGAACTAGGTAAACGGGTGGCGACCCATCCGCGAAAAGTTAAAAATGAAATTGCAAATCCTGATGATATCGTGCAACTTTTTATGGAAAAGATGAGATACTATAAGAAGGAGCATTTTAAAGTTTTATTGATCAATGCAAAAGGACAGATTATGGAACATACAGAGATTTCCATCGGTGATTTGTGTTCCACCCTCATTCACCCCAGAGAAGTATTCTGTCACGCAGTGAAACGCAGCGCTGCTTCAGTGGTGTTTATACATAACCATCCCAGCGGAGACCCGCAGCCTAGCAGACAGGATTTGGAAACCACATCCAGACTCGTGAAAGCTGCCGATATATTGGGAATTAAAGTATTGGATCACATCATCATTGGCGATGGTACATACATAAGTCTAAAAAGCAAAGGGCTGATGTAAATTGAAAAAAAGGCTGGTAGCATATGTGGTTTGGCGAGCACAAAAAAATAATAGCAGGAATTTTGGCAGCAATCGTTTCGTTCGCTCTGATTACAGCTTTGTTTCGAACAGGAGATGGTCAAACAGGGATAAAAGAGCGCTTACAGAACGCGGCTGGTTATGTTGCAGAACCGGCAGCAAAAGCGGTGGATGGGATAAAAAGGGGATTCAGCGGCATTTTTCGTTTCAAGGCGATTACTGCTGAAAACCAACAGCTTATTGAAGAAAGGGACCTGCTGAAGCAGGAAAATGCCCGGCTGGCTTTGGATAGGGAAGAAAAACAAGAGCTGGAGGAGCTTTCACGAGTCTTTCATTACGATGCTGCAAAAAAAGGAGAGATCCAGGCCGCGGATGTGATTGCTGTTAATTATTCCAATTGGGAAGGAGTTTTTACGATCAATAAAGGTAGCGAAGACGGGCTGCAGACAGGATGCACGGTGATCAGCGGCGACGGGTTAGTAGGAAAAATCGCCGAGGTTGCTAAAAAAACTGCCAAGGTTGAGACAATCCTGGCTAATAATAATAAGGTCAGTTTTCGTGCAGCTGGAGAAGACGGCCAAACTGGTGTTCTTCAAAGCGATGGAACGGGATTAATCGGTTATCTTTTGCAAGAGGGAGAATTGGTAAAAAAGGGTGATACACTGATGACTTCCGGTATTGGTACCTATTCGAAAGGGCTAGAAATTGGTAAAGTAACAGAAGTGGAAAAGAAAACCGGTACACAGCGAGTTTTAATCAAAGCAGACCCCGCAGTATCATTTTTCAAATTGAGAAAGGTGGCGGTCATATTATGAAGCCGCTGCAAACGGTGGTCCTGCTGCTGGCCGCTTTTTTTCTCCAGCCTACGGCCGCGGGCCTGATCCCTCTGGGAGGCGCCAGTCCCAACCTGCTCCTCTGTATTACCCTGATTCTGGTCATCAAGGCCAGGGAGCCTGCTCCTATCATCGGTCTTTGCGTATTGACATCCATTCTTCAGGAGCTGTGTTTCTCGCTTTATGCCGGTCCGGCGCCAGCGGCGATTTTTATAATTGGAATCACAGCAGTCTTTGCAGGCAAGTTCCTCGCCCTGGAACATCCAATTTTTTTAGCAGGACTTACAGCCGCGGACACTCTGGTGTACAGCGGGATTCTTTGGGTTGGACAGGTCCTGCTTGGAGCTCCATATGGGTTCCTACAAGTCTTGCGGCTGCAGCCGGCTTATGCGGCTCATAATCTGGTGCTGATGGCATTACTTTATCTTCTTTTTCTAAAAAACGCAGAAGGCAGGTATTCAATATGATAAAATGGTTTCGATCCCGATATATTCAGCTGGTGAGCTTGGTACTGGTATTGATGGGTATCTTGCTGGTCCGTCTGTTCCTCTTAACCGTAGTTGAAAAAGACGATTGGTCCCAGGCTGCGGAAGACCTGAGTACAAAGACCATTTATGAAACAGCGCCCAGGGGGGAGATTCTCGACCGCAACGGCAAGGTTTTGGCGGGTAACACCTATACGATATCTGTGCGATTGAGCAAAGGTAATATGACAGATGAAAAGCTCAACCAATCAATTTTGGATTTAACCAACTTGCTGGAAAAGAACGGCGATGAAATGATCGATAATTTTCCCATCAAAATAACTGAATCCGGTGACTTTTCTTTTAAAAAAGGCGCTGATAAGAAAGAGCTGCTGAATCGATTGGGACTATCAGAGGGAGTAAATGCAAAGGAAGCCTTTTCAAAAGCAAGAAATTATTTTAAAATAGATAGTAACCTCTCTGCAAAAGAAGCAAGGAAGATTTTGCTAGTGCGCAATGAAATGGCGGCGCTTGGCTATAAAAAGTATATGCCGGTGACCGTTGCACGAAATCTCTGCGACCGCTCGGTAGCCCTATTGGAAGAAAACAGCGACGCCTACCCTGGAGTGGAAGTCTTTTCGGAAGTCTCCCGCAGCTATCCGGGAGGAACAACAGCCTCCCACATTCTTGGGTATCTGGGAAAGATTTCGGACAGCGAAAAGGAACAATATGTGACAAAGCTGGGGTACCAGAGCTGGGATCTGATCGGAAAAGACGGGATTGAAAAAGCGTATGAAGAGGTACTGAAGGGCACAGCCGGCGAAAAAAAGGTTCAGGTTGATGCCGGTGGAAATTTGGTCAAAACCATCAGCCAAACAGAGGCTAAGAAGGGAAACGACGTAACTTTGACCATTGACCTGGAATTACAAAAAACTGCTGAAAAATCGTTGAAGCAGGCCCTTGACGCTATGCAGCGGGGCGGTACCTTTACCAGTGAGTACGGCAATTATACTATGAAGCGGGCTTCCAACGCGCAAGTAGGTGCGGTTGTAGCCCTGGATGTGAAAACCGGCGATGTTCTGGCTATGGCCAGCTGCCCGGATTTTGATCCCAATCTCTTCGCAGGCGGAATTTCCACCAAAGATTGGAAATCCCTGCAAAGCAAAAACCCCAGGGATCCGCTTGCTCCGGCTCCATTGTACAATGTGGCTACAATGAGTGCTGTTCAGCCAGGCTCCACATTTAAAATGGTTACTGCCACAGCGGCACTTCAATGCGGATTGAATCCGAAGCAGCGCCTTTATGACAATGGTTATATTCAGCTTGGGAATAATTCTTTTGGATGCGTGGTCTGGAACTTAAACCGAAAAAAGCATGGATATCTGAATCTACAAGAGGCTCTGGAAGTTTCCTGCAACTATTATTTCTTTGATGCTGCAACGGGGAAAAACTTTTACACTGGAAACAGCTTAGGTTATAAGAAAAAAATATCCATAGATACAATTTTAGACTATGCGGCTCAGTATGGTTTGGGACAGCCCACCGGTATCGAAATCCCTGAGACCGTTACAAAGACGCCTTCAAAAGAATCAAAGATCAGCGGTCTGCGCAATTCACTGAAAAACGTTCTTCTTGCCGAAGCGGAATCCTGGTTTGATAAATCTACCGCAGCTGACCGCTCCCGGCTCAATCAGACAATAAGCACGATTACAAGCTGGATCGGCCAGGACTTGACAAAATCTCAGCTTGAAGATAAGCTGCGGCAGCTTGCAGGCGTTCAAAAGAAAAAAGTATCGGCTCTAGCGGATTTATGCAAATACACTTATATCAATCAAGCCACTTGGAATACCGGCGATGCGCTCAATATTGCCATCGGTCAGGGCATCAATTCCTATACGCCTCTGCAAATGGCCGGTTATGTAGCTGCCCTGGGAAATAAAGGGGTACGAAATCAAATAAGTTTGGTTGAAAAGATTGAGGGACGTGGTACAATAGAAAAGGATGCGCCGCAAAAGGTGCAGGTCGATGATGATTCCTACTTTGACGAAATCATCGGCGGCATGGTGCGCGTAGCCAATGGAAGCGGAGGAAGTCTGACCCGGCTCTTTAAGGGATTTCCTGTGACTGTTGCAGGGAAAACAGGAACCGCGCAGAGATCAGGTAAGATCAACCCCGTTGACGAGGAAGAATATATTAAGAACCATCTTGGCGCAATCGCGCCGTCGCTCAGCTGGGCAGATATCCAAAAGGAGAAAAAGCGTCTTATGGAGACCTACCCGGACATTTATTCTTCGCGGCATACAGCAGTGCGTCGGGCAGTTATGAATTTGAGCGGCGGAAAGGTGACAGCAGCCAAGATCGATCGATACAAGGCCAACTATGACAATTTTGCCTGGGTAGTGACCATGGCGCCGGCAGACAATCCAAAGATTGCCGTTGCAGTTATGATTGCACAAGGCGGTACGGCGGCCAACGCCGGTCCTGTTGCCAGGGAAGTCATGGGTAAGTATTTTCAGCAAAAAGAACAATAAAAGTTAGTGAGGAAGAAATGGGCGAAGTAATTTTAGTTGCATCAGGTAAAGGAGGCACCGGAAAAACTGCGGTGACAGCCAATCTGGGAGCGCTTTTGGCTAAGCATGGCTATAAAGTGGCTCTGCTTGACATGGATATGGGTATGCGGAACCTGGATCTATATCTGGGGCTTGAAAACCGAGTCGTTTATAATATTATGGATGTACTTTCCGGGATCTGTAGAATCAAAAGGGCGCTGATCCGAGACAGACGTTTTGAAAATCTGTATCTGATGTCAGCCTGCCCAAGAAAAGACAATCGCGATATTACGCCCCTTCATATGGAGATCATGTGCCGCAAACTAAAGAAAGACTTCGACTACGTGTTTATTGATTGCCCTGCTGGAATTGGCAGCGGCTTGGATATTTCCATGGCCGGAGCCGACCGGGCGCTGCTGGTTACCGAAGCCGACATCGCTGCGGTGAGAGATGCCGACGTTTTGAATCGCTATCTGCAAAAAGCAGGTATCAAAGATACCTGCTACATTGTTAATAAAGTAAGAGTCGATCTGATGGCAGAGCATTTAGTTCCAGATTTGAAAGAAATTTCCGAAATTCTTAACAGCCGTTTGATTGGTTTGATTCAGTTTGACGATAATATCTATATCTCTACTAATCGGGGAATTCCTATCGTTTCAAAGGAAGGAACCTACATAGAGGAGAATTTCCGCAATATTCTCCGTAGGCTGACGGATATCAGCGCTGTCTGAGCGATACGGTCACAGCCCCGTACTGCGGCCCCGGATTCCCACGCTGATGATGAGTCCTAGAGCCGCCATGCCCGAAAGTACAGAAGAACCGCCGTAACTGATGAAGGGAAGGGTTACTCCGGTAACGGGCATGATGCCCATGGTCATGGCGATGTTTTCAAAGACCTGAAAGAGAAACATGCCTAAGAAGCCGATGGCTAAGAGGGCGCCGTAAAGATCAGCCGCGCTGTAGACCACTTTTGCCGTTCGGTAGAGGAGGACGGCAAAGAGCAGGATTACCAGCGCGCCGCCCAGCATCCCCAATTCTTCCACGATCACGGAAAAGATAAAGTCTGATTTTTGAACCGGAAGGAAATCCAGTTCTTTTTGCGTGCCTGCGAAAAGTCCTTTGCCAAAAACTCCACCGGATCCGATGGCGACCTTGGAATTCCAGACATGGTAGTTCCCCGGCAGTTCCAGATTGCCCGGATGCAGGAAAGCGTCAATCCGCCGTTTCTGGTAAGGAGCCATCAACCCGTAAGCGATGGGCAGCGACAATAAAAAAAGCAATGCAAAACGGGCAAAAATTTTGTGATCGATGCCGGCAAAAAAAATCATGAAGACCCAGATAAAGCAGTATACGATAGCGCTGCCCAAATCTTCTTTGACAACGATGAAAATAAAGGGCGCCGCATAGAGAGCAGCTAAAGTAACTCCGCGCAGATGGCTGAGCTGGGCCTTATTTCTGGAAAAATAGTTGGCCATCAGAATGGTGAAGGAAATCTTCACGATTTCCGAGGGCTGAAAGGTGGTGAAGCCCAGATTGATCCAGGAGCGGGCGCCGTTGGAGACGATGCCCAGGCCGGGGACGTAGACGGTCAGCAGGAACAGCAGGGAGCCGATGTACAGCGCTTTGCTGAAATCCTGGAATTTGCGGTAATCGCACAAGATCATCGCCGCAGCGGCAATAAAGCCAAGGCCGTAGGCAATGCTTTGGATCACAATGTCCCGCAGGATCACCTGCCCGTTTTTATAGGAGATGCTGGTGATCATGGTAATGCTTAGGATTGCAAAGCATATGGCAGTGACAATAAAGACCTTGTCTGCATTTTTCCATAATTTCCAATAATTGTCCATCCATTCCCTTTCATAACCTTGACTAGTTGCCCACAAAACATTATAATGTTAATGTGTGATTTTATTTAAAAATTATTACGTAATGCATGATTTTTATTATATTTTACAAGCAAACTTCTATGATACGAATATGAAAATACTAATGAAAAGGAGGTGTTTAAATGGCAAATATCGTTATACCTATTGTCGTGGGAATTATTACCCTGTTGCTGGGGATTTTAATTGGATATATTATCAGAAAGACAGTTGGAGAGAAGGCTATCGGCAGCGCGGAACAAAAGGCTAAGAATCTGATCCTTGATGCTGAAAACAGATCGGAGACGATTCGCAAAGAATATATTCTTGAGGCTAAGGAAGAAGCGCATAAATTAAGAAGCGACGCTGACCGGGAGATTCGGGAACGCCGTTCCGAAATTTCAAAGTCAGAACGCAGATTGATTCAGAAGGAAGAATCGATTGACAGAAAACTTGAAAATATAGAGAAAAAAGAAGAAAGCATTACAAATAAAGAGCAGTCGATCATATCGAAGCAAAAAGAATTAGATCACGTATTAGAAAGGCAGATGGAGGAGCTGGAAAAAATATCGGGCTACTCGGTCGAAGAAGCAAAGGCCATACTGCTGGAAAACACGGAAAAGGAAATTCGTTATGAAGCATCCGTAATGATCAAGGACATCGAGGCAAAAGCCAAGGAAGAGGCGGACAAGAAAGCAAAAGAAATCATTACAGGTGCGATACAGAGATGTGCCGCCGACCATGTAGCGGAAAGCACGGTTTCCGTTGTTCCGCTTCCGAATGATGAAATGAAGGGCCGCATTATCGGCAGAGAGGGAAGGAACATCAGAGCAATCGAAACTCTGACGGGAATCGACCTGATCATCGATGATACGCCGGAGGCAGTTATTTTATCGGGCTTTGATCCGGTAAGAAGAGAAGTCGCACGTCTGTCTCTTGAAAAGCTCATTGTTGATGGAAGAATTCACCCCGCAAGGATTGAAGAAATGGTCAAGAAATCAGAGCGGGAAGTCAACGCTATTATTAAAGAAGAAGGTGAACAGGCCACGTTTGAGGTAGGGATACATAACCTGCATCCGGAGCTGGTAAAGCTGCTGGGAAGGCTCAAGTATCGTACGTCATACGGACAGAATGTGCTCAAGCATTCCATCGAGGTTGCTCACCTGGCTGGTCTGATGGCCGGAGAACTGGGATTGGATATTACACTGGCGAAGAGAGCCGGGCTGCTCCATGATATTGGTAAAGCCATTGACCATGAAAAAGAAGGTACCCACGTTGACCTGGGAATTGAGGTTCTCAAAAAGTACAAGGAGTCGGAAGCTGTTATTAATGGAATGGCGGCGCATCACGGCGACTACGAACCCAAGTCCATGGAAGCGGTGCTGATCGCAGCGGCAGATGCCCTCTCGGCGGCCAGACCTGGTGCGAGACGTGAAACTCTGGAGACCTATATTAAACGGCTGGAAAAGCTGGAAGATATCGCAAATACGACTCCAGGCGTAGACAAGTCCTTTGCCATTCAGGCCGGAAGAGAGATTCGGATCATTGCCAAGCCGGATGAGGTTACCGATGAATCGATCGTATTCCTGGCAAGAGATATTTCCAAGAAGATTGAATCCGAACTGGAATACCCGGGACAGATTAAAGTAAATGTAGTTCGTGAGACACGAGCGATTGATTATGCGAAATAATAAAGAAGGATGATTTGCTCTGGCGGCTGGTCCTCGGCCCCGCTAACAGCGGGGCCTGCGGAGGCGGCCGTCGCAAACCATCCTTCTTTTTGTAAACAGGGCGCGAAGTTGGGAGGAGATTGTTGGGTTGGGAAAAAAGGTAATGGAAGCAAAGCTATT
>NZ_JAJAGH010000020.1:0-30444 GCF_020734085.1 Hominibacterium faecale
GCGGCATGGAAAGACAGCAAATTGCCAGGATGGCAAAGCTATCTCTGGAAACGGTCGAAGCCTGGTTAAAAGGCTGACCAAATCTGCCGCCGGGTGGGACCGGCATCATTCAGGCAGATTAAGCTTCTTCGATGAGAAAGAAGAATACAAAGTTTAAAAGTACCCACTTTTAAGCAAGCAGTAAGGCAAAGCCGCCGAAGCTGGTTGCTTTTTTTATTATGCAGGAAATATCAAAGAACGTACCTTGCGAAGCGTCGCTGCTTGTCAGCGACATGTGTGCATAGGAATCTTTGATTCCGTCATGCACGCGTTTTTTAAATTTGGAGCTGTCGCAAGGAGGGCGGTCCAAGGCTCGCCAGGCCGGTTTCCATTGGCGCGTTGTCTTTCTAAAAAAACTCCGCTATAATTGAACTAGAAAATTATAGGATCGACAAAAAATAGGAGACGATGATGAAGCATATCATGATCTTAGAAGACGATACGGATTTGGCGGCGGGAATTCAAATATCGCTGAAGGGCGATGACCTGAAATTTACTTGCTGCAAGAGTGTGGAGGAAGCGAAAGAAAATTTAAAAGAACGCGCCTTCGATTTGCTGATCCTGGACGTGAACCTGCCCGACGGGAGCGGTTTTCAATTGTGCCAGGAAATTCGGAGAACCAGCAAAGTGCCCATTCTTCTGCTGACAGCAAGGGACATGGAGCTGGATATTGTCAGAGGACTGGAGTCCGGCGCCGACGACTACATCACAAAGCCGTTCAGCACCATGATTTTAAGAGCCAGGATCCGGGCGCTGCTGCGGCGGACCGTCGATGAGCAGGAAAGCGAATATCGGAAGGGAGCCTTCCGCTTTATCTTTTCAACCATGGATTTTTATAAAGACGGAGCGCGAGTGGAGCTGAGCAGAACGGAGCAGCGGATTTTGTATTTGCTGGTTTTTAACGAAGGACATATTATTACGAGAGAACGGCTGCTGGAATGGGTATGGCCGGAAGGAACGGAATATGTGGAAGACAACGCATTGTCCGTAGGGATCGGCAGGCTGCGGGACAAGCTGGAGGAACAATCCTCAAAACCAATCCACATCAAAACCATCTATGGAAAAGGGTACCTATGGGAGAATCCGTCATGAGCGCCCTGCCGGCTGTCTTACTATTGGCGATTGGGATTCTGGTTATCCTTGTGCTTTTCCTATGGAGGGATCGGAACCAATGGAAAAAAGCGCTGCATCAAATTCTTCGGAGATTGGATCTGGCCATTTCAGGCACAGAGCAGGAGACTGCCTATGATGAATCGCTGGACTCGGCGATCACAGAGAAACTCAATCAACTGATCGTGATCACAAAAATGAACTGTGAAGATGCCCAGCGGGACAAAAACCTGGTGAAAGGGCTGCTATCGGATATTTCCCATCAAGTGAGGACGCCCCTTACCAACATCATGCTTTATGCGGGGATCCTGAAAGAAAACTGCCATACCGATGACAACAAAAAGATGGCCGAACAGATTCAGCAGCAATCTGAAAAGCTGAATTTTTTCATGAAAGAGCTGGTACGTTCATCCTATCTTGAGACGGAGATGATTTCAGCGGAAGTGGAAAGAAACTCCATCGACCAGCTGATTGGACAGGCATGCCAATCCATTGAACTATCAGCTTTAAAAAAGCATATTGTTTTGGAAATCGAAGAATGTGGGAAGTATGGCTGGTTTGATTTGAAATGGACCAGAGAGGCGCTGGTCAATGTGCTGGATAACGGTGTGAAATACTCGCCGGAAGGGTCTGTCATAAAAGTAGCGACAGAGTTTTATGACAGCTTTTTTTGCATCAAGGTGGCCGATCAGGGGATCGGCATCGAAGAAAAGGAACAGGGAGCCATCTTTCAACGCTTTTATCGTTCGCCCCGGGTGGCAAAAGAACAGGGACTGGGAATCGGCCTTTATCTTGCGCGGGAAATCGTGGAAAAACAGAACGGCTACATGAAGGTCCAGTCGGCTCTCGGGGAAGGGACTACCTTTTACATCTTTCTTCCTTATCACAAAACATAGATGCAGTCCTCCCAATTTCTAAATCTGTCAAAGCTGTCAGATTTGGGACAGATTTGAGACAGAATCTTTTGGTAAAGTAAGGCCAAAAGACGAAAGGAAGATTTGGAATGGAAATATTAAAAACAATAGACCTGAAGAAATACTATTCCCTTGGAGAAGCTACGGTCAAAGCCCTGGACGGAGTTTCTCTCACTGTCTCCAAGGGTGAATTTGTAGCTGTAGTCGGCAGCTCCGGCAGCGGCAAATCCACGCTGCTCCATATGCTGGGAGGCCTGGATGACCCCACCGGCGGGACCGTCACAGTAGACGGCAAGCATTTGGAAAAAATGGGGAAGGATGAACGGACCATTTTCCGGCGCAGGAAAATCGGCTTTGTCTTTCAGAACTATAATCTGCTGCCCCTGATGAATGTCTACGAAAACATTGTGCTGCCCATCCAGCTGGATGGACTGGCGCCCGATAAACAGTACGTGGAAAGTATCATCAATCTGCTGGGGCTGTCAGAAAAGAAATATGCCATGCCCGGCCAATTATCGGGAGGGCAGCAGCAGCGGGTAGCGCTGGCCAGAGCTCTGGCGGCCAAACCGGCAATCATTCTGGCAGATGAACCGACCGGAAATCTGGACAGCAGGACCAGTCTGGATGTTTTAGGTCTGATTAAAGTGACCAGCGAAAAATACCATCAGACGGTGATCATGATTACCCATGACCCGGAAATCGCGCAAATGGCGGGAAGGATCATCCGCATTGAGGACGGCCGAATCGTCGGAGGTGAGTCCTCATGGTAAAGGTAGATAATCAGAAGGTCATTTTCCAAATTGCAAAAACAACCTATAAGGCCAACAAAAAAAGAAATATACTCACCATAATCGCCATTGTCTTGACCACATTCCTGATTATATCCATATTGGGCATCGGCATCGGATACTGGAATATGCTGTCAGACCGTTCTGTGAAAATGGAAGGGATGGATTATGACATTGAATTGACAGAGCCCACAGAAAAACAGGTGGAGGCCGCTGGCAATATGGAACAGGTCAAATATGCGGGAGTCAATGTGAAATGCGCGATTATTGAAAGCGCTTATGAAAAAAAGGTGGCGAAAACACAACTGTTCTGGGCAGACCAAACCTGCTGGAGGGACCAATGCCTGCCGGCCTTCGCATCGATTGAAGGGGCCTATCCCCAAAAGAAACGGGACCTCCTTCTTTCTGAGTCAGCCCTGAAGGATATGGGCATAACCGATCCCCAGCCGGGGATGAAAATTCCGGTCACTTACTATCCATTAAATGAAAGAAAAAATTTGATTGATCCCCTTTCCTATGAATTCCGGCTGTGCGGATTTTTTAAAGATTACACAGGACGGGCCAGAGGATTCGTTTCTCAGGAGTTTTATCAAGATACCGGCGCCAAACAGACGGATTTCACACAAGGATCGTTGAAAATCACCTTGAACAACTCTCTGTACAGCCAAAAGACAATTCTAAACATGCAGGAAGCGCTGGAGCTGGAAAACAAACAGATGCTGATCGCCGATGATCGGATGCTGACTGACTTTATCAAGACAATGGCAGTTCTTCTGCTGCTTCTGCTGATGATCTTTGCAAGCGGTTATCTGTTTATTTATAATACGTTGTATATCTGTGTAGCCAAAGACATCCGCTATTACGGCCAGCTGAAAACCGTGGGCATGACGTCGGTTCAGCTGAAAAAAATCATTTATCTGCAGGCCGTCTGGAATTCCGGCTTTGGAATCCCCATCGGCTTGCTGGCCGGACTGCTCACATCGGTAAAAGTCATTCCCGCCGTGCTTGCCATGGTAAGCCCCGAACTGTCCTCCATCGCGGAATTTGAAGTGCAGCCTCTGCTCTTTGTCCTGGCGGCTCTCTTTTCTCTGTTTACCGTCTTTGCCGGATGCAGAAAACCGGCTTTGATCGCAGGGGATTGTTCGCCCATCGAGGCAGCCCGTTATGTAGGCATGCCTGCAAAGGGAAAGGCTCGCAAAAGCGTCAATGGATTACGGGTGATGGCATGGAGAAATATGTTCCGGGATAAAAAGCAGGCCGTGATTATTCTCGCTTCCTTTGTGATTTCTTTGGTGATCTTCCTGACCATTCTTGTGGTCATACAGGAAAATAACGCAAAAAGAATCTTAGACGAGATTATGTCCTTTGATCTGAAGATTTTAAATGAAGCCGCCCTGGAAGAACGGCAGCCCATTCTGACCCAGGATAAGATCGATGAAGTAAGCGGGGTAGAGGGGGTCAGCCAGGTTCGCAAGGTCTATTCGGATACGATATCGATCCCATATCAAGAAGAGGTGTTGGGTGAGTTTTATAAGGACTTGTATCAGTCCAGATATTCCCCGGGCAATTATAAGGAGGATATCTCTGGGTATAAGCAGGGCCAAGCCTTGCAGATGAACTTGTTCAAAACCCGCATTGTCGCCATAGATGAAGCTGGTTTTGATGCATTAAATAAAAGTACCAAAAACACATTGGATCGTGAACAGTTTGAAGCAGGAAAGATTGGGGTGCTGTGTCCGTTTATCGGCATAAATCCAAAGGACGCCGTGGGAAAGAAGATGACCTTTTCCTTGGAAAATGGAAAAGAGGCGCATACCATTCAGATCGCAGGGGTCGGCGAGAACCCGGCCTATTTTGCAGGCGGCTACACACCAGAACTGATCGTCAGCGAGAAGTTCCTGAAAACCATTTCTAAAAAACCCATTGTGGAGCTGATCGATGTGGATTACAGCCAGTCCTATGACAAAACCACGGAGCGGAGCATTAAAGAAATTTTTCAAAACAGCGACTCCCTTTCCTATGAATCAAAATTGGATCGATATGACCAAATGCTGGATACGGAAAAGCAGATCAAGGTCCTTGGAACAGGCATCGGCTTGATTTTAGCCCTGCTTGCGGTTTTGAACTTTGTGAACATGATGGCGGCCGGCGTACAAAACCGCAGACAAGAGCTGGCTGCTTTGGAAAGCATCGGAATGACTTCAAAACAAATTAAAAAGACCCTGTCGGCGGAGGGATTGGGGTATGGGGTGATTTCCATCATCGGGGCATTGATTCTGGGCGTTCCTGTCAGCTACATGGTATTCCAAAGCATGAACCTTTACAACATGAGCTTTTCCATGCCCATACTGGCAAATGCCGGGTTGTTCCTTGTGATCCTGTTGATCTGCATGATCGTTCCTCCATGGATCTACCGAGTGTCGGAAAAAGAGAGTATTTTGGAAAGATTGCGGGAAGAGGGGGAATAAAGCAAACGTATGTGCTATAATAAAGTACATATGTTTGTGCGGAGAGTGGAAAGGAGTTATGAGTGGAAGACCTGTTGGAAGGATTAAATAATGCCCAATATGAGGCGGTTACAAGTACCGAAGGCATGATCCGCGTCGTTGCCGGCGCGGGTTCGGGAAAAACGAGGGCCTTATCCAGACGCTTTGCGTTCCTGGTTAACGAGATCGGCATTCTGCCGGGGAATATTTTATGCGTTACCTTTACCAATAAATCGGCCAACGAAATGCGGCAGCGGATACATAATCTGACGGGAGATAAGGACACCGGCTATATCAATACCTTTCACGGGTTCTGCGTTTCCATCCTCCAGGAGGACAGCCACGCGGTCCAGTATCCCAAGAGCTTTCTGGTGCTGGATAATTCCGATATTGACGCCATGCTCAAAATCATCTATGAAGAAAAAGGGCTCACCTTGCGGGACATGACCTTTTCCAAGGCCCGCGATCTGATCGAGATCATAAAGCTGAAGGAGCGCCCGGACTATTACCTGGATATGATCACCATGTCCCTGGACGTTTTGCGTCAAAAGTACGAGGAGGCCCTTTCGCCCAAGGACATGATCTTTTATGGCTATCTTTATCAGGAAAAGAAGTGCTTTGGGCTGGATTACAACGATCTGATCAAATTCTGCCTCTATATCTTTGAGCAGCATGAAGCGATCCGGCTGAAATGGCAAAAACGCCTGGAATACATCATGATCGATGAGTTTCAGGATATTGATCCGCCCCAGTATCAGCTGATGGAAGTTCTGTGCGGCCATCACAAAAACTTGTTCATTGTCGGTGATCCCGATCAGACCATCTACACCTGGCGGGGTGCCGATGTGAGATACCTGCTGGACTTTGACAAAAAGTTTTCCAATGTGAAGACGATCATGATGATGGAAAACTATCGCTCCACGCCGCAGATTCTGTCGGCGGCTAATTCGCTGATCGATAAAAATAAAAACCGTATTAAAAAAGATTTGATACCAACCCTTGGCGGAGGCGAAAAAGTCTGCTGCCATTATGGAGCGGATGGGGATGAAGAGGCCGGCTGGATCGCCGGACAGATTGAAGCCCTGAAGAATAGGGGCGCTGCCTACAGGGAAATCACGGTTTTGTACCGGGCCCACTATGTTACCAGGGCCATTGAAGAGGCCATGCTCAAGGCGGAGATCCCTTATACCATATACAGCGGCGTTCCCTTCTTCGGCCGGGCAGAGATCAAAGACGCCTTGTCCTATCTGCGGATGATTGCTTACCAGGATGACCTGTCATTTCTGCGGATTGCCAATGTACCCAAAAGACAGCTGGGAGAGCGGCGCATGAAATTCATCAAAGACCATGTAAAGAACACAGGGCGGTCGCTCTATCAGGCATTGAAAGACACCATCGACGATCCCATTTATAAAGGGACGGAAGCGAAGCAATTCATCGCCCTTGTGGAGAAGTATTCGGCCGATTACAGCCGGATGCGGATTTCCGAGCTGTTATCATCTCTGCTCAATGACAGCGGGTATGAAAAAATGCTGCGCACAGAGGGCAGTCAGGAGCGGCTGGATAACCTGGCGGAGCTCAAGCAGTCCCTTCATGAGTATGAAATCAACTGCGGCGAAGAAAGCATGCTGGAGCATTATCTGGCACATGCGGCCTTGTTTTCCAACAGCGATACGGCGGACCGGCAGCAGGATAAGGTCAAACTGATGACCGTCCATGCAGCCAAAGGCCTGGAGTTTCCTTACGTTTTTTTATGCGGCATGAACGAAGGGATTTTCCCTTCCCGCAGAGTGAGAACCCAGCCGGCCATGGAAGAGGAGCGCCGTCTCGCCTTTGTTGCCATGACCCGGGCTGAAAAAAAGCTATATCTCACAGGAGCAGACGGCCGCAACCTGGACGGTTCGCCCCGCTACCCATCCAGATTTGTTCTTAATATTGATCAGGATTTGCTGGAATACACCGCGCCCAGGAAAGAAGAACTGATAAAAGCGGCCCGGGATTATATTCAGTCGTCTGACCAGCAGCTGGATGAGGCAGAAACATGCGCGGCCTTTTCGGCAGGCCAGCGGGTACAGCACCGCTTCTTTGGCAAGGGGACGATCGTCGAAACGGACCTGGATAAAAAAGCATACATGATCCAGTTTGACGAGATGGACACCACAAGAGCCATCACCTTTAAAACAAAGCTTTCAATCTTGAAGGATGATACAACTATGATGCAAGATTGATGTAATCTGATAGTTGAAAGGAGGCGGACGATTTGAACCGAATACTGATTGTAGAAGATGAAAAACCGATCTCCGATTTGATCCGCATGAGCCTGACCAACGCCGGGTACCACTGCGCCTGCGCCGGTGATGGGGAGGCTGCCGCAGATCTTTTGGAAAAAGGGGCTTTTGACCTGATCCTCCTGGATATCATGCTGCCGAAGGTCGATGGATACGAATTACTCGCCTATATCAAACCGCTGGAAATGCCAGTGATTTTTCTCACGGCCAAAGGTGCGGTGGACGATAAGGTCAGGGGATTGCGAATGGGCGCGGAAGACTACATTACCAAACCCTTTGAGATCATGGAGCTTCTGGCGAGAGTGGAAACCGTACTCCGCCGTTACAACAAAGCCCAGCAGACGCTGTCCATATATGATATTACGGTTGATACCCGCTCGCGCATTGTGAAAAAAGACGGCGCGGCGGTAAAGCTTACAGTAAAGGAGTATGATTTGCTGCTGCTGTTTCTGCAGAATAAAAACATTGCCCTGTTTCGGGACCGCATTTATGAGGCGGTCTGGGGCGATACCCTCATTGGCGACAGCCGCACAGTGGACCTTCATATTCAGCGAATGCGCAAGAAGCTGGGGCTGGAAGATAAATTGGTACCTGTTTACAAAGTCGGTTACCGGCTGGAGGTGGATGAGTGAAGTTCTTTTGGAAATTGTTTTTCAGTTTGATGATCGTTTCCATGACCTTTTTTAGTATCGGCGGCTATTGGATGATTCAATCGAGTTTCCGCGCATCGCTGGATCGGGAGGTTTCCATGGCTTACCATGAAAACGGAATCCTCTCCGATGCGCTGCAGCAGAGTCTGGATGGAAAGCCTAATTCCATCTATCGAAGAGAGCAGACCAAGGACGAAAGTTACAAGCTGATCGAACGGATCACCGATGCTACGATTGTGGAGAGTTCGGGGAAAGTAATTCCCTATTCCATCAAAGATGCAAAAGGCAGCGTCTATGCCGGCCGGGACTTGCTGGATTCTTCCAATACACTGGTACAGAGCCTGGACCGGACAAAAAGAGGCTATAAAATTACGGAAAATGATGGCGTTTACTATATTTTGTGCGCAAGTCCGCTGGAAATGCTGGACCTGCCTTTTTATATTGAAAGCTATCGGGAGATTACCCCTTTGTTCAGCAACCGGCAGGCCCAGTATCGGAGCTATATTTCCCTGCTGCTGCTGCTGTTTGTCATCAGCGCCGTCATCACCCTGGCTGTCAGCGCGTGGCTGATGCGGCCCATAAAAAAACTGTCAAAAGCGGCCATGCAGCTGTCCGGCGGCCGGCCCATACCGCCGGTGCCGGTGTACAGCAAAGACGAAATCGGCCGGCTGACCCAGGAGTTTAACCGTATGGCCGGCAAGCTGGCGGAAAACGTGGAGGAATTAAAGGATGCGGCTCAGAGGCAGGAGCTGTTTATCAGCAGCTTTAACCACGAACTAAAGACCCCATTGACCTCCATGATCGGCTATGGGGATTTGCTGCGATCGAGAAAGCTGTCCGAAGAACAGGCCATTCTCTGTGCCAATCAGATCGTTCAGGAGGGAAGGCGGCTGGAGAAGCTATCCACCATGCTGATGGATCTGATGGTTTTAAAAAAGCAGCAGATCCAGCGCGGGCCGGTGTCCGCCCGGCTCTTTTTCAATTCTGTGCGCAATACAGTCATTCCCATTATGGAAAAGAAAGCGATCGATTTTCAGCTCTCTGTCCAGGAGGCGACTCTCTTTCTGGCTCCCGATCTGATGAAAACGGTCTGCATCAATTTGTTGGACAATGCCTATAAGGCCGTGGAACATGGCGGAAAGATCCGGCTTGCGGGTATGGGCAGGGAAGACTCCTACGAAATCATTGTCTCCGACAATGGGTGCGGCATCCCTCCGGATGAGCTGGCAAAGGTTACGGAAGCCTTTTACATGGTGGACAAAGCCAGATCCAGAGCAGGCGGAGGAGCCGGCCTGGGGCTGGCGATCTGCCGTCAGATTGTCCAGGCCCACCAGGGCGAGCTGGAGCTGTCCAGCAGCCAGAACCATGGAACAAAGGTGACCATTCGTCTGAAAGGTGGTGATGATGATGAATCGGTTTAGAACTGTTTTGCCGTGTCTCATTGCCGGATTGCTGCTGTCCATGTCCATCGCCATTCCCATTGTTCTTTCCAATGTGCAGGATGAGGCCCTGCTCAGCGGGGTAAAGACAGAAGCCATCTCCCAGGATACGCAAAATAACCGCAAGAAAACCGGTATCTCCATTTCAGAGCGGCTTGATCTGGTGCGGGGCGGCAATGTCTCCAGAGTCAGCACCTATCGCACTGACAAAGATCCCAATAATTTGTCTTTAAAAGATGAGCCTGTAAACCAGATTTTACAGGAGGCGGAAAAGCTGCAGGAACGGGGAGGATTTCCGGTTTTCGATCTGCGCAAAGGCTTTCAAAAGAACAGCAATATGAGTAAGGTTACCTTTATCTCATATGAAGGCTGGGAGGTGTCCATCTTTATATTGACCGTTTTTGTTTCGGATGCTGTTTATGATATCCTGGCGGACGCAGACACCTACACCATATATCAGTATGAGGTTGGGCTGGAGAAGGCTGCGCAGATGCCCATGGATAAAAAAACCGTTTCTGCAGTTTTTTCTGATTACCTGTCCATCAGCAGGGAGCAGTTTAAAACCCTGTATTCCTTTTCCACAGATGATCGAATTACGCTGGCATTAAGATAATCTTCATAAAATGATGCATGTATGATACAAGTCTGCTCGGATTTTTACGCATCCCCTTTGTAAGCTGTTGCAAAGGGGATTTTTAATTGCTGCGGAAATATCGCCTTTCGACAGGGGCGGTATTTCCACGAAGAAAGATTGAGGAGAGCAAAACATGGGAAAACAAATACAAGCAGTAATTTTGATCGGCGCTGCCGCGCTGCTGATGATGGCCATCCTGTTCCTTCAGGCCCAGCAGCAGGAGAAGGCGGCCGATTCCATATCAGTCGTCAAGGGAGAAACGATTGAAAGGCAGGCGCAGCAAGAAGGACCTGATAAGAGCGATCCGCTGCTCACATTGGTCAATTTTGAGAGACCGATTCCTGAGGACTGGAAAGTGGATTTGGTGCAGCTTGATCATGGACAATCCATCGACCGACGGGCATATCCTAATTTGCAAAAAATGATCAATGATGCCAGAGACCAAGGACTGGACCCTCTAATCTGTTCCTCTTATCGAACCAATGCCTTCCAAAAACAATTGTTTCATGAACAGGTAACCGCATACCAAAATCGGGGACTTTCGAAAAAAGAAGCTGAAAAAGAAGCTGCAGTGTGGGTTGCGGTGCCCGGGACCAGTGAACATCAGCTGGGTCTTGCGGTGGACCTGGTTTCCTTGAGCAATCAGAATTTGAATCACAGCCAGGAAAATACGGCCCTGCAGAAATGGTTGATGAAAAACTCCTGGAAATACGGTTTTATCCTCCGCTATCCGTCGGACAAAAGCAGCATTACCGGCATCGGCTATGAACCCTGGCATTATCGCTATGTGGGAAAGAAGGCCGCCAAAGCAATTTATGAACAGGGCGTATGTTTAGAAGAATATTTGCAGAAATAGGACAATAAAATGAATACAAGTGTATTAACACTATAGCAAAGAACCCACCAGAAAAGGAGATTTGATCATGCACATAAGAAGATTCATCGCCGTATGGAGCGCGCACTTGATTAAATGGGCGTGCCGCATAATCGGAAAACAAGGAGAAACCCTCGCAGGCAAAGCGGCCCTGTTCATCGATCCGGGCATTTTAACCGCATTGGCAAAAGAGGTTCGAAATAGTATCATCGTGGTCTGCGGCACCAACGGAAAATCAACGACCAATACCCTGCTGGCTTCGGTGCTGGAAGCAGAAGGGGGTAAGGTCATCTGCAACCGGACTGGTTCCAATATGCTCAGTGGGGTGGCATCTGCCTTTGTCCTGGGTGCTGGAGCCGGCGGCCATTTGGACGCGGATTATGCCTGCATTGAAATTGACGAAGCGTCTGCCGTCAAGGTAATTCCCCATTTCAAACCAGACTGCATGATCCTGACCAATCTTTTTCCAGATCAGCTGGACCGTTACGGAGATATGGACGCTGCTATGGAACTGCTCTCCCGGGCAATTGAGCTGGCTCCAAAGATGAAGCTTTTAATCAATGGCGACGAACCTGTGTCCGCTTACCTGGCCCGTAAAAACCAAAATCCGGTGTTTGCCTATGGGATTGGAGCAAAGGTATGGGAATGCCAGGACACAAAGGAGATCCGCGCCGGCCAGTTCTGCAAGTGCTGCGGAGAAAAACTGCAATATCGTTTTTACCACTACAGTCAGTTGGGCGATTATTATTGTCCAAAATGCGACTTTCGGAGGCCGGCTCTCGATTTCGACGCAGCGCAAGTCCGCTTTTCCGAGGGCATGTCCTTTTCCATCCGCGATTATCGGGTAGAGACTGACTGGGAAGATTTCTACAGCGTCTATAATCTGCTGGCGGTCTACAGCGCAGCCTATCTTGCCGGCGCGCCTCTGAAAAATTTCAATCAGGTACTGGAACACTACAAGCCGCCCTTGGGCCGTAATGAGCGGTTTGAGATTGGAGGTACGAATGTCATGCTCAAACTGGCCAAAAACCAGGTAGGATTTGACCAGAATATCCGCGCGCTGCTAACCGACCCTCTGCCCAAGGATTTGATCATTGTGATCAATGATAATAGCCAGGACGGGACGGATGTTTCCTGGATTTGGGACGTTGATTTCGGCAGATTGGGCGCAGCCAACCCAGCTTCAGTTACAGTCAGCGGCATCCGCTGTCTGGACATGTGCCTGCGGCTGAAATATGCGGAAATGGCTTCCGAAATCGAACCAGACCTGGAAACGGCCATCCGCTCAAAACTGAAAGACGGGGCTGGGAATCTATATCTACTTGTCAATTATACGGGGCTATATGCAGCCCATAAAATCTTGCGGAGAATGGAGGGAAAGAGCGATGAATCTTACAATCGGACATCTGTATCCTGATCTTTTAAATCTCTGCGGCGGCAGGGGCAACATTCAGTGCCTTATGAAACGCTGCTTGTGGAGAGGTGTCAAGGCAGAAATAAAGGAATGCTCTTTAACGGATAAACTGGATTTTGCAGACCTGGATTTGGTGCTTTTAGGAGGAGGTCCCGATCAGCAGCAGTACCAGGCATGCAGCCGCCTGCGCGACTTCCGTAATGAATTTCAAGCGTATATTGAAGATTATGGAGTCGTAATTGCACTTTGCGGAGGATATCAAATGCTGGGACACTACTATGATACGGAGGGAGGCAGAACTGCAGGCCTTTCTTTACTCGATTTATATACAAAAGAAAATAAGCAGAGGGCTATCGGTAATATTGTTCTTGAAAATTCCAGATTTCAGCTGCCAATCGTGGGGTTTGAAAATCATAGAGGACGGACCTATATCGGAGATAACCGACCTTTGGGAAAGGTGCTCTATGGAAAGGGAAATAATGGGGAGGACAAGACGGAGGGGGTGATTTATAAAAACTTGGTCGGAACCCACCTTCACGGGCCGCTGCTGCCCAACAATCCCCATATCTGCGATTATCTGATTTCCAATGCTTTGGAGCGTAAATACGGCCAGGGACGGCTGCAGCCTTTGGACGATGAAAAAGAGCTGGAGGTAAACCAGTCTTTATACAAGCGGTTTGTAGGATGAAAATAAGTTAGAAAATTCAATTAATTTTGATTAGTTAGATATTTTTTATTGACTCGACCTGAGAAAATCCTTTATACTAAAACAAATAAGGCATTTTTTGCCTGATAAATTATTTTTAGAAAGGAGGAGATGAATCATGTCACAACCAACGTATACGGGAGGACAGGTCCTGACCGATGGTATTGAAGGGCTGAAAAAGAGAAAATTCACGCTCATCGGAATGACCTTCTTTATCTACTGCGCCTGCGCGGGCGGTGCTTTCGGCATTGAATCGATGATTCCTGCCGCAGGTCCCGGACTGACTCTGCTGCTGCTGATCCTGATTCCAATTCTGTGGGGCATGCCCATTGGCCTTTATTCATCCGAACTATCCAACCTGGCGCCGGTGGAATCTGGTCCCTACGTTTGGATGAAAATGGCTTTTGGCGAGTTCTGGGGTTTTTCCATGGGTTGGTGGTTGATTCTGGCCAATTATTTGACGGGAGCATCCTATGTTGTATTGGCAGTGGGCTATTTCGGCAAGTTTTTTGCCCTGACGCCAACGGTTGCCTTTATCCTGAAAGCAGCTATCATTATTATTTTTACAGCGATCAACCTGAAAGGGCTGAGAGAGGTAAGCGTGGTCAGCAATATTTTCTGTATCCTGATCCTGCTTGCGTTTGCGGCCGTCACCTTTGTTGGCTTTGCTAATTGGAATTATAGTCCGGTAGACCCGTTCATGCCGCCGGGTGAAGGCGTAGCATCCAGCTGGGGTACCGGAATCGCCATCGGCATCTGGATGTACTGCGGGTACATCGCCATTTCGTTCTTAGGCGGTGAAATTGAAAATCCGCAGATTCTGCCCAAAGGCATGAAACTGGCCATCGTCATCATTACCTTGAGCTATGTGCTGCCGACCATGGCAGGCGTGGCCTCGGTCGGACAGTGGGAGTCCTGGGGTTCGGATATCAGCGGGCAGACCATCGATTATGCGTCGGTGCTGACGCTCAACATTGGTAAAGCGGCGGGCCTGGCGTTCATGGCGATTGCCATTATTGCTCAGTGCGCCATCTTCAATGCTGCTATCGCTGCGGCGTCCAGATCCTTTATGGTGCTGGCAGAGGATAATCTTTGTCCCAAGTTCTTGTCCAAATTGACCAAGAACAGCAAAGTGCCTCTGTGGCCGATCGTGATCCTGGGGTGCCTCAACTTGATCCTTGTTAACCTGAATTTTGAAATTCTGGTTACCATTTTGTCGCCCCTGCTCTTTGTCCTCTATGTAGGACTGGGGTTTGCGTTCGTCAAGCTGAGAAGAAAATATCCGGTGGAAAAGAGAGGCGATCTGTACTATGTAAAAGGCGGCAAGCTGGCGGAAATCTATATTTGTGGCGGACCGTTGATCTTGGGAATCATCGGATTTTTGGTAAACGGAACCGAATATTTCCTGTTGGGCTTCATCGCCATTGTATCGGCCATTATCTTCTATATCATCTTCAAATGGATTTATGGAGGATTTTATAAAAGAGATGCACAGGCCTATCCCCTCAACCCGAAGACCAAACTGGCAAAGGGTGATTTGGGGAGATTCGGATATTTCCTGCTGCTCTTCGGAGTAGTGGCCTTCCTGGGTTCCTTCTTCCTGGTCTGGTATGAAGGCTCCTGGGGACCGGAATATTATCTGGCCACATACGGTTCGGGTATTATGAGCAATTTCTGGGGGATGATTAGTATCGCACGCTGGTCCGGCGTCATCATGCTGGTGATCGGTATTATTCTGGTGTTCATCGGCAAGAAGGTGGACCCGATGAATGATTAGGCTTCCTGAGAATCATCGGACGCGTTTCACTTTGAATCCCTTTAATATTCATCCAGATACATATCGAGGATGATCTGAGAGAAGGCATAATCGAAAGACCTGAGTTTGACCTGGGCGGTTGAATTCAGGTCTTTTAAAATGGCGTTCCGGTATTGGGAGGGGGTCTTTTCATACCATTTTTTAAACTGAACGGCTAAATGTTTGCGGTTCGCAAAACCGACTTCTTCTGCGATTTGATCGACTGTTTTGCGGGTTGCTGACAAAAGGAGGGATGCCTCTTCACAGCGGGCCAGGGAAACCAGCTGGGAGAAGGTCAGCCCCAGCGTTTCCTTCATATACCGGGACAGATGGGCGGGGCTCAGATATTCCCGCTGAGCCACTTGCCTCAGTGAAAGCTTTTCATGGAAATGATCATACACATAGTCTACGACCCGGTACATGCGGGCGTAGTTTTTATAAAGGTGATCCACGTTTTGCAGGCGGACGATATTGGCGGTTTTTCCTTTGGCCTCCTGATAGACGTATTGCTGGAAGTGGGACAAAAGGAGCTCCAGAAGTTCCTTTCCACAGGCTTCCAGCGCAAGATCCCGGGTCTTTTTAGACGCATAGAGACGATAAAGGCGGGCCAGCTGAAAGCGCAGGTACTTGATGTCCAGGGGATATGGATCGCCGGCCGAGGAAGTATCACATATAAAATAGGCTTCATTTAGATGATCGAAAAAGTGTTTGTAATGGCTGCAATCCATTTGGACCGTGAGGATCATACTGCTGGGATCATCAGAAGTGATCTTATGGGGATCTTTTTTATTAAAAATATGGACGTCCCCGTAGGAAAGCGCATAGGTTGCCGCTGAGTCGCAGATTTTGACCGTACCGTTTAAAACGCAGATGATTTCCACATCGTCGTTATGAATGTGGAACGGATAGTAGGCGATGCTCTCCAGCTTTGCTTTTATGCGGGCCGGCGTCCGATAGCCGATTTTTTCTATATATTCCATATCTTTACCTGACCATTCTTGCCAAATCAATTTCTTACCCACAAAATATCATAATCATACCCTTATGTCAATAAAATATGACCCCAATCAGCAGTAAGGGCCCGCTATAATAAAGGCACTGAAGAATGAAGGAAGGATAAGAGAGGGTGGCAAAGATGGATGTTTATGAACAAATGAAAGAAGCTGTTTTGGACGGAGACGAGGAGGAAGCGGCAAGGCTGGCCCGGCAGGCTTTGGCAGAAGGGCTGGATCTGCAAAAGGTGATGGATCTGGGATTTTTGGCAGGTATCCAGGAAGCCGGCCAGCTCTATGAAGACGAAGAATATTTTTTGCCCGATCTGGTCTGCTCTGCAGATGCCATGAAAACGGCGCTGGACCTTTTGGATGAAGCGCTTAAAAGCGGCACGGGGCATACGGCTGTCAAACCGGCCAAGGTGGCGCTGGCAACGGTACAGGGAGATGTCCATGATATTGGAAAGACGATCGTGGGAGCGATGATGACCGCATCGGGCTTTGAGGTATATGATCTGGGTACGGACATTGAAAACCAAAAGGTCATTGAACAGGTAGAGGAAATCAAGCCTGATATTTTAGGGCTGTCGGCGCTGCTGACATCCACCATGGAGGAACAGGGCGCGATTATTCGCCTGCTGGAAGAAAGGGGACTGCGCGGGGACGTGAAAGTCATTATCGGCGGCGCCCCTGTAAGCCAGGATTGGGCGGATCAGATTGGTGCCGACGGCTATTCGGATAATGCCGTGGCCGCAGTGAAATTGGCGGAACGATTATTGAATGAAAGGAGATAGTCATGGAAATGCGAGGCTCCGTATTGAACGGGAGAGAAATAGAACGGATTCACGATGACAGTATTCGTATTTTAGAAGAAGTGGGCGTCAAGGTGCCCAGCGAGCAGATTCTGACCCTGCTGGAGGCGGGCGGCGCCCAGGTGGACTGGGATGGGCAGATTGCCCGGATCAGCGGTCAAATGGTCGAAGAGGCGCTTAAGTCAGCGCCTGCCCAATTTACTTTGGGGGCGCGGAACCCTAAGTTTGATCTTGAGCTGCCTTCTGCGGATACCACGCTGAATATGGATGGCTGCGGATCAAACACCATTGATTTTCAAACTGGAAAGCGGCGGCTTGCCTTGCTGAGAGATTTGGAGGATGCGGCAAAAGTTTTTGACGCGATTCCATCGGCGTCGGTGCTCTGGTCCTGCGTCATGCCGTCCGATGCGCCGTCAGGAGGAGCCGGCGTTATCAGCAGCGCCGTATCCATGCTGAATAGCGGCAAGCATTTACAGGATGAAATTCAAAGTATTCGGGAACTTCCTTATATCATCCAATTATGTAAGGCTTTTCTGGGGAGCGAAGAAGATGTCATCCGCAGAAAAATTTATTCCGCTACCTATTGTACGGTGGCGCCCCTCTGCCATGACGGCGAGATGCTGGAAGGAACTGCAGCTCTGACCAAATACAAAGCGCCGGTGCTCTTGTATCCGATGCCGGCCTGCGGCAGTACGGGACCTGCCAGCCTTTATTCCAATGTGGCTTTAGCTAATGCGGAGAGTCTGAGTTCCCTGGTTATTTTCCAGCTCGCCGCGCCGGGCACGCCGCTGATTTATGGATCAGCCCTGGGAAGGATCAATATCAGGACCGGCACCTTTTTGGAAGGGGCGGCGGAAACGGAGCTGATGATGGCGGCCATGGTGCAGATGGGGAAGCATTATGGACTTCCGACAATCGCAGCCGGCTGTCTTTCGGATGCCAATGAGCCGGGCATACAATCGGCTATGGAAAAAACGCTGACCACCCTGCCGCTGATCCTTGCTCAGGCCGACGTGATCCAGGGGATCGGTCTTTTGGAGAGCAGCATGACCCTTTCCCTGGAACAAATGCTGATTGATGAAGAAATCTTCAATCAGTGCCGGCGTATGGGGGCGGGCATCCAGGTTTGCGATGAAAAAAATTACTTTGAGGATATCGCGGCCGTGGCTCAGGGCGGCCACTATTTGAAGCAGAAAACCACTCGCAGAGCGTTTCGGTCCGATGAGTTTTATAACTCCAGGCTGATCATCAGCGATACATACGATACTTGGCTGAGCGGCGGCAGTAAATCCATCTTTGACAAGGCCCATCAACAGGTCCGTCAGATTTTAGATGCGGATCCCATCTCGCCGGTGGATCAAAATACGGAAAACGTTGTGCGGGAAATCATGGAAGAAGCCGGGGCAAAGCTGTGATAGATTGGAAGGAGAGGAAAAACTTATGAATATGAAGAAATGGATGGAACAGATCCAGGCTGAAAAAGTAAAGAAACCACTGCCGATTCTCGCCTTTCCATGTGTGCAACTCATGGGCATCACAGTAAAGCAGCTCATCGCGGACGGAACGTTACAGGCCCAGGGAATGAAAGAGGTGGCCCAGCGGACCGATTCCCTGGCGGCGGTCAGTTTTATGGATCTTTCTCTGGAAGCGGAGGCCTTTGGAGCAGATATAAAGACTTCGGACATGGAGGTGCCCACTGTCATTGGAACGCTGATCAAAGATATGGAGGCGGCAGAAAAACTGGAAGTCCCATCTCTGGAGGCCGGCAGGATCGGCCTTTGCCTGGAAGGGGTGAGCAGGGCCAAGGCTCTGATCCAAGACCGGCCTGTTTTTGCGGGCATCATCGGGCCCTTCTCCCTGACCGGCCGCCTGGTGGATGTCAACCGAGCGTTTCTCTATTGCAAAAAACAGCCACAGCTGCTCCATACGGTGCTCAGGAAGGCAACGGATTTTCTCATTGGCTATGCCAATGCCTACAAAGCTGCGGGCGCCGACGGCATCGTGATGGCGGAACCGCTGGCCGGAATGCTTTCTCCCAAACTGGCCCAGGGTTTTTCCGAGCCCTATGTGAAGGAGATCGCAGGGGCGGTGAAGGACGATGATTTCCTAGTGATCTATCATAACTGTGGAAACGCTGCTTTGAAAATGGCCAGCTCCATTATGCGTATTGGCTGCGATGCTTATCATTTTGGCAATGCCATCGATATGGCGTCCATGCTGGAATTGTTTCCTGAGGATACCCTCGTTATGGGCAATATCGATCCGGCCGGCCAGTTTACCAATGGAACGCCGGAATCGATGAGAGAGGCCGTTCTCGCGCTGATGGAAGGCTGCTCAAAGTACCCCAATTTCATTCCTTCATCGGGCTGCGATATACCGCCGGCTGCCAAATGGGAAAATATCGACGCCTTTTTCCAGACGGTAAAAGATTATTATGAAGGGAACTAAGGAGATGAATGGGTGTACTGGAATGTGCCGGACCTGCGGTAAATGTCTCGGGCGGGGGAATGACGATCGCAAGGCGGCGATGATGATTTTCCCTCCTGATCTGGCGCCGGATTTGAGGCAAAGGGGCCTGGGCGCGGCGATTGACATGGGGACCACGACCATTGCGGTGACTTTATGGGATTTGGGCGGGGCTTCGCTGCTGGCCGGCGGATCCTGCGCAAATCCGCAGATTGAATATGGGGCTGATGTGATTTCCAGAATCACCTTTTGCAGCGAGCAGGATGGCGGCGCCCGGCTGCTGCGCCAGCGGATATTGGAAGGGATCAACGACAAACTCCGGGAGCTGTGCGCCAAGGCCGGACGCGGCAGCGAAGAAATCATCAGCGCTGCTGTATGCGGCAACACGACCATGTCTCATATCTTTGCCGGGTTTTCGCCGGTGCCGCTGGCTAAAGCGCCTTTTACGCCCCAATATGACGGTACGCTCACCATGCACGGCCGAAAGTCGGGGCTGGCGGTCCATGAAAATGCGATGGTGAACATTTTGCCCAACCTTGGAGGTCACGTGGGCGGCGATATTACCGCCGGCCTTCTGGCTGTCCGTTTTATGGAGCAGAAGCAGCTCACCTTGTATATCGACATTGGAACCAACGGTGAGCTGGCGCTGACCGACGGCAGCACGGTCTGCGTTTGTTCCACTTCGGCTGGGCCGGCTCTTGAAGGAGCCGGCATAAAATGGGGAATGAAGGCGGGACCAGGAGCCATTGAGCGGGTGAGAATAGAGAGCGGAACGGTGAAGGTGCAAACCATTGGCGGCGGGCAGCCGACGGGTATCTGCGGTTCAGGCGTCATCGATGCGGTGGCGCAAATGCTCAGCAACGGCCTGCTCACTGCAAGGGGAAGAATTGTTTCCAGGGAGGATGCGCTCCCGGATTTTCGAAGCAGAATAGAAGAGCAGGGGAAAAGCCGCAGCTTTGTTCTTTGTTTCAGAGAACAAGGAGCGCCCATTACCATTACCCAGAAAGATATCCGGCAGTTTCAGCTGGCAAAGGCGGCGATCCAGGCCGGAAGCCGCATGCTTCTTTCACAAATGGGGAAAGGCTGCCAGGATATCCATAAAATTTTGGTTGCCGGTGCTTTTGGCAGCCATATTGATATGAAGAATGCCCTCATTACCGGTATTCTGCCTGAGGCATCGGAAGATGAAATTGTTTTCATGGGCAATGCTGCGGGGGCAGGAACTGCCATGGCGCTGCTGTCGGCGGAAGAAATGGAAAAAGCAGAACGCATGCCTTCCCGCATCCGGCAAATCGACCTGGCAGGGAAAAAAGCGTTTCAGAAGCTCTATCTGGCTTCAATGAATTTCTCATCCAAAGCAAGAGCAGGAGGGCTGGCATGATTAGAAAAATTCTTCATATGGATAAAGGCGACTGCTGCCTGCTGGCTAGGCAGATCTTTGAACAGCGGATGGGCCCTGCCGGAAAAGGCGCTGGTGCGGAAAGAAAGCGGCAGCGCGCCCTGCAGGCGGCGGCTTTTTTGGATGAGCAGGTGAGCCCCAAGGCTGCCTATGTGTTTTTTGACCAAAGTCAAGTGACTTTGACCAGATGCTGCGCCAGGCTGGGCGGAACGGGGATCAGCTGCAAAGCCTTTTCCCAGATGGAGCCGCAGACGATCAAAGGGGCATACATCTTTGTCCTTTCCATTGCAAACATCGACCTGTCCGGTGAAACGATGACGCAAAGAGTCTATGCGGACCTATGGGGGTCAGCCTATGTAGATGCGGCCAGAATCCTGCTGCAGAAAGAGCTGGAGCAGCATTCCTTGCTCAGCGAATGTTTCGGGCCGGGATTTTTTGGCATGGAGATGGGGGAGATGAGGGCGATTGACGAAATCGTCCGCTTTGATTGTATCGACGCCAGGATTGAAAGCAGCGGCGCCATCCTTCCGCCCAAATCCAGCGCCGGACTTTATTTTTCAGTGACAGATGAGTATGAGCCTTTGGGGCAGCCGTGCAAAACATGCAAAGGAAACCATAGAGGATGTGAGTATTGCGGCCAAAGGGAGAAAGGCCTGCCATCCGCAAGCAAATGACACCTATGATAGCGAGTGATACCAGGGTTAAAATCAATGCTTTATTGCCTCGCGTATCGATCTCTATAGGCAGGCGGCCAGGTCCGCCTGGCCGCCCTTCTCTTGTCCTCTGAACTACCGTTTGGCACGGAAGGTAATTCGGCATGTGTCGGCGCCCTCTGCGATTTTGCTGTGAATGGTAAAATCAAAGCCGCATTCCTCTGCGATCCCCCGATCTCCGTCCATGGCAATATCGCAAAGATGTTCGATATCCTCCTGGCTGCAGCCCAGCTTTTGCCATGCGGCTACCAGCGGACAATAGTGAAAATCCATGGAAATTTCATCTTTTTCCATTTTCAGCACTTCAGCCTCAAGGACTTTCTGCGTTTCTTCAGGAAGAAAAGGCTTGAAGAATTCCCGCAGATCTTCGTAATCCGGACAATTCTCCTTGATCTTGGATGTTCCATGATAATGCCCGCATTGGAAAATTCCTTTGCGTGCGAAATCATCCCAGGAGAGGCCGTTTTTCCTTGCTTCATTAAGTAAAAGATACATCCAGGCGGCCCGATGCTCGATGGCGCTTCTCAAAGCGGACGTTGTGGAATCGTGGTATTTTTTTGGACTGTTTTTAATGGTGGTCATTTTATCCCTCCTCAATTATATAGGTTATAATTATCATAAACTTGGCCCTTTGGGCAGGGTCAACCCAATAGCCTGTGCTTTTTGGTTTACTGTAGTGAAAACGGAGTGTTTTGACCGAAATTAAAATTAGTGCAATCCCTGGACGTTCAGATTCGTGAGCGGCTCCAGCCCCATCGCCACGCCAATAAAAAAATACATCTTCTGCAAAACCATTGACAATGCCCTAAAGGCAGAGTTTAATGTTAGATATATTATGAGGACCTGAGGCAGATCACAAATCAGCAGGTATGATTAAGAATTGAAAGGAAAACGCTATGAATACCAGGAAAGTGTGCGACCAGCTGCATGTGACGCAAAAGATGCTGCGTGTGTATGAGGACCAGGGGCTGATTGCGCCTAAGCGAAAGGAAAACGCATATCGGGACTATTCCATCGAAGACCTGTTTCAGATCGAACTGATCGTTCGGCTGCGCAAGCTGGGGTTTTCCATCAAAGATATCAAGCGCATTTTCCAGCATAATAAGACGGAAGAAGACTACATAAATACGTTTTACATCCAAATCAAGGCCATTGAAAACAAAATCAAGGAGCTGGAGGAAGCGAAGAACAGGCTTGCGAACACGGTAAACGAAGTTATCAACCGTGAGGACCTGGAGGATATTACAAAAATCATCTACCAGGCGGCAGCCCCGGAAGAGAAGGAAAACGCTTATGAAGAAATGGTCAGACAATGGGATTTTGACCAGATGGCCATCAATTATGTGGAACGGTTTTTAAAAGAAGATGACCAATATCTGGCGGGCATCCAAAATGCCAGAACGTTGATCGAGCAGGAAGGCGGGGCAAAGCGGATTTTGGATGTGGGCTGCGGTACCTGCAATTTGTGGGAGACCATGGGGACCCGCTATCAGGTGACGGCGCTGGACAGCAGCCTGAACATGCTTATGGCAGCGCGGGAAAAAGTTCCCTGGGCTGTCTTTTGCCTGTCGGATATAACCAGGCTCAATCAGGAGGCTTTGGGTCAGTTTGATCTGGTGATTTCAACCTTCACCCTTCACCACATCGATAAGAACGGGCAGGAAGCGGCGTTGAAAAACATGATGCAGCTATGCAAGCCGTCCGGAAAAGTCGTGATTATCGAACGGTGCTTCCAAAATCACCAGCAGCGGCTTAAAGCAGAAGAATGGCTCAAAGAACAGGGACGCGATGAAGAACTGGCCATCCTGGAATCAGAATGGTATCTTTATTTGGATCAGGTCCAAGATTATATCCACTATCTCAAATGCAAGATGGAAGTCAGTGAAATAAGAAAAAATGTGAGGCGGATCATTATTGAAAAAGAAGGATGAAAATCAGTTCCGTTCAAAAGCGGGAATTATCGCAGTCGTTTTTTTGACTGCTTCCAATTCTATATTTTTTAAGCTGTCCACGGTTCCGGCGATGGTTTTTGTCAGCTGCCGGTTTCTTGTTTGCGCTCTGGTCTTTCTTGCGGCTGCAATGCTGAGCAGGTGTCAGAGAAAAGAACAGGCAGCCCCCTTATCTCCCAAAACTGCCATTTGTCTGTTTGCGACCGGCTTTGTTTTTTCCCTGGGAGCCTTTGCCTATTTTGTTGCCCTCAAGGAAACGGCTCTTTCCAGTGTGTTGATCCTCAATAGCAGCAATGCCATTTTTGTAGTCTGCTTTTCTGCTGTTTTTTTACGGGAACGGCTCAATCCCTGGGTTGTCCTTTCAATTGGGGTGACCTTGGTCGGATGTACCATCGTATTTCTGGATAAGGCCGGCGGCGCCAATTCTCTGAAAGGAAATCTGTTCGCTCTTCTATGTGCAGTCTGCGCGGCCATCTATATGACATCCATGAAACACTTTGCCCATGTGGAGGTTCCGATAAAACTGTGCATTGTTTATAGCGGAAGCTTCTTTTTCGCTTTGACGGCGGCAATGATCCAAGGGCATTCATTTACCGCCTATGCTGACGGGCAGCCCTTTGCCATTTATGAATACGCCTGGATGCTGGGTGCAGCCATCCTTGCCGTCTGCATACCCCAGTCTGTGATCAACTGGGCGCTGCGGTATGTGAAAGCCACCTTTGCCGGGAATGTGGCGCTGCTGGAACCTATCATCGGCATTGTTTACGGCTGCCTGATCTGGGGCGATACGCTGTCCATGAACCAGATCTTTGGCGGAATGCTTGCTGTCGGCGGGCTGTTTCTCTACGGCCTGTCGGATAAGAAAGAATAAAAGTTTGCATTTTTCTGTCACACAAACAGAAAAATAGCGTCTAATTACATAGGAGGTAAACATTTATGGAAAAACAAGAGATAATGGAATTGGTGCAGCAGGCAATGGAAGGCGATAAGAACGCTTTGGAAGCGGTTCTTGCCGATATACAGGATTTGGTGTACAACCTGTCGCTGCGGATGCTGGGCATGCCTGCTGACGCGGAAGATGCTTCGCAGGAGATATTGATTAAAGTTATGACCCACCTTTCTTCCTTCAGAAAAGAAAGCAGCTTCACCACATGGGTATTCCGCATCGCGGTCAATCACCTGCGGGATTACAAAAAAAGCATGTTTGCAAAACATCCCCTCAGCTTTGAGTTTTACGGCGCCGATATTATGAGCGGCAAAGAGCAGGATGTTCCGGACCTGACTCAGGGAGTCGATGCTTCCCTGCTGGCGGAGGAACTGAAATTTTCCTGTACCAACGTGATGCTCCAGTGTCTGGACGCGGAAAGCAGGTGTATTTTCATTCTGGGAACTATGTTCAAGGTGGACAGCAAGGTGGCCGGAGAAATTTTAGACATAACGCCGGAGACCTATCGCAAACGGCTGTCCCGCATCAGACAGAAAATGGCTGAGTTTCTGGGCGCCTACTGCGGGCTATCAGGTACGGGGCCCTGCAATTGTGCCAATCGGGTCAACTACGCCATCGCTTCCCATCGGATCAACCCTGAACACCTGGAGTATCAGGGAAAGGAGACTTCCTCAGGAGGAATGCTGGAGCGGTGCAAAAGCGCCATGGAAAAGATCGACGACTTGTCGGCGCTTTTCGCCCAAATGCCGTCTTATAAAGTCAGCCCCAAAGTAATGCAATTTTTGGAGCAGTTTTTAAAATCGGAAGAATATCGAATTGTAAAGGAGGCGCAGCAATGAATATGCAGCTGATGCTGGATTATCTGGCAGAACTGGAAGAAAACAACGAGAAGGACTGGTATCATGCCCATAAGGAGGAGTATACCAAAGCCAACGCCCAGTTCTTGGAACTGGTAGAGCATCTCAACCTGGAAATCAGCAAATTTGATAACAGCGTGTCCTTATATGAACCAAAACATCTGACCTTCAAGCTGATGCGGGATACCAGATTCAGCAAGGACAAGTCGCCCTACAATCCGTCCTTCCGCGCCCACATCGGTCCCAAAGGCAAGCTGCCCATTCCGGTGGGCTATTATTTGATGATTCGACCCGGCGGAAAATCCTTTTTAGGAGGCGGTCTCTTTGCGGACATGTTCAAGGATGCGACGAACATGATTCGGGATTATTTGCTGAGCCACGGACAGGAATGGGAAGAAATCATCGGCGCTCCGGAATTTACCAGACATTTTACGGTTGATGGAAGTAAACTGAAGAATGTACCCCGCGGGTACGATGCCGATCATCCCCAGGCGGAATATCTGAAATACAAAAGCTGGTATTTGGAATATACCCTGGAGGATTCCAAGCTTACTCAGGATGCGTTTCTATCCTCAGCCATTGAAATTTTCCGGGCAATGAAGCCTTTCAACGACTTTCTAAACCAGGCGTTGGAGAATTTTCAAATGCCCCAGCGGTAGCGAAAGGCCAGAGGAAAACCGGCCAAGAAAACAAGAATTTTCCGTATATTTTATAGCCTCTTGCAAAAACCTTGCCAATCGAGTAAAATATGATTCATGCGTCTGATAGCGATCATAACAAGCAGAAAGGAAATAAGCACATGAATGTAAAAAAAGTATTTGTAGTTGGTGCCGGGTTTATGGGTTCAGGTATCGTGGAAAACGTAGCCGCAAAGGGATTGGAGGCGGTTGCTTATGATATTTCCCAGCAGCAGCTTGAAAGAAGCCGCAAGGGCATTGTAAGGAGCCTGGACAAACAGGTTAAAAAGGGAAAGATTTCGGAAGGCGATAAAACGGAAATCCTTTCCAGGATTCGTTATGTCACTGACATCACTGAATGCAGCAAGGCGGACGTGGTGATCGAGGCGGTTGCGGAAAATAAAGACATCAAAGTCAGCATCATGAAAGAAATCGAAAAACATGCCAAAGAAGAAGCGATCATTGCCAGCAATACGTCGTCCATTTCCATCACTTCCCTGGGGAGCGTGTTTAAAGAGCCGGAACGGTTCGTGGGCATGCACTTTTTCAGCCCTGTGCCGAGAATTCCTCTTATGGAGATCGTCAGAGGCTATCAGACCGGTCAGCGGGCCATCGAAATTGCCAGCGAACTGGGCGAATATTTGGGCAAGACCTGCATCCTGGCGCAGGACGAAGCCGGATTTATCGTCAACCGCATGCTTATTCCCATGCTCAATGAAGCCTGTATTTTGGTAGAGCGCAAAATCGGAACGATCGAAGAGATCGATATGGGTATGAAAAAAGGGCTGAACCATCCCATGGGTCCTCTGGAATTGATGGATATGATCGGGATCGATGTGGAGCTTGCCGTAATGGAAGTGCTCCATGAAGAGATTGGAGACCCAAAATACAGACCGGCCGTTTCTCTGAGGAGAATGGTAGACTCGGGCTTTCTTGGGAGAAAAACCAATGTGGGATTCTATGTCTATAATGAAGACGGCACAAAATACCCCAACCCAAAACTGCTGGAACTGAGATAGAACAAAATAGATGGGAGCCTGCCCTTTTCAGAAGCTGATTCTGTAAAAGGCGGGCTTTCTTTGTTGTCCAAACAAATAAAAAATGATATACTATTCTGGCAGATTGGTACGGCGTTGCCGCAAGGTACAGAATAAGTGAAAGATGCTCGACATGGCTCGCATCTTATACGATTCTGGCAGATTGGTACGAGTTTTTTTGATGGGCAGATGTGCTCTGCGCGATACAAGAATAGCGGAAATCGCCAGGTTCAGGTAAATTTTTATAATAATCCGTGATTTTTACGCAAAGTTGCGGGTTTGCGGGGTCTTCAACGGGGAAAATGAATGGCTGGCTTCCGTAAAGCCTATTAACGCTTATTTAAGAGTGCGTAATTGTTGAAATAAGGGTAAATTTTGAAAAATATTTTCGGTTTTTTCCGGAAAATAACATCTGACCAGGTATTGGTATGGAAAAATGCCAGCGAAGCGGCGGAAGGGTGCGGAGGTTAGCGCGAACTTTAGTTACACCATCGGGTATGGGCGCTATTTAGATACCTATGTGTATGCATGGGAGGGAGGGTATATGGATTTAAAGGATTTTACAGATTTGGGAAACGATATTGGCAGACGGGTAAACGATGCCATTAATAATAGGAATTTCGATCAGCTGAATCGGGATATCCGGGACAAGGTGGATCAGGCTTTTTACGGAGGATCGGCAGCGGGGTCAGGAAGCATGGGCGGATTCGGCGGTATTAATGGAAAGCTGTATCATGGGCCCGAAGACGATGAACCCGGTACAGATACCGGACAGGCCTCAGCCAGCCGTCCGGCCGGTTTTCAGCCGTACAGGCAGAATACGAGTGTGCCGTCAGTGAAAACTGCCGGGGGAGTACCGGTTCTGCGGAAGGTTCCGGGGCGCATTTCAGGCGTGCTGATGATGGTGATCGGCTACGGCCTGGCCGGCGGATTTGGGATTGCCATGATTGTACTGGGAATTCTCAGTGTTACCATGAGCTCGGTGGGCAGTGTTCCCGCAGGTATTTTGGGTGCAGTGGCGGGAGGCTTTGTGCCTCTTTTTCTGGCCGGATTGATCACGGCTGCCCTGGGGACAAAGCGCTATGGTCTTGCCAGCCGCTTCAGAAAATATCTATCCTCCATGGGAGGACAGACGTTCTGTGCCATTAAGGAACTGGCTCAAAGATCAGGCAAGAGCGCCAAGTTTGTCTGCAAAGACTTGCAGAAGATGATCGATAAGAACTTCTTTTTGGAAGGACATATCGATGATCAGAAAACTTGTTTTATTGGAACCGATGAGCTTTACAACCAATATGTGCAGGCAAGGGACAGCGCGGCAGCCAGCGCAGAAGAGGCGGAGAAGGAGCACGCCCGGCCAGCGGAGGCTGGAGATGCCCAGATGGAGCAGGTCATTGCTGAGGGTAAAGCCTATCTTAAAACGATCCGCGAGGCCAATGACGCCATTTATAACCCGGATATTTCGCAAAAGCTGTATCGGATGGAGAGCATTGTCAAAAAGATTTTCGATTATGTCCGTGAGAATCCCGAGCAGGTGGGGCAGCTGCGAAGGTTCATGAGCTACTACATGCCGACGACAGAAAAGCTGGTAAACGCTTATCGAGAGCTTGACGAGCAGACGATACAAGGCGAAAATATAACCAAAGCAAAAGGCGAGATCGCAAGAACGCTTGATACGATCAATGAAGCTTATGAAAAGCTTTACGATAGTATGTATGTGGATGTGGCCATGGATGTTTCCAGCGACATTGCTGTGCTCAAGACGCTCTTTGCGCAAGAGGGATTGGCAGGAGATGAAATTAACGGAGGTAAGAAGTGATGAGTGATTTTAATTCGGATTTTAATCTGGGGGAAGCGCCGCAGATGGAGCAGGCGAAAGCGAGTGAGATGCAAAAGAACCTTACCGTGCAGGAGGAATACCAGCAGTATCCTCTGAATGATACGGAAAAACAGCAGATCGAAGCCTTTGCTGATAAGATCGATCTCTACGACAGCCAGACGGTGCTGCAATACGCATCCGGCACACAAAAGCAGATTGCCGATTTTTCCGAACAGGCGCTGGATAATGTAAAGACCAAGGATTTTGGCGAAGTGGGCGAAACCCTGACCCGAGTCATCGGGGAGCTGAGGAACTTTGACGTCCAGGAAGAACAGAAAGGGATCTTCGGGTTCTTCAAAAAGAATGCGAATAAATTGGCTGCGATGAAAACCAAATATGAGAAGGCAGAGACCAATATCGAAAATATCTGCAAGGTGTTGGAGGGTCATCAGATTCAGTTGATGAAGGATTCAGCCATGCTGGATCAGATGTATGACATGAACCAGGATTATTTCAAGCAGCTGACCATGTACATCATTGCCGGGAAAAAGAAGCTGGAACACGCGAAAAATGTAGAACTGCCCCAGATGATGGAAAAGGCCAAGGCATCGGCACGCAGTGAAGATCTCAACGCAGCCAATGATTATGCGTCGCTGATCGCCCGCTTTGAAAAGAAAATTTACGACCTGGAGCTGACCAGGACCATCTCCCTGCAGACTGGACCGCAGATTCGGCTCATTCAAAACAACGATGTGCTCATGTCGGAAAAGATTCAGTCCATGCTGGTGAACACAGTTCCGCTGTGGAAGAGCCAGATGGTCATCGCCCTGGGCATCGAACATTCCAATAAAGCAGCCCAGGCCCAAAAGGCAGTCACGGACATGACCAACGAACTATTAACCAAGAACGCAGAAAACCTGAAAACCGCCACCGTAGAAACCGCAAGGCAGATGGAACGGGGCGTTGTGGACGTGGAAACTCTGGAGCACACCAATGAGCTGCTGATTTCCACCATTGACGAAGTGGTGCAGATTCAGGAAGAGGGCAGACAAAAAAGAGAAACAGCTGAAGCCGCACTGATGAGAATGGAAAATGAGCTCAAGCAGAAGCTGATGGAGATCAATCAGTAAAGAGCCGAGGTGCCGGCTCGCTTCAACACTTAAAAAAATATTTGCAAAAAAGAGCATATCGCAAAAATAAACTTGCGAAGCGTACTACCATTAGTACAAAACACATCTGGCGATGACGCCAGAGCGGATCATGACGGCAGCGGCCATCACGAGCGGAGAAGCGCATGATGGCAAGCAACTAAAAGATCTGATAGAGAAAAGCGAGCAAGCTGAGTTCGGCGGTGCCCCACGGGAAACGGAAGAACGGGGAGCAAAAAATAATTATGGGTATGGAAGAGCAAGTGGCTGTGGAAAAGTAGGAATCACGATCCAAGTGGCCACTACGCTCTTTTTGGTGAACATGAAGCGGATTTTCAAGCTGGAGGCGGAAAACGAGAAGGAAAACTAGTCGGAACTCTCCAGCCTTAGCCTGAACAAAATGTAAAAAGAGCGCAAAAAGACGAAATGGAGAACCCATCTTTCCATTTCGTCTTTTTGTATGAACGAAAACCACGGGCTATGCCTGTGGTTCCG
>NZ_JAJAGH010000021.1:0-28869 GCF_020734085.1 Hominibacterium faecale
GGCGTCGTATCCGAGATCATCGAGTAATTAAAGATTGATATTAAAAAAGACCACCGGTTATCGGCGGTCTTTTTTTGGCCTGGGCCGGCCGGGAGGGGGCGGCCGCAGACCGGCTGGGTGGCATCGTGGTGTGGCACATGCCCAAGGGCGAAAGTATCAGACCGAAGGGCTACACGCGCAAATTTTGATCGTTTTTCATGGCCAGCCAGCCTGCAGATGGTTTGCCAGCAGTGGAGCTATCAAAATTCCGCTCGCTTTTATTCAATTTTGATAGTTTTCCGATGGGCTGGTCCCTGCGCTCGCCAAAAAAGTATTGAAAGAGAAGCTCTTTTTCTGAATCCCGATATTCTTCCAGGAGGTGAATAGCCCGTTAAGACGAAATGTATCCAAACCGGTCAGGATATCTGGATAAATGTGTTTATACTGATACTTGCGCGTTGCTGACAGGCTCCCCAAGTATCCCACTCTTCCCGAGCTTCCCCTGCGGAATGAGAAGGAAAAAATTCAATAGGGAATAGACGATGTATAAGTTATTCATAATATGCATACAGAACTGTTCTGCAGCGATAGGAAAAATACGAACTATTCGAACGATTTATTTGCAAAGAAAACATTGTTAAAAAATTTGCAAATCCTTGCAATTACTGAGGTTCAAGTTTTTTTGTGTATTTTGTATAATTTTTAGTACATCCTTGACATTTATATTTTATTGCGGTAAAGTATAACGTATATTGTGAAAAAATATAATAGTGGTACTATTGTTTGGAGGGAAAAATGACACACAGAAGAATGAAGACAATGGACGGCAATACAGCTGCGGCACATGTTTCGTACGCATTTACAGATGTTGCCTCCATCTATCCGATTACACCATCATCTACCATGGCAGAAGTCGTAGATGAATGGGCAGCTTACGGGAGAAAGAATATCTTTGGACAGACTGTAAAAGTTGCGGAAATGCAGTCCGAGGCCGGAGCGGCCGGAGCAGTACACGGCTCTTTGGCGGCAGGCGCTCTGTCGACTACATTTACTGCATCGCAGGGTCTGCTGCTGATGATTCCTAATATGTATAAAATCGCGGGTGAACTGCTGCCGGGCGTGTTCCATGTTGCGGCAAGAAGCGTATCCACCCATGCTCTTTGTATCTTCGGCGACCATTCCGACGTTATGGCCTGCCGTCAGACGGGATTTGCCATGCTGGCTTCCGGATCCGTACAGGAAGTTATGGATTTAGGCGGTATTGCGCACCTTGCTTCTATTAAAGGTAGAGTACCGTTCCTGCATTTCTTTGACGGATTTAGAACTTCCCACGAGATACAGAAAATTGAAGTTTTCGCATATGATGACTTTAAGAAACTGGTTGATTGGGATGCAGTTCAGGAATTCAGAGAAAGAGCCCTCAATCCGGAACATCCAGTAATCAGAGGTACGGCCCAAAATCCGGATATTTTCTTCCAGGGAAGAGAGGCTGCTAATAAATTTTATGAGCGCATTCCGGAAATCGTAGTAGAGTATATGGATAAGGTCAGTGATCTAACCGGGAGAAGCTACAAGCCTTTTGACTATGTAGGAGCACCGGACGCTGAGAACGTTGTGGTAGCTATGGGTTCTGTATGTGAAACCATTGAAGAAACTATGAACAAGCTGATTTCAGAAGGCCACAGAGTAGGATTGATTAAAGTAAGACTCTACAGACCTTTTGTTAAGAAATATTTTATGGACGTTCTTCCAAAGTCTGTAGAAAGAATTGCTGTTTTAGATAGAACCAAAGAGCCGGGCGCTCTCGGTGAGCCGCTTTACCAGGATGTTAAGACCATGCTTTACGGTGAAAGAAACGCACCGGAAGTATACGGCGGCAGATACGGCCTGGGATCCAAGGATACAACTCCTGGGATGGTTCACGCCATTTATGACAATCTGTATCATAAAAAGCCAAAGAATCATTTTACCATTGGTATCGAGGACGATGTGACAGGAACATCGCTGCCGTACACAGAAGGAATTGCCAGAGAACCGGAAGGCACCATCAAATGTAAATTCTGGGGATTGGGTTCCGATGGTACGGTTGGCGCCAACAAGACAGCCATCAAGATTATCGGTGATAAAACAAACCTTTATGCCCAGGGATATTTTGCTTATGACTCCAAGAAGTCCGGCGGCGTTACCATCTCCCATCTGAGATTTGGTGAGCATCCGATTCAGTCTACATATTTGATCAATCAGGCGGATTTTGTAGCTTGCCATAATCAGGCGTATCTGAGACAGTACGATATGCTCAAAGACCTGAAAAAGGGAGGCACTTTCCTGCTCAACTGTATGTATTCGGAAAAAGAAATCGCTGAAAAGCTCCCGGCAAAGGTAAAAAGAGACCTGGCAAAAAAGAATATCAACTTCTATATCATAGATGCCTGGAAGATTGCAGGCGAAGTAGGACTGGGAAGCAGAATCAACATGGTCATGCAGGCGGCTTTCTTCAAGCTGGCGGAAGTAATGCCGGTTGATGAAGCGATCAAATACCTGAAAGAAGGAATTGACAAGACCTACAAAAAGAAGGGACAGAATATCGTTGATATGAACTGCAAGGCAGTCGATATGGGCGTTGCTGCGATCAAGAAGATCAACGTTCCCGAAGGCTGGGCCCACGCGGAAGATCCAAAAGAAAAATATGAAGAACTGCCTGAATTTATTGAAGAAATTTTGATCCCAATGAACAAGCAGGAAGGCGATGATCTGCCGGTCAGCGCATTTGACGGCATTGAAGACGGTACATTCCCGTCCGGTACGGCCGCTTATGAAAAGCGCGGCGTAGCGATTATGCTGCCGGAATGGGATGCAGAAAAATGTATTCAGTGCAACCAGTGTTCCTTTGTCTGCCCCCATGCTGCTATCAGACCAATGCTTCTCGACGAAGAAGAAAAGGCTGCAGCGCCATTTGGATTTATTACAGCGGAAGCCAAGGGCAAAGGTCTGGAAGGTCTCCAGTACAGAATGCAGGTTTCACCGCTGGATTGCTTAGGCTGCGGAAACTGTGCGGATATTTGTCCGTCCAAGGAAAAGGCTCTGGTTATGAAGCCTTTCTCAGAGGAAATCAAGGAAACGGAAAACTGGAATTATGGTATCGATATTCCGAGAAAAGACAAGCGAGTTTCTCCTGACACCGTTAAGGGAAGCCAGTTCGCAAAACCATATATTGAATTCTCCGGCGCTTGCGCAGGCTGCGGCGAGACGCCGTATATCAAGCTGGCGACTCAGCTCTTTGGAGACAGAATGCTGATTGCCAATGCAACGGGATGTTCCTCTATTTGGGGTGCGTCCGCTCCGTCCACGCCTTATTGCAAGGATGAGAACGGCAGAGGTCCTGCATGGGCCAACTCCCTGTTTGAGGACAATGCGGAATACGGCTATGGTATGGCGCTGGCCTCCAAGCAACACAGAGAAAAGATCGAGCATAACATGAAAGCCCTGCTGGAGCTGGATGTTGACGAAAACTTGAAAGAGGCCATGGAAGAATGGCTGGAATTCAAGGAAGACGGTAAAGAATCCAGAGAAAAGAGTGATAAAGTCGTTGCAGCGATTGAACATATGAAAACGACAGATAACGTTGTCAGAGCGCTTTGTGACAGAATCATGGATTTGAAAGATTATCTGGTTAAGAAATCCATCTGGGCTCTGGGCGGCGACGGCTGGGCGTACGATATCGGTTACGGAGGTCTGGACCATGTGCTGGCTTCCGGCGAAAACATCAATATTCTGGTATTTGATACCGAAGTTTACTCCAACACAGGCGGCCAGGCGTCAAAAGCGACACCGGCTGCAGCGATTGCTAAATTTGCTGCCTCCGGAAAGAGAATTAAGAAGAAGGATCTGGGTATGATGGCTATGTCCTATGGCTATGTTTATGTAGCACAGGTTGGCATGGGTGCAGACAAAAATCAGCTGATGAAAGCCATGATCGAAGCGGAGGCCTATGACGGCCCATCCTTGATTATCGCTTACGCGCCATGTATTAACCACGGCCTGAAGAAGGGCATGGGAAAATCTCAGGAAAATATCAAGGATGCAGTGGAAGCCGGATACTGGCATCTGTACAGGTACAATCCTGAACTGAAGGCAAAAGGCAAGAATCCGTTTATTCTGGATTCAAAAGAACCAAATGCAAGCTTTAAAGACTTTATCATGGGTCAGGTTCGTTACTCCTCACTCGCTAAGGAATTCCCTGAAATCGCAGATAAACTGTTTACGATGACGGAGGAAGATGCCAAGGAAAGATATGACGGCTACAAACAGCTGGCGGAGAGGAAATAAATTTGTAGTATAAGGGATTAAATTCCTTTCTACACAATAATACCAGTGAAGAAACCGTGCATATGTTGCGGTTTCTTTGCTTTGGGGGATTAAGGCAGGCGAAAAAAGGGGGCCCGAAGGGCCCTCTTTTGGTTAGATTAATAAAAGGTGAAAAGCAAAATGATCGCTCCAGCTTGTTTTGGTCTAAGTTTGCGATGATTTTTCATCTTTACAGGGCAAACTTTGCCAGAACCTCATAAATAATTTTGGCCCCGGCCCAGGAGGTAATCTGGTTGACCGTATCCAGAGACGGGGAAATTTCCACCAGGTCCATGGCAGTGATGGGCAGCCGGTCCATCAACTGGTTGATGAGTTCCATCAGCTCCCTCGATGACAAGCCGCCCGCTTCCGGCGTTCCGGTGCCTGGCGCATAGGCCGGATCCAGCACATCGATATCCAGGGTCAGATAGATGGCATCATAGCCTTTGAAGTGCGCAATGATCTGCTCGATCGCTTCCTGATAGCCGTTTTTGAAGATATCCTGGGCTTTGATCAGCAGAAGTTCAGGATGGGCTTGATAAAAATCCAGCTCTTCGCTTTCATAAGAGCGGATTCCAATTTGCGCCAGATCCCGCGGCGCGATTTGCTCATCCACCACCCGCTTCAAAGGACAGGCATGGGACCAGCGGCTGTCCTCATATTCGTTGCAAAGATCGGGATGGGAATCAAAATGGATAAATCCGATTTTTCTGCCGGCATTATATTGGGCGTAAGCCTTTGCCAGGGGAATGGTGACAGAATGGTCGCCGCCGATGAATATGCAGAACTTGCCTGATTCCATCAGCTTGAGAGCCTGATGCTCCACCTGTTCGAAAAATTTTCCCCAATCCAGAGAAAACTCCACATCTCCCTCATCATAAACCCTTACCTCAGGAAAGCGAGTCCCGGCGCTGTTGACAGGCGGCAGGACCTTCGTGCAGTTTCGAATCACATCCGGCGCCAGCGCAGCGCCCTTGCCCACGCTGGCCGCTCCATCAAAAGGAATACCCAGGACACAGACGTCGGCCTGGTTGATGTTCGTCGTATAAATTTCCCGCCAATACGGAATGTTCATAATTTCTACCTCCAAAATATCTTTGTTTGACATAAGTATATGGGTATTATATGATAGAAAAAACATCAATAAGTAGTAGAAATCTGGATTTCTCTAGTAGGAAAGTATTAGAAAGAAAGCGAAAAAATATGCTGAACACAAAAGAATGGGAATTGCTCAACGATCTGGTTGCCGAGCTCTATGGCATTGGTAATGCTGCGGCCATGAGAAAGGCCTTTTTGACGCGGCTGATGGCTTTGATTCAATTTGATCTGGCAGATTTTAATTTGGCGAAAGATGACCGGCCTTCCCGGCATCCCCTGACTGACCCGGTGGTGGTCAGCATTTTTGATAAGGAAAAGGAAGAGGCGTTTTTAAGGGAGTATGAGACCAAGTATTACGAGATTGACTACGTGAGCTGGCTGTTTGCCTATCACGAATCTCTCGCATATCGGGAGTCGGATTTGATTGACGCCAAGATTCGAAAGGGCTCCCAGTTCTATAGGGAATACCTGTCAAAGTTTGATTTGAGCAGCGTGGCCGGGGTGGTGGTCATCAGCGCCGGCCGGCTGATGGGAGCTGTGACCCTGTACAAAAGCGAACGTAAGGGTGATTTTTCCCAAAGAGATCTTTATATTCTGGAAAGGCTGCTTCCCCATCTGCAGAATGTGCTCAATTCGGATAAGGAAAAACATAGTAAAGATAAGGAAGCGGTTGACCGATTGCTCAAGTACCACTACGGTATAACTACCAAGGAACGAGCGGTCATTGAGCTGATCTGCCAGGGGCTTTCTACCGAAGAAATCGCCCGCCGGCGCCACGTCTCGCCCAATACGGTCAAGTGCCATATTTCCAATATCTTTAACAAAACAGAAGTCAAATCCCGGACGCAGCTGATCTCTCTTTTCCTGCGGAAAGGATTTCTTGAATATCTGGGGCGCTCATAAATCGATTATGATTTGTTTGGCAACGCCCAGAATGGTGATTTCCTGGGCATCAAATTCTTTTTCAGTGATAACAACAGGTAAATAACCGCTGTTCTCAGGGGTCAGGATCACGTGTTCGCCCATCTTGTTGAACCGGCGCAGTTGAATGGCAGAATCCATCATACAGGCGATGATCTGCTGATTTTTTATATGCTGGCTTCGCTTGATTAAAACGCGGGCCCCGGCAGGGATGTGAGCGCCGATCATGCTGTCGTCTTCAGCCAAAAAATAAAACGTGTCCTGTTCTTTGCCGGAGTCCTCCTGGCGCGTCCTTGGAACATCGTATCCCATCAGCCAGGCCTCAGAAACACCCAAAGCCTGAGCCAGCTTATATAAATTTTGTTGCTTCGGTTTAAATGCACCGCTGAGGTATTGGCTCATTGCGCTTTTGCCGATGCCGGTTTTTTGGCAAAGCTCAGTCTGCCGAATCGCTTTTTCGTCGATGGCCGCCTTCAGCCGTTTCGAAAAATCAACTTTTTCTACCATGTATACACCCACTTTCAAATACTTCTTTATTATAATATTCTTTGCCCAAAACATCAACTTTTAGCCGATAATATCACGGAATGTTTACACGGGTCCATAACCTGCGCCAAATCAGTGACATCAAAAAATGCGGGAACATGGAGCAAGAAACGATTGACTTTTCCTGAGGGCATAGTATAATTGGTTTAGATAAACTAAACTACGGATAAAGAAGTGTACGGTTATGACTTGTGTTTTTGACTATTCCAAAATTATAAGCGGAGTTTACGCAAAGGGTCTGTCCTATGGAGACGTAGCCAGAACCCTGGGCATTTCCGAGCGTGCGTACTCGTTAAAGATGAGTAACCGGGCGGAATTCACACAACAAGAAATTGATGTACTGGCGATTGATATTCTTGAAATCCCGCCGGAACGCATACCGGAATATTTTTTTACTCCGTTGGTTTAGAAAAACTAAACAACTATAAAACGTAACTTAAAGGAGGATGAACTTATGAAGAAGAAGCTGATTGCCGCAGTAGTGTCCCTTACTATGGCGGTGACAATGTTTCCGTCGTTAGCGTTCGCAGGGACGGCTTCGAAAGATGCTCCGGCGCCGGCCGGCGTTGAGCAGACGGATGAGGCCCAGCTTACGAAAGCAAAAGAAGATGCTAAGGATGATCTGAAGTATTATTGGGGAAATAGCGGTGAGAAACACAGCGATTTTGATGACGAAGGCAGAGCAGCAATTGATCAAATCCGGTCTGAAGGCAATGCCGCCATCGATGAGGCTGTGACAACAGATGCAGTTGACGAGGCCCTTAATGCAGCCAAAGGAAAGATCGATCAGGTTAAAACCAAAGAAGATAAATTTGACGAAGCCAAAGAAGCGGCAACCGATGCGCTGACCGGCTATTGGGGAACCAATGGAGAAGAAGCGGCAAAGGAAGCGGATTATGATACTACTGTTAAGGGCGAAGTTGAAACGCTCAGAACCAATGCGCTGGACGCAATTAGTAACGCCACATTTGCAGGCGGCTCTACGGCAGCGGATATCATCAAGCTCCAGGAAGAAGCGATTGCAGCCATAGATGCCAAGGACACGATTGCAGAGCATAAAGCTGCGGTTAAGGAGGAGATCGATTCCTATTTCCCGGAAAAGGCAGCGAACGGCCTGGATGATTACGACCAGGACGAGCAGACTGCGGTCACAGAGGCCAAGGAGGCTGCAAAGACCGAAGTAGATGGAAAAGCTGTAAACGCGGAGATGGATGGGGTATATACGACTCTCCAGTCTACAATCGATGCCATCAAGACAACCGCTGAAAAAAGTTTGGCAAGCGAGCAGGAGAAAGCTGCAAAAGAACTGGACGCATACTTCCCGGAAGGCGTTGCCAGTATCGATGATTATGCGTCTGACCAGCAGACAGCAGTAACAGATGCAAAGAACGATGGAAAAACAGCCATTAACAATGCGGATTCCATGGAAGCGGTGGCAGCTGCTTTGGCAGAGGCAAAAGAGGCTATCGATAAGATTCCCACAAGCAAGGCTCTGGACGATCAGACAAAAGCGCTGATTGAGAAGATCAATGCCATTGGAGACGTTAGAATTGGCGACTACAATGAAAAATACGATGCTTTACTGGAAGCGGAAGAACTCTATTCCCAGCTCAATGCTGCAGGAGTAGAGGATGATGCGATTACAAACCTGAAGGTGCTGACAGATGCAAGAACGGCTTATGACGGTTTCAAAGCATCTGAAGTAGTTGGGCTGATCAAAGATCTGGGTACCATTGATGCTGACAACTATGTAACCAAAAAGGCACAGCTGGAAACCACAGAAGCAGAATTTAACAAAATTTCTTCGGCAGCGTCATCAAGTGTTACAAACGCTAATAATTTGACAACAGCCAGATCCGATTATGACACAGCGGCCAAGGCGGTGACCGATTTTGAAACAAAGGTAACAGAGGAGCTCGGCGAGTTAGAACCAGTTGCTTATACAAATAAAACTGTGGTTGAAGAGGTTAAAACCGCATACGAAGCTCTTTCAGAAATGCAGCAGGGCCAGGTGTCTGCTGAGATCATGGCTCTTTACAACGGAGCAGTAACCGTCATCACCGATTTTGATACGGCCATTGACCATGTAAAAGAACTGATCAAAAATCTTCCGGCTCCAATCACCGGAAGCGTAGCCGACAAACAGGCGCTGAGTGAGGCCAGAAGCGCTTATAACAATCTGCTGGATGAAGATGCCCAGGCAGACGTCGATACGTTTGGCGACCTGCAGACAGCGGAAGCTGCTTATGTTGATGCACTGATCGATGCAATTGGAGATACCGATGCCATTACAAACGAGGTGCTGGCAAATACAGAGGCGGCAAGAACTGCTTACGATGAGCTGAAAGAACTGGATACGGATGCGGCAGACAAAGTAAGCAATGGCGATACATTAGAGGCAGCAGAAGCAGCCATTAAAGACTATCAGGAAGCAATCGGCCAGGCAGCCTTCAACGAAGCAGAAGCGGCTTTCAAAGCTGTTCAAGCAGTGGAAGAAGTAACCGACGAAAATGCAGAGGCTGTGGAGACAGCTATCGAGGCATATAATCAGCTCCATATCGCTGATGCGGAAACGGCAGAAAAGACCTTTAAAGAACGATATGATGAGCTGGGCGCTTTGATGCAGGCCTATGCGGATCAGAAAGCTGCGGCAGAAAAAGAAAAAGCAGATACACAGAAACTGATGTACGCTTCTGTAACCGTAGCGGATCAGATTTACACCGGAAGTGCCATCGAGCCAGCCGTAAGCGTTAAGGATAAAGCTGGAAACGCAGTAACTGCTGACAACTATGATCTGTTCTTTAAGGACAATGGCAGTGTGGGCACTGCGTCTGTAACAGTTGTTGCCAAAAATAACAGCGCCTATACAGGCAGCAAGACCGTGAACTTTAAGATCGTAGCCAGATCGATATCCGGTGCCTCCGTATCAGGAATTTCCGACAAGACTTATACAGGCAAGGCCATCACCCAGCCTGTGAATGTGACTGCTGCCGGAAGAACACTGGCTGCAGGAACGGAGTACACGGTAGCTTACAGCGGCAACAAAGCGATCGGCAAAGCAACGGTAACCATCACAGCCAGAGGAAATTACTCCGGTTCCATCAGCAAAACCTTCACAATCAAACCGGCAAAAGGAGCGATCAAGAGCCTGAAAGCCGGCAAGAAAAAGATGACCGTTAAGGTGAAAGCTCAGTCCGGAGCCAAATATCAGATTGCGTATAAAGTAAAAGGCGCTAAGAAGTATAAGACTGTGAAAGTAAGCGGCACATCCAAGACCATCAAGAAATTGAAGAAAGGCAAGACTTACACCGTAAAAGTACGCGCTTATAAGGCAATTGACGGCAAAACTTACTATGGCGCTTACAGCAAGACGAAGAAGGTAAGAGTGAAATAGCAAGCTGCATGCAACACCATAAATAGTACAAAACAAAAGAAGGGCACAGCTTGAAGAATTCATTTAGGAAGTTATGAAAACAGGTAGATTCCCAGTGACGGCTTCAAGCTGGCTCAAACAGAAAAATGACCATACAAGAGCAGTAAAAACGCTCAAGTATGGTCATTTTCTATGGCATTCTGATACTGAGGCTTGGATCTGCTTTTCATCTACGAAAGACTGCACTATTACCCAGGAATAAAAAAACAAAGAAACGATTGACAGCCTTAGAAAGATGTGGTAAGTTATAACTAACCGAAAAACAAGCAACATAGATCAGCAGGTGCATAGGCAGCTGCTTTAGAAAGCAAGGGGGAATCGATTATGAATTTAAAAGATGCCAGCACAGGAGAAACTTATATTGTCAGAGATGTTCAGACTAATGATGAAGAAATGTCGTCGTTTCTTTTTACACTAGGATGTTACAGCGGCGAGCCCATCACCGTCATATCCCATCTGGGAGGAGGATGTGTGGTTTCCATTAAGGACGGACGATATAATTTCGATAACAGTCTCGCACAAGCGATTTTAATATAGCGATTGGAATCACTATTTTTTATAATACAGGAAATATCGATTGCGTAGCATTTCCTGTATTTCAAAAAAGTTCACCTTGTGAAAGTGAGCGCGAAGCGCGAATAACGTTTCCAAAGGGAATTTTTTTTATGAGATACAGTTAGTTGAGAATAACCAAAATGATAAACAAGGAGGTATAAAATGAGAATTGCTTTAGCAGGCAACCCAAACAGCGGTAAAACGACTATGTACAATGCGCTGACGGGGAAAAGCGAACGGGTAGGTAACTGGGCCGGGGTGACAGTAGGAAAGAAGGAAACGCCCATCAAAAAGGAATTTTGCGGCAAAGGACCGGAATTGATTGCGGTTGATTTGCCGGGCGCCTATTCCATGTCTCCCTTTACGCCCGAAGAAAGTATTACAAGCGGGTATGTCAGGGACGAACATCCGGATGTCATCGTCAATATTGTGGATGGAACAAATCTGAGCCGCAGCCTGTTCTTCACAACGCAGCTGCTGGAGCTGGGAGTTCCTGTAGTAGTGGCCTTAAACAAGAGCGATATCAATGAAAAACAAAAGACAAAAATCGATGTGGATCTTTTGTCGAAGAAATTAGGATGTCCTGTCATAAAAACTGTTTCCACATCTTCGGCAGATACAGGGTTGATGGAGGTCGTAAAAGCGGCACAGGCCCTTAAAGGCAAGGGACAGAACGCTCCTTACATCCAGGCCGAGATTGACCTTCGCGACAAAGCTCAGGTAGAAGCAGAAGACAGAAAGCGTTACGCTTTCGTAAATCGGATCGTTAAAGAGGTCGAAACGCGCCAGGTGCTGACAAAGGAAAGAACGTGGCAAGATAAGGTTGATGCGATTCTTACAAATAAGGTCGCAGGTATCGTCATCTTCGCGGCAGTGATGTGGACCGTGTTTTATATCTCTCAGACATGGCTTGGACCATTGATTGCAGACTGGCTTGTGGGCTGGATCGAAACTTTCCAGGGATTTGTGGCGGGTCTTCTGGAAAACAGCGCGCCGATTCTGCAGGCACTGCTGGCAGACGGTATCGTAGGCGGCGTAGGGGCGGTCGTGGGATTCCTTCCCCTGGTTATGGTTATGTACTTCCTGATTGCACTCCTGGAGGATTGCGGATATATGGCCCGTGTCAGCATCGTAATGGACCCGATTTTCAAGAGAGTGGGACTCTCCGGTAAATCCATCATTCCCATGATCATCGGCACCGGCTGCGCCATTCCGGGAATCATGGCGGCGCGAACCATCCGAGATGAGAGAGAACGAAGAGCTACGGCTATGCTGACGCCTTTCATGCCTTGCGGCGCCAAGCTGCCTGTCATCGCCCTCTTTGCCGGCGCCTTCTTTGCCGATGCTCCCTGGGTTGGGCCTACCATGTACTTCGTAGGCATCCTGTTGATTTTCTTATGGGCGCTGGTTGTAAAATACATCACCGGACACAGGTATAGGAAATCCTTTTTTATCATGGAACTTCCTGAATACAAAGGACCCAGCATCAAACGAGCGGCATTCTCCATGCTTGGACGTGCCAAAGCATATATTATCAAGGCGGCTACCATTATTCTGGTATGCAACGCAGTCGTTCAGATTATGCAGACCTTTAATTGGAGCTTCCAAGTAGTAGAAGAGGGAATGGAGGATACTTCCATTCTGGCAACTATAGCTTCTCCTTTTGCTGTACTGCTGATTCCTCTGGGATTTGGCGTTTGGCAGCTGGCGGCGGCAGCGATAACTGGTTTCATCGCAAAAGAAAATGTTGTCGGTACTTTGGCTGTTGTTTATGGCGTTACCAACTTTATTGATACCGATGAGCTGGCCTTGACAGGCGGTGCAACCGAAGTGGCGGCAATCTTTGGCCTGACATCTGCAGCTGCACTGGCCTACCTGATGTTCAATCTTTATACGCCTCCTTGCTTTGCCGCCATCGGCGCTATGAATGCGGAAATGCAGAATAAGAAATGGCTGTGGGCCGGAATCGGCCTCCAGTTTGGAACAGGCTATACAGTAGCCTTCCTCATCTATCAGCTTGGCACGCTGGTTACCACGGGCAGCCTGGGAACCGGCTTCATACCGGGCCTCATTGCAATACTGGTAATGGCAGCGGTGGTCGTTACAATCGCTTTCAGGGCCAACAAGAAGTTTGATAAAGAATATTCTTTGCATAAACATGAAATGGGGGGAACAGCATGATAAATATAATCACTGCTCTGGTTATCCTAATTCTTGTAGGAGCCGCCATTACTTACATCGTCAGAGCTAAGAAAAAGGGCGCCAAATGTATTGGTTGTCCGGCCGCAGGAAGCTGCTCGGGAAATCATCACCGGGAAGATGCGCGTAAGTGCGGCTGTGCCCATACACAAAACAAATAACTTCAATTAGAAAAGAAAAACTGCCTCGCCTCATAGCGGAGCAGTTTTTCTATACAGGGGTTTTTATTTCAAGGCTTGAAACAGAATCGTCCGATCCTGCCCCAAGTTGGAATAAAGCTTACTCTTTGGTATCATTCTCATTTTGTCTTTTCTTGCTGTGCTTGAACGCGATGGTAATTGCCAGCGCACATCCTCCCCAAAGGCCAATACAACCAATGAGCATCATAATAATCGCACCAGTACTCATATTAGTTTACCTCCTTATAGGCAATTTTGTCCAGATCGCGATAGCCGTCCTTGCCCTTCATCGTCGTCAAAGCATCAGCGATGACAATAACGAAGAGAATGGTTCCCCAGCCGAATACATTGACATCGGCGGAAGCATATTCGCCGTAGCCGTTGTAAAGGTAATCCTTCGTATTGAGGAAGAGCATAATGCCCAGGACAACCGTGGTTACGATCCTCAGGGAGAATACCCACCATCTTCCAATGCTGAAGTTGGAAAACTCGTTGGCTTCCTGACGCAGTTTTTCCGGATTGAAGAATCTGGTAACCAGAATGACTTCGATAACCCCGGCGCTGGCGATACCAATGTTGTTGATAAAGGCATCGACGATATCCAGGATATTCATTCCCGCGCCTGTGATGAAGAGGAAGCTGAGGAGAAAAGCCGGAACCATAACGACTGTAACCGCCTTTTTGTGGCTCATTTCAAACTTGTCGTGGAATCCGGAGACTACGGCCTGCAAAATGGAAATCAGAGAAGTGATTCCAGCTGTGAACAGAGCACCGAAGAAACAGATTCCAAATAAGGCGTTTAGAGCAGGCAGAGCGCTGATGGCAGTTGGGAAGGTCATAAAGGCCAGTCCGATGCCGGCTCCTGCGACTTCGCTTACAGGAACGCCCTGCATCATCGCCATATAGCCCATGATACTGAACACACCGATTCCGGCGAACAGTTCAAATCCATGATTGGCAGTGGCGGTAATAAAGGCACTGTTGACAACGTCGGTCTTTTTCGGCAGATAGCTGGAGTAAGCCAGCATGATGGCAAAGGCGATCGACAGGCTGAAGAAAATCTGCCCGTAAGCTGCTACCCATACGCTGGGATCTTTCAGCGCGTTCCAATCAGGCTTAAACATATATTCCAGTCCGTCAACGGCTCCTGGCAGTGTAACGCCTCTGATTACCAGGACCAGCATAAGTACGAAGAGAATCGGCAGACAGATTTTGCATGCCTTTTCAATTCCCTTGCTGACACCCTTGTACATGATAAAGGCCGCGATTGCCCAGATGATGACAAAGGGGATGATCAGGCTGGTCTGGATTCCGCCCAAATTCAGCGCGCTGTCGGTCAGACCCAGATATTCAACGAAGAATGAAGATGGATCCGCGCCCCAGGCTTGGGTAAAGGAAAAGCCTATGTAGCTGACTACCCAGACGACAATTGCAAAATAATAAACTGCGATGATGAAAGCGATCATAACCTGGAACCATCCGAGCCATTCAAAACGCCGGTTCATCCTCGCCCAGGTGACGGGAGCGCCGCCCCTGAAGGTTTTTCCCATGGTATATTCCAGAATCAGGATCGGAATACCTGCAGTAATAATTGCGAAAAAGTACGGAAGCAAAAATGCGCCGCCTCCGTTGGTTGCGGCAACATACGGAAATCTCCAAATGTTGCCCAGGCCTACAGCTGATCCGATGGCAGCCAGCAGAAAGCCCACTTTCGAATTCCATTGGTCTCGATCTTTCAAAGTTCAATTCCTCCTTAAGTAAGTAATAAAATCAACAATCACACTATATCAAAGGGATGTTGCAAAGTCAACGATTTCGCTATGAGTATTCAACAAAAAAAGTCGGAAAAATTTGTGAGAAAACATAATTGTTTGATTAAACAAAAAAGGGGAAAAAAGAAGGTGGAGAATTGTTGCATATGCACATAATTGAAAAATATGGAAAAATGGCCGTTGAGAATGGAGAAAGAATTTTTTCGGCCGGACCTTTCCAAAAATATAATTTGTATATCCGACCTAAAACTACTATAATAGATAAGTAAGCATTTGACTTAGAAAGGATACGAGGATGCACGAATATCCAATTACAGAGCAGATCATAAAGATCGCGGAAAAACATTGCCGGGAGGCAGAGGCGGACCGAGTGAAAAAGGTTAAGCTGGTCATAGGAGACTATTCGGGATATGTGGGCGATTCTGTTCATATGTATTTTGACCTGATCAGCGAGGGGACCCTCTGCGAAGGCGCTGATGTGGAGATTCAGCACGTCAAACCAAAACTCCAATGTCCTAAGTGCGGAGAGCTGTTTGAAAAAAAGCTGCTGTCCTTCGCATGTCCCAGATGCGGGACCGACGGCGGTCCTACGGACATCGGCAAAGAATTTTATATAGAAAGCATTGAGGTAGAATAAGAAAGAAAAACAGGAGGAATCTTATGCACGACGTTAGAAAGATAGATGTTATGGAAGGCATTCTCGATGAGAATGACCAGATCGCCCAGCACGTGAAAGAACATCTCAGCGCTCACGGTGTTTTGATCGTCAACGAAATGGGCGCGCCGGGAGTGGGCAAGACGACTACCCTGAAAAACATTTTTAAACATTTAAAGGAGTACAAGCCCTATGTCATTGAAGGGGATATCGAGTCGGACCTGGACACCCAGGACCTGAAGAGCATGGGCATCGATACCCACCAGATCAATACATACGGAGCTTGCCATTTGGATGCTCCCATGATCGACCACATGGTGGATCATATGCAGTTTGATGAGAAGGGAATTCTTTTCATCGAAAACATCGGCAACCTGGTGTGTCCGGCTGAGTTTACCATCGGCGAACACGTGATGATGCTCATTTCCACCGTCACCGAAGGCAGCGACAAGCCGTACAAGTATCCGCTGGCCTTTGAAAAAGCCGATATCATCATTCTCAATAAAGTGGACCTGATCCCCTATCTGGATTTTGACGAGGACTTTTTCATGAAAGGCGTCAGAGCGCTCAATAAGGATGTGCCGGTGTTCAAAGTGTCGGGAAAGACAGGAGAAGGGTTCGAAGAAGTGGCAGAATGGCTGATGGAGCGGGCCGGACAGCTGGAAGCAAAAGACCATTCCCACCATCATGACCACCATCACGGACATACCCATGACCACAAATAGATCGACCCAGAGGATCAAGCTGTGGGGGATTGTCCAGGGAGTGGGATTCCGCCCTTTTGTGGCCAAAACGGCCCACCGCATGGGGATGAAGGGGGAAGTACTCAATATCGGAGGTCTGGTTGAAATCGCAGTGACGGACACCTCTCAGCGGATCGATGCCTTTGTGGAGGCCATCGAAACCGAGAAGCCGGCGCCCGCTGAAATTGTTCACATCAAACGGACTTTGGAGCCCTTCCGGGAATTCGACCATTTTACCATCCTGGACAGCGACGCGGGAGACGACGAGGCGGCGATGATCCCCGCTGATTTATCCATCTGTCCCCATTGTCTGGCTGAGATGCGGGACCCGGAAAATCCCAGATACAACCATCCCTTTATCAGCTGCATGATCTGCGGACCAAGGTATACCATCATCGACCGAATCCCATATGACCGGGATAATACGACGATGATTGATTTCCCCATGTGCGATTTCTGTGAAAAGGAATATACGGATCTGCATGATCGAAGGTATCATGCACAGACCATTTCCTGCCATAGCTGCGGACCGGTATTGAGCATGCCGGTGAAGGAAGGCGCCCGGCTGATCGCCGCAGGAGAAGTGATCGCTTTTAAAAGCATGGGCGGTTATAATCTCATCTGCGATCCGCGCAGTGATGATGCGGTTTTCAAACTGCGGCAGATTAAAAAAAGAGAGCAAAAACCCTTTGCTGTAATGTTTCGTGACATAGAGCAGATCAAGGAATACTGTTATGTGTCGCCGATCGAGGAAAAACTCCTCACATCATCGGCCAGACCGATTTTGCTGCTGGAGCATAAGCCTTCCCAGTCTAAAGAGATCAATAAGAGCCGGTTCATCGGTTCTTTTCTGCCCAGCATGGGCGCCCAGCATTTGCTGCTGGATGAAATCAGCCCTTTGATCGTGACCAGCGCCAACCGCTCTGAAATGCCTATCATAAAAGATAATGAGGAAATGGCGGCTATGATGGAGAAAGAGCCGCTGATTAAAGGCGTGATTGACAACGAACGGCGGATCCAAGTACGGGTAGACGACTCTGTGGTGCGGGCGATCGACGGCCAGCCGCAGATGATCCGCAGATCCAAAGGCTATGCGCCGGTCCCCCTTTATATCAAGACAAGCTTTGGGGGAGAGGTTTTGGCAGTCGGCGGGCAGCTGAAAAATTCCTTCGCTTTGAGCAAGGGCCCGTTTGCTTACATGAGTCAATATTTCGGCGATATGGACAGCGTGGAGAATCAAAGGATTTATGAAGAAAATGTGGAGCGGATGAAAGCTCTGTTTCGTATTAAGCCGGAGCTGGTGGTGTGCGATCAGCACCCCCTTTACTATACCACCGCCTACGCAGAGAACCTGGGACTGCCGGTGCTGAGGGTACAGCATCACCACGCCCATGTGGCATCGGTCATGGCGGAGCACGACCTTTCCGGAAAAGTGATCGGTGTCAGTTTTGACGGAACCGGATACGGCACGGACGGGGCTGTCTGGGGCGGCGAATTTCTCCTCTGTGAGAATGACCGATTTGAACGGTTCGATCATCTGCGTTATGTCAAGATGCTGGGAGGCGACTCTTCCATGAAGGAAGGATGGAAATCGGCGGTCAGTTACCGGTATGCCTGGGAGAAGGGCTATGAAGAGGAATCCGAGGGGATTGCCATTGATCTTTCCCCGATTATGGAATTTGCCGAGAAACGGACCTGGCCGGGAGAAGCGCTTGCCAGGAAAGGGATTGAGGCGGGAATCAATACCATTAAAAGCTCCAGCATGGGCCGGCTTTTCGACGGAGTGTCGGCGCTGCTGGGAATCAAGGACCGCAATGATTACGAAGGCCAATGCGCCATTCTGCTGGAAGATGCGGCGGCTGATCCCGGCGCTTCCGCGGCCAACGCTCTGGCCCTGGACTTTCATAAAAAAATTGCCCGCATGATCCTGGATACCTGCTGCAGGATCAGGGAAGAAACCGGAGCGCGGCAGGTAGCACTGACCGGCGGAGTTTTTCAGAATAAGATTTTAATGGAAGAAAGCCTGAAGCTTTTGCGCCAATCAGGATTCCTTCCGTATTACAATGTTTCCGTCAGTCCAAACGACGGAGGCATCGCTCTGGGGCAGACCTACATTGCCCTCAAGAAAAAGGAGGCGGAGTATGGCAATCGATAAAGTGAGAACCTATTTCAAAGAAGTTGGCATCGAAGATCGAATTCAGGAATTTGATGTTTCAAGCGCCACCGTGGAGCTGGCGGCCAAAGCGGCGGGGGTCATTCCGGCAAGGATATGCAAAACACTGTCCTTTCTCGACCCGGACGGCGGCTGCATCCTGATTCAGACAGCAGGCGACACGAAAGTCAATAATGGAAAATTTAAACGACAATTTGGATTCAAGGCAAAGATGCTTTCCGCGGAACAAGTGGTCCAATTTACCGGCCATGAGATAGGCGGAGTCTGCGCTTTTGCCATTGACAATGAAGATGTAAAAATATATGCGGATGTATCCATGCAGCGGTTCGATACGGTCTTTCCGGCCTGCGGCAGCTCAAACAGCGCCATCGAACTGACCTGCGACGAGCTGTTTACTTATTCGAAAGCGCAGCAGTGGATCGATGTCTGCAAAATACCGGAGGAAGAATAATGTGTATTGCAATACCAGGCAAAGTCATTGCCACTGATGGGACCACCGCTCAGGTGGATTTTCGTGGAAATATGGTCGACGTCAATGTGGGCCTTGTGGATCCCAAGCCGGGCCAGTACGTGCTGGTTCATGCGGGATGCGCCATCGAAGTTATGGAACAGGATAAGGCCAAAGAGCTGATCGATCTCTTTGCCGATCTGGAGGAATTATCATAGTGGAACTTAAAAAGGTAATCGAATATTTGAAAGCTTATGACGGACCGGAGATCAAACTGATGGAAGTCTGCGGAACCCATACGGCCAGTATTTTTAAAAACGGCATTCGCAGCCTGATTTCTCCCAAGATCAAGCTGATCTCAGGCCCAGGGTGCCCCGTCTGCGTGACGCCCACGGCATATATCGATCAGTGCATCGAGTACGCGCAAAAAGAGAATCATGTGCTGCTGACCTTCGGCGATATGATGAAGGTTCCGGGCACCGAAGGAAGTCTGTCCGATATGAAAGGAAAAGGCGCTAAGGTGGAGCTGATGTATTCTCCTTTCGAGGCATTAGAAAAAGCCCAGGCTGATCCGAGCACTACCTATGTGATCGCAGCGGTGGGTTTTGAAACGACGGCGCCCGCCTATGCTCTGATGATGCAGCAGGCTCTGGCCAAAGGGATTGAAAATCTGCGTCTTGTGACGGCTTTGAAAACCGTTATCCCTGCATTGGTCTGGATTTGCGAAAATCAAAAGGATATTGACGGCTTTATCTGCCCCGGACATGTGAGCGTGATCATCGGCAGCAAGCCTTATGAGCAGCTGGCGCAAACGTATAAAAAACCCTTTGTGGTCGCCGGGTTTGAAGCGGAGCATATTTTAGCGGTTATTTATGATCTGGTCAGACAGCTGGAGAAAAAAGAAGCTAAGGTAAAAAATCTCTATACCAACGCTGTGCGCGATGAGGGAAATTCAAAAGCTCTGGAAGTGCTGGACGCTTATTTTGAACCGGGTCCGGCTATGTGGAGGGGGCTTGGCGTTATTCCCGATTCGGGACTTTACTTGAAAGATACCTTCTATGACGGCGGAAGCAGGGGACTGGTGGCGGATATGAAGCTTCCGGAGGGCTGCAGATGCGGAGATGTGATCGTAGGCAAGATCAACCCTGATCAGTGTCCCATGTTCAAGACCCAGTGCAGTCCAACCAATCCATTCGGACCGTGCATGGTTTCTGCGGAAGGGGCCTGCGGAATCTGGTATCGGAACAAATAGAAAAAAATGGAAAATATGGTATAATTCTGGTTGCAAGTATGGTATAATCGATTCGAGCCGCGGTAACGGTGGACGGTTGCTCCTGAAAAGGAGGTGATCCTATGTATTTGACGTTTGATAACCTGATGGTTTATACAATGGTTCTTTGCACAGTGATTGCCTTAGTCGCAAAGATTAAGCGTTAGTTTTACATATAAAGTAAAACACCCGTCCAGGCTTGGAGGCAGGACGAGTGTTTTAATTGCCACTCCGAGCAACCGTTCACCGGTGGCTCCTTTTTTAAATTATAACGCTTTTTTTTTAGTTATACAAGTATATTTTTGATTAGAGTGTCTGAGGAGGATAAGATGAAAATTACGATGGCCCACGGAAGCGGAGGAAAAACATCGGCAGAGCTGATGAGCAGCGTTTTCGGAAAACATTTTAAAAACAGCGTGCTGGATAAGATGGAAGATGCGGCGGTACTTGAGATCAGCGGAAAAATCGCCTTCAGCACCGATTCCTTTGTGGTTACACCGCTGGAATTTAAAGGCGGAGATATTGGCAAGCTGTGTGTTTGCGGAACAGTCAATGATCTATTGATGATGGGGGCCCAGCCCAAATACCTGACCTGCGGTTTTATTTTAGAAGAAGGGCTGGATGTGGATACGCTGGATCGCATCGTTTCCTCCATGGCGGCTCAGGCAAAGGCGGCCGGCGTGACCATTGTCGCGGGCGATACAAAGGTGGTGGAAGGAAGCGGCGGTCTCTACATCAATACCTCCGGCATCGGGGTGATTCCTGCCGGGCGGGATGTGAGCGCCGCAAACTGCGAGCCGGGCGATCAGATTTTGCTGTCGGGAACTTTGGGCGATCACCATGCCTGCATCCTCAGTGCCAGAATGGAGATTGAGAACAACATTAAGAGCGACTGCGGCTGTCTGTCTGATATTACGGATGCTCTCTTTTCTGCTGATATCGATGTAAAGACCATGCGCGATGTGACCAGAGGCGGATTGGGTACAATCCTCAATGAAATCGCAGATACCAGCGGATGCAGGATCGAGCTTGCGGAAGAATCCATTCCAGTAAACGAAGAAGTCCGGGGCTTTGCCGATATTCTGGGGTTGGATCCGCTCTATATGGGCAACGAAGGCAAGATGGTCGCTGTCGTGCCCGCCGAGCAGGCGCAGCAGGCGCTGGAACTGATGCAAAAGACGGAGCATGGAAAAGATGCGGCGATCATCGGCCAGGTGACAGAAGGGTCGGGGACTTTTATCACGACCAGACTGGGCGCCAGCCGCGTGGTGGATGTGCTCTACGGAGAAGGCCTTCCGCGGATTTGCTAGACGGGGGTTAACCTGCTCTGGATCCGAAGGAGCGGGTCCTTCGGACCCAGATTCATAAAGGGTGAAAAGCAACATCATCGCTGGAGCTTATTTTGGCTTAAGTTTGCGATGATTTTTCATCGTGGAAAAGACTGTCAGGCACAGATCACAATGATTTGCTCCCGACCTTGACTCCCGCCCCAACCCTCCAAGAACGTAACGCTCAAGGATTCAGGGGTCACGATGATCACGATTACTGCAACAGCCTTATTTTGATCGATGGCCTATATCGTCAAAGGGATTTCCCTTTCACAGCCAGTACTCCATAAGCAAGCAGAGGCACCGCCGCCAAGGCTAAGAACATATACTGGCTGCCCAGATGTGTATAGAAAAATCCGGCCAGGATGGGCCCGCCGGCAAGTCCCAAATCCAATCCAATGTAGTAAGTACTATTGGCGGTTCCTTGATGGGAAATGCTCACCTTGCGTATGCCGTTTGCTTGGGAGACTGAAACAAGTACTCCATACCCCAGTGCCATTAGAAGCGCTGCAGCAGCCATTACTGCAAGGCCGTTCATAAAATTCACCACAACCAGAGATGCAGCGGCTGCCGGTGCACATATCAGCACAAAGCGGGAATACTTCCATCTGTCAAAAAACCTGCTGAAAACAACTCTGAAGGCAATTAAAAAAATGGCATACAGCGGGAAATATAGGCCAACGTTTATACTTAGGGCTCTGTTTGCTGCGAAGGTGGCAATAAAGGCGGATAATGCGCTGTATGGGAGGGTAACGAGCATTACAACCAGCGCAGTCGGCAGTACTTCCCGGGCAATAAACTGCTTTTTTACATGCTGTGAGGAGAGCAAATCCTGTTTTTCTGCGCCTTTACCCTGAAGAAAGATGATGACAAATGCAGTTAAGGCAAAGGCCCCAGAAACGGCAAAGGCAATGCGATATCCCCACATATCTGATACCCAGAGTGCAATTGAGGGAGCGAAGGCCATACTGACGGCCTGGACCATGCCGTATATTCCCATCCCCGAACCGATTCGCTCCGGAGGCAGACTGGCTCCTACGGATGTAGAGAGCGTGATTGAACTCACTGCAAATCCGGCACCGTTAAGCAGCCTGAATAGAATCAAACAAATCGGCACTTTACAGAAGCAGTATCCCGCATTGCTCATGATCATGGCGCCTAGCCCCAGCATAGCCAGTTTTCGTCGGTCGTAATGATCGACCGCATTACCCGCCAGCGGCCGGCAGCAAAGCGAACAGATGTTAAGCATTCCTCCTGCTATACCCATTACAACGCCGCTGCCTCCCAGTTCGCCGGCAAAACCGGCAATGATGGGATTGCCCATGGACAAGCTCAGCATATAAAAAAAGGTCGCCGCCAATAGCAGCAAAAAAGATCGGTTAAAAAGTTTCATGTATTCTCCTTTATGGTGTTACACAGATGTAGGGGTCTAAACGATTTCATTATATAATATAGTCGAAAAAGGAGGTGTTGTAATTGCAACACGCATCGGGCCAAGTTTCCATATTTGAGGGTATTTCGCCTCAAGAGAAATGCAGAATTATGCAATGTCTGAATGGGCGAGAAAAAAATTATCCTCCCGGTGCACTCATTCGCCGGCAAGTAACAGAAAGCCGAATCGCTATTGTTGCACAGGGGGCCATTGAAATAAGCGAACTGCGGCTGGACGGAATACGCAATATACTTGGCATTATAGAAAGGAACATGTTGATTCATCCGGACTTTTCATGGGTTAAAGCCAATACAGCTCAAGAGATAATGGTCCGCAGCGCCGAAAACGGCTGCAAGCTGCTGTTCTTCGATTTGGACAAAGCAACTGGCTGGTGCAGCAAATGCTGCCAGGCTCACAAGCGTTTTGCACGCAACCTGCTGATCTGCCTTGCCAATCGAAACAATTATCTTACAGAACGCATTGAATTGTTGAGTCAAAGAAAAACGCGCGATAAACTCCTTGCTTATTTTTCGATGGAATCCCGCAAACAACACACAAATGATTTGGTTCTGCCCCTGACCATGCGGGCGTTGGCCGATTACTTATGTGTGGACAGGACGGCGATGCTGAGGGAAATGAAAAAACTCCGGGAGGAAGGTCTCATTGAAGGAATGAGCGGGCATATACGGATTAAAAAAGATCCGTTTTTATCGCTGTCCGAATAAAAAACCACTGCTGCCTAGTTTTGATCGGCATCAGTGGTTTCTTTTTGTTTGCGCAAATCCATTTCTGCTCAGCTGGTGACTTCTGTGCAGGCCAGCTCCGGATTCCAATGTGTCTTCTGCAAATAATCAGAAAGACCAGCGGAATCTTTTTTTTCAAACAGGCTGAGGATGATTCGATGCTCCGCGTTGGTTGTATGCAAAATTTCTTTCCCCTTTTTATCCGTAGAAAGATCGTAAGTCTTAGATACGAATTTGTTTTTTAGCTGGGAGAGAACGCCGATGAGCACCTCATTGCCGCACTCTTCCAAATAGATGTCATGAAAGATTTCCTGCTGTTTATAATACATCTCATAGTTATCCGAATCGATGGCCAGTTCCATGCTGTCGATATAAAAGGCCATATCCTTGAGATGTTTTTCCGTTATGCGGCTGCAGGCCAGCTGGGCGGCCAGACCGTCCAGTACGCCGATTACCTGATACAACTGGCGGGCTTCACCAGGTTTCATTTCCTTAATTATAAAGCCCTTGCGGGGAACGTTTTCCAAAACTCCTTCACTGGAAAGCTGAATCAGTGCTTCCCGGACCGGTGTGCGGCTGATACTCAGCTGCTGGCATATTTCGTTTTCATTGATTTTTTTACCTGGAACCAATGCACCTTTGGAGATCTGGTCGGCAATATATTGATAAACATGATCTTTCAGAGACAGGAATTTATACATACATTTTCTCCTTCTTGCAAATAGTACTATTATAATAGCATCAAAAAAAATGAATTGCAACATTGACAGAATATAAAATATAATATATTATATATTCAACATAAAATTCTGAAAAAAGATGGAGGTATCTAGAATGTTTAAAAATGTAATCGTAAGAAGACCGTGTAAAGCGATGGTTGAAGGGATCACTTCTGCTCCGGAATTGGGAAAACCCGACTATGAACTGGCGTTAAAGCAGCATGATGACTATATTGAAGCGCTCAAGAAGTGCGGCGTGGAAGTAACGGTTCTCGAGGCGGACGAACGCTATCCGGATTCCTGCTTTGTCGAAGATCCGGCTGTAATCACAAGAAAATGCGCGATCATTACAAATCCAGGCGCAGCTTCCAGAAACGGTGAGAAGAATGAGATCATCGGTGCAGTGAAAAAATTCTTCCCCGAAGATAAAATCGAATATATCAAGGATCCGGGAACGCTGGAAGGCGGCGATGTTATGATGGTGGGAGATCATTTCTATGTCGGCCGTTCTGCAAGAACCAATGAAGAGGGTATCAAGCAGTTTATCGCGATTCTGGAAAAATATGGACTCAGCGGTTCAGAAGTTCCTCTGGAAGAAGTACTCCATCTGAAAACCGGCGTAAACTACATTGAAAACAATAATATGTTAGTTTCCGGTGAATTTATTGACAAGGAAGATTTTGCTAAATATAATAAAATTGTTATCCCTGAAGAAGAGGCGTATGCTGCCAACTGCATTTGGGTCAATGGAACGGTGATTGTTCCTGAGGGATATCCGGCAGTTGAAAAAGCAGTAAAGGACGCTGGGTACGACATTCTGCTGGTAGACACATCCGAATACAGAAAGCTGGATGGAGGTCTCAGCTGTCTTTCGCTCCGATTCTAGGATAACAAGCAATCATAACTTGTTAAAATTGAAAAGGACGTGAATTTATGGGAAATTCAAATGAAAAAGGGCTTGGCACCCTGCGGCTGACTATGTTCGGCATCGGATTGATCCTGGCCAGCGGCGCTTTTGCCATTCCAGGCGATTTCGCATCATCGGGCGCTTACCCGCTCGCCTCGCTGATCGGCTGGGGAATTGCGGGAATCGGAATGCTTTCCTTATGCATGTGTTTCTTTAGGCTGGGCATTGCAAAGCCGGAACTGACCAGCGGCTTGTATACCTATGCGAGAGAAGGATTCGGTGAATTTATCGGATTTTGTTCGGCTTGGGGATATTGGATCAGCGCCATACTGGCTCAGATTTCTTTTATCACCATGCTCTTCAGCTCATTGGGAAGTTTTTTCCCTGTATTTGGTGAAGGCAACAATGTGGCGTCAATCGTAACGGCTTCGGTGATTATCTGGTTGATTGCTCTGCTTGTATCCAGAGGAATCAATCAGGCGGTTACCATCAATGTAGTTGTGGTAATTGCCAAACTGCTGCCGATTCTGGTGCTGCTGGTGGCGATTGTTTTCGCCCGGGCTTTTGATCCTAGCGTTTTCTTTGCCAACTTTACCGGCGAAGGTGTTGGAAAGAGCCTGTTGGAGCAGGTTAAGGGAACGACATTTATTACCGTATGGATTTTCATCGGTATTGAAGGGTCTGTCGTTATTTCTGAAAGAGCTAAAAACACCAAGGTTGCAGGGCGGGCTACACTCATTTGTTTCCTGTGCATGCTGGCGCTGTATATGATGATTTCAATCCTGAGCATGGGCGTCATGCCGACAGAAGAACTGGCGGCGCTTAAGACTCCGTCTGTTGCAGGAGTACTTCAGGCTGTTGTAGGTGATTGGGGCGCTATGCTGGTTAACATAGCAGTAATCATTTCCATCGCAGGCGCGCTGTTTACTTACACCATTCTGTGTGTAGATAGTGCCTATGCTCCGGCATCCAAGGGATGTTTCCCCAAGTTTTTTGCCAGACTGAACCGGCGGGGAGCCCCGGTGACGTCGCTGCTTTTATCGACGGTGGTTATCCAGATTTTCTTGGTCATCATCTATTTCAATGCTGCCACATATCAAGTGTGCTATGCATTGTCCACCAGTATGATCATGTTCCCTTACTTTCTGTCTGGGCTGTACTGCCTGAAGATAACCATAAAGGGTGAGACGCTGAAGGGCCCCATGGAAAGCGGAACGAAAGCCAGCATTTGGATTTTTGCAGTGATCGGGGCTGTATATGGCGCATGGATGCTGTATGCCAGCGGATGGCAGTCCGTCTTGGCATCGGCAGTATTGTTTGGGCCGGGGATTTTGCTCTATCTATATACACAAAAGCAAAAGGGAGTCAAAGTACTTCCGAAAACCACCGACGCGGTTGCGGTTGTCGTTGTTCTTGCTGCTTTTGTGGCTGCGATCATTCTCATGGCCAACGGTACGATTCAGCTTTTCTAATGGGAAGGAAAAGTGCCGTAAGATGAGTCATTAAATTTGTAAAAACAGAGGGCATCGACCTAAACATTGATAAGTGTTTGGGCGATGCCTTCTTTTGTTGTTTGCTGCAACTACCGGGACCTGGGATTTGAATGAGGGGTGGAATTGGGCGGCAAGTGTCATACTTTGTTTTAAAAGCTGATGATGCTGACCGCTTACGACACAGTGCGGGTTGATTAAAGACGCGCCATAATAGGAACTATCTGATTTAGGGCAAAAACCTTTTACTTATGGCATTGTGACAGAGAGCTTCCAGGAACTTTGGATCACTTTAATGAAAAAATATCGGACTTATCGGGTTGCTGCAGCGGGTGTAGAAATATTTTCATATTTACATGTTCCAGGTTTCCTGCGTATAATAGGTTCATTGAAAGAAAAGGAGTTGACGTAAATCTATGAAAAGGAAAACTTATTGGGGCTATGGCGTTGCGACGATTGCCGATGCGGCGCCCTACAGCTTCGTGACCGTATATTCCATCGTCTTTTTTACTACAGTGGCCGGACTTTCAGCAGAAACTGCGGGAATGATTTCGGCGGTGACAATTATACTCAATGGAATCGCCGAGATGTCATTGGGATATGTCTCCGATAACTGGAACTCCAAGTACGGCCGCCGCCGTCCTTTTTTAATCTTTGCCGTAGTACCCCTGGGGGTGGGGCTGATTGCTTTATTTACTGATTTTGGATGGGATGAAACGCTGAAGGTGGCCGTGTATATTGGCGCAGGGTTTTTGTTTTGGATTGGATTTGGCGCGTATTACACACCCTATTCCGCGCTGGGAGCGGAGATTGCACCAGGATATAATGAAAGAAGTGTTCTTCGGACCTGCGCCAGGGTATTTGGAATTATGGGCAACATATTGGGGATGGTCCTGCCGCTGGCAATGGTGGAGCTGCTGGCAGGGCTGGGCATGAGCGACCGAGGCGCCTGGTTTTCGGTTGCACTGTTGATCGCCTTCGTAGCCTGCGGTTCGATTCTGATTACCTGGAACAGCACCAGGGGAATGGAGAAGCCTCCGGTAGAAGAAAACACAAAACCAAAAGCCGGACTTGGACAGCTTTTAAGGGACTACATAAAAATCCTTCGCTTAAAGCCGTTTATCTTTTTAATTGTCGTCATCTTTGCCTTTGTGGCGGCAAATACCTTTTATAGTTCCAATATTGTATTCTTTGCCCGCTACAAGCTGGGCCTGGGGGATCAGGTGACTTCGACCATTTTTCTGATTTCGATGATCGTCAATGCCATATGCACCCCACTTTTGGGATGGGCGGCGATTAAAATTGAAAAGAAGAACGCATTGGCCCTGGCGCTGTTGGTGTCGGGAATCGGCGCCATCGTATTTCGTTTTCTGGATGTGAGCAGCTATCTGGGACTGATCGCATACGCCTGCGTGTTTTCCATCGCATACGCTGCCTTTTGGCAGTTGTTCAACGCAGTGCTCTACGACATCAGCGAGGTGGGCGAGTTTGTGATGGGAAAGAGAGTAGAAGGAAGTGTGATCTCTGTCTACGGAATCGCCTTTTCTTTGAGCATGTCCATTTCCAGCAAGGTTCTCGGCAGCATGCTGGAATGGGGCGGCTATAACGGAGCACTGGCAGAGCAGTCCGCCCATGCGGTGACCACCATTGAAAATGCCTTCATGCTGGTGCCGGCCGCCGCGCTGATCCTTGCTGCCATCTTTCAGTTTTTATATCCGCTCAATAAAGGCAGGTTTGAGCTGCTGGAGAGGGCCCTTCATAATAAACGCAAGGGTCTGAGCTATGATACGACGGGGCTGGATAGGATTATTCGAAAGTAGTATTCCCTCATATAATCCCTTTGTGTAAGGGGAATTACAAAAAAGAGTAAAAAAGAAAGAGAAAAGCGGTTGACAGAGGGGAAGAAGTTTGGTAATATAGACAAGCTGTCAGGTG
>NZ_JAJAGH010000022.1:0-22970 GCF_020734085.1 Hominibacterium faecale
ATGTCAAAAAAGAAATGGACCGAAGAAAAAATAATTTCTGAGATACGGCGGGTCATGAAGCTTTTAGGGCTGTCAGACCGTCTCCCCAGCGCGAGGGAGATACGGAAGTATAGCACATGTTATGACTCAATTAATAGATCGGGTGGCCTGAAGCATTATTCCGAAGTACTGAATCTTCCAACCGCGGGCGCTACCATGTCGATTCTCTTTAAAAAGACCTGTATCATTTGCGGGAAAGAATTTACAACGAGATACCGTCCGGCGAAGATGTGCTCTCAAGCATGTAGAAATCGGTCATATCTGTTAAAAGATCGAGCTGTAATTAAAGCAGATTCGAGTCGTAAAGAAATTCGGACAATGCGGGATATACGCCCGAGTGGAGCTTTTGACAAAGAACGAGAGGCACAGAAACATGGGTTACATTACAGAGATCGCCAGATTGCGGAAACGCTTAGAATGGTTGGTAATGTACAAAATTAGCTGACAACCAAACACCCGCCGGTAAGCGTCAAATTCCATAGATAAATTAAGGCGGGTTGGAATACATAGTCCCCGCAGAGCAGCCGTTAAAACTCAGAGACCACAAGATATTTTAAAAAATGGCTTTGCGGGGAGGAAGGAGGAATAAAGCTATGGAGAGATTAACAAAGCGACATGGTAAACATGCGGTACAGATCGGAGCTGAGACAAGACGCAACGACCCGGGGTGGCAGCGGTTAGCAGAGATAGAGGACCTTGCAGAGCAGGGGCGGCTGGTGGAATTGCCATACGATGTTAAAATTGGCGATACTATATATGACGCCGTGCTTTGTGACGACGGAAATTACAGAATTGTCAAAATGGAAGTTGGTTTACTGTAGCTCTCAAAAAGTGTCGGATAAATGGCATTATCTCAAAGATGCTCCATTTAAAATATCCGAACAGTGCTGCGATGAAATGAACTTGCAACATGTTTTAATGAAACATGTTGCTGCAAGTGTGGTCAACGCCTGAAATGGCAGAATTGGAGAGTATGAATGATTAAATTAACTAAAAAAGAAAAAGAGATCGTGAACAGGCTAAATGATCGGCTTTACACGGTTGATTTTTTGCAGGAATGGGTAAATCGAAATGATAATGTTGCTGTAAATATAGTAGCAGCTTTACAGGCTATGGGTGCAAAAGGATATTACTGCGCAGTTAAGCATATGGCAGAATTGGAGGAAGCGGAATGAAAAACATTACAGTAAAAGAATTAAAGGAATCGCTGAAGGACGTACCAGATGATGTGGAGGTGAGCGGTGATGGCACTGACTGATCTGTATGTGTTAGACAAGCATAGCGGGAAAATACATAGAGTTGGAGACGATTGCCATGATAGCATATGGGTTGATGACAGCGGAATTGTACACTATCACAATCTCCAAAACGGAGACGGATGCAGCGGCAATGGACACAGTGATGGTGCCGGATATGAGTTTGTGGCAAGCGATTGTGGAGAGGTGCAAAATGATTAACCCCTGTAAATCCTGCCCCGAGCGAACCCCAGGCTGCCATTCCCGCTGCCCGTACTACGCCGACTGGGAGCAGGCCCGAATTGAGCGTAGAGAGCGGATCAGGGCAGAGCGGGCTAAGGATACCGGGTGGTCGGGGTATAAAAGGGATACGGTGGATAAGAGGGTGAGGAGGGGATAAGGATTGAGAGACTACATACCGAAGAGCTGCGGACTACCGGATAATCTGGCCAATCAGGTCATGTGGCTGATCCGGGACTACGAACGCATGAAGTTAGAATATGATAATGCGATCTGGGATAGTCCGGGACCGCCAGATGGGCAGCCAAGAGGGAGTAATACAAGCGACCCTACCTCTAAGGAGGCGATCAAGCGGGCGGAACTGTTTAAAAAGATTCAGGCGATTGAACAGTCGAAACTGGAAATTCCGGAACAGTACCGGGAAGGAATCTGGAACAACATTGTATATAGAACTCCATACCCTAGCATCGCAGGGCGTACCACTTGGTGGACATACAAGACAAAGTTTTTATGTAAAGTGGCCGAGAAATTATATTGGATTTAAAAATATTTATAAAATCCGAACATGGGGGCAACGAACCGAACCCTGGGGTAAAGATTTTATGATATTATGGTATTGAGCAGAAATGGATACAAGACATTTTAAATCCTCCTCAAACTTTAATAACTGACAGAGACTTCCTGGGAACGGGGAGTTTTTGTTTTTGTCGAATAAGGTATTAATACTTGAAATATAGTACCGAATATGGTACTATATAAACAAGAAAATACATTAAAGACAGGAGGGGAGCTATTGGCGAGTGTTAAGAAGATTATTGAGAAGATGAAAAACGGCCCCAATAATATAAGGCCAGAGGAGGCGGAGAAGGTTCTAAAGGCTTATGGCTATAAAGTCGCAAGACAAAAAGGGAGCCACAAACATTACATCAATGGTACTGGTGATGTGATAACAATAAAGCAGGAGAACCCATTGAAAAGGGCATACATAGAGGACATATTGTCAAGAATAGGAGAGTAGTTATGTAGTAAAGAAAAAACGGACGTTTATGAAAAGGAGGAGGACAAATGAAACTGCAAGAGTATATGAATTTACCATACACCAGGGTAGTTCAGGAAAGGAATGACGATACTGGTCATTATTTCTACGGAAAAATACTGGAATTAGACGGATGCCAAAGTACAGGAAGTACACCCGAAGAGCTTTATGAAAATTTGAATGAAGCTATGGAAGGGTACATCGAAGTAAAATTAGAACGTGGACTTCCAATTCCAGAACCTAAAGATATTGAGGAGTATAGCGGGAAGTTCAATTTGAGATTGCCTAAAAGTTTACATCGAAGACTCGCTATTGAGGCGTCTGAGGAAGGCGTTAGCCTAAATCAATACGCATTATACAAACTATCACAAGGTTAAAAAGATACTTATAACCACACAGAGACAAGCCCCGTGCCTGTCTCTTTTCTTTACCAAACATTCCCACTATCCACTATGGATTCATTGGGATACAATGGAAGCAAGCGCTGTACAAAGAGAGTGCCCACCCTGCTTATACAGCGCTGAGGGAGCCTTCATTTCTGAGGGCTCTTTTCTTTAGCCGATTTTGATTACTTTTTCATGAATACGTGAAGTAACTCGCAAATCAAAGTGGCGGCGTTCCTTTTATCCTCTTCGGATAACTGACAGAATGCGTCGATTCCATTGAAAAACAAGAAAATGAGCTTCCATTCTTCTTCCGAAAAGTTAGAAGAAATCAGAATGGATGGATCAACGTTGAGCCGGTCAGAAATTTGCTCAAGCGTGTCCATTCTGGGGTTGCATTTTCCGTTCAAAAGGGTTTGCATGGCCGAGCGAGAGATACCGAGTTCTTCAGAGAATTCAGTGATTGTTAAACCGCGAGTTTTACGGATCGCGTTTATCACATTTGACAAATTAGATTGTAAAGTCATAGTATGTTCCTTCCTTCTACAATAATAGGGATGGCGTACTGAAAAATACAGGTTGTTAAAACAATATAACGTACTGATAGTTTGGTATGTAGGCACTCCTCATAAGAAAAGAAAAAATAATGACAGAAAAAGACGCAATTTGACGAAAAAATATACAAAAAGATTGAGAGGTGGTGATGTGGGAAAGAGACTAACAGACAAAGAAAGAAAAAAAATTACAGCTGACTATATAGAGTGTGGGAACTATTGTCAGGTAGCCCGTAAATATAAAATTGCAGAATCAACCGTTCGGAGGATCATTAAAAGAGATTCTGATGTGGCGACAAAAGCCGAACAAAAAAAAGAACAGAACACTGCTGACATTTTGGACTACATGGACACAAAGAAAGGCGACGTTGAGAAGATTATAGATAAATGCCTTGCAGCCCTTCAAGACGAAAAGAAATTGCAGAAGGCCGGATTGATGCAAACAGCGACCACGCTTGGAATTGTGATAGATAAGTTTACCGAGCAGAAAGTAAAGGTAAATAAGGCAAGAGTAGAGATTGAAAAATTAAAGCCACAGGGGGCAGAAGAAAAAGAATATGCTGGCATACCGGCCACCATGATCATTCCAAAGTTCGCTCCGGTGGTTTTTTCTATTGAGAATAACGAGTATCTGGAATATGTATTTCCGGGCGGCAGAGGATCCACAAAATCGTCCTTTGTGAGCCTTGCCGTTATAGACCTGATTATGAAGAACCCGGAACTGCACGCCGTAGTAGGTAGACAAGTCGCGGATACGCTGCGGACCTCCGTATATCAACAGATGGTATGGGCGATAGAGGCATTAGGGCTAAGCGATGAGTTTAAATGCGGAATCAGCCCGCTGGAGATCACCCGGAAGGGCACGGGTCAGAAAATCTATTTCAGGGGTGCGGATGATCCGGGTAAGTTTAAGTCGATCAAGGTGCCGTTTGGATATATTGGAGTCCTCTGGCTGGAGGAGCTTGACCAGTTTGTTGGGCCGGAAGCGGTCAGGAAAATTGAGCAGTCTGTTATTCGTGGCGGGGATAAAGCATATATCTTTAAGTCCTTCAACCCGCCGAAAACGGCAAGTAACTGGGCGAATAAATACGTCAAAATACCAAAGGAAAACCGATTGGTTACGGAAAGTAACTATCTGGATGTGCCCCCTGCATGGCTAGGGAAACCGTTTATTGACGAGGCGGAGTTTTTGAAGCTGGTCAACCCAACCGCCTACGAAAACGAATACATGGGTGTCGCAAACGGTACAGGCGGAATGGTATTTGATAATGTGACCATCCGCGAGATTACCAACCAAGAGATCGCCCGCATGGATCGCATTTACCGTGGTGTCGACTGGGGCTGGTATCCTGACCCGTGGGCCTATAATGCGGTTTATTATTGCGCGGCAGAACATAGATTGTACGTTATTGACGAGGACGAAAAGCGCCGTACAAAGAATGAGGAAACGGCAAGAATCCTGAAAGAAGAGCATGGTCTAAAGCCGAATGACAAAGTGGTTTGTGACAGCGCAGAAGAGAAATCCACGGCCGATTATAAAGACTTTGGTATATTTGCCCGCAATGCAATAAAAGGCCCTGGAAGCGTCGATTACTCGATGAAATGGCTGCAATCATTAAGTGAGATCGTGATTGACAATAGACGGACGCCACATACAGCTGAAGAGTTTTTAAATTACGAATATGACCGTGATAAAGACGATCAAGTGATATCCGGCTATCCTGACCGCGATAATCATCATATTGACGCAATCCGGTATGCGATGGAAGAGGTATGGCGCAGAAGGGGGCAGTAATGTTTGAGAGGATAAAAGGATTTGTAAAGAGGGTGGTAAGCAGAATGTTTGATACGAGCAAAATTGAAAATGAACTTGATGTCGATATAGCGGTCAGCAAGGAGATGGCGGACGGTATAACTCTATGGCTTAAGATGTTTGCAGATGATGCGTCGTGGCTCGACGATAATACCAAGAGCATGGGATTGGCCGCTGACATTGCATCAGAAGTGGCGCGGCTTACGACGCTTGAACTGGAATCAGAAGTATCTGGTTGCGACTACCTGAATGAAGAATATCAGGAAGTGCTTCGGCATTTGCGAGAAAACTGCGAGTTTGGATGTGCTGGGGGCGGCCTGATCCTGAAACCTTATGTAGATGGGAACTGTATAGCGGTTGAAGCATCCAAGGCAGACAGCTTCTTTCCAATCGCGTTTAATGGCCGCAAACAGATTACCGATTGCGTATTTGCGGAAACAAAGATTGATGGGGAGAAGACGTATACCAGACTTGAGCGGCATACACTGGAAGATCAGACATACCACATTACGAACAAGGCGTATGTGAGCACAACAAAGGATGCGGCGGACATAAAGACACTTGGGGAAGAAATAGAATTGAGAGCGGTGGATGAATGGGCCGATCTTGAACCGGAGCTGGAAATTTCCAATATTGAGCAATGCTTATTCGGATATTTCAAGGTGCCGTTGGCAAATACAACTGACCCAGATTCTCCGCTTGGCGTATCCGTATATTCCAGAGCAGTAAAAAACATTCAAGAGGCGGACAAGCAATGGTCGCGGATTCTTTGGGAGTTTGAAGGTGGTGAGCTGGCGGTCCATGCCTCTGTAGATTGTTTTAATAAAGATGATTTCGATGAATGGATATTGCCGAAAGGAAAAGAGCGGCTATATCGGACCTTTGACCATGACAGCGCAAGGGGGAAAGCGATCGAGGTGTTTTCACCTGCATTTCGGGACACGAGCTTATTTAATGGGCTAAACAATATTCTCAAGCGAGTGGAATTTGACTGTGGCCTGGCCTATGGCACTTTGTCGGACCCGCAGAATGTAGATAAGACTGCGGAGGAAATAAAGTCGTCTAAGCAGCGCTCTTGGCAAATGATTAGCGATACACAAAAAGCGCTACAGACGGCGCTGGAAGAATTGCTGTATGCGATGGTCAAGATCGGTCAAATTTACGATCTTCCGGTTACAGATAACTACGAGGTCAGCTTTAACTGGGACGATTCGATTATCGTGGACAAAAAAGAGGAATTAGCCTCTATGCAAGTTGATGTTGCGTCCGGCATTATCCGTCCTGAGCTATATATCATGGAGAAATACGGGGTCACCGAAGATGAGGCGTTGAAGATGATGCCAAAGCGGAGGGAACTTACAGAGGACCCGGATGATATGGAGTGATGTAAATGCTAACTCCTGAGCAATTAAAAGCAATCCCTGAGTCGTTTGTGCAGCAGTTACAGGACTTAGAGGATTTTATCATAGCCGACATTGCCCGAAGAATTGCCAAAGAGGGCGGGCTTACGGACACATCTGTAATGGAGCTAAATAAGGCTCTTGGCATGGGCACGGACCTAAACCGCATTGAGCGGATCATTAATCAGGTAACTGACTCGGCAATAGGAGATATTGATAATGTGATCCGGGATGCGATTGATGAGTCCATTGCTGCTGACAATGTGATCTATAAGGCAGCCGGATATAACCCGATTGACCTTGCAAAATCAGCAACGCTGACACATATTCTTGGGGCTGGTATTCGGCAGACACAAAGCGATTTTAAAAATCTGACCCGGAGCATGGGCTTTGCCGTACAGCAGGCAAATGGCATTGTATTTAAACCGATTGCACGTTTTTATCAAGATACCTTAAATCAGGCCACCCTGCGGCTTACAACCGGCGTGATGGACTGGAAAACATCAACCCGGTATGCGGTCAAGGAAATGGCAAGTAGCGGGCTGAGGTATGTAGATTACGCCACTGGGCATGTTAATCGAGTAGATGTGGCAGCACGCCGGGCGATCTTAACCGGCACGAACCAGCTCAACTTGCGCATGACCGATCAGATTATGGACGATTTAGGGCTGGAGTATGTAGAGACAACCGCGCACATGGGAGCGCGGCCGGAGCACCAGCTCTGGCAAGGGCAAGTTTATCATGTTGGCGGGGCAAAAGGCGGCTATCCTGATTTTGTATCTGCTACCGGCTACGGGACAGGCCCGGGACTCGGCGGCTGGAATTGTCGGCATAGCTATTTTGCGTTTTTTCCAGGGATATCAACCAGGGCTTATACCGATGAGCAATTGCGCAATATCGACCCGCCTCCATTTACATATGACGGGAAGCGTTATACTTATTATGAGGCCACACAACGGCAGCGGGAGCTTGAGACGAGAATCAGGCAGACAAAGCGGGAGCTGGTCGGGTATGATGCGGCAGGGCAGAAAAAAGAGTTTACTGCTGCCAGTATTAAGCTGAACCGGCAGAAAGAACTGTACGAAGACTTTAGCAGGGCTGCGGGTATCCGTATAAAGCCGGAACGTCATCAATTACTCGAGTTTGGAAAAAGCATCAGCCAAAAAGCAGCTTGGGCGAATAAAAAGTACAATCAAGGCCCCAAAAATGATATAATAAGAGTAAGGCGGAACGAGCGTTTAAAGGCTGCAAATTCCGCTGTAAAAGTGACACAAGATAGAATTGATCGGGTGATAAAAGAATCGCTCCCGCATATCCGTTTTGTTGTTCCTCCGGCGGCAAACAATAAGTTGCGATATAATGGAGTTACGAAATACAAGTCTTTTCCGTGGGGCGAGATCAATGTAACGTCAATTCAAATCGGTAAGCAGAAAAATGCTTCTGACCTAGAGCTAATTGACACGCTTTTACACGAACAGCTCGAAGCGAAAATTTTAATACGAGCCCTGAATTATAAAAGTAAGAGGTTTAAGGCGTTGAATAATGCAGGAGACAAGGCTCGCCATGACTATATTAATCGGGTTATTGCAAGATATTTGAGAATGCGAGGTTTGAAATGATTAAAAAAACGTGGGAAGATATAGACGACATATTGTTTGACGGAAATAAAGACGAAATAGCCGCGTTACGGTGTCCAGAATGCGGTGGAACACTTAAATTTGTATTTAACAAGAAGACAATGGGCAGTGTACTGGAATGTACGGCTTGTGGAGCTGGGCAGCGTGGTAATGGTGCTGCATATGTTCCAAATGCTGTAAAGTATTTTGGAAAATCCATTACGATCGGCAAATAGCAAATAAGATCAGAGAGCATACTCCGGTGCCTTCGGGCCCGGGGTCTTTTATTGCAAAAGTTTAAGGAGGTTTTATGAAAGTAGACGTATTAGGAACGGAATATACAATTGAGTTTAGGAAACAATCGGACGATCCGACGTTAAAAGACCGTGACGGCTATTTTGATCACAGTGTATGCGTTTTGGTGGTTGACGAAATGACAGAGCATGCCAACGATCCCAATGCGGTACGGGATTTAATGAATTATCGGAAGCAAGTAGTTCGGCATGAGATCATACACGCATTTTTATTTGAATCTGGACTGCATGGATCCTCAATGGGCACGGAGAATTGGGCCACAAATGAGGAAATGATAGACTGGTTAGCATTACAGTCTCCAAAACTTTTCAAGGCATTTAAACAAGCGGAATGTATGTAAAACAGGTTACTTAAGACCAGTCAAAACGGCTGGTTTTTTGTTATATAAAAAATTACCCGTGCCCCGGGGAAACAGGGCGCCGCAATACCGGGACTGGCCGGGAAAAAAGGGAAGCGGAGAAAGGAAAAAATAATGGAATGGCTGAAAACTATTTTAGGTGAAAACTGGACAGAGGAAATCGAGAAGGCAATCTCGGATCAGATCGGAAATCTGTTTGTATCAAAAGAAAGATACGATCAGGTGAATGAAGGAAGGAAACAGTTTGAAGAGCAGCTTAAAGAACGAGATAAGCAGCTGGAAGAACTGAAAGAGGTTGCCGGTGATGCCGAGGCAATGAAAGAGAAGATCAAAGCTTTAGAGGAAGAAAACAAAGCGTCACAGGAAAAAGCGTCAGCGGAACTTGAGCAGATGAAAAAGGACTGGGCGACCGAAAAGTATTTTGAGGGTTTCGAGTTTACGTCCGACCTTGCAAAGGCGGCAGCCATACAGCAGTTCAAGGAAAAGGAATTGAAGCTTGAAGATGGCAAATTCCTCGGAGCGGATGATTTTATGAAAGAGTTGGCCGAGAAGAACCCGACTGCTTTTGTGAGCGAAGAGGATAAGAAAAAGCCAGTTATCACAAGACCTACAGGAGGAACAAAGCCAAAAGGAAAAATGTCGCTTTCGGAGGCTATGAAATATAAAAACGAGCATCCGGACGCGAACATCGATGATTTAATTTAGGAGGTAAAACATGGCAAGTATTTTTGACAAAAAGAATTTTAACCCGGAGGTGTTTGCAAAATATGTTGAGAAAACACCGAATCTTAATCGGAATGAACTGATTAAGTCGAAGGCGATTCGGCGCAGAGACGATATTGCACAGCAGTTTAAGGATCAGGTTGGCGGAAATTACGCTACCATCCCGATCTTTGCAAGAATTACGGGATCGCGGCAGAATTATGACGGCGGGACGGACATCACGGCGAACACATCCACGACCTATACACAGGGTAGGATCGTTGTAGGCCGCGCGGATGCCTGGACAGAAAAAGATTTTAGTTATGATATCACGGGCGGCGTTGATTTTCTTGAGCAGGTCGCACAGCAGGTTGGCGAATACTGGGACGAGGTGGATCAGCTTACTTTGTTATCTGTTTTAAAGGGAATCTTTAGCATGACAGGTGCCGAAAACAAGAAGTTTGTAGATGGACATACCTATGATGTTTCGGCGAATGCAGGCGATGCGGGAATGTTTGGGGCGACAACCTTAAATACAGCAATACAACAGGCGCTCGGAGACAATAAGGCAAAATTTTCACTCGCGATTATGCACAGCGTCGTAGCGACTAACCTGGAGAACATGAACGTGGTCGAATATCTGAAATACACGGATAAAGATGGTGTGGAAAGACCAACCGGACTAGCGACGATCAACGGTAAATTAATCCTGATCGACGATGCAATGCCGGTTGAAGATGTGGCGGCAGCAGAAGGCGCAGAAGCGTACACCAAGTACACGTCTTATGTGCTTGGAGACGGAGCAATCGAGTTTACTGATTGCGGGGCTAAAGTACCATATGAAACCGATAGGGACCCAGCCAAGAACGGCGGTCAGGATACGCTGTATTCCAGGCAGAGAAAGATTTTTGCGCCATACGGAATTTCTTTTACGGATAGCAGTATCATTTCCCCGACTGACGCGCAGCTGGAAACTGGGAGCAAATGGAGCCTTGCAAATAGCAACGAAAGTTCCAAAGACTATTTCCCGCATAAAGCGATACCGATCGCACGAATTATTACAAGGGGGTAAACATGACAAAAATATGGAAACAGGGGGATATTATTCCCCTGGATCATCTTAATAGTCTGGAGAAGAAAGCAGAAGCTTATGACAAACTGATACAGGAGAAGAAAAAGGCTGCAAAGAAATCCGAAAAGGAGTGATGGCTATGTTGGCTGGATATGTAGATTATAGATTTTATAAAGACAAGTATCTCGGACAAGTAATACCGGAACCATCCTTTCGTGCATTGTCTTTAAAGGCAAGCTATTTTATCAATATGGTTACATTTAACCGCATTGACCCGGAGAATGTACCGGACGAGGCGAAAATGGCAGTATGCGCCGCTGCGGAGGTGATCCTAAAACACGAAGAAAGCGGTGGGAAAAGCTCTGAAAGTGTTGGAAAGCTGTCTATAACTTACGACACGAGAAAGACAGTGGAAAAGAAAATGTATGCGGTGATACAGCCGTATCTTGCGAATACCGGGCTTTTATATCGTGGGGTGGGAAAATGATAACAAACGCAGATTTAACGCTGTACAATCAAATCCCTGGCCCCGACGGCCCTACCTGGCAGCGCACACAAATTGAGGATGTGTTTTGGGAGGACGGAAAGAAAGTGGATGTCGGGGAAACTGAACTAATCAGTGCAGACTTGACTGTAATCCTCATCCCGTTCGAGAGTACGACCGGATATTTAAAGCCCGTCGAGTTTTTGTGGGCGGAAGATCGCGCCGGTCATTTTACGCTCAATAACGGCGATCTCGTCGTGCGTGGTCTGGTTGACTTTGAGCTGACCGGAGAGAAGGGCCACAACGAGAAGGCGCTGCGGCAGCAGCATGACGATGTAATGACCATTGTATCCGTCGAAACAAACGACTTTGGCAGCCCGAACATGCAGCACTGGGAGGTGACGGCGAAATGAGCGTAAAGGTAAGGCTTGATCTTGATCCGTTTGAAAAAATCCTCTCCCGGCGTGATCTGGAAGAAGATGGCGAGGCGCAGCTGTTTTTTACCCATGAAGTTGCCAGGCATTGTGACCCATATGTGCCGATGGACACCGGCATGCTGAAAAACACGAAGCAAATCGACCCAAACAAAATCACTTACCCGCAGCCCTACGCCCAGAAACAGTATTTCGAAAACAAGGGCAAGGGGTTGCGTGGAAAAGAGTGGGATAAACGGATGATGGCAGATCGCGGCGAAGAGATTGTGACGGGCGTAGCGAATTTTATCGGAGGGAAAGCAGAAAAATGAGCAATGTAATCGGAGCAATCCGGGAGTTTATAAAGGGCTGCCCGTGCTTAGATGAGTTTAACAAGGGCATCGGGGTAGATTATCTGGCCGAAGATGATACAGCCTACATGATCGAGGCGGTGACCGGAAAGCCGATTGTAAAGCGGTACATTAACGGCGATACGGATCGGCAGTGCATCTTTGCCTTCTCCACGCGGGAGGCTTACGGCAGCAATGTAAAGCAGAATCTTGAGAACATCGGTTTCTTTGATGATTTTGCGGCGTGGCTGGAGGAATGCACAGAAAAAGGGAATTTGCCGACCCTGGGAGAGAACCAAACGGCAAAGAAGATTGAAGTTACATCGACCGGCTATGCATATGATACGGGCGTCGACAAAGCGCAGTATCGTATCCAGTGCCGGTTAGTTTATTTACAGAAAAAATAATGGAGGTAAAAAATTATGGCAGATGCAGTAAACACAGGCGTTAAAAACAGAGTCGATCAGGCAGAATATGTGAAGGTCGCAGATGCATACGAACTAATGGGGACCGGCTTTAAAGAAGCCAACGAGGAGCCCGGCGCGCAGGTAGCGGACAAAAAATATATCAACATGAAAAGCAAATCGAAATCGATCAGCGGGTATGAGTGGGTGAAAACCTTTTCCGCGGATCAGATTTTGTCCGAAGCGGTTATTAAAGATTTTGTTGAGATTGGTCAGACGCAGAAAATTGGACAAGCCGCTGAACGGGACTTTGTTACCGTGCATCTGGATGAGCCAGTGGCAGACAAGGAAAATACCTTTCGGGCTAGACATGTAAGGGTAGCTGTTGAAGTATCCAGCTTCCCGGATAATGATGGAGAAATGGGCGTAGAAGGGAATCTGAACGGTATCGGGGATATCGAAGAAGGGACCTTTGATACAACCACAAAGACGTTTACGCCGACTGGTAATGCGATCGCAGGTAAGTAAGGATGGAATCTATTATGAAAAATATAACAATTGGAAAAGAGACATTCCCGTTTGACGCAGCCGATTTAGCAACCCGCAGAAAGTATTGTGATGCGCTTGATCAGTACCTTGAAGCAGCAAATTCAATCGACGCAAAGTATGAGGCAAGTAAAAAAGAACAGCGGGATTTGTTAGAGCATTTCGAGGGAATGTGTAAAGAAGTGTACGCATTTATGGATCGTCTGTTTGGAGAAGGTGCAGCCATTCGTGCGCTCGGGGAGAATTACAATATCGATTCATGCATTGGCGTTTTTGAGGCACTTAATATTGTAATCAACGAGCATGACAATAGTTTTGTTAAAAGACTCCCTAAAAAAGCAAAATGATCGCGCTTCCAATAACAGTAACGATAGCCGGCGCGGAGTATCCGATCAATACGGATTTTCGCGCCGGATTGCGTTTTGAGGAACTGCTGATCGAAGAAGAGCCGCCTTGGGATAAGATTCTTCAATTATATTACCCTGCTGGAGTTCCTCATAACCTCGAAAAAGCACTTGATAACATTCTTTGGTTTTATCGATGCGGGGAAGATGAAAGAAAGGGCGGAGCGGGGTCGAATGTGCGGGCTTGCGATCTGAACTATGATTTTAGGTATATTTATGCTGCATTTTTGGAGCAATATCGAATCGATCTTTACGAAGATGACCTACACTGGTGGAAGTTTAAAGCTTTATTTGACGGGCTTTCGGACAACTGTGAGATTTGTAAGATCATGCAGTATCGGACAGCGGACCTCAAAGGGATGGATAAAAATGAGAAATCGTTTTACAGGAAAATGAAAAAGCAGTATGCTCTTCCGGCGCTGAAATCGGAGAAGCAGAAAGAACGAGAGGACAAGATCAGCCAGATACTCCTAAATGGTGGCGATCTGTCCGGGGCAGCTAAGCGAGGTGAAGTAGAATTGTAAAAGTAAGATGTAAGCACTGCGGGCATACCTTGCTACTTGCCGAATATGGAAAAATTGAAGTCAAATGCCCGCGGTGCAAAAAAATAAATAAAGTTGAAATACCAGCAAAGGGAAGAGTATAGGTAAGCGCCGTCGTAGCAGCTAAGCCAGCCTACTTTGCTTTTTTATAAAAGTGAGGTGGGCGAATTGGCTGACGGTAAAGTCATAATTGAAACAGGATTAGATAAAAGCGGAATAGAGGCGGGGCTAAAAAAACTTGGAAAAGTAGCAAAGGCGGGACTCGGGGTAACAACCAAAGCGATTGCGGGAGTAGGGACTGCCCTCACTGGGGCGGCTGGCCTTGCAGTCAAATCTGGCATTGACTTTGAATCTGCATTTGCAGGAGTAAAAAAGACTGTTGATGCAACTGATCAGGAGCTTGCGGAGTTCCGGCAGGGCATCCGGGATATGGCAAAGGAAATGCCAACCGCAGCGACCGAGATCGCAGGGGTAGCTGAAGCAGCCGGGCAGTTAGGCATCAAAAATGAATCCCTCCTGTCCTTTACCAAAACCATGACCATGCTGGGTGACTCGACAAATATGAGTGCGGAAGAGGCAGCAACGTCTTTGGCGCGGCTAGCCAACATCACCGGTATGCCACAGGAGAATTTTGACCGTTTAGGGGCTACGATTGTTGATCTTGGTAATAGTTTAGCTACGACGGAATCTGAAATCGTGGCAATGTCTCTGAGGATCGCCGGTGCTGGTTCTCAGGTTGGCATGACTGAGGCACAAATCATGTCGTTTTCTGGGGCGTTATCTTCCGTGGGTATCGAGGCTGAGGCAGGCGGTACCGCATTTTCAACCCTGTTGTCAAAAATGAACCTGGCATCCTCAAAGGGCGGAAAAGAGCTTGAACAGTTCGGCAAAGTTGCCGGAATGTCCGCAGAAGAGTTTAAGAAGGCATTCCAGGAAGATGCTTCCGGCGCGGTATTGTCCTTTATACAAGGACTGGGACAGATCAACGAAAATGGCGGTTCCGCAATCCAAACGCTTGACGAAATGGGGCTTTCTGACATCCGCATGAGGGATGCACTTTTGAGAGCGTCCGGGGCAAGTGACGTCTTTACGGAGGCACTACAAACTGGCAATAGCGCATGGGAAGAAAATACGGCACTGACCAACGAGGCGAAACAGCGCTACGAAACGTTGGAATCTAAGTTGGGAATCCTGAAAAACACTGCGACTGATCTGGGAATATCCATGTACGATTCACTCGAAAACCCCTTGCGCGGAGTTGTGGATACTGCGACAGATATGGTCGGATCACTTGAAACAGCATTCCAGAAAGATGGATTTAGCGGCTTGGCAGAGCAGGCGGGTGCCGTACTTGCGGATGCGTCTGTAAAGATGGCAGAAGCGGCGCCGGATATGATTGAGGCTGGAGCCAAGACTATAAAATCATTTGCAGATGGGATCATAGAGAATCGGGGAGAGATCGCAGAGGCAGCAGGAAAGGTTGCAGTAGCTCTGGCAGAGGGCGTCGGAGAACTGTTACCGAAAGGTATCGGAAATGCCTTTAAGAACACCGCAAAGGCGGCTGTATCCGTAGCGAAACCAGTCCTAAAAATTGCGGATGCAATGGCGCAGGTAGCAGCAGAATGCTCCGGGGCAATCCCGGTGATTGCGGGAACCGTCGCAGCATTTAAAGGCTATAAATTTATAGATCAAGTTGTAACATCTATGAAAGCTCTGAGGGCCGGACAAACCGCCGTTGTGCAGTCAGCCAAAGCAGCGACACTTGCGGCAAAACTGAATACAGTAGCGACTAAAGCCGGGACCATAGCCAGTGCGGCAGCTACGTCGGCAGAGCAGCGACGGACTAACGCCGCAAGGGCACAAACAACCGCAACGCTTTATGGCACTACGGCAGAGAGGTCCAAAACAACAGCGACCTTATATGGAGCAAAAGCGACAACAACGGCAGGAGTGGCCGCAAATGTGTTATCCGGAAAGCTAAAAGCATCTACCGCTGCTACTACATTATTCAGCGGTGCAATGACTGCCCTTGGCGGTCCGGTGGGTATTGCGATCACGCTTGTCGGACTTGCAGCTGGTGCTCTACTGACATTTGCGGGAAACTCTGACAAAGCCACAAGTGCCGTAGACAAGCAGGCAAAAAAAGTCAAAGAACTGTCTGATGCCTACAAGGAATCGAAAAAATCAAGAGAAGAGTCGTTTGAATCAACAGAAGCTGAGGCAGCAGCGGCGTCTGATTTGACTGGCAAAATCTCGTCGCTGGCTAAAAAGACAAGGAAAACGGCTGACGAGAAGGCTCGATTAAAGAGCTATGTGGATCAACTCAACAAGCTGATGCCAGACCTAAATCTCAAATACGATGAAGAAAACGACAAACTAAATAAAAATACCGATGAACTTTGGAATAACGTAGCGGCAGTACAGGCCCATGCCAGGGCAAAAGCGGCGGAGACAGCAGCCACGGAAGCGCTGACAGAACAAATGAAACTCCAGAAGGAAATGGAGGATGCGCAGGCCACACGGGAGGAAGCAAAGAAAGCACTTGATTCCGTTCCGGACAGCGAAAAGTATATTTCCAACGGCCGCGGTGGGAAAGTCATGAGCTCCGAATATGCAGACAAGATAGAGGAGTTTAACAAGGCCGATGAGTCAGTTAAAAACTTGCAAAAAGACCTGAACGCAGCAAATAGGGAGGTTGAATACTACAACGGCATACAGGTTGATTCTTTAAAATGGGAAGAGGCCATGCGGAGTACAGACGCCTTTATTGCTCTGATGGCAGACAGCGGCTTAAAGATCAGCAACAAGCTTGCTGAGGGCATCCGTGCGGGGAAGTATGGCGTTGTACAAAGCGTTGAGGATGTGCAGAACGTTGGTACGTTCAGTAAATTGTCAAAAACCGCAGGGGAGGGTGGTAAAAAAGCTGTTAACACACTCACAAAGAACTTGCGAAGTGGCAAACTGAAACCCAAAAAGGCCGTTGACGAAATGCAGGCCCTTATACAATTTAATGAACTGTATAAGGGAGCAGGCAAGGGAGGAAAGGAAGCCCTGAACGCCCTGAAAAAGAGCATTGAATCAGGCAAGACGAAGCCAAGCGAAGCGATGAAGCAGGTCGTTGAAGCGGCAAATAAGAAGGGTGAGGCGAAGGGAAAAGAAGCGAAAAAAATCGGTGAAGCAATCGACTCCGGGGCAGCGGGCGGCATTAATACAAAGCTGATTGAAGCAGCTGCAAGAATGGCAAAAGATGCTTTGGAGGCTGCAAAAAAAGAAATTGACAGCCATTCTCCATCAAGAAAATTTAAAAATGAAGTCGGTAAAATGATGGTTGCTGGCGTGGTTGCAGGTATCAATTCGGAAAAAAACAATCTTATATCTACAACTTCCGGTTTAATGAGCAGCACCGTCAATGCTGCAAAACAAGCAGCCACAACAGGGAATTTTGCGGACATTGGCAAGAACTTTACAGACTCGTTCACGTCGAAAATTGACGCCCGCCAGACAAGCGAAGTCAACAGCCTGAAAAAGACCCTCGAAAATAAACAAAAATCAATTGTTACAGCTGACAAAAAAGAGGAACAGGCACTCGAAAAGAAGATCAAGAAATCTTCCGGCAAACAGAAAAAGGCATATCAGGCCGAACTGAAAGCACTAAAAAAGAAGCATAAAAGCGAACAGTCTGCTGCGAAATCTGCATCATCGAAGATTTTAAAAGCTTACGAGTCAGCATTAAAGCAAGAAAGCCAGAAATTAATTGACCAGGCTGAAAAAAACATCGAAGAGCTGTCAAACACCTACCAAGCAAAATATGATGAGCTGATCCAAAAGCGCGAGGCCATGCGTGACAAGCTGATGGACACCGGCGATCTGCTGATCTCCAAGACCGGCAACTTGTCTGGCCTGAACGAGGTCAATAGCGGCAACCCCATGACGGCGCTGAATCGAAACGTCAAGGCGCTTGAAAAGTATCAGAAGAACATCACGGCCATTAAAGGGAAAATCCCGGATGACCTGATGGAGGAAATCCTCAAGATGGGCGTGTCGGATGCGAACTCATATATTAACAAACTGCTCAAAATGGAGGACGGCAAGTTTGACGAGTATGTGAGCAAGTGGAAGAGTGAGCAGGCAACAGTCAAAGCTTTGGAAGATCAATACCTGAACACGAATACCCTCGGAAGTTTACAGAGCGACATCGATCAGATGAGGCAGTATCAAAACGGCCTAAACAGTCTGAAAGGCCGGATACCTGAGTCAATGATGGAAGAAATCCTCGGTATGGGCGTGAACGATGCGAACGCATACATGCAGCAGCTACTTGCTCTGAGTAATACACAATTTGCGACCTACGTCGAGCAGTGGCGGCAGAAAGAGGCACTTGCGAATAGTATATCGACAGAGTTTTTTGCTCAGGATATCCAAACGATCCAGACAAACTACTCAAACGCAATCAATACAGAAATGTCCAAGCTTAAAACGCAGATGAGCAATCTCGGCAAAAATGTCGGAAAAGCTTTTGCGAGCGGGCTCAAAAGTCAGAGTAAAAAATCAAAAAAAGCGGTCAAGGATATCTGTAATACGGTTATTAAACAGTGTAAAAAATCCTTGGGTATCAAGTCACCGTCGAGGGTGTTTAAAGAAATCGGAAAGTTGTCGATGGTCGGCGCCGAGGTCGGAACTGAAAAGGAAGCGAAGCAGCTCTACAAGACAACCGACAAGGTGGCTCAAACGTATGCGGAGCGATTTTCGGCAGCCAAACTGGACGCTGGTGCTATGTACGCAAAGATGCAGGCCGCCGTTGTGGCGGAGCAGAGCAGGGTACCTGCATCCGTGCAGACGCAGATCGTCAAACTGCAAGCACAGCAGCCAGAACGATCAGAACAGCGGGTTGTATATGAAATCCATGTCCATTCCGATATCGACGGCAGGGAAGCCGCAAAAGCAATGGCCACTTTTACGGATGAGGAACTTGGAAAGATTGCAAAACGAAAGGAGCGAGGATGATGCTGGGTCTAAAAATTGGAGAAAAACATACATACGAAGATTGGGGGCTCAGGTGGTTGGAGCCCTATAATATTGGATTTCCGGAGCCGCAGCTAAAAGAGGTGGAAGTACCGGGCAGTAGCGGAGTGTTGGACCTCACAGAGGCCATGACCGGTCATGTGGCTTTTGACCAGCGGGCCGTGGAATTTAACTTTGAATCTGCGGATCAAGATTATTTTGAATATGAGGTCGTAAAGAGCCAGATCGCAAACTACCTGCATGGCAAGCGGTACCGGATCGTCTCTGATCTGGACCCGCACTTTTATTATGAAGGCCGGCTGAAATTTAATGCGGAAAAATCAAGTAAAGCTGAAAGCACGATCACCCTGTCCGGCGACGTGAATCCGTATAAATTTGAAATGACCAGCTCGGCAGAGGATTGGCTTTGGGACCCGTTTTCTTTTGCCGATGGCGTGATCCGGACAGCAAAAGACCTGCGGGTTGACGGGGAGCTTGTTGTCACGATCCCGCCGACCGTCCGGCCCTGCATCCCGGTTTTTACGCCGACACAGGACATGATCGTGGAATGCGAAGGCTGGAAATACAAGCTCAAAAAAGATATGGCCCTGGAAGTGCCTTATATTATCCTGCACGACAGGGAGACGATGTTAACCTTTACCGGATATGGATGGGTGACGATTGACTACAGAGGAGGAAAACTATAGATGTATTACATAACCGCAGATGGCACGCACATGCATGTGCCCGGAGCAGAGGAACGGCAGATCGTCAATCCTATGCTGTCAGAAAAGCTTGACCAGATCGACTCGTTTACTTTTGACATCCACCCGAACCATCCGATGTATGATGCCTTGGTGCAAATGAGGACACAAATCCGTATCTATCAGGATCACGATCCGATCTGGGAAGGCCGGGTCATTGACAACGACGATGAAAGCGACAAGACTCGATCTATTGTTTGCGAGGGCGAAATGGGTTATCTGATTGATAGTATCCAGCAGCCTTACGACGAGGACTTTGTACTGATCGAGTTTTTGGAGTTTTTAATTGACAATCATAACCGGCAGGTGGACGGATGGAAACAGTTTAAGCTGGGGAATGTTTACGTGGAGGAAGAAGATGACGCTGACACGGCTCGGACCAGCAATGACTATCAGACTACCAAGGCGGCCCTCGACAATGTACGGACAAAGTACGGCGGTCACTTTGTGGTGCGGAAAAGCGACGGCGTGCGATACCTGGACTACATCAAAGAATACACGCATGTCTCAACGCAGCCGATCACATTCGGGCGAAACCTGCTCAAAGTGACAAAAAGCAGCAAGGGCACGGATATCAAAACGGCTCTGATCCCCCTCGGCAAAGCAATCGGAAACGAGCGGATCACGATTGAGGATGTAAATGACGGAAAAAACTACCTGGTCAATGAGGAGGCCGCCAAACTTTACGGCCTGATCTGGGGCACGGCTTTCTTTGACGATGTTGAGGACGAGAACGAGCTGCTGGCAAAAGGTAAAGAGACGCTTACAGAGGTATCAAAGCCTAAACATACAATCCAGGCCACGGCGGTTGACATGAGCCTGCTGGATCGGTCAATCGATGAGTTTAAAATCGGCTATAAGGTGCCGATGCTCTCTAAGCCGCACGGCATTGATGACACTTTTCAGGTGACAGAGATCACCCGGCCGCTCTTTGAGCCGGATAAGTTTGAGGTTACGCTTGGCGGTGAGACGGATAAAATCAGCGGAACGGTCGTTTCCGGGCAAGTTGAAGCAAAGCAATACACAAATGAGAAGGTCAGCATCATTTCCGGGGGCTCGGGCGGCTACCTGATTCTCGATCCGCCCGGTGATCGCCCAGAGCGATTGCTGATTATGGACGATCCGAACAAAGACAAGGCCGTGAATGTGATTCAGATCAACAAAAATGGTATAGGTTTTTCCCGCAACGGCATCAACGGTCCATATGAAAACGCCTGGACAATCGACGGGAATCTGGTTGCGGACTTTATCAGGGCGGCAAAGCTGCAAGCTGGGACAATAGGCGGATGGATTATCAATGACAACGCAATATATTCTGACTTTGTTTTTGATGATGGGACAACGGTTTACCGTGTGTACATCCAAAGATTTATGGAAAAAAGCCTAACGGATTCATGGGTGTTTTCAGTTCAAAAAAGCTCAGACGGCGGAGAAAACTTTGGCGGCATCATGTATATCCGTGGTGACGGATTGATCGTGGCGCCAGCAGGCATATTTGATCGGATAGATGTTGGTGGGCCAGGTGTAAGTATTTTTAACTCGGGTATAACCTGTGGAGCTAATACCGCATACCCAGATACAGTCTTGTCCATCATGGGGAGCGGAATCGCTAGAGACAATTTTAGCGTTTACGGCACTTTTTACGCCGCAAAGGGATCCATCGCCAGCTCAGACAGGGCGCTTAAAACGAATATAAAAGAGCTGGATAGCACGGAATCTGAAGAATTTTTGATGCACTTGAAACCGGTTGAGTACGTCTATAAGGACGATCCGGGAACCGTTCGGCATGGTTTTGTCGCTCAGGATGTAAAAGAGGCTATGGCAGGACGAACGTGGGGCGTATACGAAAATGTTGAATTGAAACAACCGCTTGATGCCAAAGGGAATCCGCAAAAAAGTAAAGTGGTTGCATCGGTCCGGTATGACGAAATCATCGCCGATCTTGTCAAGGTTGTACAGAGTCAAAATGACCGCATTACGGTCCTAGAAAGCGAGGTGAAGGCACTTGGCAAAAATTGATATATCGCAGGAAATTGCGAATTTTAGAGAAGCGATCTATGGCGAAGAGGTGAGAGGGAGTTTGATCTCAGTCGCCGAAAAAGCAACGGCTGGCGTTGATGCAGTTGCGGAATCCGCCGAATCGGTTTTGCGGTCTGCCACACAGGCGATTACAAAATCAGATCAGGCGGCAGCAAAAGCAAATACCGCAGCAACAAACGCAGATCGAGCGGCAGAAGCGGCCACGCAGATTAAAAATACTGTACAGAGCAAGCTCGACAATGGGGACTTTATCGGGCCGCCTGGACCGCAGGGGAATACAGGGAACAAGGGAGAAAAAGGCGATAAGGGTGATACTGGCGCAACAGGACCGGCAGGCATTACAGGACCTCAAGGGCCGCCCGGCGAGAGTGGTGTTACTACACCGGTCAACTCATTTTTTACAATGTCGGTTGATCCAGACGGTAATTTGTGGGCCAATCATGCGGATGGCGGAGCGCCTGATTTTGAGTATGACAGCGCAACAGGAGCGCTATATTTTTTGACATAGAAAGGAGATCAGAATGGCAAAAACTTTGATAGGTAACATCAAGGGCCCTAAGGGCGATAAAGGTGACAAGGGGAATACTGGACAAACCGGCGCAACAGGCCCGCAGGGAGCAAGAGGAGAACACGGCTCTGTCTGGTATTCGGGCAATAAGATCACTGGCACGGCTACGACAGCTACGATTTTTAGCGGCAGCGGCGTGACAGCGGCCGCCTTGGATGATTACTATCTCAATACAGGTACGGGCAACGTATATCGCTGCACCGTGGCAGGGGCCGCAAGCGTGGCTAAATGGGTGTATGTTGGATGTATCAAAGGGCTAAAAGGTGACAAAGGCGATAAAGGCGACAAGGGGGATGTTGGTCCGCAGGGGCCAGCGGGGACGATTGCAAATATCTCCGCTCAGGCAATTACATTTACACCGGCATCGTCAAAGTCAGAAATCCTGACCGGCGACACGCTTGCGGTGCTGTTTGGCAAGCTCAAAAAAAATCAATCCGTGATGGACTCAAACATGGATACGATGAGATCAAATATATCAAAGGCACAGACTACCGCCGACAGCGCTGTAACATCCCTAGCAAACCTCATAACCCCCGAAACCATCGCAGCTGCCCAGGCCGCAGGCATTGATTTGTCGGGGGGGGGGGGGGGTCCTAAATCTTAATAGGTTAATACAGCTGTTTTTGACCAATCCGGTGATAGCGGAATATGACAGCGGAGACTGGCATGTAAAAATACACGCAAATGGATG
>NZ_JAJAGH010000023.1:0-15576 GCF_020734085.1 Hominibacterium faecale
CGGCATGGAAAGACAGCAAATTGCCAGGATGGCAAAGCTATCTCTGGAAACGGTCGAAGCCTGGTTAAAAGGCTGATTAAATCTGCCGCCGGGTGGGACCGGCATCATTTGGGCAGATAAAGCTTCTTTCATGAGAAAGAAGAATACGAAGTTTAAAAGTACCCACTTTTAAGCAAGCAGTAAGGCGAAGCCGCCGAAGCTGGTTGCTTTTTTTAGTGTGCAGGAAATATCGAAGAACACACCTTCGCGAAACGGCGATGCTTGTCAGCGACATGTGTGCATAAGAATCTTTGATTCCGTCATACACACGTTTTTTATGTGATGAATAAATGGAAGACAGCTCCAACCTCCTTGGAGCTGCCTGTCTTTTTCATCGCGAACTGTTGGTCTCATAATCAAAATGCAGCTTAATCCGATCTCCCCGGAATAAAACTTTAGAAAACATATAGGGGTCATTTTCTGAGTTATAGGTGATACATTCCGTAAGTAAAATCGTGGAATTAACCGGTATATTGAGGATACGTGCTTCGCTGGCCGTAGCTGTCGTAAGCTCCAGTGTTTCCTTCCCTGAGTTGGGGGCAACATGATAATTGTCATGAAGCATATCGCATAAAATCTTGTTATTTAATTCCCATTCCGTAACTTTTTTAAATCTGGCATAGGGCAGATAATTAATGTGATAACTTAGCGGTGTATCTAAAACATTGGTCACGCGGTCAATTTTTATCAGTTTGTCCTTGGGCGACAGATTTAATTTTTGTGCAATCGTCGCGCCCGTTACAATCTCCAGTGAAAGCAAAAGCGAGCTAGTATCATAACCCTGAGATTCTAATTGTTCCTGAATACCTTTCTGGTATGTCGTATTGGTAATAATTTTTTGTTCTGACACGAACGTGCCTTTACCAGGCACCTTATAGAGATAATGCTCGTTTGCCAATCGAAGAATTACATTTCTGACTGTAGTCCTGCTTATTCCAAACATTTGGCTTAAAGCATTTTCAGAAGGAATCGGTTCATTGGGCTGGTATTCCCTGCTGTTGATTTGCTCCAGCAAGAAATCATAGAGCTGTATATGCAAAGGTGTCGGAGAATTTTTATCTATCATTCTGCCCCTCCTAAATGAATTTACTATATTATACCATATTATTAATTTATATAAAAGCAAAAGTGAACATGAAAATATTTGACAAGTCATGTTAAGTAAAGTATAATCATGACATAACATGTATATACAAGTTACTACATCGAAGAAAGGCAGGTGGTGCTATGAATGAGACAATTAGCAACATTTTAAAAAGAGTTGGAACAACAGCCTATCAGCCAAAACAAATCAAAGATGACGAGTTGGACCTTATCATACGGGCCGGTAAAGCCGCACCCAACGCATTTAACGCACAGAATTGGCATTTTAGCGTTATTCAGGACCGGGAAATCCTGGAAGCAATTGATCGGAAAACCTTTCAGGCGTTGGATGAAATAGGCGATATTGATGAGGATGAGAGGGATTACAGGCCCTTGTACGATGCGCCAGCCCTGATTATTCTTTCAGCCGCGGAGGAGTCCCAGTTCTCGAAGCAAGATTGTTCCTGCGCCAATCAAAACATGGCTGTAGCGGCAAAATCCCTCAATATCGGATCAAGGTATCTGGATGTTCCCAATATGGCTTTCGAGGGAGAGCAGGGGAAGAGACTCAGACAAAGGTGCCGGATTCCGGACGGCTATGAAGTGATATGCTCTCTGTCTCTCGGATATCCGGCTGATCAGGATGAAAAGCCATCGCCCAGGCGCGATGATGTTGTCAGTTATGTAAGGTGAAGGAGCCTTTGTACAAATGAAATTATCAGAAAAAGATAAAAAAATGCTGAATGGCGAATATGGCGAAGCTAAAAAAATAGCTATGGAAAAAATTTTAAAATACGCCAAAATTGTAGGCGCAGAGGAGTTGTGCGACGTAACAAAGAGTACCGCTGCCTGCGACTGCATGGATGAGTTTTTACTTGAAGGAAATACATTGGATGCGGTACTGTCGAAAAGCTATCTGGGAAAAGAAATGGAACTGGACACACTGGTAGACGATAACTGCTTATTTCAGGATGATGTCTGCTGCATAGATGGAGAAGATTATGAAAACTGTAATCAAACCAAAGAATTCTTTGAAGAGAATATGCGGTTTCTGAACAGGGCCTGCCAGCTGGGAACGATTCGAGCCAGTACATGCGCACCATATCTGACCGGATGGATCCCGCTTATGGGTGAAGTATTCCTCACAACCGAATCGAGTAACGTCTTATTCTGTAACTCGATTTGGGGCGCCAGAGGAAATGGCGGAGGACAGGGAACCACCTTTTGGTCAACCCTCACAGGCAGAACGCCTAAATTTGGTCTGCATCTCGATGAGAACAGAATCGGCACACATGTATTTCACATTGATTGCAGGACAGATACAAGAGAGGATTGGGATCTATTGGGTTATGTGATGGGAGGGTTTCTTGAGGCCGATTCAGTCCCAGTGCTGGCCGACGGATTTAAACGGCCGGACTTAAACAAAGTAAAGAGCTTTTTCACATCGTTGGCCACAACCAGCAGTGCGGAATTGTGCCTCATTGTAGGCATCTCACCCGAAGCAAGAGAATTGGAAGATGCCTTAAAGGGGAAGAGACCGCAGGCAGAGATTACGATTACACAAGAAATGATCGAAGAAGCGAGACTGACGCTGGGCTGCCAGACCTCCGGACCCATTAACTTCGTTCAGATCGGCTGTCCTCATTGCAGTGTGGAGGAGTTACAGCACTATGCGGACTATCTTAAAGGTAAAAAGGTTGCGCAAGGGATGCGATTCTTTATTTACACGACCATGGCAACCTTGAAAATGGCCGAAGACAGCGGAATTGCCCAGACCATTAGAAAAACCGGCGCCCATCTTATGACCTGCGGATGCGTGGATGTAACCACAAACCTCACGGATGGATCCATTGCGGTAGGTCTTTCCTCAACAAAGCTGACGCACTATCAAAAATCCGAGCGATCGGTTCCCATCTACTATGGGACGGACAAGCAATGTATGGATGCGGCAATCAGAGGTTACTGGGAGGTGAATGATGGAAAATAAGATTTTAAAAGCCAGAGGAGCCAACGGTCCTGCAGCAGAAGGATATGCGCTGGTGTGTCCAAACAGCATTCAAGGATGGTCAGCGCTTGAAATGGATACCGGAGTCATTATTGAAAAAGGCCATCTCTATGAAGGCGAGTCAGTAAAGGGAAAGATTTTGGTAGTACCGTGCAGCAGAGGATCACTCGGATGGTCAGATTATTTCTTTGCCTGCCATCTGCACGGAGTAGGTCCAATGGGTTATGTGTTCAAGAAGATGGATTCAAAGTGCGCCACAACCGTAGCGCTGGCAGATGTCCCCTGTGTTGCTGACTTTGGTCCAGACTGCGATCCATGTGAAGAGATCAAAACAGGGGACTATATCCGAATAGACGGGGATAAAGGCACAGTAGAAATCTTAAAAAGTGTGGAATAGGAGGAAGCGATGAAAGAAGTTAAAGATGGGTTTTATAGACACTATGCATATATCGAGCCGGGTGAGGACCTGCATTACCGGATGAATAAAGATTCAAGAGGCGGTGCGGGAGAGCTGGTTGGAGTTATTATTGTGCCAGCCTGGCTGCCATGTCCTCCAGGTCATGTATCAAATGCGTATTCCTTTGACTTTCCGATCAAATATGTTGAACTGGAAGGCGCTAACCAGCAGTTAGTTCACGGAGCGGCAGCATCCCTTGAGGATCAGATCATTGCGACGGCAAAACAGCTGGAATTGGACGGATGCAGAGTGATCTGCGCGGACTGCGGTTATTTTGGACATTTCCAAAGGCAGGTGGCCGATTCTGTGGACATTCCCGTTTATCTTTCCGGAGTAGTGCAGGTGCCTTGGATCAGAGTGGGCTTGCGGTCAGACCAGAAAATAGGAATTATATGCGGCGATGCACCTCATCTCACTTACAGCCTGTTCCAATCATGCGGAGTTTCGAAAGAAGATTATGACCGATGCGTTATTATTGGCGCGCAGGATGAGCCGGAATTCAGCAAATTTGATAAAAATGTGGGCAATTTTGATTCGGCAAAAGTGCGAGCCGAGATGGTGGGCCTTGCGAAAAAACTGCAGGATGAAAATCCGGATTTGGGTGCGATTCTGTTGGAATGTACGGATATGCCGCCCTATGCGGCATCCATACAGGCAGCGACCAACCTCCCTGTATTCGATACAACGACTATGATGAAATTCCTATATAACACAGTAGCTCAGAGGAATTATGGAGGAAACGTTTAAATGAAAAAGATAACTGTAATAGGAGCGGGAAATTGCAGTTATGCAGCAGCAGCGGATTTGGCGCTAAAAGGGAATCAAGTAAACATGTTGGTGGATGAACCACATTGGTCTGAGATTACTGCTGTTGCGAAAACCAGGACTGTTGAGCTTCATGAAGATAATCGGACTCAAGAGGCAAAGCTCCACATGGTTACGGATGATCCACAGGCAGCAATAGGAGGGAGTGATCTGATTTTGATCACGATCCCTGCATATGGTCATGAGTTTATCACTCAATGGATTTGCGACTATCTGTCTGATGATCAGACTGTAATATTTGCGCCTGGTTACCTTGCAAGCTTATTACTGAAAAAAAAGTTAAAAGAACAGGGCCGCGGAAAAAGGATCTTTGTTGCGGAAACCAATGAAACTCCTTATAACGCAAAAAAGCTGGGCGGCAATCGAGTCGAAATAAGCGGTAGAATTACGCCCCTTTTGACAGCTGCAGTTCCATCAGATGATACGGCACAGGTTTTGGCAGAATTTGAATCGATTTTACCTTTAACAAAAGCCGACCATGTGTTTCACAGCGTACTGCATGCCACAAACCCCTGTTACCATGTTCCGGGCTGTGTCCTTAATACAGGGAGAATCGAGCGGGCAAAGGGGGAATTCTACCTCTATGAAGAGGGAATAACACCCGCCGTTGCGACTGTTATGGAAAAATTGGACGAAGAACGAATTCATATTTTAAAAGCTCTGGGATGCTCCTATTATAGTGTGCCTGAGGAAATGGCGGAAGGCAGACAAGCCAGAAGCATGTGGGAAGAGATCAACGGCTGTCAAGGTCTTGAGTTTGTAAAAGGACCTGAGAGTTTGCAGAGCAGATATTTGACCGAGGATATTCCCTACGGCCTGATGTCGTGGAGCATGATTGGCCGGATGCTGGAGCTGAATCTGCCGGTAATCGAGGCATTGATCACATTAGGCGGAATCGTAATAGGAAAAGACCTGATCAGGAAGGGGCAAACGAAAGAAAAATTAGGGTTAGAGGAGTTAACAAGAGATAATCTGTTTTTAATTGTATAAACGGTTGGAAATACCAGAAAGGAAACAATTATGAAAAACAAAGGGAACTTGTTAGGTTTAACCGGTGAAATGTCTTTATGGCAAAAAATCCGATACTCGCTTGGAAATGCCGGCGACGAATTACCATACGCGATCTTCTATACATATTTTATGATGTACCTAACTGAAGTGGCGGGAATTGATGCAGTTGTAGCAGGAGTCATTTCTGCGGTGGCCGCAGCCTGCGATGGCCTTGTGGACCCGGCACTGGGTATATTCTCCGATAATTTATATCGAAAGCATGGAACCAGAAGGCCGGCCATGGTTATGGGCCTTGGGCCTCTCGCTATTGTAACCATCCTGCTATTTGTGCCATCTCCGTTCAGCGGAACGGGCCAGCTGGTTTATTACTGCTTTTTTTCCATTCTCTTTGTCGCCTTCTATTCTTTATACAGCATGAACTTTGTATCAATGGGCGCGGAAATGACAGACAGCTATGAAGAAAGAAACATGCTGCGTCTGCTTTGCGGATTAACAGCGCCGCTGTTCGCTTATCTGGGACATGGCGGCCCTCAGCTGGCACAGGCTATTTTGCCCAAGATGAACCTTCAGGGTCAATGGGTAGCTACAGGTGTAAGTATCACAATCATCTATGTGATATGCTGTGTCATCTGTATCTTTGTAGCCCTTAGTCCTAAAAGGGTTAAAGAGCTTCGAGCAGAAGGAAGAGAGTTGAGGGAAGTCAGATCAGAGGAGAACATAGATGAAGTAAAAGTCAGTAAACTGAACTTTTTTGAAAATGTGGGATCCGTGCTAAAGATCAAAGCCTTGCGAGTGGAAATCATCATGATCCTTTCCTTTACCATCGCCAATGGATTCTTCTATGCATTAATCGCATATGCCCTGACTTACTCCATGGAACTCAACGCAGCTCAGCAGGCCACATACTGGGCCGTGCAGACAGTCATTTACTATGCGGCAGTAGTCTTATGTGTACCTGTGGCTAATAAATTTGGCAAAAAGCCTTTATTCATCGCCTGTTTTGCCATTGCAGGAATTTCGATGACAGCTTTCTACTTTGGAAGTGTCCAGTCTCTGCTGGCAGCAACGCTTCTGATGGCAGCCTTCACCTTTATTGAAGCTCCCTTCTGGACGCTGTACTGCACCTGGGGCTATGAGATTTCCGATATTGATGAATTTGCAAACGGCAAGAGAAGAACATCGCTGATCTTATCGGTAGCGTCCGTGTTCATTAAAGTGGGACCTACTTTATCCTTCATATTCTCTGGAATCATTCTCAAGAGCATCGGTTATGTGGAGGGCGGCGTTTCCCAAGCAGCAACTGTTACGGAAGGCCTGCACGGATACATCACCCTGCTGCCGGGATTGGTTTTGGTTGTAGGCAGCATCGCGGCCCTCCAGTATCCGGTAACAAGAAAAGGATTTGATGCCTTGACAAAGGCCCTGGAAGCGAAAAGGGCAGGAGAGGAATATTCAACAGAAGGCTTCGAACACATGCTGCCAAAAGAAAAATAAGAAAATCGAATTTAAAAGAGGAAAATTGCAGGATTGACCTGATAAACAAGTTGCAGGATTTGCCACTGGTTCCATCAATAGTTGATCGCTTAAATAAAAGTGGTAAGACGGATAAAATAACAGAAAGGAAAAAAATATGAAAACCAAAGGCAATGTTTTAGGCTTAACCGGTGAAATCTCTATTGGCAAAAAAATCAGATATTCTCTTGGAAATGCTGGTGATGAGTTGCCTTATGCACTGTTTTATACATACTTTATGATGTATCTAACGGAAGTCGCCGGAATTAATGCTGTTGTTGCAGGAATTATTTCAGCAGTAGCTGCTGCTTGCGATGGCCTTGTCGATCCGGCATTGGGCATATTCTCGGACAATTTATATCGAAAACACGGAACAAGAAGGACAGGCATGATCATTGGTCTTGGGCCGCTGGCAATTGTGACGATTTTATTATTCGTCCCTGCGCCTTTTTCCGGTGTTGGAGAATTAATCTACTATTGTATTTTTTCAATCCTGTTCGTAACCTGCTTCTCAATGTATAGTACGAATTTCATTTCAATGGGTGCGGAGATGACGGATAGCTATGAAGAAAGAAATTTTTTGAGGCTGCTTTGCGGATTAACTGCGCCGCTCTTTTCCTATCTGGGACATGGAGGTCCACAGCTTGCAAAAGCCATTTTACCGGAAATGGATGTTGATGCACAGTGGCTTACTACCGGAATTAGTGTGACTCTGGTGTATGGTATTTGCTGTCTTGTTTGTATCTTTGCCGCATTAAGCCCAAGGAAAGTAAAAGCGCTTAGAGCTGCTGGCAGACCACCAAAAGAAGCGGCTGCAGAAGAGAATGATGATGTTAAAATTGGGAAATTGAACTTTATTGAAAATGTCACATCACTATTAAAGATTAAAGCATTAAAAGTACAGTTAATCATGGTATTTGCCTTTACTGTAGCAAATGGTTTTTTCTATGCGCTGATTGCCTATGTACTCACTTATTCTATGGAACTTAATGCTGCGCAGCAGGCTACTTTTTGGGCGGTAGAGAGTGTTGTTTATTATGGGGCAATTGTATTATGCGTACCAGTCGCTAATAAATTTGGCAAAAAGCCAATGTTCATCGTCTGTTATGCTGTCGCAGGAGTTACAATGACAAGTTTCTTTTTCTTGAATTTGAACTCTTTAGGCGCTGCTGTAGCTATGATGGTAGCGTTTACTCTTGTTGAAGCACCCTTCTGGACACTGCACTGCACGATGGGATATGAAATTTCTGATATTGATGAATTCGCAAACGGTAAGAGGAGAACTTCATTAGTTATTTCATTTGCAAGCCTATTCGTTAAAATCGGGCCAACGCTATCCTATATTTTTACAGGTATTATTCTTAGCAGCATTGGCTATGTGGAAGGCGGCGTATCACAGCCGGAATCTGTTGCAGAGGGATTGCATGGATATATTACATTGCTTCCGGGAATATTCCTATTGTTGGGTGTAATCGCCGCTCTCCAGTATCCGGTAACAAGAAAAGGCTTTGATGCCTTGACAAAAGCACTGGAAGCGAAACGGGCAGGAGAGGATTATTCAACAGAAGGCTTTGAACATATGCTGCCAAAAGCAAAATAAGAAAATAGAATTTAAAAGAGGAGAGTAGAATGAACAAAGTAAAACTTTTTGACATACGCCAGATGGAATGGCATGACGATGAAAATGGTATGAGAAGCTGCGTGTTTAAACCCAGCGAAAATATGACCATGCAATATTGGGAAATCAAGCCGGGAGCAGGTGCGCCGCTTCACAGCCATCCCCACGAACAGCTGATTTACATCAAACAAGGAATGCTGGAAGTAACCGTCCAGGAGACTACCTATGAAGTGGGGGCAGGCTGCTTCTGCCATGTGCCTCCCGGAGCGGAGCATGGCACCTATAACCCGGGACCGGAATCCTGTATTAATGTGGATATGTTTTCGCCAGAGCGTGAAGACAGGACGGAAAGTAGGAAAATAACAGATTTAAATCATAAAAACTGGTGATAACTTGGGTCAAGGAGAAGAACATGAATTACAAAGCAAAATACTCGAACCTCTTTAAAGAAGGGAAGATTAGAAAGCAAACGATAAAGAACAGAATTGTGGTGACGCCGGTGGGACTTACTTATGCAGATTCAAACGGGCAAGCCGGCCTGCGGCTGATCCGTTATCTTGAAGAACGCGCAAAAGGCGGAGCCGGTATCGTAATGCCGGGTATCGTCCTGGTGGATTCAAAGACGGGAAAAATTAATGCCAATGAATTGTGCCTGGAAAACCAGGCGCAATCCATGTCTTTTGCCCATCTGGCCAGAGCAATACATAAATACGATGCCAAACTATTTTTACAGCTGTACCATCCTGGAAAATGCACGGTAAGCGGCAATCTCAATGGAGAAAAACCATGGTCGGCATCAGAAGTACCAACAGCAGATGGGAAGCGAACAAAAGCCATGTCAAAAAAAGATATCGAATATCTGATTGAAAAATTTGTACAATCGGCCAAGCTTGCTGAAACAGCCGGTGTGGATGGCGTGGAAATTCACGCTGCCCATGGTTATCTGTTGAATCAGTTTTTGTCGCCATTGTACAATCACCGCAGCGATGAATACGGCGGAAGTATTGAAAATAGGGCAAGAATCGTGGTTGAGATATATGAGGCCATTCGCAAGGTTGTCAGCAAAGACTTTGTTGTCGGCATAAGAATATCGGTTGATGAATTTGTCGAAGGCGGAAATACGCTGGAAGACGGATTGGCTTTCGCCAAAATATGGGATGAAATGGGCGTGGACTATATGAATGTTAATTGTGGCCTTCAGGAAAGCTCCCAGTTTAACAGAGAGCCGCCGTGCTATCCGCAGGGATGGAAAAAACACCTGTCAAAATCCGTTAAAGAAGCAGTCAGCTGCCCGATCATAGCAGTAAATACCATCAAGAAGCCGGACTTTGCCGACAGTTTGATTGGAGAAGGCGTCTGCGATTTTGCTGGGCTTTCAAGAGGCCATCTGGCTGACCCCTACTGGACGAAAAAAATTACACAAGGGAAAGAAGACCAGATAAGAATTTGCATCAGTTGTTTAAATTGTATGGATACGTTCATCCAGGGAATTCCACCTACTTGTACCGTAAATCCCCGGCTGGGAAGAGAAATTGAGTTTTCACAGATACAGAAAAATGGTCGTGGAAGAACTGTCGTTGTCATCGGCGGAGGGCCGGGAGGCATGGAGGCAGCTATGGTTCTTGCAGAAAGAAAATTCCGAGTGGTGCTGTTTGAACAGAAAGCGGAACTGGGCGGCCAGCTCAATTATGCGGAAAAGCCGCCGAAAAAAGAAAAAATCCGCTGGCTGAAGGAAGGTATGATCGCCCAACTAAAATCTTTAGGTGTAGAGGTCCGGCTGAATACAAAAGCTGATATTGAAGCCGTTAAGAAATTAAAGCCGTTAGGCGTATTCCTTTGCAGCGGGGCCCAGCCCGTCAAGCCGGAAACCATAGACGGCATTGATCGAAAAAATGTTTACACAGTCCCCGAAGTTCTGAGCGGCGCAGTTGATTTAAGGAAAAAACAGGTCATAGTAGCAGGAGCAGGGCAGGCAGGCTTAGAGACAGCTTCTTTCCTTGCAGATCAGGGCTGTCATGTAAAAATTATCGAACAGGAAAGTGAAATCGGAAAAGGTGTATTCAAACAATGTCTGAATGAAGAGTTGAAAGAACTAAAAGCTGCAGACGCTGAAATTTATCCGGACTGTACTTTACGTTCCATTGAAGAAACATATATTATGGTTTCCTGTGAAGGTCAGGCGGATAAAAAAATGGAGGCAGAGGCAGTTGTCATGTCGCTGGGGGTGAAAGGCGATCCGAAAGCGGCGGAAGAATTCAAGAGTCACTTCACCCATGTAAGGATAGTGGGAGACGCGTTAAAAAGCGGACGTATTGTAGATGCAATTACAGACGGATTTACAAAAGCGTGGGTTTTTGATGAGGAGTGAAGGGAGGCAAATATGGCAAATAAAAAAATAGTTGTTGACGGTAATGAGGCTGCGGCATATGTTTCTTATGCGTTTACTGAGGTTGCAGGAATTTTTCCCATCACGCCCTCGTCCCCTATGGCAGAACATGTTGATGAATGGGCAGCCCTGGGAAAGAAAAATATTTTCGGACAGACTGTGGATGTGGCAGAGCTTCAATCGGAAGGGGGAGCGGCGGGAAGTGTCCACGGCTCCCTGCAGGCGGGGGCACTGACGACAACATATACTGCATCCCAGGGATTGCTTTTGATGATCCCAAACATGTATAAAATAGCGGGGGAATTATTACCAGGAGTGTTCCACGTTTCGGCGCGAACGTTATCGGCACATGCGTTGTCTATCTTTGGAGATCATTCCGATGTTATGGCTTGCAGGCAGACCGGATTTGCCCTTCTGGCATCAGCAAATCCTCAGGAAGTAATGGATTTAGGCGCAGTAGCCCATTTGGCAGCAATAAAAGGCAGAGTGCCTTTCCTTCACTTCTTTGATGGGTTTCGTACCTCCCATGAAATACAGAAAATTGATGCGCTGGATTATGAGGATCTGGCTGGGCTGGTCGATTTGGATGCGCTGAAACGATTCAGAAAGAATTCGCTGAACCCGGAACGGCCTTGTACAAGAGGAACTACGCAGAATCCGGATGTATTTTTTCAATTGAGAGAAGCATCTAATAACTTTTATGCCGCTCTCCCGGGAATTGTGGAAGGCTATATGGATGAGATAAACAAATTGACAGGAAAGAATTACAAGCTGTTTAATTATTACGGAGCACCGGATGCGAAACGGGTTGTCGTTGCCATGGGTTCGGTCATCGATACCATACAGGAGACCGTAGATTATCTTACAGCACGGGGTGAAAAAGTCGGTGTATTATGCGTTCGCTTATACAGGCCTTTTTCTGCAGAGCATTTTCTGGCGGAGCTGCCCCAAAGTGTTGAGAAACTTGCAGTGCTGGACAGAACTAAGGAAACCGGCAGCCAGGGAGAACCTCTTTATCAAGATGTATGTCAGCTTTGTTTTAAGCGGGGCAAGAAGATTGATGTTATCGGAGGCAGATATGGTTTGTCTTCTAAGGATACCACGCCGGCTCAGATATGTGCTGCGTTTGATAATTTGAAAAAAGAGAGCTCAAAAGAGAACTTTACTATAGGTATTGAGGATGATGTTACTGGACTGTCACTGCCAATTCCTCAGCAGCTTACCGGAACATCGCCCAAAGGAACCATCAGCTGCAAGATTTGGGGATTGGGTTCAGACGGGACAGTGGGAGCTAATAAAAACACTATAAAGATTATCGGCGGTCATACGGATCTATATACACAAGCATATTTTGTATATGACTCGAAAAAATCGGGAGGACTAACTCAGTCTCACTTACGATTCGGCAAAGAAGAAATTAAATCGACCTATCTAGTGTCAGAGGCGGATTTTGTAGCTTGCCACAATCAATCCTATGTGGACCGGTATAATCTTACGGGAGACTTAAAAAAAGGTTCTGTTTTTCTTCTTAATTGCCAGTGGGATGAGAAGGAACTGGAAGAGAAACTGCCTCCATCTTTGAAGAGGGATTTAGCTGAAAAAAAGATAAGATTCTATATCATTAACGCTGTGGATATTGCAAAGGATTTAGGATTAGGCGGAAGAACGAATACAGTATTGCAGGCGGCTTTTTTTAAGCTTGTACCAATTCTTCCACTGGAGGATGCTGTTCGATATATGAAAGACAGTATTAAAAAAACATATTCCAGAAAAGGCGAACAGATTGTTGCCATGAACTGGCTTGCAGTCGATCGGGGGATTGAGCTGCTGAAAGAAATAGCCGTTCCACCAGCCTGGAAGCAGGCTGTAATTGAAGAAAAAGACTGCGACTATCCAGATTTCATTAAAAAAGTCGTGATCCCTATGAATCGGCAGGAGGGAGATGCAATTCCGGTCAGTGCATTCATCGGCAGAGAAGACGGGACATGGCCCGCAGGAACTACCAAGTATGAAAAGCGGGGCGCTGCGGTGGATATACCCAAATGGAATGGAGATAAATGTATCCAGTGCAACCAATGTTCCTATGTATGTCCCCACGCGGCGATCCGGCCGATACTCCTTGATAAAAACGAAGCGGCAAAAAAACCAAAGACGTTTGAAACGATCCATGCAAAGGGAAAGGGACTGACCCAATACCAATATCGAATTCAGGTGTCGCCGCTGGACTGTACGGGCTGCGGTAGCTGTGCATATATTTGCCCTGCAAAGGAAAAAGCGCTATCTATGAAGAGCCTTGCTTCTCAAATCCACGAGACAAAAAACTGGAATTACAGCATTGAATCCGTATCGACTAAAGAGGATGCCATTGATAAAAATACAGTCAAGGGCAGCCAGTTTGCCCAGCCCTTGTTCGAATTTTCAGGAGCATGTGCGGGCTGCGGTGAAACTCCCTATGTAAAGCTCATCTCCCAACTGTTTGGCGACCGAATGTACTGTGCCAATGCGTCAGGATGTTCAACGGCATTTAGCGGCAGCACGCCGTCAACCCCTTATACAACCAATAAAGATGGCTGCGGTCCTGCATGGGCGATGTCCCTCTTTGAAGATACAGCTGAATACATCTATGGTATGTACATGGGTGCTGAAAAAATAAGAGAGCGATTAACCGCTGTAATTACAGAACTCTCCAGCATTGAAGAGCTAAAGGGGCCATGCCGCAATTGGCTTGAAAAGAGTGCGGATCCTGACTGCGGCCGTGAGGCGGCAAATGAACTTGCGAGGGTTTTAACAAGCTATGAGAATAAAACGGAAGCTGTCAGCTACGTTATTGAAAATCGGGAATACCTTACGCCTAAATCTTATTGGGGTCTCGGCGGTGACGGCTGGGCTTATGACATAGGCTATGGAGGGCTGGATCATGTCCTGGCATCAGGCAAGAATATTAACCTGTTTGTACTTGATACAGAAGTTTACTCCAATACCGGCGGACAAGCTTCAAAAGCCACCGCTACAGGAGCAATCGCCAAATTCGCTTCCGACGGTAAGAAAACTAAGAAAAAAGACTTAGGATTGATGGCCATGAGTTACGGCTATGTGTATGTTGCGCAGGTTGCGATGGGCTATGATATGCACCAGACGCTTAAAGCTATTCGAGAAGCAGAAAGTTATGATGGCCCTTCTCTGATTATTGCCTACTGCCCGTGTATTGAACATGGTATGAAATGCGGTATGTCCCAGGGTATGGGAGAAGCTAAACGTGCCGTTGAGGCCGGATACTGGCATACATACCGCTACAATCCTGATTTGAAGAAGCAAGGTCAAAACCCATTTATCTTGGACTCTAAAGAACCGACAGGGGATTTAAAAGAATTTATGATGAACGAAGTAAGATATGCGTCATTGAAAAAAGCATTCCCGGAAACCGCTGAGCAGCTGTTTGATAAGGCAGAAAAAGATGCGAAGGAAAGATATCAAACGTATTTGCAATTGGCAGGAAAATAATGAGCAAGAGATGAAGGGGAATTCAAAAAGAATCTAGGTGAAAAAGAAATGAAAGAAATCAAACATGCTATAAAATGGGTGTGTATATGGATCGCTTTAGCGGGACTATGTTGTGCAGCCATAGGTCTTTCTTTGGGAAGTAAAAGCGCACTGGAATTCGCAGCAGGTTACCTGATCGAGCTGAGCTTAAGTGTTGACAACCTTTTTGTATTTATGACGATTTTTATTTCCTTTGGCATAAAAGAAAAGGTGCAGCACAGAGTACTCAGCTGGGGCATTATGGGTGCAATCGTATTGCGTTTTGTTTTTATATTCTTCGGTCTTAAGATTGTATCTTCTTTTGAATGGATTCTCTACATTTTTGGAGCAATCCTCGTTATAAACGGCATAAAAATGCTAATTGGCAAGGAAGAAGAAATAGAACCGCAGGATAGCAAAATAATAAAAGCTGTAAGGAAATTCCTGCCCATGACGGAGTCTTTTGAAGATGATCGCTTTATGATTAAAAGAAACGGAAAAAAGCTTTTTACACCTCTGTTTGCGATCTTGTGTCTGGTAGAATGCTCCGACATCATATTTGCAATTGACTCAGTTCCGGCAGTGTTTTCGGTCTCGACCAGCCTGCTGATTGTGTATAGCTCTAACATCTTTGCTATTCTTGGACTGAGGCAGATGTACTTTGTATTGGAGCATTTACAGGAACGCTTCCAATATGTCAAATATGGAGTCGGCGTGATTTTAATATTTACAGGAGTAAAATTGGGAGCATTAATTGTTAACATCCATATTTCAACGGTAGTTTCAATCTGCGTCATTTTTGCAGTAATTGCGTCGAGTATCATCCTTTCGCTGATTTTATCAGGAAAGCGGGAAAAGGATAGACCAATTTTATAAATGGGGCCATTTTTGATAATCGTCTTATAATTCAAAGACCAGCAGGCAGGGAGCATCTCGCTCCTTGACCTGCTGATTTCATTTGTAGTTGGGAATATATTACATTTATGAATTGACAAAAAATGCCAATTATGTTAAAGTAAAAATATACCAATTCAGAAAGGGGGGCTTACATATCGCACTCAATTTAAAAAACGATCTTTTGTTCAAAGCCGTCTATGGCCGGGAAGATGAGGAATGCAAAC
>NZ_JAJAGH010000024.1:0-13639 GCF_020734085.1 Hominibacterium faecale
ATCCGTTTCCTGTGCCCGCTGTGCGTAACCGACGCTCAGATCGATGCTGGTCTTGAGATTTACGAAGAAGCAATCAAGGAATGCCTGTAATATCGGAACCATATCGAGTATATTTCAATTACAAGGGTGCATGATTTTTCATGTACCCTTTTTTTAAAGGAATTTACATAATGCAGACGAAAAAAATTGTTTATGCAGCGGCGGTCATTGAATCGGTTCTTTTTGGCCTCACTTTTTTGGGATCAAAGATCGCGCTTACACAACTGGATGCGATTCAGGTCTTGGCCTGCAGGTGGACGATTGCCATGGTTCTTTTCCTGGCATTGGCTATGTTTAAACTTATCCGAATTCATTATCGAGGAAAGCGGGTTTGGCTGGTTGCGCTGGCAGCTTTCATTCAGCCATGTATCAATACAATTTGCGAGACCTGTGGAGTTGATCTGACAACAGCCTCAGAATCCGCTATAGTCTATGCCATGATTCCCATTGCAGTGGTCCTGATTACGGCTCTGATCTTAAAACGTTCCATCAAGCCCGTTGTGGCCGGCGGGATCGCCCTATCCTTTTTGGGCGTAATTATTTCCATTGTGTTCAGTGAAGGTTTTTCTCTGGGAGGAAAAGCAGGCGGTTATTTGTTCCTGATCGGCATGGTGGTGACTGGGGCGGTGTTCATCATTATGTCGGGACATATATCAGACCAATTTTCCCCCATGGAGCGGACCTTTACCATGGCTCTTATGGGGGGCATCTGGTTCAATCTTCTTAACCTTATAAGAGGCAAAGGCTTTTCCTGCTATGCCGTCTGTTTTCAATATCCGGAAGTGGGTTTGGCGGTATTGTTTTTAGGTGCGGCCGGATCCTTTCTTTGCTATATTTTGTTTAATTACGTGGTTTCAAAGATGCCGGCGCCCCAGGCTTCCATGCTTCAAGTGAATTTGATCACCCTGACCGGAGTTGTGAGTGGAATCGCATTCCAAGGAGATTCCTTCGGATGGTATACCGCAGCGGGTTTGATCCTGGTTGTGGCGGGGGTAATCGCAGCAAACCGCGTTTCTGAATAAAATGTTGTGGAAGCAGACCGCTTTTTCTTGTATAATGGACTAAGAGCAGAAGAGAAAAAGGAGGGCGTTTCATGAAAGAGGTAAAATTGGCTTTAATCGGTTTTGGCAATGCAGGACAGGCGTTTGCAAAGATTCTATTGGAAAAGGAGGAGGTGCTCCGAAAAAAGTATAACACGCGGGTGACCGTTGTCGCGATCACGACCAAAACGAGGGGCAACCTGGTAGATGCTTGGGGCATTGATCTGGATAAAGCGCTTAAGAATGTTCAAAATAGCGGTAGATTTGATAAGATTTTAGGATTTTCTGAGAATTCCACATCGCAGAATATCGTGGACAAAGTGGATTATGATGTGCTGATCGAGCTTACGCCTCTGGAATTCGCATCTGGAAAAGTGGCAACTAACCATATCCGGGGAGCCTTGAAGCGGGGCAGACATGCCATAACAGCCAATAAAGGCCCGGTTGCATGGGCGTATCGGGAATTATCCCAGCTGGCTGAAGAGAATAATTGCAGGTTCTTATATGAAACGACCGTAATGGACGGTACCCCCATATTCAATATGAAACGCGATTATCTGAGTATGTGCGAGGTAAAACGAATATCCGGAATCCTCAACAGTACGACGAATTACATACTCTGCGAGCTGGCAAAAGGCCGCAAGTGTGCAGAGATTATTTCCGAAGGAAAAAAGCGGGGCTTTATTGAAGCCAACCCATCCACCGATATGGGAGGATATGATGCGGCGGCAAAAGTTGCTGTGCTTGCCAACGTATTTATGGATGCGGATATGACGCCGCTGGATGTGGAACGCGAAGGCATTGAACATATAACGCAAGCGGACATCAAGGAGGCTGAACAAAAGGGCCGCGTCATTAAGCTTATGTGCAGTCTCTACCGTGATGAGGACGGAGTTGTCCATGGAAAAGTAGGTCCGGAAGAGGTGGATAAAAACAATATTTATGCCGCAATTGACGGTACATCTTCCATTATTACTGTGGAGACCGACCTGATGGGCAGATTGACGCTGATCGAGGAGGCACCGGAGACTCGCCAGAGCGGATACGGCATCTTTGCTGATTTGATGGCTATTATTGCACGTGATTGACGTTTAAAGAAAAGAGGCAGCTTTGCAGGCTGCCTTTTTCCATTAGGGGAAAGAGGGTTTATTTTTTGAAGAGAAACATATTGCTAAAGACAAATCTGTTGATCTGTGCAATCGTTATCATTGGGTTTGTTTTGACAGCACTGCTCAGTTATCAGGCTAACTACAGCCAATCTATTGAAAATATCGAACAGGTGTCAACCTTGGCTTCAGAGGGAATTTATCAGGAACTGAGTTCCATACTTTCAAAACCGGTGAACATCTCTCAAACCATGGCGAATGACAGTTTATTGAGAACGCTTCTGATAGAAGAATCTGATCATCTAAAGAGCAACGCCTACATAGACACGATTCGCGAATATTTGGAAACCTACCGCAGCAAGTATGGATATGATTCGGTATTTCTGGTTTCTGCGGCAACAAAGCGCTATTATAATTTCCAAGGATTAGATCGAACCTTGACAAAGGATAACCCTGAAAATGACTGGTATTATACCATGGCCGGCAATGATGAGGAATATTCGCTGAATGTGGATAACGATGAAGTTGCGGCTGCCAACAATGAAATTACCATTTTTGTAAATTGCAAAGTCAAGGACGCATCGAACAACCTTCTGGGTGTGGTCGGTGTTGGTCTGCGTATCGCTGATCTGCGCCAAAAACTCCTGCAGTACGAAGAAGAATTTGGCGTAAATGCGTTTTTTATCAATCGCAACGCAGAGATTGAGCTTTCTGCCGATTATAATGGGTATGAAAAAAAGAGTCTTTTCCAAGTCAACGACTATGATCGAAACATCCGGGAAAAAATTCTCAGCTGGAAGAACGCCAGCGGAAAGGTAGAAAGCTTTTGGTCCGGCGGGAAAGACAAAAGCGGAAAAAAAGACTATGTTGTAAACCGTTATATTCCCGAGCTGGACTGGTCGCTGGTGGTTGATCAAAATACGGGAAAGATTATAAAACAAATCCGAATGAACCTGATTGAGACGGTTTTGATTATTATTCTCATTCTGGCGATTATCTTGATTGTACTTACCCGGGTAGTTAAAAGCTTTAACCGAAAAATTATGGAGCTTACGGAAGAACGGCAGCAGACATTTCGCAAGGTAACAGAGCAGTTATATGAAAATATCTATGAACTGAATATCACCAAAAACTGTGCGGCCGGTGCAAGTACGGTCCGTTACTTCGAAAGCCTGGGAGTACCTAAAAACATGATGTTCGATGAGGCGCTGAAAGTAGTTGCAGAAAAACAAATTAAAGAAGAATTTCGTCAGGGGTATATTGATCTGTTCGCGCCAAAGCATGTCATGGAAGAGTTTGAAAAGGGAAATTCGCATCTATGCTATGACTTTATGATCAGCGAAAACGGTACCGATTATTTCTGGATGCGTATTGATGCAAATATTTATTACAGCCCTGAGGATGCTTGTGTTCACATGTTTACCTATCGGCGAAACATTGACCAGGAAAAACGTCAGGAAATCCACATGGCGCAGCGAGTAGAAACCGATGAAATGACGGGTTTGTACAATAAGACTTCGACCAGGCAGCATATTGAACAGCTTTTAAAGGAAAATACGGATCAAAACTATGCATTTGTTATTTTTGATATTGATAATTTCAAGCTGGTTAATGATCGGTACGGACATGCAGCTGGTGACTGCGTGATATGCGCCTTTGCCAAAACCATACAAAGCCATATTGCATCAGATGCTTTTGCAGGTCGAATCGGGGGAGATGAGTTCGTAGCCTTCATGCCATTTCGGGAGATGAGCCAACTCCAAGAAAAGATAGAAGACTTATCACAAGCTCTGGATCGAGATTATGTCATCGGCAATTTGTCGCTGCACAGCACGGCCAGCATCGGAGCGGCGGCAGCCCCAAAGGATGGAGCTGATTTTGATACACTTTATAGAAATGCGGATGCTGCGTTGTATCAGACAAAGGAACGTGGTAAAAACGGCTTCACAATCTATTAATTATTCTGCGGACGAGAAGATGATCCCCTTTTCGTCCAACTTTTCTTTTATAAGGGAAAACACGGCTGAATCTTTGCAGCCAATCCGGTGAAGGTGAATGCCTCCTGTGAGAACGCTGAGGGGTTTGGCATTTTCCGCAGCTTCTACTTTTTCAATGAACAGGTCCACATCGTAGCGGGAGCCGATGTTCAATGGGCCGGACAACTGGCCGTATAGAGGATGTTCGATAGTGACATCGATGACAAAACCTCCGTAATCGACGATGGTATAGAGTTCTTCCCGGAGCTGGTCAGGACTATGGCGACAGGCCAGCAGACCTTCATAAGGGAAGGCGGAAGCCTCTTCTTCATAAACATACCCTCTGGGTGTAGCTGAAATATGGGCGCCTGATGCTCTTAAAATGGCCACATCTCCTACAATAATCTGCCGGCTTACCGATAACTGTTCTGCCAGAGATGATGCGCTGACCGGCATCTGAGATTTTTTCAATAGGGCGAGGATTTGAGATCTTCTTTTGTTTGCATCCATATGGCTGCCTCCTTTCTTCCACCAATCATAGCACAATCTCATTTATGAAGCAATAAGGCGAACTAAATATTCATGACATGTGTCTTGACATGAAAGAAAGGTCTTTGCTACAATGAACACAATTGTCCAAGAAAGAAAAGGAGAGACTGTCATGGAAGAAAAACAAAGCTTTCTAAAACGAAAAAACATTGAATTCACAGCCAAGCGCTATTTTCAGGATGCGCTGTCGGCAATGGCTCTGGGGTTGTTCGCATCCCTTCTCATCGGACTGATTATCAAAACCCTGGGAGAACAGACGATCAATCTCTTTGGTGATAATACGGTTTCAAAGTTTTTGGTGGATACGGGAACTACAGCGATGGGCTTGATGGGGGCGGCCATCGGTATTGCTGTAGCGTGGGGATTAAAAGCTCCGCCGCTCGTTCTATTTACCAGCGCCATAACCGGGATGATGGGCGCTGATCTGGGCGGGCCGGCTGGGGCCTTCATAGCGGTTGCCATTGGAGTTGAATTCGGCAAAGCCATCTCCAAAGAAACGAAAATCGATATTATTGTGACGCCGGCGGTGACGCTGTTTATAGGCGCTTTGTCGGCCAAGCTGATCGGCCCCCTTGTGGGAGAGCTGATGTATGGTCTTGGTAAGATTATTATGACGGCGACAGAATGGAAGCCGTTTCTCTTCGGGATCGTCATTTCCGTGATTGTAGGACTGGCACTTACAGCACCCATTTCCAGTGCCGCGCTCTGCATCATGCTGGATTTGTCCGGTCTGGCCGCAGGAGCCGCGACGGTGGGCTGCTGCGCTCAAATGGTTGGATTTGCCGCAATCAGCGTCAAGGAAAACGGAATCGGTGGCATTGTGGCACAGGGCATTGGAACGTCCATGCTGCAGATTTCCAATATAATTAAGAATCCATGGATTTTGCTGCCGCCAACTTTAGCCAGTGCTATCATAGGACCCATGTCTACGGTCCTCTTTCAGATGACCAACATCCCTGCGGGCGCAGGGATGGGAACTTCCGGCCTTGTGGGACAGATCGGCACCTTTACCTCCATGGGGTTTACCGTGCCGGTGCTGCTGTCTGTTTTGTTTCTGCATATCTTCCTGCCTGCGATCCTGGCAATCATTTTTGACCGACTCCTCAAGGCAGTGGGAATGATTCAGGTGGGGGACTACAAGTTGGATTTGTAGGAGCTTTAGAATAGGTAAGAGGGGCCAGCAGCCAAAATCTTTCATGCTGCTCATTTCACACTTTTTTGCGGAATCCTATTCGAAATAAGCAAAAACACGATGCATGTCCATATAAAAAAGTAAGAATTTCCCTATTTTTTCTTCTGGCAGCAATTAAGTTGCTGTTTCACGAACAGATTTTGTGAGAAGTTCGCACGAACTTGTCTCATAATACCCAGGGAGTACTGCGTTTTCGTAGAAAAAGGCCAAATTTATATGGACATTGACTGCTAGAAGGCTGGTTTTGAAGAGGAACGACGAAAATTTTTGTTGTAGCAGCTGATGTGCTGCCGAGCAATTAAAAATGGTGTAAGATGTTCAATACTGCGAACATCTTACACCATTTTGTTGTTCTCGGGACTAAAACTTATTCGGATTTAATTTCAGAAGCAGGTGAGTCGGCTGTTTCTGCTGCCGGTTGAGCAGAGCCTTCCAGCTTCCGTTCTTTACGAAATGCCCATTTGACAATGAACGCTTGAATGATTCCGGCAATGGGAACCGCCAGGATCATCCAGATGATTCCGCCGAAGTACCCAAAAACACTTACCGCCAGCAGAACTGTCAGCGGATGGAGCCCAGTGGAAGAACCCACTACTTTCGGATAAATGATATTGGAATCGATCTGCTGCACGATGATGAGAACGATGACAGCCACCGCCGCTTGTGTAAAGTCTTCCGTAAACAAGCCGATGATAAAGGCCGGGATCATTCCCAGCAGAGGTCCGAAGTAAGGAATTACATTGGCGATTCCTGCAAATACTCCGATAAACACAGCAAAGTCCAGGCCAATGACCGAAAGACCTATGGATGACAAGATGGCCACGATTACTGCATCCAGGAGCGCTCCCCGCACAAATTGGGAAAGAACGCCGTTGACCTCGCTGAGGGTTTCGGTAACTGCGGCATTAGCGCGCTGCGGCAGAAGCAGGTGCAGGAGCTTTCTCCATAAGCTGAGGAAAAAATCCTTATCCTTCATCAGATAGATGCTGACAATAGCCCCGATGGCCACGTTGACCACGCTTCCCACGGCTCCGGTGACCGCGCTGATGGCATTGGAAGCGCTGAAATTGGTAGAAATCCAGCTGATAATAGAGTTGGCGATTTCCATAAACTTGTCCGACATGAAGCCTGCCGGCAGATTTTGCGCAATCCATTGGCGAAGCTCCACTTCATAATTAAGGAACGTCTGAACGACCCCTTGCGCCATTTCCGAGAAGTTGGAAAAAACGAATTGACCCAGAATCATTACCGCAAAGCCATAGATAATAGCAGCAATAGCGGCGATGACAATTAAAAACGTCAGCAGCACACTGAGAAACCTGCTCAGATTTCGTCTTTTTTCAGCTTTGACCGGATCGTCAGGAATGCGGAAAAACATCCGCCGCATCATACGTTTGTCAATGATGGTTACCAGCGGATTGAGCAGATACGCGATCACCAGCCCGATAAAGAGCGGCGAAAAGGCGGAAACCACACTGCTGATTCCCTTGCCTGCAGCAATGGCAATAACATCAAAGTTTTTTACAATAAAATAGAGAACGTATAAAAGAAAGGCATTGAAGACGATAAACAGGCTTCCTCTTACAAATGACCTTTCTTTCATGACCTCTTTGAACTTTTTCATCCTTGTATCCCTCCCATATACGGGTTATTATATACTATACCCAACAGAATAGCAAAATTTTTCTCATCACATGACAGGAGAAGATTATGATCATAGAAAAACCGGAACTGCTGGCCCCGGCAGGCGGCATGGAGCAGCTGACTGCCGCAGTTGAAAACGGAGCCGATGCGGTCTACTTAGGCGGCCCGCTTTTCAATGCCAGGATTAATGCGCAGAATTTTACAGAAGAAGAAATTAAACAGGCGATCGACTATGCCCATATACGAGACGTAAAAGTGTATGTGACCCTGAATATTCTGCTGACCGACCAGGAATTGCTGCCGGCGCTTCAGTACGCGGCCAGACTTTACAATATGGGAGTGGACGGGCTGATCGTGCAGGATCTGGGCTTAATCGATCTGCTGAGGGAGCATCTTCCTCAGCTCCCGCTGCACCTGTCTACGCAGGGCAGCATCTACAACCTTTCCGGCGTGCGCAAGGCAAAATCTTTGGGCGTTTCCAGGGTGGTGCTGGCAAGAGAGCTCTCTCTGTCAGAGATTCGCAGAATAACCGAAGCATCGATCTGCGATATTGAAGTCTTTGTCCACGGGGCGCTGTGCATGTGCTATTCCGGTCAGTGCCAGATGAGCAGAATGCTGGGCGGAGGAGAACGGAGCGGTAACCGGGGCCTCTGTGCCCAGCCGTGCAGGCTGCCCTATAGGGATGAGAAGGGGAAGGTTTCCTATGCCCTAAGCCCAAAAGATCTGTGTACCATTGACCGTCTGGGGGAATTGATTGAGGCGGGAATCAAGTCTCTTAAAATAGAAGGCCGGATGAAATCCGCCGAATATGTGGCAGCGGTAACCGGAATATACCGCAAGTATCTGGATCAATATTTTCAGCAAGGGTACACAGATGTTTCACAAGAGGACCGAAGGATTTTGATGCAGATTTTCAACCGAGGCGGTTTTACCGGAGGGTATCTGGACGGCCGCCCTCAAAAACGATTTTTGTCAGGCAGACTTCCAAAGCATCAGGGCATCTACATTGGACAAGTTATCCGGCGAGTATCCAAAAACAGATTGATCGACGTAAGGCTGGATGAGCTGCTGGAGATGGGGGACGGCATTGAGATCAGAAGCGACAGCCTGACTGGAAATGTGGTGACTTATCTGGAGCATCGCGGAGGGAGCATTTGGCGGATCGGCGATATTAAGGGATCTGTAAAAGAAGGGGATCAAATCTATAAGATTACCGATTTAGAATTAATGAAGCAGCTGCGAAAAACCTTTGAAGAGGGCGGCCCCGGTGGCAGCAAACATCGAAAGACGGTCCCTGTTTCCATGAAATTGGAAGCCGCGGCAGGAAAACGGCCGAAGCTGACGATCCAGGATGGAACACAGGAAATTATGGTTTTAGCCGATGCTCCGGCGGAAAAGGCCCAGCACAGACCCTTGTCTGCAGAGGCCGCGGAAAAACAGCTGCGAAAAACAGGAGGCACGCCCTTTCATGTGGAAAGGGTGGATCTGCATCTGGAGGAAGGGTGCAGTATGCCGCTTTCGGTACTGAATCATTTGCGGAGAAAGGGACTGAACGCCCTGCAGGAGAAAAAACAAGTCCGCAGGCATGCGGAGATACCGGAAAGAATTCCTCAGATGTCAGCCTCCATGGAAAACCGTATGGCCTTTTACTTCTATGATTGGAGAAAATTCGAGGAATGGGATTTTCAAAGTGTGCTGAATGCTTTGGAAATAGAAACTGCACGGGCCTATGTACCGCTGCGGTATTTCATGGATGCCGATCCCAGGCGCAGCTCTATTGAGGTTGTGCCGTATATCCTCAATATCAGTAAAGGCTTGTTGGACAAATATATTGAGCAGCATCTGGATGAGATCGCGGATCGGGTGAAAAGCTGCGGTATTGCGGCTGGCAACTTGGGCTGGATCGACGAATTTACCCAGCGGGGTGTAACCGTTTATGGAGATTATGGATTGAATATATATAATAATAGGGCGACCCTTGCGCTGCAAAAGGAAAAGGTTGTTCCGATTTGTCGTTCCCATGAACTGCATGAACGTGCTTTTGGGCCGATCCCGCTTATGATCATGGAACATTTGCCTGAGGCAAAGACCTTGAAAGACCGGAAAAATCAATTGTATAAAATTGTATACAATCCGGAAGGCGATAAGGCCATGCTAGTTCCCCATCACCGGCAGCCGGACTGGGAAACCCTGAAAATACTGCTGAAAAACACCTGGCAGGAGGCCCGGATTTATATCCCGTAATCCTTTAACTCAAAGGGTTGCAGGATTTTCAGAATAGTGAGAATTGTTTCTTTTGCAAGTATCTCAAAAAGAACAAAAAAACCGGTTGACGAAGGATTGTACTCGGGTGTACTATGTATACAAACAACGGCGATCGTGAAAACTGACATCCTTTACTTCGCCAAAAGGGAAGGAACAGAAGGCTTGGGAGAAAGGCAAAACGCCGAGCAAATTTTTTTCTGATTATTTGTATACATTATACAACATACAATGTGAAGGAGGGTACAATCATGAAAGAACAATGGAAAGGGTTTAAGCCGGGAGCATGGACGGAAGAAATCAGCATCGAGGAATTTATGCAGCTCAATTATCATCCGTATGAAGGAGATGAGAGCTTCCTGGCCGGCCCTACAAAACGTACGGAAATCGTTGCCGAAAAGGTTCAGGAACTGCTGAAAGAGGAAAGGAAAAACGGGGGCGTTTTAAAAGTAGACGCCAGCAGGATTATGACTGCCACCGCATTTCCTCCGGGATATATTGATAAAGATCGGGATTTAATCGTCGGCCTGCAGACCGATGAACCGTTGAAGCGGGGCATATGTCCCTTCGGCGGCATTCGAATGGCCAGACAGTCGGCGGAAGCATACGGCGAAAAGCTGGATGACGGCGTGGAAGAGATCTTCAAATATGTGACGACTCATAATGACGGTGTGTTCAGCGTATACTCCGATGAAATGAAAAAGGTGCGTCATTTGGGGTTCATTACAGGACTTCCGGACGCTTACGGCAGAGGCAGAATTATCGGCGATTACAGGAGAATTGCTCTGTACGGAATGGACTTTCTGATTGAACAAAAGAAGCGCGATAAGGCTTTGCTGGCTGAGAAGCCTATGACCAACGAAAATATTCAGCTCATCGAAGAAATTCACAAACAGATTGTAGAAATGGGTGAAATTAAAAAGATGGCCGCCATGTACGGCTATGATATTTCAGATTCCGCCAAAAATACAAAGGAAGCGATTCAGTGGCTTTATTTCGGGTATCTGGCAGCGATCAAAGAAGAGAACGGCGCAGCGATGTCTCTTGGAAGAACCTCCACTTTCATCGACATCTTTGCCGAGAGGGACCTGGCAAACGGGGTATATACGGAAAGCGAAATTCAGGAGATGATTGATGACTTGATTCTCAAACTTCGTGTCGCCAGACATCTGAGAACTCCTGAGTATAACGAGCTCTTCGGCGGCGACCCCATGTGGATTACAGAAGGAATCGGCGGTATGGGAGCGGACGGCAGAACCAGGGTTACTAAGAATTCCTATCGGATGCTCAATACCCTGTACAACCTGGGGCCATCGCCGGAACCGAATATGACCGTGCTCTGGTCGGAAAACCTGCCGGAACCGTTTAAGCGGTTCTGCGCCAAGGTTTCCATTGATACAGATTCGATCCAATATGAAAACGATGATGTCATGAGAAAATCCTACGGCGATGATTATTCGATCGCTTGCTGCGTATCCGCCATTAAGATGGGGGAACAGATGCAGTTCTTTGGAGCGCGGTACAACCTGGCGAAAATTCTCTGCCTGGCTTTAAACGGCGGTGTTGATGAACGAACCGGCGAGCGGGTCGGACCCCAGATGGAACCGGTGGGAGACGGACCGATCGATTATGAGGATGCGATGCGCAGGTTCAATATTTACAGAGACTGGCTCTGCGGCCTTTATGTAAACATTATGAATATCATCCATTATATGCATGATAAATACGCTTATGAAAAGAGTCAGATGGCGTTCCTGGACAGCGACATCGGCAGACTGATGGCCTTCGGCGTAGCAGGCCTCTCCGTTGCGGCGGATTCTTTCAGCGCCATTAAGTACGCGAAGGTTTATCCGATTCGCAACGAGGCCGGCGTCATCGTTGATTACAAGACCGAAGGTGACTTCCCCAAATACGGGAACGACGATGATCGTGTGGACAGTATTGCAGTTGAGCTGACGCAAGGGACAATTAATGAATTGAGAAAGCACAAGACTTACAGAAATGCCGTGCATACCCTGTCGGTTCTCACTATTACTTCCAATGTTGTCTACGGCAAAAAGACCGGCAATACGCCTGATGGCAGAAGAGCTGGAGAACCGTTTGCTCCGGGAGCAAACCCAATGCACTGCAGAGATGACCATGGAGCTATTGCATCGCTGAACTCCGTGTCCAAGGTTAAATGGGACGATTGCAAGGATGGTGTGTCCTATACCTTCAGCATCACGCCTGAAACCCTGGGCAAGAGCAAAGAAGAACAGGCCGATACTCTGGTGGGCCTGATGCGCGGATATTTTGATCAAGGAGCGCATCATCTGAATGTCAACGTGCTCAATCGTGAGCTTTTGATCGATGCCTACGAAAATCCGGATAAATACCCAAACCTGACGATTCGCGTGTCCGGGTATGCTGTGAAGTTCAACGCTCTTTCCAAAGACCATCAAAAAGAAGTCATCCAGAGAACCTTCCACTCAGCTATTTAAAAAGCTATAATTCTCCATTATAATATAAGGTGTCTGCTCTGCAGGCATCTTATATTACTCTCTATCGCGCGTGCAAGGAGGAACTATGACTACTGGTAAACTACATTCAATTGAAACATTCGGTGCTGTTGACGGCCCGGGAATCAGAACGGTATTTTTTCTGCAGGGATGCCCTGCAAGATGCATGTACTGCCATAACCCGGACTCATGGACGGTTACAGAAGAAACGGAACAGATTACCATCGAACGCGTCGTTCATACCGCCAAACGGGGCCGCCCTTATTATGGGAAAGATGGTGGCGTCACCTTTTCAGGCGGAGAGCCGCTCATGCAGGGGGCCTTTTTATCGGAAGCGATGGATGCCCTGGCAGAAGAGGGAATTAGTACAGTGATCGATACCAGCGGCACTTATATCGATGAATTTACTCAAAAAGTCATTGAAGACAGCCAGCTGCTTCTGCTGGATATCAAGCATTCCGATCCTAAGAAGTTCGAAGAAATAACCGGACTGAAACAGGACAATCTGCTCCGCGTCATCGATCTGGCCAATGAAGCGGATAAGCCCCTTTGGATCCGGCAGGTTATTGTTCCCGGCTTCAATGATACGGAAGAAAATGCGGCAGAGTTGAAAGCGTTTGTCAAACAGAGAGTGAAGAATTTATACAAGATCGAGCTGCTGGGCTATCACAATATGGCGATTGAGAAATGGGATAAGCTGGGCATACCATATAAATTGAGAGACGTGGAACCTATGGACCGGGGAAAGCTGGCAAGGCTCAGTCAGACCATCGGGCTTTGATTGCTTCAGGAACACGGCAGGGAATTCTGCGCAAAAGGAGGACCAGCTGGCCTTGTGAACAGGCTTCCTTTTATAGAGATAAAAAAACTCATACATTTTATGTATAAGTAGTCGTATTATGGAAAGCCTATTTATTGGGAAACCGAATAAGAACACGTTTCCTACTATATTACCAAATAAAACAGGCTCTGTTTTAGCGGCTTTCTCCCATGTAAAACGCAAGGTCAGAAACTTTATGAAAAATAGAAAGAAAAAAGTTGAAAAAAGCGGTTGACATGTTAGTAGAAGTTTGGTAATATAGACAAGCTGTCAGGTGAGAGCAGCCACAAAAGAGCTAGAATGACAGACAAATGGAAAGTGAAAAACTTTCCAAAAAAAGAAAAAAGTGGTTGACAAAACACCGGAATGATAGTAAAATATTAAATGTTCGCTCGACAAGAACGAACAAGGCCAAAACCGAACGGTTGAAGCCTGAAGAACCTTGAAAACTTCATAGTGTAGAAATTTAGTCAAAACGGGAATCGAGAGATTCTCAAGGAGATTAAAGAAAGA
>NZ_JAJAGH010000025.1:0-9857 GCF_020734085.1 Hominibacterium faecale
GGACCCCTCTTGGAGGGGTAGTCTGAGATAATAATGCAGTTGGCAGACCTTTTTCAATGCATCTTGAGATGCTCGCAAGCAGGGGTGCCTTTCAGGCACAGTGCAAACCACCCGTTCACACGGGTGGTGCTGATTGTTGCAACCTCAGAGCTGAAAGTGACCTCTTTTTCAGTGGCCTCAATATTCCTTGATTTTTTCTGAAATATTTCGTTAGCTTTTGTGTAAAAAATTCACCGTCAAGAGCAAATAGTGATGAAAATAGTCACCGGTTAGAAGAGCTAAAAAAATATGAGTAACGGCAACTTGCACGCAAACAGTGGAATTCCAATCTTAGGGAGAGTATTATGCTGTCTGCGTCACTTTTGGCATTAGAATTGCATTTAATAAAAGCGAGAAGTAGATAATAAGGAGGTGGTTTTAAATGTCTGGTAAATTTCGATTAATACAAGCGTTAACAGCTAGCTGAATGGTGAATTAACCAAAAGGTCACGTATAGTAAAAATAAAACAAGAGAGGAATAGGAAAATGATAACAGAAATTGATAAAAGTATAAATAAGATTGGTTTTGTTACTGAAATATTTAAGGATCAAGGTCGTACGGGCTACCAAATTCAGATGCTTATTCGCAGCAAGGAGTATATGTTCGATACAGAAAAAGATGTATACGATTTTATTGATGCCGGGAGATATGGACAATATCCAAGCATTGTTGAATTTCTGTATATGCCTATATTTGATGAGAATGGTATCGTCAAACAACTGATTATGGCAGATACATTCGAGAATGAAAATGGACTGCTGCAAACGCATATAGAATTCGGCACTTACGCAATGTTCAAATACAAAATATCTGATGAAACTTTAAAAACTGGCGATTTTTTTACAATTGAGGGAAATACATTGACTTTCGACAAATTCGACGAGAACAAAGACAAGCTCGTCTACTTGGAATATGGTGGATCGGTCCCTGCACCAAAAAACGGAATGTCGTTAAAGCTGGCCCCGGATGTGGACGTATATATTTGGGATTGGAGAAAAGCTTTAAAGCCGTTTAGCATATCTTGCACACGCGAAGAGGCGATCGCAAACAAATTTGTGACCAGATTCCAAGTCGGTCAATTGGAAGATATCAAGCTGGGACATTGGATTGACCTGGTTTCTGCCCGCGGAGATGAAAGCGTCATAGATACGATCGTATGCTTTATTAATAAAGCGCCGGGATGGACTTTCTAGCGATTTGATTATGAATATACAAATTATAGATTTCCACACACAAAGGAGGAGAGATGGATAATACAGTTAAGCAAAAACCATTGACCTTGAAGAATAAGATAGGCTATGGTATAGGCGAATTTGGTGAATGTACCGGGTACAATCTATTTTATTTTTTCTTTCTGTTCTATCTGACAGATATAGTTGGAATTCCTGCCTCAATCGGCGGGCTCATTTCTTCAATCGCCGTTTTCTGGGATGCGGTTACTGATTTAGCGATCGGATATATTTCCGATAATTTTACCAGCAAATATGGAAGAAGACGTCCACTGATGATCGGTGTAGCAATTCCATATGCAATTGTAACATATTTAATGTTTTGCAGCTTTGACATGAGTATGGATGCTAAAATTGCGTATTCCATCATATTATCAATTGTATTTTGGACATGCTATACGGTTTATACAATTCCCTATTTTGCATTGGGCGCTGAAGTAACGCAAGTTTTTGAGAAAAGAACATCGCTTCGTTTATATGCTGCGGTATTTCTGCATGCTGCCACAATGATTGCATCATCAACGCCCCCGATGATCGTTCAAAAATCTATAGATATGGGGATGAGCGTAGAAAAAGGCTGGAGTAACGTGGGGCTTCTCATAGGGCTAGTAATACTAGTTGGAATAGTGGTATGCTGGTTTTGCACCAAAGGGAGAGAATTGCCTGCGGAAAAAACAGTTGTAAAAAAAGAAGATAAAGTCAACATATTTAGAACAATCGGGCAGATTTTCAAATTAAAACCCACTGTCCCGCTTGCTGTAGCTACGTTCTGTGGCGCATTTGTCTGCACCATGGCGAGTAACGGCATGGTCTACATCATGACGAACAAGTTGGGATTTAACGCAGGCATGCAGTCCTTACTTTTATTGATTATTCCCGCGTTAGCAATTGTATTTTTGCCTTTGATCAGTGCATTTACAAAAAGGTTTGATAAGAGAACCGTATTTATGTTTTGCCTGGGATTCGGAGGCATCTCTTTAGCAATTTACTCTTTTATCGGTATTACGGGAGTCACCAGCCTTGTTATATGGGGGGTCTGCTACCAGATAGCAAATTCTTCCCTTTGGGCACTTTATTACGCGATGATGTATGATATTAGTGAAGTCGATGAATTTAAGTATGGCAAAAGACGGGAAGGAATTATCACTGCTTCTATGGCATTTTTCCAAAAGATAGGTGGATCTGCAGCATTGTGGGTAACAGGCATGGTTCTCAACAGTGGCGGCTATGACGGCACGCTTGATGTACAGCCCGACAGCGCTGTAACAGCCATAGATTCCATCTGTACAATTATTCCAGGTATCGTATATATTGTAGGATGTATAGCGCTTATCTTTTATCCGATAACAGGAAAACGATATAAAGCATTGTTAATCGCCCTTGAAGCAAAAAAGACCGGAAAAGAATATTCAACCGAGGGCTTCGAAAAGATGCTATAAGATCAAATAGGCTTCTGAGAATTAATAAAACAGTAGGTATAAAAAGGACCTTCGGACTGAGGTGAGACAGCTGATCAGTCCGGAGGTTTGTATGATTAAATGCCATATCTTTGGCATTTTTTTATTAATGTGGAGTGGTCTACACCCAATGCTGCGGCTGCCTTGCGTTTTGATCCGTTCGCATCGATTGATTTTAAAAACAATCTTTTTTCAAGGTCTTCTACAGCCTCCTTAAGCGTGTAGGGCTCAGCATTTTCCGTATAAGTATATTTAAGATTCAATACACTGCTAACAAGCTCAACATCGATCACGCCTGTTTTATTTACTACTACCATTCGTTCAATAATATTTTTTAGTTCGCGGATATTCCCGGGCCATTCGTATTCCTGAAGCAATTGGCTGGCACCCATAGTCATAATAATATCTTTGTTGTATTTCGCATTATACTTTTTTAGCAATCCATCCATGAGGGGGCCCAAATCTTTCTGCCTATTCCTTAAAGGTTCAAGATGAATGGGAACAACATTCAGCCGGTAATATAGATCTTCTCGAAAATTCCCTTTCTCAATTTCTTTTTTTAAATCCTTATTCGTTGCAGCGATGAAACGGATATCCAACTTGATCGGAGATTTTCCGCCGATCTTTGTTATTTGCTGTTCTTGTAAGACTCTCAGCATTTTTGCCTGAAGCTCCAGAGGCATATCTCCGATTTCATCAAGAAGCAACACTCCCTCGTTTGCAATTTCAATCAACCCGGTTTTTCCATTTTGATTCGCGCCTGTGAATGCGCCGGGTTCATAGCCAAAAAGTTCTGATTCAAGTAAATTTGCAGGAATTGCAGAACAGTTTATTTTTATGAAGGGTTGTCCGTTCCTGTTACTGTTTTTATAAATCGCATCGGATAACACTTCTTTTCCAGTTCCGCTTTCGCCGGTGATCAAGACTGTCACATCAGTATCCGCAATAGCGGAGATTGTGGAAAACGCTTCTTTCATATTGTCACTTTCAACGATAATATCGATATTATCTATTTGACGTTGTCTGAGATATTCCAGTTCCGCACTTTCCTGGTTATATGCAATACGAAGCGTTGCTAGGTTATCTTGCAGTTCCTCTAGTCTTTCTATATCTTTTTGATGAGCAATTGCGTATTTGATATTGCCGTCTTGGTCGAAGATAGGGATGCCTGTAACATAAAGTTTTTTATTGGTTCTAGTAAGCGTTCCAATTGTTTCCGCAGGTTTTTTGGTCTTGATGACGGTTGGCAAAACACCATTGGTATATATATCTTCCTCCTCATTTATATCAAAAATATTCCGCCCTATGATTTCCTCCAATCTCAGGTTACCCAATTCCAGGTATTTTTGATTCACATAAAGAGTTGTACCTTCTCCGTCGGTTATGTATATAGAATCAATCAGGTGGTTACATATATCTTCAAAATCCACAGAGTTTTTTAAGACGCAGATTTCTTCATTATTGAGAGGAATATTTTTTTTCATGATGGTTCTCCTTAAAGGGATAAGTGGTGAAAATAATCAATACATTTTGTGTGTTTCGGTGAAAAAATGACTCAATGGGGATGATGTCTGATGACTTTTAGGTCATTATACCAAATTTAAAGACAAAATGCATCAGTTAAAAAATGCATGTAACCCCAGTTGTTGAAAGGGAAAACAGAAAAAATAGTTTATCCCAACTGTTTTATTCAATGAATGGCATTGGTTTTGCATTTATAGTATGGCATGAAGCAGAGCAAGATTTCTGATTACATCTAAATAAAAATCTTTAATATGGAGGACAGTACAAGATGAATAAGAAAAAAACAATTATAACCGTAGCGCCAACAGGAGCTTGGCCGTCTAAAGAAGACAATCCGAATATTCCGTTAAACCCAGATAAGATTGCAGATGATGTCTATGCTTGTTACAAGGCCGGGGCGGCGATCTGTCATCTTCATATGAGGGATGATGAGGGAAATGGAACGATGGATGAGAACAGATTCAGCCAAACTGTTCATCTGATCAAAGAAAGATGCGATATAGTGATAAATTGTACTACTAGCGGCGACTTGAATGCTACGGATGAGACAAGGATGGCACATATAAAAAGTATTAGGCCGGAAATTGCCTCATATGATTGCGGATCAATGAACTGGATGAACCATAGCTTATTTATCAATCATCCACACTTCCTTGAGGAGCTGGGGTATACTATGCAAAAATACGGAACAAAACCTGAAATAGAGATATTTGATGCAGGTATGGTTTATAATTCACTTTACTATTTGAAAAAAGGCGTTTTAAGAGCCCCTTTACATTATCAATTTGTTTTAGGTGCCGCGGGAGGAGTAGCTGCAACTGTGGAAAATCTGGTATATTTAAGAGGGCTAATTCCCGAAGATTCTACTTGGGCGGCGCTGGGAATAGGTAAGGGGCACGTTCCAATTATGCTTGCAGCAATTGCAATGGGCGGACATCTTAGAGTTGGCATGGAGGATAATGTTTTCTATGGACCGGGAAAACTGGCCGATTCCAATGCTCAGCTAGTTAAAAGAGCCGCAGACCTAATTGAAATTGCAGGAAACCATGTTGCTACTCCGGCTGAAGCAAGAGAAATATTGGGAATTTAGGGGGATAGATTATGATAAAAAGAGTTGCGGTACTAGGTGCAGGAACGATGGGACACGGCATAGCAGAGGCTTTTGCTATGGGAGGATATTCAGTCAGCTTGTATGAACCATGTGAATCCATACGGGATAGAGTAAAAAAGACAATTCGAATAGAACTTGAATATCTAGCGGATCAAGAAGTGATCCGTTTTGAGGAGATAGGAAATATAATGGATCGGATAAGGCTATTCGATGTAATGAAAAATGCGGTTCATGATGTGGATTATGTCATAGAAGCCACACCGGAAAATTTGGAATTAAAGCAAAAACTATTTCAAACGCTTGATAATTTGTGTAAGCCCCATACGATACTGGCATCGAACACATCCAGTCTATCTTTAAGCGAGATGATGCTACATATCACTCCGGAGAGAAAGACACGAACCATGATCTGCCATTGGTACAGTCCTGCCCATATAATGCCGCTCGTCGAATTGTCTAATTTTGGTAATTTAAATGAAGCAGTTTATGAAGAAATTGAAAAATTATACCGTAGAATTAATAAACAGACCGTAAAAGTGAAAAAAGATGTTCCAGGTCTTGTTGCTAATAGAATTCAGCAAGGACTGGCGAGGGAGGTTTTTTCACTAATTGAGCAGGAGATAGCATCACCGGAAGATATAGACAAAGCTTTAAAATTCGGTCCCGCATTCAGATATGCGACAGCGGGTCAGCTTGAAATTGCGGATATGGGTGGGCTGGATATATGGGCAACAGTAGGAGATAATCTCCTATCCGTTATGGACAACAGGCAGGAAGCTAGCCCCATTCTTAAAAATATGGTGAATCAAGGTAAGCTGGGAATAAAGACCGGTGAAGGATTTTTTTCTTATTCCGATAAAGAAATTGAATTGAAGAAAAAGAAATTTAATAATAAGCTTATCCTTCAGCTAAAAACTTCACAGCATTATATTGATTAAAAAGTAAAGAGGGTGATTAAATGAAAAGCAAAATAAAGAACGCGGCTGAAGCGGTGGATCGTATCAATGACGGTGCACGGGTAATGATTGGAGGCTTCATGGCCTGTGGCAGTCCAGAGATTCTTATCGACGCATTGGTGGAAAAGAACGTACGAAACTTAACTATTATTTCCAATGATGCCGGAACGCCAGGAAGAGGGGTTGGTAAATTATTATCCAACGGGCAAATTAAAACACTGATTGCATCCCATGTAGGTCTCAATCCCGAAGTAGCCGAAAGAATGAATTGCGATAATATGAGCGAACGGCTGGAATGCATTTTAGTTCCCCAGGGGACCCTAGCAGAAAGAATACGTGCGGCAGGCTGTGGACTGGGAGGGATTTTGACGCCTACGGGAGTAGGGACCATTGTGGCAGAAGGAAAGACGGTTATATCTGTTAATGGAAAAAAGTATCTTTTGGAAGAACCGCTTTCCGCCGATTTTTCATTGGTCAGAGGTTCCGTCGCTGATGAGTTCGGCAATTTAATATACCATGGAACGACAAGAAACTTTAATCCATTGATGGCTATGGCTGCGAAACATGTGATAGCAGACGCGTGTGCAATCGTAAAAACCGGTGCGCTAGAGCCCAATAACATAGTGACTCCCGGTGTATTGATAGATACTCTTGTTGGAGGTGAGAAGCCATGTCAGAGTTGAAGGAGAGAATTGCGAAAAGGGTTGCGTTGGAGTTCAAGGATGGGGATGTTGTCAATTTGGGAATAGGTTTACCTACGATTGCAGCAAACTATATCCCGGAAGATGTTGAGATTGTCTTACAATCTGAAAATGGTATCATGGGTATGGGACCGTCGCCTGAAAAGGAAAATGCGGATATTGATATAATTAATGCAGGAGCACAATATGTTTCAGTCAACGATCACGCGGCATTTTTTGACAGTGCTGTCTCATTTGGAATTATAAGGGGGAGGCATGTTGATGTTACCGTGCTAGGCGCGCTAGAAGTGGACAGGCATGGAAATTTATCTAATTGGATTATTCCGGGGAAATTAGTTCCAGGGATGGGAGGTGCGATGGATCTTGTTATCGGTGCAAAAAAAGTAATCGTCGCGATGCTGCATACACAGAAAGGCAAGAAAAAAATACTGGAACAATGCACATTGCCATACACGGCGGTCAATGTCATCGATAAAATAATAACCGAGATGGGTGTAATGGAAATTCGAAATGAACAAATTGTCTTAACCGAGCTCTATTGGGACTATTCGATCGCAGACGTTAAGAATGCTACCGGATGTGAAGTTACTGTAAGTGAGAATTTGAAAAAAATATATACGTGAAAGGAACGGGAAAATGACAGTTGATAAAAATTTTGTTGACACTTTATTTGACGTCAAGGGAAAAGTAGCGATCATTACAGGTGCAACGGGCGCGCTGGGTACAGCAGTAAGCTTTGGTTATGGTCTGGCAGGTATGAAAGTAATGGTAACAGGGAGAAACGAAGATAAGTTGAAGGTATTATGCCAAGAATTAAAAAAAGAAGACATCGAATGTGAATATTCAGTTGGCGATCCAGCCACCGAGGAAGATGTGCAAAAAGTTGTCCAAAATACAATGGAATCATTTGGTGAAATTAATGTTCTTGTTACAGCCGCAGGATACAATAACCCTCAGCCTATTATAAAACAGGAGTTGACCGAATGGCAGAAGATCATGAATTCTGATGTTCAGGGAACGTGGCTATTTTGCAAATATGTTGGAGCAGAGATGATCAAACAGGGGAAAGGGGGTAAAGTAATATTGATATCGTCGGCGCGATCTAAAATGGGTATGGCAGGATATACCGGTTATTGTACGGCTAAGGGAGGAATTGACTTGATGGCCCAATCGTTGGCGTGTGAATGGTCGGCTGAGTACAAGATAAATGTAAATACAATAAATCCAACTGTTTTTCGATCGGACTTAACAGAATGGATGTTTGATCCCGACAGCGAGGTATATAAAAATTTTCTTAAGAGACTTCCTATTGGAAGACTTGGAGAGCCTGAAGACTTCATAGGACCATGTATATTCCTGGCTTCTTCTGCCAGTGACTTTATGACAGGAGCCAATATAGCGGTTGAAGGTGGATATTGGGCTAATTAATATTGATTTGAATTTGATTGAGGAGGAGAACAACTATGAGTAAAAAAGTTTTTTTAGATCTAACACATCCGTTTAGTGCAGAAATTCCAAGATGGCCGTATTTTGATAAGCCTGTTATTGACAGCAAGCACAGCATGGCGAAAGGCGGTGTCCTGACACAGTACATCGGATGCACTATGCATACAGGAACCCATTGTGATGCGCCGAGACACGTGATGGAAAAAGAGTTTGACGGAAAACGTGCGCGCTATACCCATGAAATGCCGGTAGATGCTTATACGGGAGATGCGGTTTGCCTTGAAATTCATATAGAAAAGTGGGGACTCATAACGGACACGCATCTGGAAGATGCGTGTAAACGTGCGGACATAAAGCCGGAAGAGCTGGAAGGCATGGTAGTATGTCTGAATACAGGAATGCACCGTCAATTTGATGATTCAAAAGATTACTATCACTATTCATGCGGTACTGGAGTTGAGGCGGGAAAATGGTTTGTCAGACATAAGGTGAAATGCGTGGCAATGGATATGCAAGCGTTGGATCATCCGCTTCATACAGCTATGGGCAATAATGGTATGACGAGAATGAACCTTCTGGGAGCCTCGGGTAGGCCGATCACCGAAGAATATATTGAGCAGTTTGGGGAAGAGGCATACGCGGAATTCGACAAGGAACTTTATATTAAAATCCACGGACAGAAAGCATACGACGAAAAATTTGGCGATTTGGAAGCAATTGGACAGTGGGGAACATGGGAACCGTGCCACAAGCAACTTCTGGGGCACGGCATCGTAGGCGTAGAAAACTTAGGCGGCGATTTGGATAAAGTGTCCGGAAAAAGATTCAGATTCTACTGTTTTCCGATTAGATGGTATATGGGCGATGGCTCCATGGCCAGATGTGTCGCGGAAATAGATAAAGCAGATATGAATAATGCTCCTGATCGAAACTATTATTACTGCGGAGTTTTACCAAAATTCTAAGCTGCCTGTTGTGAGTATATAACTTGTGGAAGAATAAAAAGTAGTATTGAACCGAGGCCACTGAAAAAGTCCCCCAAAGACAAGGCAAAAAATAAGCAAAAATCAACCACTGTCTATGAGGCGGTAAAGGACAATTACTCCTCCACAATGGGCCGGACGATGACGCCAGAGCGGATCGTGACGGCGGCGACCCACGGGAAACGGAAGAACCGGGAGAACTTCAGCTACAACAAGGATGCGGAGATGTACGTGTGCAAAGGCGGGCACATGGCCATCAAAAAAGAGATCCATAGCCAGCAGATCAAGTACATGAAAACGGACGAATACCAGTAATTGTAAAAAGAGCGCAAGAAGACGAAATGGAGAACCCATCTTTCCATTTCGTCTTTTTGTATGAACGAAAACCACGGGCTATGCCTGTGGTTCCG
>NZ_JAJAGH010000026.1:0-9759 GCF_020734085.1 Hominibacterium faecale
AAGGCGAGAGGGAGTGAGGTGTAGATATTGACATCCAAAAGGCACTCCCTTATACTTGAGAGAAAAAGGTGCAAAAACCTATTGATAAGATAAGCGGTCAAGGCGAGAGGGAGTGAGGTGTAAAAGACTATGGCAAAATACACCAAAAGGAGAGATAAAAGAGGGTATGAGTGGAAGTCTGCTTATCGGGAGAAAGAAGCCCTTATGCTGGAGAGGGGATACCCGGAAGTAAGTCCTCATGATTTCTATCGGGAGTTGTTTCCGGTTGGCAGTCTCCAGCAAGAGCAGGAGGACGGAAAAGGCAATATTATAGCGACACAGATTAGACCGTCCGGTAAAGGAAGAACCCGGCAGTGGGTAATTGATGATAGTCTGAAAATGCTGGATAAGGTCATAGGGGATAGGTTTGGGCTGATACCGCCTATTAGTTTTTACGGAAAGTCACATACGAAAGAGAACGCTCATGAGCTGTTTGCGGTGGTGGTGGACGTGGACTATGTAGGAAAACAGCAGTTAAAGAACCTGTTGAAGCAGTTTGGGAATGGTGTGCAGCTTCGTCCGACTTATCTTGTCAGCTCCGGCAAGGGGGTACATCTTTACTATTTCTTGCAGGAGCCGGTTCAGTTGTATCGAAATCGGGAGGAAGTGCTTGCGGAGCTGAAAGAAGCCCTTATCCAGCGGTTATGGAATGATACCAGCTCTATCCGTCCGGACAGCCCTGATATAACCGGAATTTATCAAGGTTTTCGGTGTGTGGGTAGTCAGTCGAAGTTGGGTGCAGATTTTCCAGTAAAAGCCTATAAGTTGTCAGAGAACCGTTATACGCTGGAGGATATAAAAGCCAGCATACCGAGTTGTAAGGTTGACCTTGCTCCGTTGTATGAGAAGCCAAGAAGAAAAAGTACTGTTACGCTGGAAGAAGCAAAGGAGCTGTACCCGGAATGGTATGAGAAGCGGATCGTGCAGGGAGAGCCGAAGCAGAAAAGTAAGAAGCAGGGCGGTACGTGGGTATGTAACGAAGCTTTATATGAGTGGTGGAAACGGAAAATAACCGAGGAAGTGAAAGCTGGAGGACGTTACTTTTCCATTATGGCGTTGTGTTCTTATGGCTTGAAGTGTGGTATATCTGAGCAGAAGATAAGGCGAGACGCCTATGCGTTTCTGGAGCATTTAGAGAGCCTTACAGAGGACGAGGACAACCATTTCAGTCGGGCAGATGTGAAAGACGCTCTCCGAGCATTGAAAGGGGACAGAAAAAGGCTGTCAACGATAGCAAGCCGGGAATGGATAGAGGACAACACAAAGGTTACGATACCAGCAAATAAGCGAAACTACAGAAAACAAGAGGCTCATTTATATCTTGCAAGGCGAAAAAAAGAGGATATGAAAGTTATAGGCGAAGTAGTAAAAGAGGGCAGACCAACAGCAGAGCGGACAGTCAGAGAATGGCAGGAGAGCCACCCGGCAGGAAAGAAAGCGGACTGCATCCGGGAGACAGGACTTGCAAAGCATACGGTTTATAAGTGGTGGAAGTAGGGTATACTTGAAATGCCGAAAGGCATATGCTATAATGCCAGTAGGCAAGAAAGACGAAAGTGCTCATTGTGGCACGCAAAAAGCCCCGGAGGTCGCAACTCCGGGGCTTTTCTATTCCGTTGTGGCAAGGTGGCTTATGCCTTAGGCTGGCTACCGCCTATTTATCTCCGTCCAGCCATTTGCAGATGTAGTAGGCAACTACACTTGCCAAGACAGAGAGTAAGAAAGACGAAAATATACTCATGGTGGCACACCCCCTTTCTGTACCTGTATAGGGGTGGTAGCGTCGCCCATTATACCATAGTGGCAGAAATGCCACAAGAAGCCATTTCCCCTTGTTTATTATCAAAGCCATAAGGAAAAGAGTGTCAAGGGCGGCCATAGACCGCAGCGTTTACCCTTGATACTCTTTTTTGTTGGCTATAATGCCGGAGGGGAAAACGGCTGTCCGTCCGTTCCGTTACTTCCCCCTGTGCTTCATTGTCCGTTCCGGTGGAAGAAAGTAAAGGGTGGTCTGCGACCATTTTTTATCTGCTGTACTCGCTGATCGGCAAGCCGAAGCTCATACTGCAGATAAAAAACAAGCCCTTGACTGTCTCCCTCCTACACTTCCAAAGTCGCCCAAGAGGAAGTAAGCTCCACTATATTCTTGGCAGAATATACGCACGAATATATCCGCTTGATATAGAGTTTCTATCATGCTATAATATGTGTAGCGGATATATTGCAAGTTCCCTAAAGTGTTACCACTTTAGAACTTGTGAGGGTAGCAAGCCCCCCTTCAATCCCCCCTTTTCAGAGAGCCGAAAGGCTCATAGTGTGACGGTGGTAGCACCGAAGAAAGAGAGGTCAAAGGCATGAAAAAAGAAATGGATAAAATTCAGTTTGAGTACAGATACGAGGTGCAGGAGCTGATGAAAGTAATTGATAAATATGTAAAACAGAACCCGGCAGAAAAGGAAAATAAGACGCTGGAGCGTTTCTTTGATTTGCTTGATGTCATGGATATGGAGTGGTAAGGGCATGAACAAGACAAGACCAAAGCAGTTATCATTCCGAGTAAGTGAAGAAGAATACCAGCAGTTGCAGGAGAAGATTTCAGAGAGTGGAAAGAACCAGCAGGAGTATATCCTTTCCTGTGTGCTGGAGAAGCAGATCGTGAATACGGACGGTATCAAAGAACTTCTCCCGGAACTGAAACGGATAGGGAACAACCTCAACCAAATAGCAAAGCGGTGTAATGAGGGGGGAATGTTGCCGAGTGAAGCGGAAGTGCGGAAGCATGGAGAGGAGCTGAACAAAGTATGGCAGTCATTAAGGCGGTATCTTCAAAGGCGGGCATAGGGCACGCAATAGATTATGTGACGAAAAAAGAAAAGACAGAGGAGAAGCTTGTCAGCGGTCTGCATTGTGAGCCGGAGACGGTCAAGGAGGAAATGCAAGCCACAAAGGAGCTGTGGGGCAAGACGGACGGAAGAACATATAAGCATTATGTGCAATCCTACCATGAGGACGAGAAAATAACCCCGGAGCAGGTTCACAAGAACGCTGTCGAGCTGGCAGAGCATACAAAGGCATGGAAAGGGCATGAAGTTCTGATAGCCACGCATATAGACAAGGGGCATATACACACGCACTTTATTGTTAATTCCGTAAATTATGAGAACGGTCATAAGCTCCAATGGAGTAAGCACGACCTTAAAGACCTAAAGGAACGGTGCAACGAGCAGAGCCGGGAACAGGGCTTGCATGTGCCGGAGAAAGGAAAGACATTTGCTGGAGAAGTCCGGGAAGAAACGGTGGCATGGAGCAAAGACACCTACCAGCTTTTGAAACAGGCAGAGCAGGGAAAGGTCAAAAGCTATGTGCAGGATATTGCCCTTGCGGTGCTGGATTGTAAGGAAACAGCGACCAGCCGGGAAACCTTTATCCGGCTGATGAATGAAAGAGGGTACGGAGTGGACTGGCAGGACAGCCACAAGTACATCACATATACCGACTTAGCCAGGGAACAGGCAGGAGAAAAGGCTTGTAAAATCAGGGATAACAAGCTGGAAAAATACTACAATATGGATTTCGGAAAGGAGAGCATGGAGCATGAGTTTGAGAGAAATGCACGAACAGCAGAAGCAGAGCAGTCCAAGAGAGCAGCTTCAAGAGTTAAACCGACAGAGCCGGACAGAGCTGGAAAACAGTCTGCTCAAAGAAGCGTTGGCGATGTCGAGCGAGAACTGCGAGGAATTGATGAAGCAGTCAAATCAAGAACAAGTAAGGGCAGAGCAGAACAGGCAGAGAGACGCAGAGCAGAACAGGAAGCTCATCAGCGAGCTGAAGCAGGGCGTAGAGCTGCTGAAGAACAGCAACGAATTGCTTCAAGACGCTATATCGGGCGAGATTGGGAGCTTGAAAGATGAGGTTAAGGAAAACACCGTCCAAGAGGTTAGAAAGGCATTACAGGCGAATATAGAGGCTATACAGAGGGCTACAAAGCTTCTTGAGAAGCAGTCTGATACTCTTACGAGCGTGATGAAGCAGAAGATCCGGGAGCTGGAGGAAAGTAAGAACAGCTTTTTCAGATATGAGGGCTTGAAGATGTACCTGTTTTGGGGAGGTATGGTTTGCAATATCTTAGTGTTTCTAATGCTGGTATATGGTATGCTTGGTAAGTAGAAAACGAAAAATCGGAGTTATAAGAAAATCGTATTTGGTACTGAACTTTTTTAATACTTTTTACAATAAAATGCCTTGTATGGTAGATAAAAAGTAGATTGTAAGCGATATTTGCGAAGAAAATCCTTGATTGCAAGAGCATATTTCTTGTTATTTTAAGGTAAATAATTTAAGTTGAGGAGGAAGCAAATGAACTTTGGAGAACAAATAAAAAAATTGAGAGCAGATGAAAAGTTAACTCAACAAAAGATGGCAGATGAACTTGGTGTAACAAGACAGGCTATTTCTAACTGGGAAAACAACAAGAATTTACCAGATATAGAAATGATTATCATTATTGCTAAAACTTTTCATTTGACTCTTGATGAATTAATTTTAGGAGGAAAAGAAATGAATAATATGACACAGAAATTAATCAATGATGGTAGTGAGAATAAGAGAGTACAATTAAATTTTAAAACAATAAAAATAGGTTTTACATTAATCCTTGTTGCTTTTCTTAGTTTAGTGGTCGGCATTTTTGTCCCTGTTCAAATGGAAAATCTTATGGTCGATATCTTTTATTTAGCGTTGTTGGGCTCTGCTGTAGCGTTTGGAATTGCTGGTATAAAAAATGTTAAGGCTTTTTTGAAAAGAAAAAAGCTTAAAAAGTAGGTTCGCTTTTAGCTTGAGAGAAAAAGCTGCAATACTTCATTGATAAAATAAACGGTCAAGGCGAGAGGGAGTGAGGTGTAAAAGACTATGGCAAAATACACCAAAAGGAGAGATAAAAGAGGGTATGAGTGGAAGTCTGCTTATCGGGAGAAAGAAGCCCTTATGCTGGAGAGGGGATACCCGGAAGTAAGTCCTCATGATTTCTATCGGGAGTTGTTTCCGGTTGGCAGTCTCCAGCAAGAGCAGGAGGACGGAAAAGGCAATATTATAGCGACACAGATTAGACCGTCCGGTAAAGGAAGAACCCGGCAGTGGGTAATTGATGATAGTCTGAAAATGCTGGATAAGGTCATAGGGGATAGGTTTGGGCTGATACCGCCTATTAGTTTTTACGGAAAGTCACATACGAAAGAGAACGCTCATGAGCTGTTTGCGGTGGTGGTGGACGTGGACTATGTAGGAAAACAGCAGTTAAAGAACCTGTTGAAGCAGTTTGGGAATGGTGTGCAGCTTCGTCCGACTTATCTTGTCAGCTCCGGCAAGGGGGTACATCTTTACTATTTCTTGCAGGAGCCGGTTCAGTTGTATCGAAATCGGGAGGAAGTGCTTGCGGAGCTGAAAGAAGCCCTTATCCAGCGGTTATGGAATGATACCAGCTCTATCCGTCCGGACAGCCCTGATATAACCGGAATTTATCAAGGTTTTCGGTGTGTGGGTAGTCAGTCGAAGTTGGGTGCAGATTTTCCAGTAAAAGCCTATAAGTTGTCAGAGAACCGTTATACGCTGGAGGATATAAAAGCCAGCATACCGAGTTGTAAGGTTGACCTTGCTCCGTTGTATGAGAAGCCAAGAAGAAAAAGTACTGTTACGCTGGAAGAAGCAAAGGAGCTGTACCCGGAATGGTATGAGAAGCGGATCGTGCAGGGAGAGCCGAAGCAGAAAAGTAAGAAGCAGGGCGGTACGTGGGTATGTAACGAAGCTTTATATGAGTGGTGGAAACGGAAAATAACCGAGGAAGTGAAAGCTGGAGGACGTTACTTTTCCATTATGGCGTTGTGTTCTTATGGCTTGAAGTGTGGTATATCTGAGCAGAAGATAAGGCGAGACGCCTATGCGTTTCTGGAGCATTTAGAGAGCCTTACAGAGGACGAGGACAACCATTTCAGTCGGGCAGATGTGAAAGACGCTCTCCGAGCATTGAAAGGGGACAGAAAAAGGCTGTCAACGATAGCAAGCCGGGAATGGATAGAGGACAACACAAAGGTTACGATACCAGCAAATAAGCGAAACTACAGAAAACAAGAGGCTCATTTATATCTTGCAAGGCGAAAAAAAGAGGATATGAAAGTTATAGGCGAAGTAGTAAAAGAGGGCAGACCAACAGCAGAGCGGACAGTCAGAGAATGGCAGGAGAGCCACCCGGCAGGAAAGAAAGCGGACTGCATCCGGGAGACAGGACTTGCAAAGCATACGGTTTATAAGTGGTGGAAGTAGGGTATACTTGAAATGCCGAAAGGCATATGCTATAATGCCAGTAGGCAAGAAAGACGAAAGTGCTCATTGTGGCACGCAAAAAGCCCCGGAGGTCGCAACTCCGGGGCTTTTCTATTCCGTTGTGGCAAGGTGGCTTATGCCTTAGGCTGGCTACCGCCTATTTATCTCCGTCCAGCCATTTGCAGATGTAGTAGGCAACTACACTTGCCAAGACAGAGAGTAAGAAAGACGAAAATATACTCATGGTGGCACACCCCCTTTCTGTACCTGTATAGGGGTGGTAGCGTCGCCCATTATACCATAGTGGCAGAAATGCCACAAGAAGCCATTTCCCCTTGTTTATTATCAAAGCCATAAGGAAAAGAGTGTCAAGGGCGGCCATAGACCGCAGCGTTTACCCTTGATACTCTTTTTTGTTGGCTATAATGCCGGAGGGGAAAACGGCTGTCCGTCCGTTCCGTTACTTCCCCCTGTGCTTCATTGTCCGTTCCGGTGGAAGAAAGTAAAGGGTGGTCTGCGACCATTTTTTATCTGCTGTACTCGCTGATCGGCAAGCCGAAGCTCATACTGCAGATAAAAAACAAGCCCTTGACTGTCTCCCTCCTACACTTCCAAAGTCGCCCAAGAGGAAGTAAGCTCCACTATATTCTTGGCAGAATATACGCACGAATATATCCGCTTGATATAGAGTTTCTATCATGCTATAATATGTGTAGCGGATATATTGCAAGTTCCCTAAAGTGTTACCACTTTAGAACTTGTGAGGGTAGCAAGCCCCCCTTCAATCCCCCCTTTTCAGAGAGCCGAAAGGCTCATAGTGTGACGGTGGTAGCACCGAAGAAAGAGAGGTCAAAGGCATGAAAAAAGAAATGGATAAAATTCAGTTTGAGTACAGATACGAGGTGCAGGAGCTGATGAAAGTAATTGATAAATATGTAAAACAGAACCCGGCAGAAAAGGAAAATAAGACGCTGGAGCGTTTCTTTGATTTGCTTGATGTCATGGATATGGAGTGGTAAGGGCATGAACAAGACAAGACCAAAGCAGTTATCATTCCGAGTAAGTGAAGAAGAATACCAGCAGTTGCAGGAGAAGATTTCAGAGAGTGGAAAGAACCAGCAGGAGTATATCCTTTCCTGTGTGCTGGAGAAGCAGATCGTGAATACGGACGGTATCAAAGAACTTCTCCCGGAACTGAAACGGATAGGGAACAACCTCAACCAAATAGCAAAGCGGTGTAATGAGGGGGGAATGTTGCCGAGTGAAGCGGAAGTGCGGAAGCATGGAGAGGAGCTGAACAAAGTATGGCAGTCATTAAGGCGGTATCTTCAAAGGCGGGCATAGGGCACGCAATAGATTATGTGACGAAAAAAGAAAAGACAGAGGAGAAGCTTGTCAGCGGTCTGCATTGTGAGCCGGAGACGGTCAAGGAGGAAATGCAAGCCACAAAGGAGCTGTGGGGCAAGACGGACGGAAGAACATATAAGCATTATGTGCAATCCTACCATGAGGACGAGAAAATAACCCCGGAGCAGGTTCACAAGAACGCTGTCGAGCTGGCAGAGCATACAAAGGCATGGAAAGGGCATGAAGTTCTGATAGCCACGCATATAGACAAGGGGCATATACACACGCACTTTATTGTTAATTCCGTAAATTATGAGAACGGTCATAAGCTCCAATGGAGTAAGCACGACCTTAAAGACCTAAAGGAACGGTGCAACGAGCAGAGCCGGGAACAGGGCTTGCATGTGCCGGAGAAAGGAAAGACATTTGCTGGAGAAGTCCGGGAAGAAACGGTGGCATGGAGCAAAGACACCTACCAGCTTTTGAAACAGGCAGAGCAGGGAAAGGTCAAAAGCTATGTGCAGGATATTGCCCTTGCGGTGCTGGATTGTAAGGAAACAGCGACCAGCCGGGAAACCTTTATCCGGCTGATGAATGAAAGAGGGTACGGAGTGGACTGGCAGGACAGCCACAAGTACATCACATATACCGACTTAGCCAGGGAACAGGCAGGAGAAAAGGCTTGTAAAATCAGGGATAACAAGCTGGAAAAATACTACAATATGGATTTCGGAAAGGAGAGCATGGAGCATGAGTTTGAGAGAAATGCACGAACAGCAGAAGCAGAGCAGTCCAAGAGAGCAGCTTCAAGAGTTAAACCGACAGAGCCGGACAGAGCTGGAAAACAGTCTGCTCAAAGAAGCGTTGGCGATGTCGAGCGAGAACTGCGAGGAATTGATGAAGCAGTCAAATCAAGAACAAGTAAGGGCAGAGCAGAACAGGCAGAGAGACGCAGAGCAGAACAGGAAGCTCATCAGCGAGCTGAAGCAGGGCGTAGAGCTGCTGAAGAACAGCAACGAATTGCTTCAAGACGCTATATCGGGCGAGATTGGGAGCTTGAAAGATGAGGTTAAGGAAAACACCGTCCAAGAGGTTAGAAAGGCATTACAGGCGAATATAGAGGCTATACAGAGGGCTACAAAGCTTCTTGAGAAGCAGTCTGATACTCTTACGAGCGTGATGAAGCAGAAGATCCGGGAGCTGGAGGAAAGTAAGAACAGCTTTTTCAGATATGAGGGCTTGAAGATGTACCTGTTTTGGGGAGGTATGGTTTGCAATATCTTAGTGTTTCTAATGCTGGTATATGGTATGCTTGGTAAGTAGAAAACGAAAAATCGGAGTTATAAGAAAATCGTATTTGGTACTGAACTTTTTTAATACTTTTTACAATAAAATGCCTTGTATGGTAGATAAAAAGTAGATTGTAAGCGATATTTGCGAAGAAAATCCTTGATTGCAAGAGCATATTTCTTGTTATTTTAAGGTAAATAATTTAAGTTGAGGAGGAAGCAAATGAACTTTGGAGAACAAATAAAAAAATTGAGAGCAGATGAAAAGTTAACTCAACAAAAGATGGCAGATGAACTTGGTGTAACAAGACAGGCTATTTCTAACTGGGAAAACAACAAGAATTTACCAGATATAGAAATGATTATCATTATTGCTAAAACTTTTCATTTGACTCTTGATGAATTAATTTTAGGAGGAAAAGAAATGAATAATATGACACAGAAATTAATCAATGATGGTAGTGAGAATAAGAGAGTACAATTAAATTTTAAAACAATAAAAATAGGTTTTACATTAATCCTTGTTGCTTTTCTTAGTTTAGTGGTCGGCATTTTTGTCCCTGTTCAAATGGAAAATCTTATGGTCGATATCTTTTATTTAGCGTTGTTGGGCTCTGCTGTAGCGTTTGGAATTGCTGGTATAAAAAATGTTAAGGCTTTTTTGAAAAGAAAAAAGCTTAAAAAGTAGGTTCGCTTTTAGCTTGAGAGAAAAAGCTGCAATACTTCATTGATAAAATAAACGGTCAAGGCGAGAGGGAGTGAGGTGTAG
>NZ_JAJAGH010000027.1:0-1783 GCF_020734085.1 Hominibacterium faecale
AGAACCTTGAAAACTTCATAGTGTAGAAATTTAGTCAAAACGGGAATCGAGAGATTCTCAAGGAGATTAAAGAAAGAAACAATCATAAAATTGGTAAGACAATTGCGTGAGAGTTTCCGACAATTTCTAAAAAAGAAACAACAATAATTTCGAAAGAAATCGCGAAACGCGATGCGTTCGGAAGAGTAAGAACAAACTAGATTTATGTCTCGAAAGAGATTTAAATACCATTTATATGAGAGTTTGATCCTGGCTCAGGATGAACGCTGGCGGCGTGCCTAACACATGCAAGTCGAGCGAGAAGCTGATGATTGACACTTCGGTTGAGAGAATCAGTGGAAAGCGGCGGACGGGTGAGTAACGCGTAGGCAACCTGCCCTTTGCAGAGGGATAGCCTCGGGAAACCGGGATTAAAACCTCATGATGCTGTATGTCCGCATGGGCAGACGGTCAAAGATTTATCGGCAGAGGATGGGCCTGCGTCTGATTAGTTAGTTGGTGGGGTAACGGCCTACCAAGGCAACGATCAGTAGCCGACCTGAGAGGGTGATCGGCCACATTGGAACTGAGACACGGTCCAAACTCCTACGGGAGGCAGCAGTGGGGAATATTGCACAATGGGGGAAACCCTGATGCAGCAACGCCGCGTGAGCGAAGAAGGCCTTTGGGTCGTAAAGCTCTGTCCTTGGGGAAGAAAAAATGACGGTACCCAAGGAGGAAGCCCCGGCTAACTACGTGCCAGCAGCCGCGGTAATACGTAGGGGGCAAGCGTTATCCGGAATTATTGGGCGTAAAGAGTATGTAGGTGGTTTCTTAAGCGCAGGGTATAAGGCAATGGCTTAACCATTGTTCGCCCCGTGAACTGAGAGACTTGAGTGCTGGAGAGGAAAGCGGAATTCCTAGTGTAGCGGTGAAATGCGTAGATATTAGGAGGAACACCAGTGGCGAAGGCGGCTTTCTGGACAGTAACTGACACTGAGATACGAAAGCGTGGGGAGCAAACAGGATTAGATACCCTGGTAGTCCACGCCGTAAACGATGAGCACTAGGTGTCGGGCTCGCAAGAGTTCGGTGCCGGAGTTAACGCATTAAGTGCTCCGCCTGGGGAGTACGCACGCAAGTGTAAAACTCAAAGGAATTGACGGGGACCCGCACAAGCAGCGGAGCATGTGGTTTAATTCGAAGCAACGCGAAGAACCTTACCAGGGCTTGACATCCCTCCGACCGGTCCTTAATCGGACCTTTCTACGGACGGGGGAGACAGGTGGTGCATGGTTGTCGTCAGCTCGTGTCGTGAGATGTTGGGTTAAGTCCCGCAACGAGCGCAACCCTTGTCATTAGTTGCTAACAGTAAGATGAGAACTCTAATGAGACTGCCGTGGATAACACGGAGGAAGGTGGGGATGACGTCAAATCATCATGCCCCTTATGTCCTGGGCTACACACGTGCTACAATGGTCGGTACAAAGAGAAGCGAGACCGCAAGGTGGAGCAAATCTCAAAAACCGATCCCAGTTCGGATTGCAGGCTGCAACTCGCCTGCATGAAGTCGGAGTTGCTAGTAATCGCAGATCAGAATGCTGCGGTGAATGCGTTCCCGGGTCTTGTACACACCGCCCGTCACACCATGGAAGTTGGGGGCGCCCGAAGTCGGCTAGTAAATAGGCTGCCTAAGGCGAAATCAATGACTGGGGTGAAGTCGTAACAAGGTAGCCGTATCGGAAGGTGCGGCTGGATCACCTCCTTTCTAAGGAGACGAACGTTTCTGCACTATGAGTTTACA
>NZ_JAJAGH010000028.1:0-3197 GCF_020734085.1 Hominibacterium faecale
TGTACCTTGAAAACTGAATAATGTAAAGAAGTGTAAAAACAAATTTACAACGAAAACGAAATCGAGCTATTTACCAAACGGTAAATAGAAAAAAGTATGCAACTAAGACAAAGTCTTTTTGAAAAGACTGCGATTAGGGTAATACTGCGATTTCAACCGAGAAACCAGAAAAAAGCTGATTCACAGAGTGAATTAACAGTAAAAGACCTGATCACGCTAGATCAGGCAGACCAATAGGTCAAGCGAATAAGAGCATAAGGCGGATGCCTTGGCACTGGGAGCCGAAGAAGGACGTGACAAGCTGCGAAAAGCTACGGGCAGGAGCAAATATCCGACAATCCGTAGATATCCGAATGGGGGAACCCACCGCTCGTAATGGGGCGGTATCCCGTACTGAATACATAGGTACGGAGAAGGCAACGAGGGGAACTGAAACATCTAAGTACCCTTAGGAAGAGAAAGAAACATCGATTTTCCTAGTAGCGGCGAGCGAACGGGAAAGAGCCCAAACCGAGAACTTTAGTTTTCGGGGTTGCGGACCACTCAAAGGACATGAAATTCATAGCCGAAGCTGCTGGAAAGCAGGGACGAAGAGGGTGAAATCCCCGTAGGCGAAATGGAGTTTATGCAGGAGTGGCACCAGAGTAGGACCGGACACGTGAAACCCGGTTTGAAGCAGGGGGGCCCACCCCCCAAGGCTAAATACTACCCAGTGACCGATAGCGAACAGTACCGTGAGGGAAAGGTGAAAAGAACCCCGGGAGGGGAGTGAAAGAGAACCTGAAACCTTATGCTTACAAGCAAAGGGAGCGCAAGTGACCTTGTACTTTTTGTAGAACGGGCCAACGAGTTATGGTATGTAGCGAGGTTAAGATGCTGGAGCATTGGAGCCGAAGCGAAAGCGAGTCTTAAGAGGGCGAAAGTTACATGCTGTAGACCCGAAACCGGGTGACCTATCCATGTGCAGGTTGAAGCGAGAGTAAAATCTCGTGGAGGACCGAACCCATATACGTTGAAAAGTGTTGGGATGACGTGTGGATAGCGGTGAAATTCCAATCGAACTCGGAGATAGCTGGTTCTCCTCGAAATAGCTTTAGGGCTAGCCTGGGGGAAAGATACACGGAGGTAGAGCACTGAATGTTCTAGGGGCCTTCACCGGTTACCGAAAACTATCAAACTCCGAATGCCGTGCGATCATACCCCGGAGTCAGACTACGTGAGATAAGTTTCGTGGTCGAAAGGGAAACAGCCCAGACCTACAGCTAAGGTCCCAAAATGTAAGTTAAGTGGAAAAGGATGTGGAGCTGCATAAACAGCTAGGATGTTGGCTTAGAAGCAGCCACTCATTTAAAGAGTGCGTAACAGCTCACTAGTCGAGTGGCTCTGCGCCGAAGATAAACGGGGCTAAAACTTACTACCGAAGCTTAGGATACCTATTAGGTATGGTAGAGGAGCATCGTATACAGGCAGAAGGTGATCTGGAAGGATTGCTGGACGGTATACGAGAGAGAATGTTGGCATGAGTAGCGAGAGGCAGGTGAGAATCCTGCCCGCCGAAAATCTAAGGTTTCCTGAGGAAGGTTCGTCCACTCAGGGTAAGTCGGGACCTAAGCCGAGGTCGAAAGACGTAGGCGATGGACAACTGGTAGAGATTCCAGTACCACCGAAAGTCATTTGAGCGAAGTGGGGACACAGAAGGATAAGCAGAGCGCGCCGTTGGTAGAGCGTGTGCAAGCGTCAAGGGAGTCACGGGAGGCAAATCCCCTGTGGCAATTCTGAGGCGTTACGCGGAGGGAAGATTAGTACCGGAAGCTGCTGATTTCAAGCTGTCAAGAAAAGCCGCTAGCGAGACCGTAGGTGCCCGTACCGCAAACCGACACAGGTAGATGAGGAGAGAATCCTAAGGCGAGCGAGAGAACTATTGTTAAGGAACTCGGCAAAATGACCCCGTAACTTCGGGAGAAGGGGTGCCTGCGCAAGCAGGCCGCAGTGAAAAGGCCCAGGCGACTGTTTACCAAAAACACAGGTCTCTGCGAAAGCGAAAGCTGAAGTATAGGGGCTGACGCCTGCCCGGTGCTGGAAGGTTAAGGGGACTGCTTAGCTTAGGCGAAGGCATGAACTTAAGCCCCAGTAAACGGCGGCCGTAACTATAACGGTCCTAAGGTAGCGAAATTCCTTGTCAGGTAAGTTCTGACCCGCACGAAAGGCGTAACGATCTGGGCACTGTCTCAACAATAGACTCGGTGAAATTGTAGTACCGGTAAAGATGCCGGTTACCCGCAGCAGGACGGAAAGACCCCGTGGAGCTTTACTGCAGCTTGATATTGAGTTTCGGCATTGCACGTACAGGATAGGTGGGAGACTGCGAAGCTAGGGCGCCAGCTTTAGTGGAGTCACCGTTGGGATACCACCCTTGTAATGTTGGAATTCTAACCATGCGCCGTGAACCGGCGTTGGGACAGTGTCTGGCGGGCAGTTTGACTGGGGCGGTCGCCTCCTAAAGAGTAACGGAGGCGCCCAAAGGTTCCCTCAGTGCGGACGGAAATCGCACGAAGAGTGTAAAGGCAGAAGGGAGCTTGACTGCGAGACAAACAGGTCGAGCAGGGACGAAAGTCGGGCTTAGTGATCCGGTGGTACCGAGTGGAAGGGCCATCGCTCAACGGATAAAAGCTACCCCGGGGATAACAGGCTGATACCCCCCAAGAGTCCACATCGACGGGGGTGTTTGGCACCTCGATGTCGGCTCGTCTCATCCTGGGGCTGAAGTAGGTCCCAAGGGTTGGGCTGTTCGCCCATTAAAGAGGTACGCGAGCTGGGTTCAGAACGTCGTGAGACAGTTCGGTCCCTATCCGCTGTGGGCGTTGGAGATTTGAGTGGAGCTGTCCTTAGTACGAGAGGACCGGGATGGACATACCTCTGGTGCACCAGTTGTTCTGCCAAGAGCATAGCTGGGTAGCTAAGTATGGACGGGATAAGCGCTGAAAGCATCTAAGTGCGAAGCCCCCCACAAGAAAAGATCTCCTTCATGGAAATGATAAGACCCGTGGAAGACTACCACGTAGATAGGCCTCAGGTGAAAGTGCAGCAATGTATGAAGCTGAGAGGTACTAATCGGTCGAACGCTTGACCAATGGTTTCAAGGAAGAAGCGTGTAAAGGAAGAAAGACACTTGACATTATTCAGTTTTGAAGGTACAA
>NZ_JAJAGH010000029.1:0-2984 GCF_020734085.1 Hominibacterium faecale
GCGTAGTCGGCCAGCTGCATCATCGGCGCTTCCGGATCCTTATTGATGGCCACGATGATATCCGAGGTCTGCATCCCGGCCAGATGCTGGATGGCCCCCGATATCCCGCAGGCAAAATAGATGTTCGGCTTTACGGTGGTGCCCGTCTGTCCAACCTGATGCGACTGATCGATCCATCCGGAATCTACGGCTGCACGAGAGGCGCCCACCACGCCGCCGACCTTCTTAGCAAAGGCTTCGATTAATTCAAACCCGGAGGCATCCCCCAGGCCTCGTCCCCCAGAGCAGATGATCTTGGCGTCGGTCAGGGATACCAGCTCCTTGGCCTCCTTGACCACGTCCAGGATCTCCACCTGTATGTCCGCTTTGCTCAGCTGGGGCTGTATCCGCACCACTTCGCTCTTCAGGCTCAGGTCCTTCTCCAGCTTCTCCATGACCCCCGGGCGGACCGTGGCCATCTGCGGCCGGGTTCTGGGGGTGACGATGGTGGCCATCAGGTTGCCCCCGAAGGCCGGACGGGTCTGCTTGAGGCCTTTGTCCCCATCCTCTGCGCTAAGGCCCGCCAGGCTGGCGGTGGTGTTCTTCTCCAGATATTCCATGTAGTCGCCGGTGTCGATGTCCAGTCTGGTGCAGTCGGCGGTGAGGCCGGTATCCAGTCTGGCCGCGATCCGCGGCGCCAGATCCCGTCCGATGTGGGTGGCTCCAAAGAGCACGATCTCCGGCTTGCGCTCCTCAATGGCCTGGGTGATCACCTTGGCGTATCCGTCGGTGGTGTAATGGGCCAGCAGCGGATCGTCGATCTGGTAGATAAGGTCCGCTCCATAGGCGGTCAGCTCGTCTGCCAGGTGGTCCGTTTCATGGCCCACCAGCACCGCGCACACTTTGGCGTCCCCGCTGATCTCCCGCGACAGCCTGCGCCCTTCTCCCAGCAGCTCCAGGGCCACGTTCATCAGCTTGCCGCCCCTCTGCTCGGTGTATACCCACACGTCCTTGTATTCGCTAAACTTTGTCATCGTTTCCTTCCTCCCTATATGATGTGTTTCTTTCTCAGTTCCGTAAGCAGGTTCTCCGCCAGCTCCCTGGGCGTGTCCCCGTCCACGGCCATGCCGGCTCCTTTGGGCTTGGGCGTGAAGGAACGGAACACGTTGGTCGGGGAGGCCTTCAGCCCCACCACGCTCTGGTCCACTCCGATGTCCTGGGCGCTCCAGACCTTGACCTGGGTCTTGGCCGCCTTCCGGATGCCCGGAACGGACATGTATCTTGGAGTGTTCAGTTCCTTGATGGCCGTCAGCACGCAGGGCAGCCTTAGCTTCAGCTTCTCATAGCCGTCCTCCAGGGCCCGCTTGACGATGACCGCTTCTTCCTCCAGCTGGAATTCCTTCACATAGGTCACCTGGGGCAGCCCCAGCTTTTCGGCGATCTGGGGCCCCACCTGGGCCGTGTCCCCGTCGATGGCCTGTCTGCCGGCGAAGATCAGATCGTAGTCCCCGATCTTTTTGATGCCCGCCGCCAGGGCGTTAGAGGTGGCCCAGGTGTCTGAGCCTCCCAGGGCCCGGTCCGACAGCAGGATCGCATCATCCGCTCCCATGGCCAGACATTCCTGCAGCATCTCCTTGGCCTGGGGCGGCCCCATGGTCAGGGCGATGACCTCCGTTCCCGGATTCGCGTCCTTGATGGCCAGCGCCTGTTCCAGGGCATTGGCGTCGTCGTGGTTCAAAATGCTCGGCACCCCGTCCCGAATCAGCGTCCCCGTCTCCGGGTTGATCCTGATCTGGTTGGTGTTGGGTACTTGTTTTACGCATACGATGATTCTCATGTTCCTTTGTCCTCCCTATTTAAAGATGTCTCCGGAAATCACCATCTTCATGACTTCCGACGTGCCTTCATAAATCTCTGTGATCTTCTGGTCCCGGTACATCCGTTCCACCGGGTAGTCCTTGATGTACCCGTAGCCTCCGTGGAACTGGACCGCTTTGTCCACCACATAGGAGGCCGTCTCCGAACAGGACAGCTTGGCCTGCGCTGCTTCGACCGTGCTGGAAAGCCCCCGGTCTCTCCGGTTGGCCGCGTTGTAGAGCAGGAACCGGCTTCCGTCGATCCGCGTCTTCATGTCCGCCATCTCAAAGGCCAGCGCCTGGAACCGGTCCAGACTCCGTCCGAACTGCTTTCGCTGCTTCATGTATTCGACCGTCTGGTCGAAGGCGCCCTGGGCAATGCCCAGCGCCTGGGCCGCGATCCCCAGCCGGCCCACGTCCAGCGAGCTCATGGCCACCTTGAAGCCTTTGCCCAGCTGCCCCAGCAGGTTTTCCTTGGGCACGATGCAGTCCTCGAACACCAGCTCCGCCGCGATGCTCCCGCGGATGCCCATCTTGTTTTCCTTCTTCCCCCGGGAAAAGCCCGGCATTCCTTTTTCCACGATGAAGGCGCTGATTCCCTTGTTGCCTTTGCTCTTGTCCGTCATCGCCATCACCACGTAGACGTCGGCGATCCCGCCTCCCGAAATGAAGATCTTGCTTCCGTTTAAGAGCCAGTGGTCCCCCTTGTCCTTAGCCGTGGTCTGCTGCATAGCCGCGTCGGTTCCCGCGTTGGGCTCGGTCAGGCCGAAGGCCCCCAGGTGCTCCCCGGAAAGCAGCTTGGGCAGGTAGTTCTGCTTCTGCTCTTCGGTCCCATACGTAAAGATGGGCCAGCAGCACAGGGCGTTGTGGGTCTGCACGATGACGCCGTGGGAGGCGTCCACCTTGGAGATCTCCTCCACCGCCATGATGTAGGTCAGGTAGTCCGACCCCGCTCCTCCGTATTCCTCCGGAAAGGGCATGCCCATGATCCCCAGCTCCCCCAGTTTTGCCACCGTTTCATAGGGGTATTTGGCTTCCGCGTCGATTTCTTCGCTGATCGGTGCGATCTCCGTCTCTGCGAACTCCTTCAGCATCTTTTTTACCATCTCTTGTTCTCTTGAATAACTGAATTCCATTTGTCTTCCTCCT